>NZ_JAFLDR010000048.1 GCF_017302275.1 Sulfuritalea sp.
GCAGCGTCGCCTTGTCGGCGGGCAGCTTGTCGGCCAGCTTGTCGAACTGGCTGTCGGGGATGTTGATCGCGCCGGGAATGTGGCCGGGATCGTACTGGCGCGCGGCGGGGCGCGAGTCGATGATCACCACGCCCTTCTTCGGCGGGATGCTGACTTGCTGCCTGACGAAGTCGTAGTCGACCAGCGCCTTGGCGTACCAGCCGTCCCTGGGCTGGATCGCCGCCGCGTCGGCGGCGTAAGTTGTCACCGGATAGACCAGCGGCACAGCGGCAAGGCTGGCGAGGGCGGCGACGAACAGGGTCAGACCTTGGGTTCGCATGATCATCTTCTGCATTCTCAGAACTGGTAGCTGACCTGGAAATTGAGGATGTTCTGCTTGAGCTCTATGGTATTCGCCGCGCCCGTATTGGAGGTAAGGCTGTTCTTGAAAGCATGAACGTAGGAGACCGAGCCGCTGACCTTGTCGCTGAATTTCCGCGTCAGGCCGAGGGTGAGATGTTTTTCCACCACAGCGAGGGAACCGAGGTTGTTGTTGACGTCCTCCGCGCCGATAGGTGACTTGCCATAGTTGAAGCCGGCGCGTACCTGCATCCGCTCGCCGATGTCCTTCTGAATGCCGATCGCATAGACAGTCTGGTCGCTCCAGCCGAAGTTGAGCGTCGCCGGAACCGGACTGGCCGCTGGCCGGGTGACCGTCACCGAATTCAGCACGTCACCGAACGAGATCTTCTTGATATCGCCCTCGATCAGCCAGTCCTTCGCGGGGCGCCAGGCCAGACCCAGAGCCGCCGTCTGCGGACCATCCATGCGCATCGATACCTGCCCGGCGGCGGTATTCCATTTGAACTCATCCATGTGCTGCTTGCTGGTCCAGGCGGCGCCGAGTTGCAGCTTGTCGGTCAGCTTCCAAACCATGCCTGCCGTCATGCCCCAGCCAAAGACCTGGTTCTGCGGCAGCGTATAGGCCGGGTTCGACAGGGCCAGGCTCTGATAATTCAGGTTTATCGTCGCTCCCAATGCCAGCTGGTCACTCACGCGGAAGGCGAAACCCGGCGCGACCTTGAACAGCTGCTTGGTGGTGACGACGAACTGATTGCCGGCGGCGGCGGCCGTGTCGGCGAAGTCGACTCCCATGCCGGCCATGCCGCCCAGCCCCATGCCGAGCGTCAGGCGGTCGTTGACGCGAAAATTCACTGCGCCTGCCGGCATCATGTAGATATTCGAATTGCTGTCGAAGCCGTTGACGCGCCGTGGCGGATTCAGGAATCCCACGCCGAGGTCGAAACGCACGTCCTTGATATTGAGTTCCGCCATGCCCGCCGGATTGACGAGCACGGTTGCTGCATCCTGGGGCGCGGCGACCACGGCGCCTGCCATGCCGTTCTGGATGGCGGTCAGACCAAGCATCTGGTCGCCGTTGGTGGCGGCGGCATAGGGAGCGGTGATGCCGAGCACAAGCGCGGCGACAGTTCGAATCTTCCTGGTGGCAAGCATTTGATCCTCCTTGATCTGTATGTCTCGGTGCAGACACTTGTCTGCGTCACGGGTTTTCGCGAAAAGAAGGGAGGCCGGCGATCATCGTCGCGGCCGGATTCCCGTCGCAGACGTCAATCGATGATGTGGGGCGAGTCGCCTTTGCCAAAGCGGAACAGGTTGTGGCAGTTCGAGCAACCCTCCAGCACCTTGCCCATTTCGGCGCCGGCGCCCGGGAAATTCTTGTTTAGGGCCATTTCGGCCACACGCTCCAGACCGCCCTCGACCGCCCCGTTGATCTTCGGCAGCGCGGCGAGCGAGTCGGCGTTGATCTGCTCAAGCTTCACATAGGCCAGCAGGTGTCCTTTCGGCCAGCGATGGCGGGAGGCGCGAACCGCGCAGTCGGCAGCCATCTCGCCGTTCTCGACCATCAATCCGGCGGTCACGCACTGGACATCGGAGAGCAGTTCCATCATCACCTGGCGCGCGGTGGCGTCTTCGCTATAGCGGGTATGCTTGGCCGTCATCTTCCTGAACTGCTGTATGAACTCCGGCGGCAACTTCTTCACCTGGGCCTGGAACTCCGGGGTCATCTTGTACTGGCGCGGTGCGTCTGCCGAGGTCTTCTCGATGCTGGGGTACTTGTGGCCGTTGGCTGGCGCCTTGGCTTCGTCCGCGGCCGCCGGAAAGGCGGCTGCGGCACCGAGCAAGGCGACAGCAGAAAGAGTGGCGACAAACTTCGATTTCATGGACATGGTGGTCTCCTTATTGAAAATGCTGCGCAGCCGGGCTGCCGCGACTTGTTTCGGGCCGCGTCCCCCTGAATGGATCGATCAGTCGCTTAGGCCGATCGTCACGCTCATCACGCCGATGATGTCACCGCTCTCCAGCCCGTCCTTCTCGAAACCGAGCATGTCGGGCTCACCCCTGGGCTTGCCGTGGCAACCGAGGCAGGGCGGGATCAGGCGGATGGGCTCCATGTGGCGATATACGTCCTGCTTGCCCCATTTGGCGTAGCTGGTCAGCGGCCGGTTTTCGCCATGGCCGGCGCTGATGTAATGCCCCAGCGCACTGCGCTCGGTGTCGTCAGGGGCATTCATCGGGCTGCGGTAGGCGCGCCCCGGCTGCTTGATGACGATGCCGGTGCGGGCGGTGAACACCTGGCCCATCTCGCGCTCCCACTTGGCCGGCAGGAAGTTCTTCCAGCCCACCCCCTTGGTGTTGAGGCGCTCCTGGTTGTTGTCGATTACCTGGCGCCCGGCCCAGAACAGCTTTTCGAAGATCTTCTTCTGGCCGGGCGTTGCTTCGATCAGGTCGGGCTCGACGGCCGAACGCCATTGGCTTTCGAAGACCTCGCCGGAGAAACCCTTGTCGCCCAGGGCCGGATCGACGAACTTTCCGGCATAGGCGAAAATGATCATGCGCGCGGCAATGACTGCCCTGGCAAGCTTTTCGGCCGTCGCCTTGGCCTCAGCCCGCGGTACCGTCTCCATGAAGAACGATTCGGCAAAGCCGCCCTTGGCGCGCGCACCAACCTGCTCGGCCGCTGCCGGCAGTCCCGTCAGCACCAACAATGCGGCAACTGCCGCCGTACGTTCGATCATGATCTTCCCCTTGTTGTGTTATGTTTTTCTGCACAGGAAGGTTAGGGAGCAGCGGTTTCCCGGCTGTTGCAGGGGAGCCGCAAATATTACAAGTTGTTACAGGAAGGGAAGTCGAGGCCATGGCGGAACGTCGCCGACAGATACTGGTGGTGGACGACGACGAAGGCATGCGCGAGTTGCTGGTGCGTTATCTGTCCGACAACGGCTACGACGTGAGCGGGGTAGGCGACGGGCTATCCATGAAACGGCATCTCGTCGCCCATCAGGTCGATCTCATCCTGCTTGACGTCATGCTTCCCGGCGAGGATGGTCTGAGCCTCGCACGCGGGCTGGGCGGCAACGGTCCGCCGATCATCATGCTCTCCGCGCGTGGCGAGGAAGTCGACCGCATCGTCGGCCTTGAAGTCGGCGCCGACGATTACCTGCCGAAACCTTTCAGCCATCGTGAACTGCTGGCGCGCGTCACGGCGGTGTTGCGCCGTCGCCAACCTGCCGCCGAATGCGGACGCATCCGTCGCTTTGGCCCGTTCGAGGTCGATCTCGACGCGCACAGCCTGACGCGCAATGGCGAGGAAGTCGATCTGTCGGGCGCCGAGTTCGCCCTGCTCAAGGTGCTGCTCGACCACCCCGACCGCGTGCTCGGCCGCGACGCGCTGGTCGAGTTGCTCAAAGGCTACGAGCGCGCACCCTTCGACCGCATGGTCGATGTGCGCGTCACCCGCCTGCGTCGCAAGATCGAGCCGGATCCCTCCCATCCGGTGTATCTGCGCACTGTGTGGGGCGAAGGCTATCTTTTCTCGCCGGGCGGGGCGGGCCGAAAGTGATGATGCCGCGTACCCTGTTCGGCCGCACCGCACTTGTCATCGTGCTGGTTTCTTTTGTTTTCCAGCTATTCACCATCGCCGTTGCCACCTATTTCGCCCTGATGCCGCTGGGTCGTCACGCCACCCGCGATTTGGCCGCGCTGATGATAGATACGGCCCAAGCCTGGCAGACCGCGCCGGTCGCCGAGCGTCCCGGGTTGCAGGATCGCATCGGTCGCCTGCATCGCCTCCGGGTGCAGGATCCGTCCGGCGAGGCGGAAAGCTTCGCCCGCATGCTGCCGTATTTCCGCTTGCTGGAAACCTTCCTGAGTGCGCGTACCGGCGAAGCCGTCGAACTGCGTACCAGCCGCAGCGAGGATGGCACGCAGTGGTACTGGGCCGACCTGCCGGTTGCAGGTTCAAAGGTACGCGTCGGCTTCCCGGCCAGTCGTGTCGATGTTCAGCCATGGCTCGCCATGCTGCTGATCTTCTCGGTCGGAGCGCTGGTGACGCTGGTCACCTCGGCCTGGCTGGCACGCTGGCTGATCGCGCCGCTGGCAGGCCTGGCCGTGGCGACCCAGCGCATCGGCCAGGGCCGGCGGCCGGAGCCGCTGGCGGAAACCGGCCCGACCGAACTCGCTGCCCTGGCCCGCGAATTCAATCGCATGGGCGTACAGGTGGAGGAGTTGCTGGCCAACCGCACCACGCTGCTGGCGGGTATCTCGCACGACCTGCGCACGCCACTGGCGCGCATCCGCCTCGCGCTGGGCATGCTCTCGGAGAATCCCGCCCCGGAACTGTTCGAGCGTGTTCTTAGCGATGTGGATGACATGAACGAGCTGATCGCCCGCTGCCTCGAGGTGAGCCGCGATTTCGCCGAACAGGACTCGGTGGAGCTGGACCTGTGCGATCTTCTCGCCGGCGTCGCCGCCGAGCATGCACACACCGGAGTTGAATTGCGTGGCCGCAAGGGCGCCGACTGCCGCTTGTGCGTGAGGCCACTGGCGCTCAAGCGCATCGTGTCGAACCTGGTCGATAACGCCGTGCGCTATGGCGCCGGCCAGCCGATCGACATCGAGTACCGAGTCGCTGACGGTGTGGTCGAGATCTGCATTCTGGATCGTGGTCCCGGTATTCCCGAACAGGAACGGGAAGCCGTGTTCCGGCCCTTCTACCGCCTTGAACCCTCGCGTAGCAGCAGCACCGGGGGCAGCGGGCTGGGCCTTGCCATCGTGCGCCAGATCGCCACGGCCAACGGCTGGGCGGTCGATCTCCGGCCGCGCGAGGGCGGCGGCACTGCCGCCTGCGTTCAGATTCCGCTCGGAGCGGCGACTGTCGAATAGGCGCAGCGATCGGGCAGTGTTGCCGCTCGCCGTGCCGTTCCGCCAGCGCCGACTTTTGGCTGCCTTACAGCGTGACGTCGATGCGCGCGCCGAGCAACCTGGCCTTCGGCGTGCTGCCGCCGCCGGGGTTGCGCACCTGCTGGTAGTTGGGTTGGATGGCGAGCCAGGGGGTCACGGCAAAGCGCCAGGTGATTTCCAGCACGTCTTCGGTCGACTTGGTGTCCGCCGGCACCGCCTGCGCGTCGCGCCATTTCCGCGACATGCCGGCGCGCGACCAGGCGAAGCCGAGGACGTCGTCCGGGCGCGAGGCGACCGGACCCTTGGCGTGCAGGCCCAGGTTAATGCTGTTCGTGACCGGGGTCGAATCGCCGTCGGTCCAGGTGTAGCGCGCAAATGCGGTGATGAAACGCTCCTGTTCGCCACCCAGGTTCACCAGGCTGCGCTCGCCGAGGATGTAGCCGCCTTGCTGGCTGCGCTGTAGCGGGTTGCCACCGGCATCGAGGTCGCGCTGGTCGTTCACCTTCGTGCCGTAGCCCCACAGGCCGAGCGCGGCTTTGGCATGCCCCTTGAACTTGTCGTTGTCGGCTTCCGGCAGCCAGCCCAACTCGCCGATGGCGAATCCTCCATCGTTCTTGGCGAAGCGGATCGCCGTGCGCTTGGGTCGTGCCGGATCGTTGGGGATGCCGTCGAGCAGCGCGCCCATGGCGTAGACGGACTTGGTGATGTTCCACTTCGCGCGCAGGCCGAAGGCCGAGTTGTTGAAGATCGACGGTCCGCGCGTCTGCGCCAGGTCGGCGGGCGTGCCATATTGCGGGCCGATGAAGACGCCTGCCGAATCCATGGTGAAGAATTCGGAATCGATCGGGTAGAGGCCGGCCAGCACCGCCAGGCGGTCATCGAGGAAGCTTTGCTGCAGCCAGGCCTGGAACAGGCGCGTGGTGGTCGGGGCGCCGACTTCGACGTTGGTCACGCCCATCTGCGCGCCGACGTGGCGTGCGTTGGGTCCCCAGCCGCCGTCGCTGAGGACGTTGATCAGGGCGCTGCCGCCGTTCCAGCCGGCGGCCTTCTCCAGATCCATCTTCAGCTTGAAGTCGAGGTGGCTGATGTGCCGGCTGCCATTGCTGATGGCGCCCCGGTTGCGCAGCGCATCGATTCGCGCCAGGCCCTCGAACTCGAAGCCCCGCTTCGCCGCCGCGCTGCGATTTCCGCCCCAGTCGCCGGTGAGCGTGTCTTCGGCGAAGTTGGGTACCGCTTCTTCGGCGGCCAGCACGGGCGTGGCGACAGCCAGGCAGGAAAACATGGTGATCAGGGTGCGGCGCATCGGATTTCCTCCTTCATGGTCAGGGGCGGCAAAGCTGGATGACGGCCAGAAAGGTGTTCTGCTTGAGGCCGGCGTCGTCGTTCGCGCAAATCGAGCCGCGAAGCGTCGCGCATTCGGTTGCCATGGCGCCGAATTCTACCGCCAGCGGCAGTGCATGGCCCTGACATCTCCGTCGCGGCTATCCATCTCGGATAGAATTTGCCGATCTTTGCTGCCGGATCCTGCCGTGTCGCGCCTGCCCGTCCTGTTGTCGGTGTTGTTCTTCTTGGTCTGCCAGGTTGACACGGCGATCGCTGCCTTGCGGCTGACGTCGGATACGGTGTCCCATGCCCTGGCGGCGGAAGTTGGCGTGTATGAGGACGCGGCCGGCAGCATGTCGCTGGCCGATGCGCAAGGGCGCGGCGCCGAGTTCCGTCGATCGCCGCGACATGACGGCGAATCGGTCAATTTCGGCTACTCCTCGTCGGCGTGGTGGCTGCGCGTCGATCTTGCCGCGGATCGCGGGGCGCGCCGCGACTGGTTGCTCGAAGTGGGGTTTCCCACGCTGGACAGCGTCGAGTTTTACGGCCCCGACGGCGAACGCCTGAGCGCCGGCGACCGCCGTCCTTTCGCGACGCGGCCGATCCCGCATCGCAACTTCGTGTTCCCCGTGCGCTTGCCCGAGTCCGGGACCGGCACGGTGTGGCTGCGTATAGTCTCCGAAGGCACGCTGACGATCCCGCTGCGGATATGGCGGTCCGATGCATTCTGGCAGCAGTCGATGATCGGGTACACGGTGCTTTCCGTTTATTTCGGCATGCTGCTGGCGCTGGCGCTGTACAACCTGTTGCTGTGGTTTTCGCTGCGCGAGTCGGTCTATTTCAGCTACGTGCTGTTCGCCACCGGCATGGCGGTAGGCCAGTTATCCATGAACGGCTTGGGCAACCAGTTTCTCTGGCCGGCGTGGCCGCTTTGGGGAAACCATGCGTTCGCGGTCGGCTTTGCCGCGGCGGGCCTGTTCGGCGCCCTGTTCGTGCGCGGCTTTCTCGCCACGCGACGCAACCAGCCGCGCCTGGACGGCGCCATCGTCGGCCTTGCCGGCTTGTTCGCGGTCTGCATGCTGGTGCCCCTGGTTGCTCCGTATCGGCTGGCGGCGATCCTGACCTCGCTGACGGGAGTGAGCTTTTCCGTGGTCGCGGTGCTGGCCGGCTTGCGCGGCTGGCGCGCCGAGCAGCCCGGAGCGAGGACCTTTCTGCTGGCGTGGACGGTATTGCTGCTGGGGGCCGCCGTGTTCGGCCTGCGCAACATGGATGTGGTGCCGACGACCTTCCTCAGCTTCTACGCTTTGCAGATGGGATCGGCACTGGAAATGCTGTTGCTGTCGTTCGCCCTGGCCGATCGCATCAATGGCCTGCGGCGTGAAAAGGACGCTGCGCAGGGCGAGGCGCTGGCCGCCAAGCAGGAACTGGTCGCGGCACTGAAGCGCTCCGAGGCGGGCCTCGAACGGCGGGTCGGCGAACGCACAGCCGAGCTGGAGGCGCTGAACGCGCGCCTGCGCGAGAACGAGCGCCAGTTGCAGGCGCTGGCGCATACCGACACCCTGACCGGGCTGGCCAATCGGCTGCTTTTGGGCGCACGGCTGGAGCAGTCGATCCAGCTGGCGCGCCGCAGCCAAGGCCAGATCGCCCTGCTGCTGGTGGATGTGGATCGCTTCAAGGCGATCAACGACACCTACGGCCATGCCATCGGCGACGAGGTACTGCGCGTCGCCGCGCAGCGGCTGCGCGCCGCAGTGCGCGCGGTCGATACCGTGGCCAGGCTGGGCGGTGACGAGTTCGCCGTCGTACTGTCCGGACTGAGCGGCGCCGCTGATGCCGAACGCATGGCGGAGAAGATCGTCATCGGCGTGCGCGAGCCGATGCGCGTGCTCGGCATGCCGCTGGAGATCAGCGTGAGCGTCGGCGTTGCGACCTATTCCGGCGGCGATTTGTCGCCGGCGGAACTGATGCGCCGCGCCGACCAGGCGATGTATGCCGCGAAAAGCGCCGGTCGCGACTGTTTCCGGGTGTTCTCGGCCTGAGTTCGCGACCCGGGCCGCCGAATCAAACCACGCGGGCGTAGGCGTCGATCACGTCCTGCGGCGCCTGTACCAGCTCGATCAGCACGCCTTCGCCGGCGATCGGGAACTGCTCGTTGGCCTTCGGATGAAGGAAGGTGATGTCGAAGCCGGCGGCGCCCTTGCGGATGCCACCCGGCGCGAAGCGCACGCCTTGTGCCGTCAGCCATTCCACGGCTTTGGGCAAGTCGTCGATCCAGAGTCCGACGTGGTTCAGGGGCGGTTCGTTCACGGCCGGCTTTTTCGCCGGATCGAGCGGCTGCATCAGGTCGACTTCCACCTTGAAGGGGCCGCTGCCCATGACGGTGATGTCTTCATCGACGTTTTCGCGTTCGCTGACATAGTTGCCGGTCACGGCGAGGCCGAACATGTCGATCCAGAGCTTCTTCAGGCGTTCCTTGGAAGGGCCGCCGATGGCGATTTGCTGGATGCCGAGAACCCTGAACGGGCGTGCGACGGGTTGTTGGGTCATGGAATGTTCCCCGTTGATTGGCGTCGGCCCGTGGGTGGCACGGCGTTCAACGCCCTTTTTCCAGGCAATCGCGGATGCATGCCAGGAGATCGTCTTCGTCGTAGGGCTTGCCGAGGTAATGGTCGACGCCGATCTCCGCCGCCATCTGGCGATGCTTGTCCGCCGTGCGCGAGGTGATCATGATCAGCGGAATGTGTTTCAGGCGGCTGTCGCCACGGATGCTGCGCGCCAGGTCGAAACCGTCCATGCGCGGCATCTCGATGTCGAGCAGCATCACGTCGGGGAGCACCGTCGCCAGTTGTTCCAGCGCATCCACGCCGTCCTTGGCGGTCAGCACGTTATAGCCGTGGCGCGCCAGCAGGCGACCACTGATCTTGCGTACGGTCAGTGAATCGTCGACCACCATCACGGCGGCAGAGACGGCGCTGGCCGCAGCGGGCGCCGCCGCCGCCGTGGCCGGCGCGGCCAAGGGAGGAGCATCCCCGGGCGCGAGATCCGGTCCCGAAACGGCACGGCGCTCCATGCTGCGTGCCGCGAGCGCGATCGGGTTGATGATCAGCGCGACTTCGCCGTTGCCCAAGACCGTGGCGCCGGCCAGGCCGGGGACGCGCGCCAGTTGCGGCCCGACCGACTTGACCACGACTTCGCGCGTACCGGAAAGGCTGTCGATTTCCAGCGCAACGCGATCCGTACCGCCCCTGACCAGCAGAATCCAGTGCCGGCGTTCCTGTTGCGGCGTCGTTTGCGCGGAGCCGAGCAATTCGCCGAGGTAATGGTAGGGATAGCGATTGCCCAGCCAGTCGGTGCCACCGGCGGCGCGGATCTTTGCCGCCGCCTCGGGGCGCTGCTCGGTTGCCTGCTCGATCATCGAGGACGGGATGGCGTAGTGCCGGTTGCCGAAGGTGACCAGTACGGCCTGCGTGACCGCCAGTGTGAGCGGCAGGTAGACGCGGAAGGTCGCGCCCTTGCCGGTGGTGGAACTGACTTCGATGCGTCCGCCGAGGCTGGCGGTTTCGTTGCGTACCACGTCCATGCCGACACCGCGACCGGCGAGCGCGGTGACTTCCTCGGCGGTCGAGAATCCCGAATGCAGGATCAACTGCGACAGCGTTGCTTCATCGGGTTCGTCGTCTGCGGCGAGCAGGCCGCGTTCGATGGCGCGGCGGCGGATCCGCTCGAAATTGAGGCCGGCGCCGTCATCGGAGATCGACATCACGATTTCGTTGCCTTCCTGCGCCAGTGAAAGGGTGATCTGGCCGATGGTGTCCTTGCCGGCGGCGGCGCGGGCGGAGGGATCTTCGAGGCCGTGGGCGATGCTGTTGCGCAGCATGTGCTCCAGCGGACCGGCCATCTTGTCCAGCACCGAGCGGTCGAGCTCGGTCTGGCCGTGGCGGATGTCGAGGTTGGCGCGCTTGCCGGTGTCCTTGGCGGCCTGCCGCACCACGCGATGCAGGCGTTCGGCGAGGCTTTCGAAAGGCACCATGCGCACGCCCATCAGGCGCTGCGACAGTTCGCGCGAGAGCCGGGCCTGGGCGGCGATGGCGGCATTGGCCTGATCCAGGTTGCGCATCAGGTTCTGCTGCACGGTGGCGACGTCGTTGACGCTCTCCGCCATCATCCGCGTCACTTCCTGGAAGCGGGTGAAGCGGTCGAATTCGAGCGGGTCGAAGTCCTGCGCGCGTTCGCTGGCGAGCGCCTGCTGCGACATCATTTGCGATTCGGCCTGGATTTCCACCTCGCGCAATTGCTTGCGCAGGCGAATGATGTTCTCCGTGAGGTCCAGCATCGAGGTCTTCAGCGCCAGCAGTTCGCCTTCGATGCGCCCGCGCGCGATGGCCACCTCGCCGGCTTCGTTCACCAACTGGTCGACCAGGTCTGCCCGCACGCGCAGATGCACTTGCGGCGCGGGCACGTACGGCGCCGGGCCAGCGGCGGGCCTGGCAGGTGCTTCCGCCGCCGCGGTTTCGTGAGGTTCGGCCTGCGGGGTTTCCGCGCCAGACGTTTCGACGGTTACCGCGACGTCGGCGACGGCCGGCGCGGGTTCTTCCCGATCCGGTGCCGGCGCGTCCGGATTGCGCAGATGCTCGATCAGCATCGCGGCGCGGTCGTAGGAGGTTTCCAGTCCGTCGATGGTTGCCGGTTGCACCGAGTTCATGCGCACGGCCTGGTCGATGCGGTCTTCCATGGAATGCAGCAGTTCGCCGCAACCCATGGCGCCGGCCATGCGCGCGCTTCCCTTCAGCGTGTGCAGCGCGCGCTGCAGTGAACGGGCGATCTCCGGACTGGTCGGCGCCGCGCGCCAATGACGCAGGGTTTCGCCGATGTCGCGCATCAGGTCGACGGCCTCTTCGAGGAACAACGGCAGGATCTGTTCGTCGATCTCGTCCTCGATCCGGGTCGCGCGGCGATCCGCGGCCGTCACGGTGACTTCCGGGACTGCTGCCTGGGCCAAGGATTCGCCAGGCACTTCGAGCGCTGGCTCGGCGGTTGCCTCGACCGAGGGTTCGATCGCCGGCGTCATAGCATTGAGTTCGGCCGTGAGGTCGGCTTCCTCGCCGGGCATGCGACGTTCGGCGATCGCGCCGAGCATGCCTTCGAGCGCGCCAACGCAGCGCGCGAAAACGAAGCGCTGGGCTTCGGTCGGGACGGCGCCGATCAGGGCCAGGCGGCCCAGGGCGTCTTCCAGCGCACGCGCCAGGAGGGATACCGGTACGATTTCGGTCGCGGCGGAAATGCTGGCCGTGGTATGTGCGGCACGTATCGTGTCGTTGCTGGGGATGGTTTCGATACCAAGCGTGGCCTGCAAGGTCGCAATGTGCTCGCGGCATTCATCGACATACAGGTTGTAGAGAGTCGGCGCAATTTCAACCTCGCCGATACGGATCGGTGGCGGGGTTGGAAAGGCCATCACTTCGGCGGAGATCGGCTCGGCGGTGACGGCTTCCAACGGAACGTCAATGGCTGCGACAAACTCGGATGCGGCCACCTCGGGTTCCAGCGGCTCGGGCTCAGCGGCGTCGGGCGCGGCTTCTTCGGCTTGCGGTTCGCTGCCGCCGGGTTCCGCAAACCTGGCTGCGGCGAATTCCGGCGTGATGGGTTCGGGCGCGACGGCTTCGACGTCACCGATCTCGGGCATCGCGACTTCCGCCACGTCACTCGCAGGTTCCGCGACTTCGGGCTCAGCAGCTTCCGCCGCGGGCGCCCCAAAAGTCGGCGCCGGCGCTACGGCGACCGCAGCCTCTTCGACGGTTTCGAGGCGCTGGCAGCGGTGTTCCAGTTCGGCGTAGTCGAAACGCCGGCTGCCGCCGGATTCGAGCTGCTCGACCCAGTCCGTGAATATGCCGGCGGCAAGGTCAAGCATTTCCAGCAAGGGCGGTGTCGCCGGGCGGGTCTCGTGCAGCCAGGCGTTGAGGGTCTTTTCAACGGCCCAGCCGGCTTCGCCCAGGTCCGCCAGTCCGACCATGCGGCCGCTGCCCTTCAGCGTATGGTAGCTGCGCCGGATCGTGACCAGCGCCTCGTGGTTGCCCGGGTTGGCGTGCAGCAGTGGGAGTTGCTGGCCGATGGTGGCCAGAACTTCGTTGGCTTCCTCCAGGAAGATGCCGAGCAGTTCCGCGTCGAGGTCTTCCTCGCTGGCATCCACGAGTCGCGACGCTTCCGCCGAAGGAGGTGGCGTCTCGATGACAGGCTGCGCCGGGGGGGGCGGAATTTCCGGCGGCGCCTCGATCGGTGCCACTTCGAATTCGGGCAGCGCGTCGGTAGCGTCTGTCGCCGCCTCGGGGGATTGTCCCGGTTCGGTCGCCGGCAAGGTGTCCAGCGACAGTTCGGGCAGCGTTTCGGCGGTGGCCTGTGCCAGGGTTGTCGGCACCGCCTCGGGCGCCATGGCGACAAGCATTTCGATGGCGGAATGCGCCGCTTCCGGCTCGGCCTCGGCCGGTTTGGCGACCGCGGCTGGCGCGAGTATGGCGTCGATGTCGGCCGCTCCGCCCTGCAACTGGGTGACGAAGAAGCCAAGTGCCGAGAGCTTTTTCGCGACCTCCTCGAACTCCCCCGGTTGCGCCGCGAATCCGGGCTGCGCGAAGCGCTCCACCGCCGCCGCGCATTCGGCCAGCACGGCATTGGCGCGATCCTGGCCCAGCACCAGCAAGGCGCCCTGGATCTGGCGTATCGGTTGCTGCAACGCCGCCAGGGTGGATTGGCGCGTCGGATCGCGGAAGTAGGCGTCGAGCGTGGTTTCGATGGCGCCGAGGTTGCTGCGGATCTCGCGCGCCACGGATTCCAGCAGCAGCCGCTCCTGCGCCCGGCGCGCCATGGCGTCGAGATGCGGCAGGTCGAGCATGGCGAGTTCTTCGCCGCGTCCGAGGGCGGCCAGTCGATTGACGACGGCATCGGTCGAATGGGCGAACTCGGCGTCAAGCGATTGGAAGTTTTCGAGCGCGGATTCGGCGAGCAGGATGGCCGTGGCGATTTCCAGCGCCATGACCTCGTCGTGGCGGGCCGGATCGCGGCGCAGCTGGTCGGCGGTTTCCAGGATCGCGGCGGTCAGGCGGCGATAGTCGGCCTGTCCCGTGGCGGCGCCCTCCTCGGCAATTTTCGCGGCATGTTCGTGGAAGGGTGGCAGGGCGGCGGCGGTTCCCGCGCACAGGCGGTTCCAGTCATCCTTGGCGGCGGCCAGCAGTTCGCGCAGGCGGCGGATATGGGGCAGCAGGCGCTCGGTTTCCGATGGCGTCGCCGTCGGTACCATGCCTTCGAGACGATAGGCAGCACGCACGATGGCGAGTTGCTCGCCGCCGGCCGTGGCGCAGGCGGCCTGATACAGCGCTTCGCGCATGGCCCGCGAGTCGGGATCGGGCTGGCCTTCGGTGAGTTTCTTGATATGCGCCCCGAGGCGCATGGCGAAGCGCTTGGCGCCGTTTGCGTCGGGCAGGCCGTTGGCGGCCAGCGCGTCGAGGACGCCGATCGCGACCCACCAGTAGGCGCGCGAGGCGATCGAGCCGCGCGTCGCCTCGATCATGGCCACCGATATCTTCATCTCGGCGATGCCCTTGGGATCGTTCTTCAGCCACTTCAGCAAGCCGCGCTCGAAACCCAGGCGCGCCGCCTTGAGGCGAGCCGCCAGCGCGTCGGCCGCAAGCGGCGGTATGTCCTTATCGCGTTTGGGCGGACGCTGGGTCAGGTCGGGAAAGAACAGTGCCGCCGCGCCGGGGTCGATCTGGCCGCGCGCCTCGGCCATCGCGCGGTAAGGGGAAAAAAGCTTCAGCGGCTGGTCGGGATGCCCGGCCATCAGGTCGTCGAGGTAGCCACGTAGCGCGGCGAATCCAGCCTGGGCGGCGGCGACGGCGACACCGGTATCCGGTACCGTTGCATCGCCCAGCGCCGCCAGCAGTTGCTTGATGGCATCGGCGAATTCGGTGATGCCGTCGAGGCCGACGATGGCCAGCGCGCCATGCGCCTGGTGCATGCTGGCGCGTGCCTTGGCCAGGCCGTCGCAGGCGGGGTCGGCGGCATGGGCGGCGAGACTTTCGCCCGCGCGTTCGAGGGCAAGGTCGATTTCGCCCTTGACCCAGGACAGCGGACCGATGTCGAGTTCGATGCTCATTGAAGGAACCGTCGCGCGCCGTGCGTCATGGATGGTCTTTTCAAACCTTGAAGCCTGATACCGAACCCTTGAGTTCGGTGGCCAGTTCGGTCAGTTCGCCAATCGACACCGCCGTCTGCTGCGTGCTGGTCGTGGTTTGGGCCGTGATGCGCAGGATGTCCTGCATCGAGCCGGCGACCTTGGTCGCGATGTCGGCCTGCGCCTGCGTGTCGCTCGAAATCGTTTGAATCAGTTGCGCGAGGTCCTGCGAAACCGAGGAGATTTCGTTCAGCGCCTGACCTGCGGCGTCGGACAGTTTGGCTCCCTCGACCACGCCCTGCGTCGAATATTCCATGGCGGCGACGGCGTCGTGGGTGTCGGTCTGAATCGTCTTCACGATCGCGGCGATCTGCTTGGTGGCTTCGCCGGAACGTTCGGCAAGTCGTTGCACTTCCTCGGCAACCACGGAGAAGCCGCGTCCCGCCTCGCCGGCCGATGCGGCCTGGATGGCGGCGTTGAGCGCCAGCACGTTGGTCTGTTCCGTAATGTCGGAAATCAGTTCCACGATTTCGCCGATCTCCTGCGACGATTCGCCCAGTCGCTTGATTCGCTTCGACGTCTCCTGGATCTGGGTGCGGATCTCGTTCATGCCGGAGATCGAGTTCGACACGGCGGCGGCGCCTTTCTGCGCGGCTTCCAGCGACGCATTCGCGACGCGGGCCGATTCCAGCGCGGAGGCAGACACGGCCTTCATCGATTCGGCCATATCCAGAACCGCGGCGTTGGCGCCCTTGATTTCCTCGGACTGGATCCTGGTGGCGGCAAGCAGTTCGTTGGACGTGGTTTGCGCCGCGTTCGAAGCGTTGGTCACGCGTTCCGCGGCATCGTTGATGCCCCGCACCAGCACCGCGAGTTCCTCGATCGTGTAGTTCACCGAGTCGGCGATGGCGCCGGTGATGTCCTCCGATACCGTGGCACGCACGGTCAGGTCGCCGTCGGCGAGGTCGCCCATCTCGTTCATCAGGCGCAGGATGGCGCCTTGCGTGGCATCCTTCTCCGCCTCGGCGACGCGCCGCTGGTGCTCGGCTTCACCGCTGCGGCGAACGCCTTCGTCGTTGAATGCCTTGACCATCAGCACCAGCATCAGCAGCGCCAGCGAGCCAAAGAGGGTTGCCGCGATCGACGAAACGCCGGTTTCGGCGACGTCCTTTTCATAGGCGGACTGCAGCGCGGCGGCGCTTCCTGCCATGTTGCGGAAACCGGCGACCAGGACGGTGCCGGCCTTGCGCGCCTGCGAGAGCGCCTTGAGATCACCCGCGAGCGCGGCGATACCGGGTTGCATCGCCTTCAGGCCCTGTGCCAGCGGCGTGTCGGCGGCAGCGAGTTCCTGCGCGGCGGCGAGATCCTTGGCCAGTTGCGCGCCGAGCGCTTCGTCGAAACCGGGCGCGAATGCCAGCTGCGTCGCTGCGCGCAGGATGCGGGTGACCAGTGGCGACGACTTTCCGCCGGCCGCGTCGGCTGCCTCCAGCATCGCCGGGCCGCGCTGCACGGCTTCCGTGCCGAGGCGGTTGAGCGCAACCAGGCGGTTTTCCTGCGCCAGCAACTGGGTGACGATGTCGTTCTGCTTGACCCAGGATTCGCGCAGGGTGTCGAGTGCCGGACGCGCGTCGCCGACGGTGGCGGAGACCCGGATGCCCTTGATTTCACCGCCCTCGAGCAGGCTTTCGAGCAGCTTGCCGAAGGTGTCGCGGGCATCGCGCAGTTCCGCGAAGCCGTCTTTCTGGCCCTGCATCGCCGCGAGTGTTGCCTTGGGGATCTGCTCGGTGAGGGGAGCTATGTGGCCGGCCGCGGAGAGGAAGGTGGTGCCGCGCGTCGTGGCTTGCATCTGCAGGAAGATCGCCGCGATCGTGACCAGAAGGCTGATGAGGAAAACGCTGCCGAGGACGCGGAACTGCGTCTGTACGTCCAGATTGCCGATCAGCGGGAGCCTGCCCTTGCCACGCCGGTCCACGAAGGGGGCGGCGGCGCCTCCTGCGGCCGGCGGCGCCGCCCGGTTGCGGCGGTCGAAGTGCGGCAACTTGAAGAGGAGCTTGAAGGCCATGATCTGTCCTTTACTGAGCGCTCAAAGAGCGATATCGAGGTAATTCGAATCGGCCAGCAGCGCGGGAATGCGCAGCTGGGTCCAGATGACATTCTGTGCGTCCGTGAAGCGGCCGCCGAGCCAGGCCGCAGCCTCGCCGTGATCCTCGGCTCCGGCAGGAAGCCCGCCGTCGTCCGCGGCATGCAACTCCAATTGCGGGCGCAGGCCGAGCGCGCGGCGTACCAGAAGTGCCGTGTTGATGCCGTGCCGGGCGCCCACCAGCAGCAGCCGCGACTGCGCGTTGATCGGTGTCGGCGCGCCGCCACGCCAGGCGGCGAAATCGACCACGCTGTAGAGCACGCCGCGAATGTTTGCGATGCCCACGAACCAGGGTTTGGTCAGCGGGGCCGGAGTCAGTTCCGGCAGCGGCGCCACTTCGCCCGAATCGGCCAGGTCGATCAGCCAGTGGCTGCCGCCCGGAAGCTCGTCGCTGCCGGATTCGACGCCGAGCAGGGCACGACTGCCTTCGCCGCGTCTTGCCGAGACCAGTCGTTCCGAGAGGTTCTGCTGAAACTCACGCAGACTGATGCGCTTTGCCATAAGCCTGGATCAGCCCAGCGCGGCGATCTTCGCCAGCAGCGCCGGCCCGTCGACCGGCTTGGTGACGTAATCGTGGGCGCCCTGGCGCATGCCCCACAGCTTGTCGGTTTCCTGGCTCTTGGTGGTGCACATGATCACCGGAATGTTCTTGGTGATCTCGTCCTTCGACAGGGCGCGGGTGGCCTGAAAGCCATTGGTGCCCGGCATCACGACGTCCATCAGGACCAGGTCGGGCATCAGCTGCTTGACCCTCGCGATCGCCTCGTCGCCGCTTTCCGCCGTCGTCACCTGGTATCCCGCCTTGGTCAGCAATTCGGTCAGGATGTGGCGTTCGGTCGGCGAATCGTCGACGACCAGGATATTCTTGATGGGCATGGTGGCTACCTCACGAATCGGAGTAACACCCGTTAGCCAAGGCCGGCATGGGTGGCAACGGTTTTCAGGAGACTGTCCTTGGTAAATGGTTTGGTCAGGTATTCGTCGGAGCCGACCATGCGACCGCGCGCTCGGTCGAAGAGACCGTCCTTGGACGAGAGCATGATCACCGGCGTCGACGCGAATTTCGGGTTCTTCTTGATCAGCGCGCAGGTCTGGTAGCCGTCCAGGCGCGGCATAAGGATGTCGCAGAACACCACGTTCGGCAGGTGATCGTTGATCTTGGCCAGCGCGTCGAAGCCGTCCTCCGCCAGGACCACTTGGGCGCCGGCCTGCAACAGGAAGATTTCGGCGGTCTTGCGGATGGTGTTCGAGTCATCGATCACCATCACCTTGATCCCGGAAAGCTTTGGCGTTTCGCTCACGTTACTCCATGCCGGATGATCATTCCATACGCGATGACCATGGCCCTGCGCCTGGATTCACCAGCGATACTCCCGCTTGCGCCAGCCTGGCCCATGTCTCCCCCGGTCGTTCCGTTCGTTGCTGCTTTGGTTGCAATGCCCAGCCAGTCGCAATCATACTTAGATTTTAAGCATTTCAAAGCCCTCCTCGCGCAGCCCGCATTCCGTCCGGGCTCGGTTTGGCGTGTCGGCAAGCCGGCGCCCCTCGGGGTCGGGAGGGCATATTCATTCGGATAGAATCGCGAAATATCGATCCACGCCGCCGTCCGCCTTCATGAGCCTTGCCGCATCCGCCAATCCCTTGCCGCCCATCGTGCTGAGTTTTGCCGCGTCCGATCCCACCGGCGGCGCCGGCTTGCAGGCCGACGTACTGACCCTGGCCAGCCTGGGCTGCCATCCGCTGTCGGTGGTGACCGCGATCACCGTGCAGGACACGGCCGGTGTCGAGGGCGTCCTGCCGATCGATGCCGAGTGGGTCGCGGATCAGGCGCGGGCGCTGCTCGAAGACATGCCGGTGGCGGCCTTCAAGCTCGGGATGCTGGGCAGCGTCGAAGTCATCGCGGCGATCGCCGAGGTGATCGCCGATTACCCCGGCATACCGGTGGTGCTCGATCCGGTGCTGGCGTCCGGTCGCGGCGACCAGTTCGCCGACGAGGAAATGATCGAGGCGATGATCGGCATGCTGCTGCCGCAGACCACCCTGCTGACGCCCAACAGCCTTGAGGCAAGACGACTGGCGCAGCAACTCGGCGAGTTCGAGGACGGTGCGCGCCGAGAACCCGGACTGGTCGATTGCGCCCGCGGATTGATCGAGGCCGGCTGCGAGTATGTGCTGGTCACTGGCACCCACGAAGGCACGCCGCAGGTTATCAACACCTTGTACGGCAGCCATGGCGTGGTGCGCACGGATCGCTGGGACCGGCTGCCGGGCAGCTACCACGGCTCGGGTTGCACCCTGGCTTCCGCGATCGCCGCCCACCTTGCCAGCGGTGCCGGTATGGCCGATGCGGTGATGGGCGCGCAGGAATACACCTGGCGCACGCTGTTCGCCGGATTTCGGCCGGGCATGGGACAATTCATTCCCGATCGACTGTTCTGGTCCCGCGACGTGGATGAGGAAACCGATGACGCCTGACATGCCGGAGTATGCAAGTCCGAGTACCGGGGTCTGGAAGTGGACATGAAACTTCGCGGGCTGTGCGCCGTCACCCTGGACGACCTTTTGCTGCCGCGCCTTTCGGCGCTGGTCAAGGCGGCGCTTGATGGCGGCGCGCAGTTCGTCCAGTACCGTAACAAGATCGCGCCGCGCCCGCTGCGGCGCGCCCAGGCGGCGGAGATGCTGCGCATCTGCCGCGCTGCCGGGGCCAGGCTGATCGTCAATGACGATGTCTGGCTGGCCGTCGAGATCGGGGCCGACGGCGCCCATCTCGGGCGCGGCGATGCCCCCGGTGGTTCCTTGCTGGCAGCGCGCGAGGCGCTGGGCCCGAAGCGCATCCTCGGCGTTTCCTGTTACAACGACCTGGGGATGGCCGAAGAAGCCGCACAGGCCGGTGCCGACTACATCGCCTTCGGCAGCATGTTCCCCTCGCGCACCAAGCCCGGCGCGGTGCGCGCGCCGCTGGAGCTGCTGGGCGAAGCCAAGCGCCGTTTCTGCCTGCCGGTGGCCGCCATCGGCGGCATCACGCTCGACAACGCGCCGCAGTTGATCGATGCCGGCGCCGACATCCTCGCCGTGGTCAGCGACCTGTTCGATGCCATGGACATCAAGACCCGCGCCGATGCCTACCAGCGGCTCTTCGCCACCGAGCAAGCCTGACCGCGGTTCCGGCGGCGCAAAGCGCCGCTACAATCCGATCCTCGATTCCTGATTTCGGATCCCAAGACATGACCCGCAACGAAGACCTGTTTTCCCGTGCCCAGAAGACCATTCCGGGCGGCGTCAATTCCCCCGTGCGCGCCTTTCGTTCCGTCGGCGGGGCACCGCGCTTCTTCACGCGCGGCGAAGGCTCGCGCGTCTGGGATGCCGACGGCAAGGCCTACCTCGACTATGTCGGTTCCTGGGGCCCGCTGATCCTCGGTCATGCCGATGCCGACACGGTGGCTGCGGTGCAGACAGCCGCGGCGAAGGGGCTTTCCTTCGGTGCGCCGACCGAGGCGGAGATCGAACTGGCCGAACTGCTGGTGGCGCGGGTGCCGAGCATGGACATGGTGCGACTGGTGTCCTCCGGCACCGAGGCCACCATGAGCGCGATCCGCCTGGCGCGCGGCTTCACCGGACGCGACATGATCGTCAAGTTCGAGGGCTGCTACCACGGTCACGGCGACAGCCTGCTGGTCAAGGCCGGTTCCGGCCTGCTGACCTTCGGCAATCCCTCGTCGGCCGGCGTGCCGGCGGATCTGGCGCAGCACACGCTGGTGCTCGACTACAACGACGCGCAAGGTTTGCGCGATGCCTTCGCCAGGCACGGCAAGACTATCGCCTGCGTGATTGTCGAGCCGGTGGCCGGCAACATGAATTTGATTGCGCCCAAACCCGAATTCCTCGCCGCCATGCGCGAGCTGTGCACGCAGCACGGCGCTGTGCTGATCTTCGACGAAGTCATGACCGGCTTTCGCGTCGGACCGGGCTCCGCACAGGGCTTGTACGGCATCACGCCCGACCTGTCGACCTTCGGCAAGGTGGTCGGCGGCGGCATGCCGCTGGGCGCTTTCGGCGGACGCCGCGACATCATGGAAAAGATTGCGCCGCTGGGACCGGTGTACCAGGCCGGCACGCTGTCGGGCAATCCGCTGTCGGTGGCGGCGGGCCTGGTGACGCTGAAGAAGATCGCCGCGCCAGGTTTCTACGAGGCGCTTGCGGCGACGACCCGGACGCTGGTCGAGGGCCTTGCAGGCGCGGCGAAGAAGCATGGCGTGAAGTTATCCGCGCAATCGGTGGGTGGCATGTTCGGCGTGTATTTCGCCGCCACGCCCCCGACCTCCTATGCCGAAGTGATGGCCAGTGACAAGGAGGCCTTCAACCGCTTCTTCCACGCCATGCTCGATGCCGGGGTGTATCTGGCGCCTTCGGCCTTCGAGGCCGGCTTCGTTTCCGCCGCGCACAGCGAGGCCGACATAGCCGCCACGGTAGCGGCGGCCGACGCCATCTTCGCCGCCGGCTGAGCCGGCAACTCCGCGAAAAGTCGGCCCTTCGACAGGCTCAGGACAGGCTACTGGCGACACGGCGATGGGGGCGTAATTCGATGCCGCTGCTCAGTCCTGGTGCGGCCTGGGGCGTGCTGCTGGTCGCCGGCCTGTGTGAAATCGCCTGGGCGGTCGGCCTCAAGTACACCGAAGGTTTCACGCGGCTGGTGCCCAGCGCCTGGACGCTGGCGGCGATGTCCGCTTCGGTGGTACTGCTGGCCTGGTCGCTGAAAACCCTGCCGGTGGGCACGGCCTATGCGGTGTGGACCGGCATCGGAGCGGTGGGCACGGCGCTGCTGGGCATGCTGCTGTTCAACGAATCGCGCGAGGTGGCGCGGCTGGTTTGCATCGGCCTGATCGTGGCCGGGATACTCGGGCTGAAACTGGTGACGAAATAGCGGCGGAAGCCGGAGGCGATCAGCCCTCGTGTCCGGCGCGACGAGCCGCCAGCAGTTTCCTTGCCTTGCGCGTTTCGAGCCAGCGCAGCGTGACGAAGGTACCCCAGCCGAAGAGCCCCATGGCGACCGTGAAGGCGCCGTAAGCCACCGGCCACGACACGCCCTGGGTCATCATCGAGAACTCCGACATGCCGCCGATGCCGGCGATGATGTTGAGCGGCACGAACACAACGCTGATGGTGGTCAGCTTGGACACGCGCTTGTTCTGGTTGATGTTGATGAAGCCGACCGTGGCATCCATCAGGAAGTTGATCTTGCCGAACAGGAAGGACGTGTGGCCGTCCAGCGAATCGATGTCGCGCAGGATCTGGCGCGCGTCGTCGTGCTGGTCGGTCGACAACAACCGGCTGCGCATCAGGAAGGACAGCGCGCGCCGCGTATCAAGCACGTTGCGCCGGATGCGTCCGTTGAGGTCCTCCTCCTTGGCGATGTCGGAGAGGATCTCGGCCGCCTCATCGTCGGTGACCTGGGGCGTCAGCACGGTTCGGCTGACCTTTTCCAGCTCGGCGTAGATGTCCTCCAGCGCATCGGCGGAGTATTCGACGTCGGCGCCGTAAAGGTCGAGCAACACGTCCTTGCCTTCCGAGACATAGCCCGGCTGGATCCGCGCGCGCAGGCGCTGCAGGCGGAACACCGGCAGTTCCTCGTCCCGCATCGAGAACAGGATGTTGTTGTGCAGGATGAAGGCGACTGCGACGTTGCGCGACTCGTCCTCCTTGTCGAGCAGGAAGGCCGAGTGCAGATGTACTTCGCCGTTTTCCTCGATGTAGAAGCGCGCCGATTCCTCGAGGTCGGTCAGGTCGTCGGCATCCGGCAGCGTCAGCTGGAAGATTTCCGCGACCCATTGCCGTTCTTCCATGGACGGAGCGAGAAGGTCCACCCAGATCGGCGTCGTGGCGGCGAGGTCCTCTTTGCTGTCCACTTCGATCTGGCGCAGGCGACCGTTCTTCAACTCGAAGGCATTCAGTTTGATCGGCGTGCGCGGCAGGGCCGGCGCCGCCGGAGCGGCCGGCAGCGATTCGCGCAGCGTATCGCGCAGGGCATCCGACAATTCGTCGAGGATTTCCTCGCCGCGCGCCTTCGCCACCAGTTCCCACACCACCAGACTGTCATCCGGCGGCAGGGCTTCGAGAATCCGCGCGATGGCATCCGAGGGCATCTGCTCCAGCTTGGCGCGCAGTTCCTCGAGGTGCTGGATGTGCACCAGGTTCTCGACGAGCTGTTGTCGTGGTCCGTCGTGACCCTGCCGATGCACCACGCTCTCGACCCGCTTCTGGCGCGCCAGGAGTTCCTCGACCAGGCGCAGCTTGTCCTGCTCGGCGGCACGTTGCTGCGCGTCGAGGTCGTCGTTGGCCTGGGTTTCGATGTGTTCGGACATGGCGGCGGTATTCTATTCGCGTTCGCCCTTGCTCATGGCACTTCCGCGCCGCCCATGCGGCCCAGGATCAGCTGGGTGCGCCCGTTCAGGTAGGCGGAATGGGGGTTGCGTTCGTAGCGGCGCGGCGCGGGCAGCATCACGGCCAGGCGCGCCGCCTGTTCAGCACCGAGTTGTGCCGCGGAGACGCCGAAGTAGCGCTTTGCGGCGGCTTCGGCACCGAACACGCCGTCGCCCCATTCGACGACGTTGAGGTAGACCTCGAGGATGCGCCGCTTGTCCCACAACAGTTCGATCCAGACCGTGATGATGGCTTCCTCGCCCTTGCGCATAAACGACTTGGTCGGCGACAGCAGCAGGTTCTTCGCCAGTTGCTGCGAGATGGTCGAGCCGCCGGCCACGACCTTGCCCTTCTTCTGGTTCTTTTCCAGGGCCTTCTGGATGCCTTCCCAGTCAAAGCCTTCGTGGTCGACGAACTTGTCGTCCTCGGCGGCGATCACGGCGCGCTTGAGCTGCACCGAGATCTTCTCGTAGGGCACCCACTGGCGCTTGAGCTCGGCCCGGGGATTCTTCTGCCGTGCTTCATCCAGGCGCTGGCTCTGGAAGCTTGTGGTTCCCGGATTGAACCATTTCCACCAAACCACCCAGCCCAGGTACCAGGCCTGCCAAAGCAGCAGCACGCCGAACAGGGTCGCCAGGCCGAGTTTCAGCCAGCGCGGCGCCGGTCTCATTGCGTTGCCATCCGGCAACGCAATGGCGAATTCAACGCCCCCCCTTGCACGGCGCGAAGCATGCTTCGCGAATTCCCCTTCTCACGCCCCCAACCTCCGCCCGGGCGGGGGCGACTAGTTGGTTCGCTGCGATCAATAGTCATGACCCGCATCATGACCCGCGTGACAGCGCGGCGAGCACCGGCGCCGTATGCGGCCGGACACCACGCCAGACGAAGAAGGCTTCGGCCGCCTGTTCCACCAGCATGCCGAGTCCGTCGGCGACCCGCGCGCCGGCCGCACGCGCTTGCTTCATGAAGGGCGTGTCGCGCCCATAAACCATCTCGTAGGCGACGCAGCGCGGTGCGAAGACCGCGGCGGGCAACGGCATTTCGCTGTCGCTCAGGCCCGACGAGGTGGCATTGATCACCAGGTCGAAGGCGCGTCCGGCAAGGCCCGCAAAGCCGACGGCGTCCGGTTTGGCGCCGACCGCGCATTCCGGCAGGCGGGCAAATTCGAGCGCCAAGCGCGCCGCCCTTTCCTCGGTGCGGTTGGCGATCACGAGTTCGGCGGGGCGTTCCAGCAGCAGCGGCAGGAGCACGCCGCGCGCGGCGCCGCCGGCGCCCAGCAGCAGGATGCGGCGCCCGGCCGGATCGCAGCCGAGGTTGTTCTTCAGGTCGCGCACCAGGCCGGCGCCATCGGTGTTGTCGCCGACGATGGTGCCGGCGTCGAAGCTTAGCGTGTTCACCGCACCGGCGGCTTCGGCTCGCGCGGTGCGCTGCGTGGCGAGGCGGAAGGCGTCCTCCTTGAAGGGCACCGTGACATTGACGCCGCGCACCGGGCCGCCCTTGCTTGCGATGAAGGCGCTGACCGTTGCGGCGAAGCCGTCCACCGGTGCGAGGATCGCCTCGTAGCTGATGTCCTGGCCGGTCTGCCTCGCAAACAGTGCATGGATGCGTGGCGACTTGCTGTGTCCGACGGGATTGCCAAATACGGCGTAGCGGTCGGTCATGACTGCATTCTCAATCCGAACGCAGACGATCCGCGTTGGTAAAGGTCCAGGTGCGGGTGATCTCCAGCACGTCGGTGTCACGCCGGATCGACTCTGGGAAGGGGGCGTAGGGCGCCGCCATTTGCACGATGCGCCGAGCCGCGTCGTCGAGCAGGCTCTGGCCCGAGGAACGGTTGACTTCAACCTTTTCCAAGTCGCCATTGGCCTTAATGATTACGGTAAGCACCAGGCTGCCGTAAAGGCGCCCCCTGGCGGCGGCGGGGTAGTTGAGGTTGCCGATGCGCTCGATCTTCTGCCGCCAGTCCTCGACGTACTGCGCGAAGCGGTATTCCTCGACCCGGGCGCCGATGAATTTCTTGCGCGGGCGCTGGTTGTACTCCTCCATCTGCCGCGCGATCTGGCCTTCGAGTCGGGCGATTGCCATGGCGCTGGAAGCCAGGTCGAGGCCGGTGCGCGCCGTGTCGGGGGTCGGGTTGGGTTCGGGCCTGGTCCGCTCGGCGTTGACCGGGCGCTCGCCCTTCAGCCGCGTCAATTGCATCTGCGCCTGCGCTTCGAGTTCGGCGACGCGACGCTGCGCATCGACCAGCTGGTCGCCTTCCCGGACATTGGCCGAGGGCGGCAGCGGCGTCTTGGCGCGGCGGTCTTCCTCGGTATTGCCGCCGCCGTCGAGGTTGGTCTGCGCCTTGGCCTGCGCCTTGCTGGGCTTGCTCTTGCTCTTGCTGTTGACCAGGATGACTTCCAGCGCGCGTTCGCGCGCACGGTCGACGAAATCCGGCGGCGTGAAGCGGACCGCGAGCAGCATGCCATGCAGCAGCAGCGAAGCGCCCAGCGCGAGCGTCAGGTTGCGCCGCGGCGGATCCATGGCGGCGAGGAAGCCCGGCCATGGCAGGCGTGGCAGCGAAGGCAGGGAAGCGCGCGACAGGCTGGACGGGATAGGCATGAGCCCGTCGATTTTACGCCGTCAGTTCGCCGTCCCCGTCGTCGGCGAAGTCGCCATCAGAGCCGTCATTGGCCGCCAATTCGGGTGCCTGCTCGATGTAGCGCAGGCGCAGTTCGGCCTCCAGCAGGTCGATGCCCTCGACACCGAGCAGCACGTGCGCGCCGCGCGGCAGATCGGGCACCGAGGGCACGCGGGCGACCAGCGGGATCTCGTCGAGCCGCAGCAAGGTTTCGCGCAGCACCCGCGCCCTGGCCGTGGTCGCGCCCTGTTGCAACAGCCAGCGCAGGCACCAGTAGCGTTCCATGCCGCGCTGGAATTCCGCGTAGGCGGCGTAGGTCAGTTCGAAGTCGCGCATGGCCGCCAGCAGGTCGGCCGATTTCGGCGGGAAGGGTGGCGGTTCGCCCCGCAGCAACGCGATCAACTGCCACTGGTTGAGCAGGTCGCAGTAGCGCCGCAGGGGCGAGGACGACCAGGCGTAGCACTCGACGCCGAGTCCTTCGTGGGCGGCGGCGACCGTGCTCATGCGCACCTTGCCCGCCGTCTGCACGCGATACAGCGCGGGAATGCCGGCATCGCGCAACATGGCGCCCCAGGTGGCATTGGCCAGGATCATCAGTTCGGCGACCAGCGTGTCGAGCGGGCTGCCGCGCGCGCGTTCGTCGATGCCGACGTGCCCCATGCCCGGCTCGACCGCGATGCCGCTGTCGGCGTTCCAATCGACGATGAAGTTGTAGTCCTTGCGGTTGCCGTTGTCCGAGGGCTTGCCGCGCCCGGCTTCGAGCACCTGGGCGAATTCCCAGAGCAGCTTCAGTTCGTCGCGCCAGGGAAAGTCGGCGAGGCCTTGCGCCAGCGTATCGGCGTTGAACAAGGGCTCGATGTCGTGATGGCGCAGGTTGGCGACGATGGGCACGCGCTCCATGCGGGTTTCATGGCCGAGCAGGCGCAGGTCGCTCGCGACGTCGAGGTAGAGCGAGATGGCCGGCGCGGTCTGGCCGGCGGCCAGCGTGAAATGCTCGACTACGTCCTCCGGAAGCATGGTGATCTTGCGCCCCGGCATGTAGACCGTGGACAGCCTTTCGCGGGTGATGCGGCCGAGGTCGGAATCCGGGCCGAAGCCGAGGCCCGGCGCGGCGATATGGACGCCAATTTTCCAGCCGCCGTCCGGCTTGGCGGTAACCGAAAATGCGTCGTCGATTTCCGTCGTATGCGCATCGTCGACACTGAACGCGGCCACTTCGGCGAGCGGCAGGTCGATGCCTTCGGCATCGCCATGGGTTGAGCCATCCCCCCGTCCCCCTTCCCGGGGGCGAAGGCAGGGTTTCGCAGAGCACTGCTCTGCGCTGCCGTAGCCGGCTGGCTGTGCAAAGCCAGCCGTGGGCGGGGGGCTACTGGTCAGGCGCTGCGCGCCAATTGCACGAGGGGGCTCGTAAGCCGGGAATCCCGTGCCGCCCTTGCCCTCGGGGAAGAACTCGAACAGGAAGCGGCCCAGGTGGTAGTCGTGCGTCGAGGGCAGCGCTCCCGCTTCGAACAGCAGGCGTGCCGCCGACTTGCCGGTTTCGCCGCAGGCCGCTTCGAGCGCCTTGGCCTCCGGGCGATTGCGGTCGGGCTTGTAAATCAGTTGCGGCAGGACAGTGGGGAACTCGGCAGGCAGGCGGCCTGCGGCGAGTTCCGTCACCATGCGCTCGATGGCGGCGGCCTGCTGGCGCTTCTTCTCAAGGCCGGCCAGCGCGGCTTGCAGGATCTCCGGTGGCGCCTTGCGGAAGCGCCCGCGCCCCTTGCGGTGGAAATGGATGGGCGCCGAATGCAGGCGCAGCAGGACGGCGACGGCCTGCACCGGATCCGGCTTGGCGCCGTGGTATTCCGCGGCGAGTTCCTCGAAGCCGAATTCCGCTTCGCCGCAGACCTCCCAGAGGAAATCAACGTCGATGCCTTCCGCGTCGGCCTCGGCGCGCTCCAGCAGTTCCCCGGGGGCCGGCGTCGCGAAGCGCAGCAGGACGTTGGCGGCCTTGACCTTGCTGCGCTTGCCCGAGGGCAGTTCGATCTGCAGCGAGGTCACGTTGTCGGCCAGCACGCCGCCGGCACGGAAAGCGCCGTCCTCTTCAAACAGGACATTCATGGAGGGGAGCAGCCCGGACGGGGCTTGAGCGGGAAGCGAGGCGGCCGATTATACCGGTCTGGCCGTGGCGACCAGCACCGTGCTGGTCAGCCGGAAGCCGCCCGCCAGGGCATGCGGCGCAAGCTCTTCGGCGACCGCGACGGCGAGCTCGCGCTGCTTTCCCGGGGGCAGCCGGGACAGGCTTTCCGCCGCGCCGCCGGCGAGGTCGAGGAAGCCCTGCCAGTAGGCGGCGGCATCGGGGAAATCGACGGTGATCCGGCAAGGACGGATGTCGCGGTCGCAAAAGTCGGCGCTGGCGAGACGGCGATCCAGCTCGCCGGGATCGCCGAAACGGAAGATCGAGGGCCGCGCCACCTTGGGCGGTGGCAGCAGGCGACGCATGCAGGCCAGCGCCGCCTCGACCAGCGGTACCTCCTCGGCGCGACCCCAGACCGACAGCGCGAGCAGGCCGTCGGCGCGCAGCACGCGGCGCATTTCCTTGAGCGCGGCATGTTCGTCGGGGAAGAACATCAGGCCCAGGCCGCACAGCACGCGCTCGAAACTGCCATCGGCGAAGGGCAGCGCCTCTCCATCGGCGGCGACGCGTGCCAAATCGGGACAGCAGGCGAGCTGGCCTTCGCTGATGTCGCTGGCGACGGCGAGGCCGCTCGCGCCGACGGCCTGTTGCGCCATGCGGGCCAGCAGGCCGGGGCCGCTGGCGAGGTCGAGCACGC
>NZ_JAFLDR010000049.1 GCF_017302275.1 Sulfuritalea sp.
ATCTGAGCGAACTGCACACGACCGCACGCAACAAACTCAAGAGCGCTCAAAAGCGCCCCTCGATCATCGCCGCTTGCTGGATGCAGGCTACCTTGTGGTGATGTCATGAATTACGGAAGTCTCAATAATGGTCCAGAGATCGGGTTGTTGACGCACATCAAGGTTGACTAGGTAATGGGCGGGTTTAGAATGTGCGACAAATTGCCGCTGTGGCGAATTGTCGCAGCGCGATGGCAGGATCGGAATCACGGGGATGGAATCATCGAAAGCAGTAAATCCGCAGTATCAACCGGAATGGGAGTTAAGACATGAAACAGTTTAGCAAGCGGGCCACGACGCTGCTTATCGCAGCCGGCATGGGCCTGGCGGCGACGGCCAGCTGGTCGTCGGAAAGCCTGCAGGACGTGCTGAAACGGCGCAACCTGAGCCAGCAGGACCTGCTGGCGGCGGCCAAGACCTACGTGCCGACCGGCAAGCGTGACGAATTCGTCGCCTTCAGCTCGGGCGGGCAGTCGGGCCAAGTCATCGTATACGCCATCCCCTCGATGCGCATCCTCAAGTACATCGGCGTTTTCACTCCCGAACCCTGGCAGGGCTACGGCTTCGACGAAAGCTCGAAGGCCGTGCTGAAGCAGGGTCGCATCGACGGCAAGGACATCACCTGGGGTGACACCCACCACCCGGCCATCTCGGAGACCAATGGCGAGTATGACGGCCAGTTCCTCTTCATCAACGACAAGGCCAATCCGCGCCTGGCGGTTATCGACCTGCGCGACTTCGAGACCAAGCAGATCGTGGTCAACCCGGTCTTCAAGTCCGAGCACGGCGGCGCCTTCGTCACCAGCAATACGGAGTATGTGATGGAAGCCGCGCAGTATGCGGCTCCGCTGGAGAACAAGAAGTTCTACCCGCTCGAAGAGTTCAACGAGAAGTACCGTGGTGGCGTGACTTACTGGAAGTTCGACCGCAAGGAAGGCCGCATCGATCCGAAAAAGTCGTTTTCCCTCGAACTGCCTCCGTATTCCCAGGATCTGTCCGACCTCGGCAAGGGGCCTTCGGATGGATGGTCCTTCACCAACTCCTTCTGTAGCGAACGCTACGTCGGCGGCATCGAAAAGGGACGTCCGCCCTACGAGGCAGGCTGCTCCGCCAAGGACACCGACTACCTGCACGTGATCAACTGGAAGAAAGCCGCCGAACTGGTGGCCCAGGGCAAGGCCAAGAAGATCAACGGCCATGACGTGCTGATGATGGAAACGGCGGTCAAGGAAGGCATCCTCTTCCTGATTCCGGAACCCAAGTCGCCGCACGGCGTCGACGTGACCCCGGACGGCAAGTTCCTCACCGTGGCCGGCAAGCTCGACACACACGTTTCCGTCTATTCCTTCGAGAAGATCATGGCCGCCATCAAGGCGGGCAAGTTCGAATCCAAGGATCCCTACGGTATTCCTGTAATCGCGATGAAGGATGCGCTGCATACCCAGGTATCGCTGGGCCTCGGCCCCTTGCATACCCAGTACGACAGCAAGCCCTGCGTGGCCTACACGTCGCTGTACGTCGATTCGCAGGTGGCGAAGTGGAACTTCTGCGAAGGCAAGGTGCTGGACAAGATCAGCGTGCACTACAACATCGGCCACCTGATGACCATGGAAGGCGATTCGACCAAGCCGGCCGGCAAGTACCTCGTCGCGCTGAACAAGCTGGCGATCGACCGCTTCGTGCCGATCGGCCCGCTGCATCCGCAGAACCACCAGCTCATCGACATCAGCAACGACAAGATGCAGTTGCTGTATGACATGCCGCTGCCGCTGGGCGAGCCGCACTATGTCGTGGCCATCGATGCCAAGAAGCTGAAGCCCGCGGTGCGCTACAAGGTCGGCACCGACAGCCGCACCGACAAGCCGCATCCGGGCGCGGTCCGTGCCGGCGAGGAAAAGACGGTCAAGAAGGGCAACAAGGTCGAGGTCTTCGCCACCCTGATCCGCTCGCACATCACGCCGGAAACCATCGAAGTCGATGTCGGCGACGAAGTGACGATCAACCTGACCAACCTCGAGCGCGCGCAGGACGAGACCCACGGCTTCACGGTGTCGACCTACAACGTGCACGCGTCGGTGGAGCCAGGCAAGACGGTTGCGGTGAAGTTCAAGGCTGACAAGGAAGGCGTCTATCCCTACTATTGCACGGAGTTCTGTTCCGCGCTGCACCTCGAGATGCAGGGTTACCTGCTGGTCAAGCCGAAGGGCTGGAAGCCGACCAAGACGACGCTGGCCCAGGGCAGCTACACGGAAGCCGACTACAAGGCGACCGTGAAGAAGGTGGCCGACACCCAGGCGATCATCGACTCCGTCGTGGCCTACATCACCAGCGTCAACTACAAGGACTTCCCGGATGTCGTGGCGATGGTGGAAGACGCCTTCGACCAGCTCGGCAAGACCAAGGGCCTGAAGGAGAAGCATGAAGGCTTCGCCGCCAAGAAGGACTGGGAGAACGCCAACCTGTGGGCCGAGCAGATCTGGCAATACCAGGTCAAGACCGCCGACCTCGGGCTGCGCGCCAAGACCTACTTGGAGCAGAACGGAGCCAAGAAGGTCAAGTAATTTGGCTTAAATCAAGGCAGCAACCGGGGGGCAGAGTTACTCTGCCCCCCGTTTTTTCTTTTGAGGAGATATACCCATGAACATCAAATTGATTCTTGCCCTCGCCGCCACCGCCGGCTTTGCCGCCCCCGTGCTCGCCGACGGCAAGGCGCTCTACCTGGAAAAGACCTGCATTGCCTGCCATGGCAAGGACGCCAAAAAGCCGCTGACCCCGGAATACCCCAAGCTCGCCGGACAGAACGCGAAGTACGCCGAAAAGCAGATGCAGGACATCAAGAGCGGCGCGCGCGCCAACGGGAACTCCGCAGCGATGAAGGGGGTCATGCATCTGGTGTCGGACGAGGAAATCAAGCAACTCGCGAAATATTTGTCGGAAATCAAGTGAGCCCGGCCTCCGCGCCTAGCGGCTTGATGTCTATCAATGAATGCTAATATGCCTGGACAGATAATGGCTTCAGGCTAACCAACACTGAGGAAACGAAATGCACAAGATACTTACCGTGGCGCTCTCGCTGGCCCTGGTTCCCGCCTTCGCGCTGGCCGCGCCGCCCGCGCCGAAGGCCGCCGGCATCGAGTCCAAGGATTACCAGTGGGCGAAGATGGAAGGTGAATTGAAGGAAGCCCTGGACAAGAAGGGCGACGTCAAGCGCGGCAAGGAAACCTATGAAATCTGCGGCGCCTGCCACCTGCCTTCCGGCGCCGGGCGCTCCGACGGCACCTTCCCGCAGCTCGCCGGCCAGCACAGCACGGTGCTGATCAAGCAGATGGCCGACATTCGCATGGGCCTGCGCGACAACCCGACGATGTATCCCTTCGCCAAGGAAATGACCGACCATCAGGACCTGGCAGACACTGCGGCCTACATCCAGAGCCTGTGCATCCCGGTCGACCACGGCAAATACGAGGGCCCCGACGCCGCGAAGCAGGTCGCCGCCGGCAAGGAACTCTACGAAAAGCAGTGCGTCGAGTGCCACAAGGCCAACGGCGAAGGCGTCAAGGAGAAGTTCTATCCCGTGCTCGCCGGCCAGCACTACAAGTACCTGCTGCGCCAGATGACCGAGATCCGTGACGGCCATCGCCGCAACGCCAATCCGGACATGGTCAAGGTGATCAAGCCCTACACCAATGACCAACTGGTGGCGATTTCGGCCTACCAGGCCAGCCTTTCCATGCCGGGCTCGATGTGCAAAGCCGGCCCGGCCAAGGGCGGCGCGAAGAAGAAATAACAGCGATCCGAAGCTTCCGCGCTCATCCGGAGCGCGGAACGCAGGCGGGCGGCATCATCCCCTGACAGCGAGTACATCATGCAAGACCAAAGCAAGCAGAACCGGTTGATCACGGTTCTAACCCTGATCGGCCTGACGGCCCTGATTGCCGCCTATTTTTCGCCGATCTGGTGGGTATCGCTGACGGCACCCAACTACCCCAAGGACGCGTTTCCGGACGGCATCCGCATCCACTTTCATTTCGACGGCGTGTATAACGGCTGCCGCGCCGCCGGCAAGGGCACGCGCATGGCCGACGAAGTGCTGCAAAAGGACCTCGACCACTCCGTGGAACGCTTCAACCCCATCCTCGACGCGAAGAAGAACGTCAACAAGGATGCGGAAGGTCTTGACTGCGTGCACGAGATGAACACCATCAACCATTACGTGGGCATGTTCCCGATCTCGACCGGTGCGCCGGTCGAGAAACCACTGGCCAAGTTCTTCTTCGGCTTCTTCGCGGTGATGCTGCTGGGGTTCATCACGCCCGAGGGCCGCAAGCGTGCCCTGGTGCTTGCCGCCGGCTTTGCCGCAGTCGCGGTCTGGATGGTGGTGCACCAGTTCGCCCTGGGGCACATGGAGAGCCACATCGCCGTCTATGTCGAGGAAGCCGGCACCTTCTTCAAGGAACCCGACAAGATCAAGGCCTGGGGCGACAACGTGCGTGTCGTTACGACGGCGGTGATCGTCGGCCTGATGGTGGCCATGGCCATCGTCGTCGCCGGCGTCGCGAAATTCCGCGGCTTCTCGCTTCTGCTGGCGCTGGTTCCTGCGCTGATGCCGGTCTTCTTCGTCATCGAGTATGCCGGCTGGCTGTGGTTCTTCGGCCACAACATGCATCCCTGGGGCGCTTTCACGGTCAAGCCCTTCATGCCCACCGTGTTCGGCGAGGGCAAGGTCGCGCAGTTTTCCACCTATTCCTACCCTTACTGGGGCTACGCGCTGCTGCTGATAGCTTCCGCTTGCCTGGCGCTGGCATTGCTGCTGCGTCGCAAGCAGTTGCGCGAGTCCTGAGGAACCCGGCGTCATGAACGCGCACCGGGTCCGACTGCTGCCGGCCCTGCTGCTTGGCGTTTCCTCCCTGCTGGTGGCAAGCCCCGCCGACCGCGACGAGGCAAGCCCGCCCTCCCTTGGAGCGACGGCGGACTTGTCCACGGCGCCGAGGGTCGGCGTCGATCGGCCCAAGCCCACCTTCATGCTCCACGAGCGCGACAAGCGCGTGCATGGCCTGAAGCCCTTCCAGATCCTGGTCGACGCGGCGCCGGCCGGTTCGACCCTGCGGCCGCCGCCGGGAAGCTACGCGGGCCCGGTGGTGCTGACCAAGCCGCTGGTCATCGACGGTGATGGCAAGGTCACCATCGATGCCGGGGACCGGGGCACGGTGTTCTCGGTGGAAACCGCTGGCGCCACGCTGCGCGGCCTGCACCTGACCGGTTCCGGCGATTCGCACGATACCGACGATTCGTGTCTGGATGTCCGCGGCCACCGCAACGTGATCGAAAACGTGGTAATCGACAACTGCCTGTTCGGCATCGACCTCAAGCAGTCGAGCGACAGCATCGTCAGGAACAACAAGGTGAGCTCGAAGCCGCGCGATCTCGGCGTGCGCGGCGACGGCCTGCGCCTGTGGTACAGCAACCGCAACCTGGTCGAGGGCAACGAAGTCACCGATTCGCGAGACATGGTGGCCTGGTATTCGAACGACAACGTCTTTCGCGGAAATGTCGGCCGGCGCAGCCGCTATTCGATCCACTTCATGTTCGCCAACAACAACGTGGTCGAGGGCAACAGCTTCTACGACAACGCGGTGGGTGTGTATTTCATGTACACCGAGGGCGGGGTGCTGCGGAACAACCTGATTTCGCACGCCACCGGTGCGGCCGGCATGGCGGTTGGTTTCAAGGAGGCCAGCAATGCCGTGGTGGAGGGCAACGAGATCATCTATTGCGCGGTCGGCATCGGTTCCGACCTGTCTCCCTTCCAGCCCGACAGCAAGATCTGGATGCGCAACAATCGATTTGCCTACAATGGCATCGCGGTGAAGCTGACCAGCGAACTGGGCGGCAACGTGGTCACCGACAATGTCTTTGAGGGAAACCTGACCAACGTGGTGCAGGCCGGGCGCGGCGAATCCGGGCGCAACGAATGGCGCGGCAACTACTGGGACGACTATCAGGGCTTCGATCGCGATGGCAACCGGGTGGGCGACACGCCCTACGAGCTGTATGCCTATGCCGACCAGATATGGATCGAAATGCCTCCGGCGCGATTTTTCAAGAACTCGCCGGTGATGGAACTGCTGGATTTTCTCGAGCGGCTGGCGCCCTTCTCGTCGCCGGAGTTGACACTGAAGGATGGCACGCCGCGTTTCATCAAACCGGAGCTGGTCAAGAGCAAGGTGACAGGATGAGCGAGTCGAAACCCCCCGTTGTCCCGGCCAAGCCGCCTCTCTCGCGGGAGCGCATGCAACAGGCGCGGCGCAAGTGGTTGCGTACCATCCTGCTCACCGGCGGGGTGACGGGCGCCGCGCTGTCCGGCTTCCTGCCGCTGGTCTATGCGCGCACCAAGCGCCTGCGACCGCCCGGGGCGCTCGACGAAAAGGATTTCCTCTCCTCCTGCATCAAGTGCGGGCAATGTGTTCAGGTCTGCCCCGTGCAGGCGATCAAGCTGGCCGACCTGATTGACGGCTTCGGCGTCGGCGCGCCCTACATCGACGCGCGCGAACAGGCCTGCGATTTCTCCTGCGATGCCGTGCAGTGCATCCTCGCCTGTCCGACCGGGTCGCTGGTGTACAAGAAGCCGGCTTTCCTCGGCACGCGCAAGGGCGCCAAGCTGGCGGCGGCACCCATCCTCAAGGCCAAGGAGAAGGACGCCGAACCGACGCTTAATCTTTCCGAACGCATCGGCGTTGCCCGCCTGACGCGCCCCGAGGCTTGCCTGGCGATCCAGGGCAAGGGTTTCAAGGGCCAGGTGCGCGGCGCCGACTTCAAAGCGCGCATGCGCTACATGGAGGTCGATCGCTGGAAGCCGATCAAGATCGCCGACCATCCTTACGACCTCGCCGAGTGTGACCTGTGCGTGCGCGAATGTCCGGTCAAGGGGGCGATCAGCATCGAGACCGTCTATGCGCCCGACGGCAGTCTGCGCAAGTCACCGGTGGTGCATGAGCCCTGCGTCGGCTGTGGTGTCTGCGAGATGATCTGCCCGGTCGAGCCGACCTGCATCGTCGTCGATGCGCGGGAGGTGTGGAACACATGAACTCTTTCCTCAAACGCCGCTTCTTCGACCAGATCGCCGTGATGTTCGGGCGCGAGGCGCGCAAGCCGCCGTCGATTTCCGAGCGCGCGCAGCAGATCCATGTCCTCAAGCGCGCCACCAACAAGGAACGCCTGCAGGCGGCGATGCTGGCTCACGAGAACGCGAAGAAGGTGCACACCTGGCGCAACCGGCGCTGGGCGGCGCTGATCTTCGTGAACCTGTTCTTCACCGTGTCCTTTTGGCTCGACATCCAGATCCTCGAAGGCGCGCTGACCGCATCGCGCTTCATCGGCTTCCACCTGATCGACCTGAACTCGGCCTTGCAGGTGATGCTGGCGCACAAGCACATCATCGTCAATCTGGTGATCGGCACCGGCACCGTGCTGGTCCTCTGGCTGCTGCTGGGCGGGCGGACATTCTGCTCCTGGGTCTGCCCCTACCACCTGCTGGCGGAATGGGCGGAGAGCATCCACCTCTGGCTGGTGAAGAAGAAGCTGGTGACCGACCAGGCCATCGATCGGCGTCTGCGCACCGGCTCCTGGCTGGTTTTTGCGGCGCTTGCAGTCGCCACCGGATACACCGTTTTCGAGTCGATTTCGCCCACCGGCATCGTCTCGCGCGCCCTGATTTACGGGCCCGGCCTGGCCCTGCTGTGGGTGCTGGCGCTGCTGGTGTTCGAGGTCTTTTTCTCGCGCCGTGCCTGGTGCCGCTATGCCTGCCCGATCGGCCTCACCTACGGCGTGGTCGGCATCTTCTCGCCGGTGCGCGTCAAGTATCGCCTGGAAAACTGCTTCCACGAAGGCGACTGCCGCAAGGTCTGCCTGGTGCCGCATGTGCTGGACACCGTGATCAAGGGCCGTGCCGTCGATGTCGAAGTTCCGCTCGGCCCGGATTGCACGCGCTGTGGATTGTGTGTCGACACCTGCCCGACCGGCTCGCTCAAGTTCGAGGTCAAAGGCCTCTCCAAGCTGTTATGAACCCACCATGATTCGTTTTGAAAATGTCGCGAAGAGCTTTCGCAAGTCCCGCGTGCTCGACGCCATCAACCTGGAGATCGGGCTGGCCGAGCGCGTTGCCCTGATCGGCTCCAACGGAGCCGGCAAGACCACGCTGATCCGCTGCCTGCTCGGCGAATATGCCTTTGAAGGCAAGGTCAGCATCAACGACCGTGATCCGCGCCTGGAGCGCACGGCGGTGCTGGGCAGCATCGGCTTCGTGCCACAGTTGCCGCCGCCGCTGAAAATGCCGGTGTCGCAGTTGATCGAATTTTCCGCCGCGCTGTGCGGCACCGATCCGGCGAAAATCCATGAACTGGCCGCGCGCCTGGGCCTCGACCTCGAACCGATACTGTCGCGGCCCTTCGTCAAGCTTTCCGGCGGCATGAAGCAGAAGCTGCTGATTGCCATCGCCCTGGGCCGCGAGGCCAAACTGCTGATCATGGACGAACCGGCGGCCAACCTCGACCCGGAGGCACGCAAGATATTCTTCGAACTCCTGGCCGAGCGCCAGGATGACACCACCATGCTGATTTCCAGCCATCGCCTCAACGAAGTCTCGGCGCTGGTGAATCGCGTGATCGAGATGGACATGGGCAAAGTGGTGCTCGACGACCGCGTCGCCGACGATGTGTCGCTTTCCGGCCAGTTTGCCTGCCGCATCGCCATCAAGCGCAGCGAGGCGGCTTTCGCCAAGGCCATGCAGGCATGGAACTTCCGCGACCTCGGCGACGGCCTGAAATGGGAAGGCGTGGTGCCCGGTCCCGATCGCCTGCGTTTCATGGGCATGACCTCGCGCTACGTGGCCTTGATCAGCGACTACTCGCTGGAGGAAACCGGCGGCGGACGCAGCCAGTGATGCATCGCCGCCGCTTCCTCGCCGCCGCCACGACCCGGGCCCTGGCACTGACGCCGATCGCGGCCGCGCTTTCCGCTTGCGGCGGCAAGGGCGAGTGGCCCGAGGGCATGGCCGAGATCAAGTGGGATCGCGACACCTGCGTGCGCTGCTCGATGGCCATTTCGGACCGCCGCTTCGCCGCCGAAATGCGCGGTGGCGAGAAGAACATCGTTTTCAAGTTCGACGACATCGGCTGTGCCGTGTTCTGGATGCGCGACAAGGCCAGGGATTTCCCCTGGATGGCCGAGCCGGCGACCCGATTGTGGGTGGCTGATGCCACGGGCAAGGGCGACAAGTGGCTGGATGCGCGCAAGGCCCACTACAGCGGCGGCGCGATGTCGCCGATGGGTTACAACCAGTCGGCGCGGGCCTATGCCGAGGCCGGCAGTTTCGACTTTCGCGAGATGAGCGCTCATGTGCTCGCCAAAGGAAAATAGCAAAATGAAACAACTCTGGCTCACCGCCAAGCTCGATATCGTCGAATCCCTGCGCGCGCGCTGGTTCCAGGTTTATAGCCTGGTCTTCGGCGGCATCGTGGCGCTGCTCTTCCTCTTCGGCCTGACCGAATCGCGCGTGCTCGGCTTCATTGGCCTCTCGCGCCTCCTGGTGACCTACATCCAGCTCACCATGGCGATCCTGCCGATCTTCGTCCTGATCACCACGGTGCGTTCGGTGGCCGGGGATCGCGAAGCCGGCGTCTACGAATACCTGCTCTCGCTGCCGGTGTCGCTGGCGGCCTGGTTCTGGGGAAAGATCCTCGGCCGCTACATCGTCATCTTCCTGCCGGTGTTCGCCGCCATGGTGCTGGCCGTGCTGATCGCCCTGGTGCGCGGCATCGAGGTGCCCTGGGGCATGTTCGGCTACTACACGGCCCTGCTGGCGGTGATGTGCGCCTGCTTCCTCGGTCTCGGCATGCTGATCTCGGCGCTGGCGCGCAGCACCGACATGGCGCAGGGCGCGGCCTTCGTGGTCTGGCTGACGCTGCTCCTGTTCCTCGACCTGATCCTGCTTGGCGTCATGATCCAGGGCAAGGTCTCGCCCGAGGTCGCCGTGACCGTGGCGCTGGCCAATCCGCTGCAAGTCTTCCGCACCGCCGCCCTGGCGCTGTTCGATCCGCAACTGATCGTGCTCGGGCCTTCCGCCTATGTGATCCTCGACCTGTTCGGCGCCACCGGCTACAAGCTGTTCGCGGTGGTCTATCCCACGCTCGTCGGCGTCGCGGCGGCGACGCTGGGTTACCAGATATTCAAGCGGGGTGACCTGCCGTGAGGCATTCGTTTGAAAAGTCGGTGCTGGCGATACGGCGATTTTTCGTCCTCGTGCTCCTGGTTTTGGGTACGGCGCACGCCGCAAGCAGCGACGCCCTGTTCGCCGCGAAGCTCGTCAGCAGCGAGGACAAGCCGGTCGCGCTCGAAACCTTTCGCGGCAAGCCGCTGATCGTGAATTTCTGGGCGCGCTGGTGCGCGCCCTGCCGCGTCGAGATTCCGGAGCTGATCAAGGCCCAGGACAAGTACGCCAAGCGCGGCCTGGTCGTGATCGGCATCGGCCTCGAAGACAAGGCAGAGTCCGTGCGCGACTTCATGAAGGCCTACGAAATGAGCTACACCGTGCTGCTGGCCAAGGCCGGCGGCATCGAACTGATGCAGGCGCTGGGCAACACGCGCGCCGGACTTCCCTTCACCGTGGCGATCGGTCCCAAAGGCAACCTAGTCGCCAGCAAGCTGGGCGCGATGAACCGCGCCGAACTCGACGCTGCCGCCGAAGCGGCGCTGAAATAGACAAGGACGAACGATGACGAAGCCGCTGGAACCGACGCTCGACGCATTGCCCAACCCGTTGCTGCGCTATTTCGCGGCGACGCGGCCGGCCTTCCTTTCCGTCACCTTCGTCGGCTGCCTGCTCGGCTTGGCCACTGCCGCGCACGCCGGCATCGCGCTGGGGCCGGCGCTGGCCACGGCGACGCTGTTCTTCGCCCTGGTGGCCCATGCCGGCGCCAACGTGATCAACGACTACTACGACGCCATCTCCGGTTGCGACGCCGCCAACACCGAGCGCCAGTTTCCCTTCACCGGCGGCAGCCGCTTCATCCAGAACGGCGTGCTGTCCCAGCGCGCCACCGGCGTGTTCGGCTATGCGCTGCTGGCGGCCGTGGTGCCGGCCGGTCTGTGGCTGACGGCGGTGAGCGATCCCGGCCTGATCCTGATCGGACTGGCCGGCCTGATCGTCGGCTGGGCCTATTCGGCGCCACCGCTGAAGCTGCAAGGCCGCGGGCTCGGTGAATTCGCCATCACCGCAGGCTGGCTGCTGGTGGTGGTCGGCAGCGATTTCGTGCAGAGGCGCGGCTTCGATTTTTCCCCGGTAGCGGGCGGCCTCGGCTTCGCGCTGCTGGTGGCCAACGTGCTCTACATCAACCAGTTCCCCGACGTGAAGGCCGATGCCGGCGCCGGCAAGAACACCCTGGTGGTGCGCCTCGGTGTGGATTCGGCGCGCTGGGGCTACGCGCTGATCACGCTGCTGGCCTACGGCTGGCCGCTGGCGATGATTGCCCTCGGCCGGCTGCCGTCGCTGGCGTTGGTCGCCCTGTTGCCGGTCGTCGCCAGCATCGCCGCCGCGCGCGTGCTGTGGGCCAATGCCGCCCATCCGGAGCAACTGGCGCCGGCGCTGAAGCTGACCATCCTTTCCGCCAGCGCGCACGGCCTGCTGCTGGCCATCGTCCTGGTCCTGCCGTGGGGTCACTCCGCCTGATCCTGCCAAGGCTGCTGCTGACGGTCCTGTTGGCGCTGGCACTGCCTGTCGCGTCGGCGGCCTCACTGCAAGCGCTGATCGACGCCACGCCGGCCGGGGGCACGCTGCAACTCAGGCCGGGTTCCTATGTCGGCCCCGTAAGCATCGACAAGCCGCTGACGCTGGACGGTCTCGGCCGCGCGCGGATCGTCGGCAGCGGGCGCGGCACGGTGCTATCCGTCGCGGCCAACGGCGTCACGCTGCGCGGCCTTCACATCGGTGGCAGCGGCGAATCGCACGACGGCGTCGATGCCGGCATCCTGCTCGAAGGCGACGACCATCGGGTCGAGGACAACGTGATCGAGGACGTGCTGTTCGGCATCCACCTGAAGCGCGTCAATCGCTCGCGCGTGGCCCGCAACCGCGTCACCGGCAAGCCGCTCGAGGTCGGCATGCGCGGCGACGCGATCCGGCTCTGGTACAGCCAGCACAACGTCATCGAGGCCAACCGCTTCCGGCGCGGTCGCGACCTCACCTTCGCCAACTCGGCGGACAACCGCATCGCGGGCAACCATTTCGTCGACGGTCGCTACGGCATGCACGTGATCTTTTCGCCGCGCCTGGTGATCGAGGGCAATCGCCTGTCGGACACCGGTACCGGCATCATCGTGCTGTATTCGCCCGACCTGGTGCTGCGCGGCAATTACGTCGCCCATGCGCTGACCGGCGGCGGTGGCGGCATCGTGTTCAAGGAAAGCAACGACGCCCTGGTCGAGGGCAATGAAGTGTTGCATTGCACGGTGGGCCTGCGCGTCGACGCGCCGCCGGAATCGGCGGGAAAGCTCACGGTGAGGAACAATCGCTTCGCCTACAACATCATCGGCCTGTTCTTCTACGGCGAGGCGGGCGGCCATCGCTTCCACGACAATCGCTTCGAGAACAACCTGACCACGGTCGGCATCAGCGCGCCCGGCGCCGGCAGCGCCAACGTCTGGCGCGGCAACTACTGGGACGACTACCAGGGCTTCGACCGCGATGGCGACGGCATCGGCGACACGCCGCACGAGATCTTCCTGTTCGCCGACCGCATCTGGATGGAAACCCCGATGACCACCTTCTTCCGCAATTCGCCGGTGCTGGAAACCCTGGATTTCCTCGAGCGCCTCGCGCCCTTTTCCTCGCCGCACCTGGTGCTGCGCGATCCCGCGCCGCGCATGAAATAGCCCACTACAATCACTTCGTATTCCTCAAGGAACCCGCATGAAATCCAATTCCCTCGTTCGACTGCTTGCAATCGCCGTACTGTCAGCGCCGACTCTTGGCCTTGCCACCGATGCCGACGCCGGCCTCGCCGTGGTCAGGACGCTGGGCACGGTCAATGGCCAGGCCCTGGCCTGCTCCGAAATGGGCGTCGCGGCGCGGGCGCGGCAGTTGATGCTGGCCCATGCGCCGAAGACGCCGCGCTTCGGCGCCGCCTACGAAGAGGCGACCAACGAGGCATTTAACGCGCAGACCGGTTCCGGCAAGCCCTGTGCCAACGCCACTGAACTTGCGGCCCGGATCAATGAGCTGGCCCTGCGGCTCGGCGAGACCCTGCCGGTCGCGCCCAGGCAATGATCGGGCCGGCGCGGATTCGCGGTATCTGCGCCGTGCTGGCCGCAACGTTGGTGCTTGGCGTCGTTCCGGCACTTGCACAGCCCGCGGCACGCCATGATGACTCACCGGCGGCGACCCCGCTGCCGCTGATGCCGCGCTACCTGTTGATGGACGTGCAGGGCCGGGCGGTGACGCAGGAGGATTTCCGCGGCCGCTTCCAGCTCGTCAGCTTCGGTTTCATCTCCTGCCCCGATGTCTGCCCGACCACACTGCTGGAAGTGAAGCAGATCCTCGACGCCCTCGGCGACCAGGCCGCACGCCTGCAGCCGATCTTCATCACGGTCGATCCGGCGCGCGACACGCGCGAGGTGCTGCGTGAGTACACCGCGGCCTTCGACGCGCGCATCCTCGGCCTCACCGGCTCGGCCGAACTGGTGCGCCGCGCCGCCGACAGTTTCCGCGTGCGGTACGAAATCGTGCGCGAGCCCGGTGCCGCGCCCGGCAACTACACCATGAATCACACCGCCGGCATGGTGCTGCTCGACATCCACGGCCGCTTCCTGGCGCGCTTCCCCTACGGCATGGCGGTGCGCGACATCGCCGAGCGCATCCGCACGGAGATGGCGGTCAACGGCCGCTGATACCCGCCATGGCCACCCGTCGCGACTTCCTTGCCGGCGGACTGGCGCTGGCGGCCGGCCATGCTTGCGGCCAATCGAATGCCGTTGGCGGACAGCGCGTGCTCGTCGTCGGCGGTGGCTGGGGCGGCCTCACCGCCGCGCGTCGCCTGCGCCAAACGGCGCCGGAACTCGAGGTGACGTTGATCGAGCGCGAGGCTGCCTTTCGCTCGCTGCCGCTGTCCAACGCCTGGCTGGTCGGGCGCACGCCGGAAGCCCTGCCGCGCCAGGATTACGCCATCGCCGCAAGAGGTTTGGGTTACCGCTACCTGCAGGCCGAGGTCACTGCCATCGATCGCGAACGGCGCCGGGTGCAGGCCGGCCCCGACACGCTGGCCTACGACTGGCTGATCCTCGCCGCCGGCATCCGTTACGACTACGCGCCCTGGCTGGGGGATGACGCGCGCGCCATCGAGACCGTGCGCCGGCTCTATCCCGCGGGCTATGTCGTCGGCGAACTCGAGGCGCTGCAGCGCAAGCTGGCGCAGTTCAAGGGCGGCGTATTGCTGATGACCGTGCCGCCCGGGCCCGCGCGCTGCCCGCCGGCACCGTATGAGCGCGCCATGATGATCGCCTGGTGGCTGAAGACGCGGCGCATCCCGGGCCGCCTCGTGCTGGTCGATGCCGGCGGCGGCATGCAGCGCTTCAACCGCGTGTTCGTCGAGCGCTACCGGGACCAGGTGCAGCACCTTACCCACGCCACGGTGAAAGCCCTCGATCCCTTCGCGCGGACCCTCGCCACGGAATTCGACGCGATCCGCTTCGACGACGCGATCATCATCCCGCCGCAGGGCGCGGCCGACATCGTGCGCCAGGCCGGCCTGCTCGAACCAGACGCCGCGGGCAAACCCGGCGCCTGGGCCGCCTTCGATCCGCTGCACCTGCACGCGGCCGGTGACGAGCGCCTGTTCCTCGTCGGCGACCTGCTCGGCCGCGCATCGCCGCTGTTCGGCGCCTATCCCAAGAGCGCGCACATGGCCGCGCGCCTCGGCCGCATCGCCGCCGACGAAATCATCGCCCGCTCACGCGGAAAGATGCCGGTGCAGGCGCTGCCGGAGAGCGTCTGCCACCTCTACACCGACGTCGATCCGATGGAGGCGATGCGCATCGACGCACAGTACCGCGTGCGCGGCGACGGCCTCATCACCCAGACCGTGCGCCAGCACGAAGATCCGCAGCCGCGCGGCGAGGATCTGGTGTGGGTGCAAGGCCTCTACCGGGAAATGCTGGCGCCTTGAGGCTTGTCGCGGACGCTTGGGCCGCGTCGCCGGAATCCGATGCATGGCGGCCATCCCTGTGCGGAACCGCGGGCTTGAAGAAGGGCTGTCGCGCCGTGTGCATCTGCAATTTCCGCAGCTTCCTCCGTATATCTACGTGGTGAAGCGCAACCCGATATCTGTTACCGTCAATCATGCGGCCATTGCCTGTCGGCGCGGTCTGCACCAAGGAAAGCACCCAAGCCACCCGCAGAAGTTTGACGATGAGTATGCGATGCCGAGCCGGCAACCCATGGTAGGAATGGCAAAGCCACCGCGCAGCGGCCTGTTCCGCCTTCAGGTGGGCGCGGCGGTGCTGTCGGTTTTTCTCGCGGGCGGGCACGCCGCTGCGCGCTCGCTGTCGGACGACGAAGCCAGCCGGCTTTCGCTCGAGGACCTGCTGGCGGTGGAGGTGTATTCGACGGAGCATTACGTCCGCCAGCTCTCGGGGGCGGCATCATCGGCAAGCGTGGTCACGGCGGCCGAAATCCGCGCCTATGGCTACCGCAACCTGGCCGATATCCTGAAGAGCATGCCGGGACTGTACGTTACCAATGATCGCAATTACAGCTATCTGGGCAGTCGCGGTTTCGGCAACGTCGGGGACTGGAACAGTCGCGTGCTGTTCCTGGTCGACGGCAATCGGGTTAACGAGAACATCTACGATAGCGCCTATATCGCCAACGACTTCATCGTCGATGTCGGGCTGATCGATCGTGTCGAGTACGTGGCGGGTCCGGCCGCTGCGATGCTCTATGGCAACAATGCCTTTTTCGGTGTCGTCAATGTGACCACCAGGAGCGGACACCAGCTCGACGGTGGCGAAGCCGCGGCGACCATCGGCAGCGGCGCGGCGCGCAAAGCCAGGTTCAGCTATGGCAAGCGCCTGGACAGCGGCCTCGATGTGCTGCTGTCGGGGTCACGCCTTAAGATCGACGGAACGGACCAGTTCGTTCCCGAACTGAACGACACATCCCGCAAGCTCGACCACGAGCGTGCCGACCATCTGTTCGCCAAGTTCTCCTATGGCGACTTTGTCCTTGAGATGGCCCGTAGCGAACGCACGAAGGGCATTCCCAATGCCTCGTACCAACAGGTCTTCAACGACCCGCGCAGTGGAACGGTGGATGAGCAGCAGTTCGTCACGCTGAAGTACAACCGCACCCTGGAAAAGGATTCGGCGCTGAGCGGCCGGCTGTATATGGGCAGTTACGACTTTGCCGGCAGCACCGTCTATGACCGTGCGGCGGTGGCGCCGCCCGACATCGCGGTATATCGGGACAGCGCCCGGGGCCGCTGGTGGGGTGGCGAGATCAAGTTTGTCAGCTCCGGTGCGAATGGGCACAAGCTCCTGCTGGGGGCGGACTACCAGAACAATCCCTCAAAGCGGCAGCGAGCCGGCTATCTGGACCAGGCCCCCGACCTTGACGACAGGCGCAAGGACGCCAGCTGGGGCCTCTATGCGCACGATCAGGTTTCGCTTGGCCAAACCCTTGAACTTGACATCGGTGGGCGCTACGACCGCGCGGCCGACGGGACTGCCCACTTCCACCCGCGCCTTGGCCTGATCCGGCAACTGCTCCCCGACACCGTCGGCAAGCTGCTCTACGGCGAGGCATTCCGTCCGCCTAACGTCTACGAAGCCTTCTACGATATTGGCGATCGCTACCAGCCCAACCCCGAGCTGAGTCCGGAGACCATAAAGACCGCTGAACTGGTGCTGGAACATCGTCCGGACGCAGGCAGCCTGATCTCCGCGACCCTGTTTCGCAACGAAATGCGCAAGCTGATCGACTACGCGCAGACAGCCGATCCGGACGGCGTCCCGGATTCCGGCGACGAAATCTTCCGGTTCGAGAACCTGCGAAACCTGACCACCAGCGGAGCGGAATTGCGATTCGACCGCCAGTTGCAGAACGGCGGCAGTTTCCGGATCAGCTACACCCGGCAGCGCACGCGCGACCATTCAGGCGGCCGGATGCAGAACTCGCCACGCGACCTTGCAAAGCTCAACTGGAACCAGCCGCTGCGCGACACCGGCTTGCGGGCGGGAATCGAAATGCAATATGTCGGCTCGCGGGTCAATTTTGCCGGCGATGCGATCGGACAGCACCTGCTGACCAACCTGACGTTCTCCCGAAATGACTCCAGGGTTTTCGATCTATCGCTGACGATAGCCAACCTCTTCAACCGCAAGCTGGCCGATCCTGCGGCCTTCTTCCACGATCCGGTCAGGCGCATTCCGTTGGATGGCCGCACCTGGCAAGTGCAAGCGACCTACCGGTTCTGATCCGATGCGACTAACCGGAATCTGCAACAAGCTGGCCGCACGGGACGTCGTCCGGCGCCTCGCGGTTCTGTTGCTGGCACTGCTCGTCCTTCCCGCGAACGCGGAGGGCGACCGGGCCAGTGCCGAAAGCGTCAAGGCCGGTTTCGTCTATAACTTCACGAAATTCAGCACATGGCCTGCGCCGGGCGGTGGCGCCGACCCCTTGCGGATATGCACCCTGGGCAGAGGCGCGCTGAATGGGCAGCTTGCCCGCCTGCAAGGACGAACCGTGGGCGAGAGGGAGATCGAGATTCAGGTGTGGCCGCCATCCGACGATTGGGCAAAATGCCACGTGCTTTTTGTTTCCCGCGAGGACGGCGAACGCGCCGAGTCCATACTTCGGCAACTCGCCGGGAAACCCGTGCTGACCATCGGCGACGTTCCCGACTTTTCCCGGCGCGGCGGCATGATCGAATTGATCGAGTTGGAAAACAAGCTGCGCTTCAACATCAGCCTGGTCACCGTCCAGCGCTCGGGACTCCGCATGAGCAGCCAGCTGTTGAAGCTCGCGACGAGGGTCTGGCAGTGACGCTGGCATCGCTGCTCCGCTCCCTGCGCGAGGTACCCGCCCCCAGCACACTGGTCGGCAAGCTGACGCGAATCTATCTTTTTCTCGCGCTCATGATCCTGTTGTGCGCCGGAATTGCGACCCAGGTCTTCATTTACCACTACGCCCGCACCAATGCCGCGCAGAATCTGCGCACCCATGCGGTAGCGCTGGCGCACAGCCTCGAAGCGGCCGTCATGTTCGATGATGCCTCGTTCGCCGAACAGGGTCTTGGCAACCTCGAACACTACCCCGAGGTAGTGGCGGCGCGGGTAACGCTTGCCGACGGCCGAACCTTGGCGCGCCATGGCAATTCCATCGCCCCGGATCTTGCGGACGGGCAGGGGCAGGAGGTGCGGGTGAGCTGGAAATACATGGGCATCACCGTTCCAATCCGCACCGATTCCGGCAATCCGGGGCGACTTTCGCTGCAGGTCAGCATCGAGCGCCTGAATCGCGAAAGCATGCTGATCCTGGCCAGTGGCGCCGCCCTCGGCCTGGTGATCCTCGTCGCGGCCTATCTGCTCTTCATTCGCATGAGCCGGCGCGTGTCGCAGCCGGTCGAGACGCTTGGGCGGGTAATTCGCGAGATCGATCGCAACCGTGACTACGCGATGCGAGCTCCGGTCCAGAGCAACGATGAAATCGGGGCCCTGGCGGAGACCTTCAATTCGATGATCGCCTCGCTGGAACAACAGAAACACAGTCTCGATCGCGAGCTTGCAGAGCGCAGGAAAGCCGAGGCGGAACTGGAGCGGCATCGTCTCCACCTGGCGGCGTTGGTCGACGAGCGGACAAGGGAACTGACCTTGGCAAAGGAGGCGGCCGAGTCGGCGAATGTAGCCAAGAGTGCATTTTTGGCCAATATGTCGCACGAGATACGAACTCCGCTCAATGCGATCACGGGCATGGCCCACCTGCTGCGGCGCGGCGGCCTCAGCCAGCCTCAGGGAGAGCGCCTCGACAAACTCGAGAATGCGAGCAGGCACCTTCTCGAAATCGTATGCGCCATCCTCGATCTCTCGAAAATCGACGCGGGCAAAATGGAGCTTGAAGTAGGCGAGGTCAGCGTCGAAGGCCTGGTCGCGGGCGTCGGCTCCATTGTCCAGAGTCAGATCGACGCTAAAGGTCTCGCGCTGCGAACCGAAATCCTGCCGCCTTCTTGCGGCGTATTCGGCGACGTGACTCGCTTGCGCCAGGCCCTGCTCAATCTGGTGGGCAATGCAATCAAATTCACGGAGAAAGGCTCGATCACGATACGTGTCAGGCCGATCGAGGAAAAGGCCGAATCCGTCGTGATTCGGTTCGAGGTCGCGGATACCGGGATCGGCATTGCGCCGGAGGCCCGGGAAAGGCTATTCACGGCTTTCGAACAGGGCGACAACTCGATGACGCGGAAATTCGGTGGTACCGGACTGGGGCTCGCGATCACCAGGCGACTCGCGCTATTGATGGGAGGCGATGCCGGCGTCGAGAGCGCACCCGGGCGAGGCAGCACATTCTGGTTTGACGCCCGTTTGAAGACCGGGCCGGCGATTCCCGCAATGCCGCCAGGCATTGATGGCCGCGAGGCGGAGGCCATGTTGCGGCGCGACCATGCGGGCCGTCGCGTACTAATGGCGGAGGATGAACCGGTCAATCAGGAGATCGCCAAGATACTCCTCGGCGACGTTGGGCTGCTCGTGGACTGCGCCGAAGACGGGCAAGCCGCGTTCGAACTGGCGGCGATGCATTCCTATGACATCATCCTGATGGACATGCAGATGCCCCGGATGGACGGCCTGGAAGCGACGCGGCAGATTCGCACGTTGCCCCTGCACCGAAATACGCCGATCCTGGCGATGACCGCCAACGCGTTTGCCCAGGACAAGGCGCGTTGCCTGGACGCCGGAATGAGCGACTTCATTTCCAAGCCGGTGCATCCGGATACCTTGCGCTCGGCGATGCTCAAGTGGTTGTCGACAATCCGAAGCCAACCGTCCGGATGGAGGCCTTGACCAGCAACCGACGGCCGCGTGTGGGGAGCGACACTACAGGACCATGAAGCCGGCTGCGAAGCGATCGACAATGGCGGCCGCTTCGGTGTCGTCGGCTGGGCCGCCGTCCGCGGCTTGCCCTTTTCAACCTCCAGCGTATTGAGCACGCGCACCGGCTTGTCGCCAACATCGGTGAACTGATGCACCGGGTTGGCCTGCGTCGCATAGGGTCCACCCGCCGAGAGGTGGCGAGGCTCCTTGCCATCGATGCGCAACTCGATCGTGCCCTCGATCACCGTGTCGCCCGCAAGCGGTGGGACTCATGCGATCCAATGGTGGGTTCAGAAGCGAAGCTTGATCCATTCGCATCGACATGCTTGTCGTGGTGCCGCGTGAGGCTGCGGAGGCGAGAGAGCCTAATGCCTCGCGAATACGCTGGTCTTGCCGTCCGGTCCCACCAGCAGCGTACTGTAGGCTTCGCGCCGGATGTCGCGGTCCTGGCCGGCGTTGTCGAGGATGGTGCAGGCGGTTTCGCAGAAGGGATTCGACTGTTCGCGCCCCGGCGCGCCGCGCGGCAGGCCGGGTACGGCGAGTCCGCGCGCGCTCGGCTTTTCCTTGAGCAGCAGCTTGATGTCCTCGGCGGGGACATGGCCCTCGATGAAATAGTTGCCCACTTTTGCGGTGTGCACGGACTCGAGTTCCGCCGGCACGTTGAGCCAGCGCTTGACGCGCGGCATGCTGGCCGCCTCCTTTTCCTGGATGCTGACGCTGAAGCCGGCCTGGCGCAGGTGGTCGGCCCAGTCGATGCACGCCAGGCACGGGCTGGGCGCGAAGACGGTGATCGGCGGCAGAACTGCATCCCCGGCAAAGGCCGGCGCGGTCGCGCCTGCCGCGAGCAGCAGAAGCAGCCTGCTCAGCATGGCTTCCCCGGCTTGCAGTCCTTGAGTATCCACAGCGACATCTCTCCGGCCAGTTCGTCGGCGCGAACCTTGCGCGCCATGCTCAGGGCGTCGCGGCCGGCATCGGTCTTCAGTGTCGGATCGGCGCCTGCCTGCAACAGCAGCTTGCCGTTCGCGGTGCGTGTCGAGAAGGCCGCCATGTGCAGCGGTGTGCGGCCTTCGCCGTCGCGCGCATTGACCGCGGCGCCGGCGGCCAGCAGCACCTGCAGCGGGCCGCTGTCGCCGTTCATCGCCGCGTAGTGCAGCGGCGTGATGCCCAGGGCGGTGCGGGCATCGCGTGCCTGCGGCGCGGCCTTGAGGATTTTCTCGACATCCTGCCGCGTGCCCAGGCGGGCCGCGTCGTGGATCGGTTGCTCGTTCATGCCCAGCGTCGGCTCCGCGGCGGCATGCGGGCCGTGGGAGAGGGCGCAGGCAAGCAGGACGGCGATGTTGCGCAGGGTTCTGCCGAAGAAATTCATCACTGGCTTCACGGTTATCGGGGCAGGAAATAGTACACCGTGGACGGAAATATTGTCGCTGGCGGACATAGAATTTCCTGCCCGCGAGTTGACGGGTACCAAAGCCCCCGGTGCATCGGGTGCGCCAAATATCGCCATGTTCCGAATCTCCCAATTCATGCAGGAAATCGCCGCGCCGACGCCGCTCGGGCCGGCGCGCAAGCCACCTGGCCCGGTGGTGATCTGGAACCTGATCCGACGCTGCAACCTGACCTGCAAGCACTGCTATTCGATTTCGGCGGACAAGGATTTCGCCGGCGAGTTGTCCACCGCCGAGGTCTTCGCCGTGATGGACCAGCTCAAGGCCTTTCGGGTTCCGGCGCTGATCCTCTCCGGCGGCGAGCCGCTGCTGCGGCCGGACATCTTCGAGATTTCGGCGCGCTCGAAAGCCATGGGCTTCTTCACCGCGCTGTCTTCCAACGGCACGCTGATCGACGCCGCGATGTGCGAGAAGATCACGGCCATCGGCTACGACTACGTCGGCGTCAGCCTCGACGGCCTGGGCGCCACCCACGACAAGTTCCGTCGCATGGCGGGCGCCTTCGACAAATCGCTGGCCGGCATCCGCCTGTGCCGCGATGCCGGGCTCAAGGTCGGCGTGCGCTACACCATGACCCAGGACAACCACCAGGACCTGCCAGGCTTGCTGAAGCTGGTCGAGGACGAGGGTGTCGATCGCTTTTATTTCTCGCACCTCAACTACGCCGGGCGCGGCAACAAGAACCGCAAGGACGATGCCCTGCACCAGATGACGCGCAATGCCATGGACCTGCTGTTCGACACCTGCTGGGAGTACCAGCAGCGCGGGCTGGTCAAGGAATTCACCACCGGCAACAATGATGCCGACGGCGTCTATCTGCTGTACTGGCTGCAGCGCAGGTTCCCGGAAAAGCTGGAGCACATCCGCAAGAAGCTCGTGCAATGGGGCGGCAATTCCAGCGGCGTGAACGTCGCCAACATCGACAACCTCGGCAATGTGCATCCCGACACCATGTGGTGGCACTACACGATCGGCAATGTGCGCGAACGGCCCTTCGGCGAGATCTGGAACGATGTTTCCGACCCGCTGATGGCCGGCCTCAAGGCGCATCCGCGCACGGTGGGCGGGCGCTGCGGCGCCTGCGCCCACTTCGCCATCTGCGGTGGCAACACGCGGGTGCGCGCCCAGCAGCTGACGGGCGATGCCTGGGCCGAGGATCCGGGCTGCTACCTCAGCGACGAGGAAATCGGCCTCGCTTGACCTGCGTCAAGTCAATCTTTAAAACCCCGCCGCTGCGACACTTTGTCGCAGCGGCGCGCTCCCGGCGCACCGTATGATCATGCGCAATGACAACGCATCCAGGGAGATCACCGATGACGCCAACCCAGCAGGAAGTACCCGCCGACAACGGTGAAATGACCTCGCTTCTGCTCGGCGCCGGATTCGCCCTGGCTTCGCTGATCATCCTGCCCGCCGTGGCGCAACGCATAGGCCTCGGCTCCAGCCTGACCATTGCCTTGCGCGGCGCCTTGATGCGGGCCGCGAACCGGGTGTAATCGCCGGATTCCTCCGCCGCCGGCAATCCCGGCGGCCTTTCCCCGGCGCGCCCGACAGTGGCGCGCCCCGACCATGAAATCGATGTTCCCGTTGTTGCGCCTCGTCCTTGCGCTGTTCGCTTCCGCGCTGCTCGGCGCCTGTTCCGATCCCGCCACCACCCTCGTGCCGCGACCGCCCGGCGGCGACTTCGTCCTGCAGGCGAGCGAAGGGCCGCTCGATACGCGCAGCCTGCGCGGCAAGGTGCTGCTGATCTACTTCGGCTACGTCAATTGCCCGGATGTCTGCCCGGTATCGATCGCCGCTGGCGCCGGGGCGCTCAACGCCCTGTCGCCCGCCGAACGCGAACGCACGCGCATGATCATGGTCTCGGTCGATCCCGAGCGCGACACGCCGGCCGCGCTGAAAACCTACGTCGCCTATTTCCACCCGCAGATGCTCGGCGCCGTCGGCAGCGCGGCGGAAACGGCCACCGTGGCGAAGAAGTTCGGCGCCGGCTACGTGCGCCAGCCGACGCGGCCCGACGGCGGCTATGCGGTGGACCATTCCTCGCAGACCTATGTGGTCGATCGTGAAGGCCGGCTGGTGGAGATGCTTTCGCTCGGCACGCCGTCCGAAAAGATCGCGGCGGCGGTGCGCAAGCTGCTATGAGCCGCCCGGCCGATCGCGCGCTGACCTTCCTGGCGCTGGCCGGCATCGCCTTTGCCGGCTGCTTTGTCGATGCCGTGCGGCTACACGCGGCGGCGGCCGGTGACGCCAATGGCATGACGGCGCTGGTGGCGCAACTGCGGCTCACCGACCTCGCGCTATTCACCGAGGCGCGCTACACGCGCCATCCCTCGCAGGCCGACCTGCACTCGGCCTACCAGGACCATCCGCTGGCGCTGGAGCATTTTCCGACCGGATCGCTGATTTCACCTCCGGCCGGCCTCCTGCAGGCGACGTCAGGAGTCGGCGCCGGGGAGACCGCGAAATGAAGCTCTGGCTGGCAAAGCAGCGCTACCTGATCGATTTCACGCTGCTGGCGCTGGCGCGGCGCAAGACGCGCAACCTCGGCCTGTTGCTGGTCTACACCGTGCTGGTGTTCATGCTGGCCTCGGTCACGCTCTACAGCCACGCCCTGCGCCAGGAGGCGGCGCGCGTGCTGGCCGGTTCGCCCGAGGTGATCGTGCAGCGCATGGTGGCCGGCCGCCACGACCTGATCCCGCCCGGCTACCTGGAGAAGATCGGTCGCATCCGCGGCGTGCAGATGCGCGAGGCGCGGCTCTGGGGCTACTACTACGACGCCGTGACCAAGGCCAATTACACATTCATGGTGCCGGCGACAAACGCGCCGGCCGCCGGCGAGATCGTGGTCGGCCCGGCGCTGGAGCGTTCGCGCGGCCTGGCCAGGAACAACGGGATCTCCTTCCGCTCCTACTCGGGAAAGCTGCATACCTTCGTCATCGCCGACGTGCTGCCGCAGGCCTCCGAGCTGGTCAGCGCCGACCTGGTGCTAATGAGCGAGGAAAGCTTCCGCGCCTTCTTCGACTACCCCGCCGGGCACTACACCGACATCGCGCTGTCGGTGGCCAATCCGCTGGAAGTGCGCAACGTGGCGCTGAAGCTAGCCGCCGCGCTGCCCGACGCGCGGCCCATCCTGCGCGAGGAAGTGCTGCGCACCTACGCCTCGATCTTCGACTGGCGCGAGGGCATCGTGCTGGCCCTGCTCTCCGCCGCGATCCTGGCCTTCGGCATCCTCGCCTGGGACAAGGCCTCGGGCCTTTCGGCCGAGGAAAAGCGCGAGATTGGGATACTGAAGGCGATCGGCTGGGAAACCGGCGACGTGATCAAGATGAAGTTCTGGGAAGGCTTGCTGGTCTCGCTGACCGCCTTCCTGCTCGGCTTCGTCGCCGCCTACGTGCATGTCTTCCACTTCGCTGCCTCGCTGTTCGAACCAGTGCTCAAGGGCTGGGCGGTGCTCTATCCGCGCTTCCAACTCACACCGCAGATCGACGGCCTGCAGGTGGCGACCCTGTTCTTCTTCACCGTCGTGCCCTACGCCGCGGCGGTGCTGGTGCCGATCTGGAAAGCGGCGATCACCGATCCGGATTCGGTAATGAGGGGATGAGATGAGGCGCGTCGACTGTCACGGGAACGCGCCGGCAAGGTGCTCTGCGCCGCTCATGTCATCCGTCGGTGCCGTTCCGGCACCTCCTCCTTCTTTACTTCGCTTTGCAGAGCACCTTACCGGCCCGTTCAGGACACGCCTCAAGGGTTTAGGGGGTGAAGAACCGGTGGCGCATCCAGCCGGGGATGGCGGGTATCCGACTCCCGGAAGTAAAGGAGGAGGGCCGGTGCATTTTCGGCCCGGAGGGCGTAGGCAGGGTTTCGCGGAGCACTGCTCCGCGCTGCCGAAGCCGGCTTGCTGTGCAAAGCAAGCCGTGGACCATGGAGGGAGTCGGATACCCGTCGTCCCCGGCGCCCACCCACAGTTAGCCGACTACGCGTTTTGAAATGATCGAACTCCACGCCATCCGCAAGGCCTTCAACCAGGGGCATGAGAACGAGTTCTGGGCGCTCGACGGCATCGACCTGGATATCGAAGCGCGGAAGGTCACCGCGCTGCGCGGGCCCAGCGGTTCGGGCAAGACCACGCTGCTGACCCTGGTCGGTTGCCTGGCGCGGCCCACCGAGGGGCGCGTGCGGCTGGACGGCGAGGACATCTCGGGCCTGCCCGAACGCTTCCTGACCGAAATCCGCCGCCGCCGCTTCGGCTTCGTGTTTCAGCAGTTCAACCTGATCAAGGGCCTCTCGGCGCTGGACAACATCATCCTGCCGGCCTATCCGACCGGGCAGCCGCGCAAGGACTTGCTGGAGCGCGCCGAAGAGTTGCTGGCGCGACTCAAGCTCGGCCATCGCCGCGCGGCCAAGGTCGAGTGGCTCTCCGGTGGCGAGCAGCAGCGCGTCGCCATCTGCCGCGCCCTGATCAACGACCCCGAACTGCTGATCGCCGACGAGCCCACCGCCAACCTCGACACACATTTATCGAAGGAGTTCATGGCCATCCTCGAAGGCCTGGCCGGCGAGGGCCGCAGCATCCTGCTCACCAGCCACGACCCGCTGGTCACCGAATCCGACGTGGTCGATCGCGTGGTCGAAATGCGCGACGGCCGCATCGTGCACGAGCGCTGACGCCGTACCGCCAGCGCCGACTTTCATGCTCTTCCAGCCCGCCATCATCGCCCTGCTGCTCGCCTCCGCGCTCTGCGTGCTTGCACTCGCCGCCAGCGCGCCCTTCGCCGTCGAGGTGATACGCCGCTGGGATATTCGAAGTGGCAGCGAGCGCCAGTTGCAACTGGAGCGCCGCACTTATTTGTTCTCCACCCTGCTGGTCTTCGTCCTCGGCCTGCAACTGGCGGCGGTGCTGCTCTTCGTCTTCAATGCCGAGAAGATGTCGGCCATGTTCGTCGGCGCCATGTGCGCGGTGGGCACGCTCAACGTCAATGCCTTCGGCTTCCCCGCGCTCAACGCCAAGATCGCGGTCTTCTTCCTCGCCGCGATGTGGCTGGCGATCAACCACATCGACAGCCGCGCCCGCGACTACCCGCTGGTGCGCCTCAAGTACGCCCTGCTGCTGGTGCTGGCGCCGCTGCTGGCGGCGAGCGCCTGGATCGAGCTGCAATACTTCCTCGGCCTCAAGGCGGATGTCATCACCTCGTGCTGCGGCAGCCTGTTCTCGGAAGGCAGCCCGACGCTGGCGGCGGAAGCTTCCGCCATGAAGCCGCTGCCGGCGATGTGGCTGTTTTACGGCGCATCGGGCACCACCATTGCGCTGGCGGCATGGCACGGCATGGGCGGCGCGCGGCGCGACTGGCTGGCCTATGCGCTGGCGGCAGCCAGCGCCGTGGCCTTCGCCGCGACGGTCGCCGGCATCCTCGCCTTCGTCTCGCTCTACGTCTACGAGCATCCCAACCACCATTGCCCCTTCTGCATCCTCAAGCCCGAGTATGGCTACCAGGGCTACCTGCTCTACCTGCCGCTGTTCGTCGCCACGGCGGCGGGGCTGGCGGTGGGGGCGGTGCAGCCCTTCGCCCGGCGCGAAAGCCTGCGTGAGATCGTCCCCGCCTTCTCGCGCAATCTGGCCGCCATCGCCGCCAATGGCTTCGCCTTGACCGCCGTGATCGCCACGGCGATGATCTGGAACTCCCGCCTGATACTCCTGGAGCATTGATGCGCGCCTTGCTGCTGCTTCCGCTGTTCCTGCTGCTCGCCGCCTGCGGCGGCGATTCCTCGCCGGCCAAGCTCAACATCGGCCAGACGGCGCCGGCCTTCAACGCAAGCTACGTCGATGGCAGCCCTGCAAAGATCGCCACCTGGGCCGGCAAGCCGCTGGTGATCCGCTTCTGGGCCGACTGGTGCAAGTTCTGCGAAGGCGAGATGCAGGCCATCGACAAGGTCTATCGGCGGCTCAAGCCGCACGGGTTGGAAGTGATCGCCATCAATGCCGGGCAGGACGGCAAGACGGTGGCCGCCTTCATGCAGAAGATCGGCGTCAGCTACCCGGCGCTGTTGGATGAGAACTCCGCCATCGCCAAGTCCTACGGCGTGGTCGGCCTGCCCACCACCTATTTCGTCGATGCGCGCGGCGTGGTCCGCGTCAAGCTGATCGGCGAATCCGACGAGGCCGCCTTCGAGCGCGCGGCGCTGGAACTGCTCAAGTGAGCGCCATCGATCCGGCCACGCCCTGCGACCTGTGCAGCCTGCCGGTCGGCGCGCGGCCGTTTTCGCTGGCCACGGCGGAGAAAACCATGCTCTTCTGCTGCGAAGGCTGCAAGGGGATTTACCAGATGTTGCACCAGATCAATGAAGCGCCCGGCGCTTCGGACGACAATTGAACCATTGCCGGCAAGGAGAACGAAAATGATGAACGACGAAATGATGAAACAGATGTCGCATACGATGGGCCAGGGCATGGGCATGATGAGCCACCCGGTGGCCAAGGGCGCGATGATCGCCGCCACCGGCTATACGGCCGGGCGCGCCTTGCTGCCGGGAATGTTGCGCAACCCCCTGCTGTTGCTGGCGGGCGGCATCGCCGGCGGCGTCGCCGTCGGCTACCTGCTGCACAAGCACGAGAAGGACGTGGTGCGCTTCGTCTCGCGGGCGATGGGCATGGGCAAGGATTTCGTCGCGCAGCAGCGCGAAAACCTCGACGACCTGATCGCCGAGGCGCGTGAGGGCGAGCCCGCGGCCGGCGACCCCGCCGCGCCGGCCGAACCCGGCGCGCCG
>NZ_JAFLDR010000005.1 GCF_017302275.1 Sulfuritalea sp.
ATTCTATAAAACGAAACATAGCATTCCGATAACTGGAACACGTGTAACTCTAAACACAAAAAAACAACTTGTCAACAAAAAGTATTACAATACGAGACATCATGTCTCACTAATACTGATAAAGGAGCTTAAATCAATGGACAAGAGTGCTCTTAAACTGCTCTCCGAACCCGCCCGAATCGATGGCGAGACACCGGCATTGCGGTTGTTTGCCTTGCTGGAGGTGATCGCCGGCAAGAACCAGTTCTTCTCGCTGCAAAGCCTTGTGGAGGAAACCGGCCTGCCCAAGCCGACCTTGCACCGTATGCTCCAGCAACTGGAAAGCGCCGGCATGCTGCAGCGGGAGAGCGATGGCCGCCACTACGGCACCGGCCTGCGGCTGCGCCGCCTCGCGGAAGACCTGCTGCTCAACAACACGGTACATGGCGCGCGCCATGCGGTACTCCGCAAACTTGTGGAGGAGGTCGGCGAAAGCTGCAACATCACGGCGCTATCAGGTAGCGAAGTGCTCTATCTCGATCGGGTGGAAACTCCCGCGCCGCTGCGCTTCTACTTGCATCCCGGGTCGCGCGTGCCCGCACACTGTTCGGCCAGTGGCAAGCTCTTCCTGAGTCAGATGGCTCCCAGCCAGCGGCGGCGCCTGCTGGAACATGCGCCGCTTGAGCAGTACACGGCGCGCACCCTGATCGACATCGATGCGCTGGAGCACGAGATTGAAAAAGTCAAGCGTGACGGACACGCGGTCGACAATGAGGAGTTCTTACCCGGACTGTTCTGCATCGCCATGCTGGTGCCTCGTAGCGGGGGGCGTTCGAACCTGGGTATCGCCATTCAAGCGCCGGTGATGCGGCTTTCCCCCGACAAGGCGATCCAGTTTCTGCCAGCGCTGCAGCGCGCAGCGACTGCCATTGCCGCCATCGACGCCGAAGCCATTTCAACGGACAGGACAGGGACATGACGGACCTCAGCCAGTTTCAACCTGACCGGCAGGTATCCGTGCGCGAGGCATTCGGCATCGATTCCGACATGACAGTTCCGGCTTTCAGCGAACGCGACGATCATGTGCCCGAGGTGGACACGGTCTACCGCTTTAATCCGGACGTGACGCTGGCCATCCTTGCCGGTTTCACCCGTAACCGCCGGGTGATGGTGCAGGGGCTGCACGGCACGGGAAAGTCGACTCATCTCGAGCAGGTCGCGGCGCGTCTCAACTGGCCCTGCGTGCGGGTCAACCTCGACGGCCACATCAGCCGCCTAGATCTTGTCGGCAAGGATGCCATCGTGCTGCGCGACGGCCAGCAGGTCACCGAATTTCAGGAAGGCATTGTGCCCTGGGCATTGCAACGACCGGTGGCACTGATTTTCGATGAATACGACGCCGGCCGGCCCGACGTGATGTTTGTCATCCAGCGCATTCTCGAACGCGACGGCAAATTCACCCTGCTCGACCAGAACCGGGTAATTCGCCCGCATCCAAGCTTCCGTCTATTTGCTACGTCGAATACCGTGGGGCTCGGTAATTTGTCCGGCATGTATCACGGCACGCAGGTGTTGAACCAGGCGCAGATTGACCGCTGGAACATTGTCGCCACGCTGAACTACCTGCCGGCAGAAGAAGAGGTCGCGATCGTGCTGGCCCGTGTGCCCGGCAAGAACAACGACCTTGGCCGCAGTCTGATCCGCTCCATGGTTGCGGTGGCGGAACTGACGCGAAAGGGCTTTGCCACCGGGGATATTTCGCTACTGATGTCGCCGCGCACCGTTATCACCTGGGCAGAGAACTGCGAGATATTCCGCAATCCGGCACTGGCCTTTCGGTTGTCCTTCCTCAACAAGTGCGACGAAAGCGAGCGCGCCATCGTCGCCGAGTATTACCAGCGCTGCTTCGGCGAGGAACTCGACGAGTCGTGGATGCGAGAGGCGGGGCGACATTGAACTTAAGGATCGCAATATGCAGTTCGTACGCACCGGACGCGGCCAGGTAGAGCAATGATCCTGCCATCTGCCGACATCTTGGTTAGCCTCGCTCTGATCATCACTATCGCGTTCGCCATTTATGGCCTGACCGGGTTTGGCGCAGTCGTCGCCGGCATGCCGTTCATGGTGATCTTCATTCCGCTGCAAACTGCCGTAACGCTGATGCTGGTGTTCTCACTGTTCGCTGGATCGGCGGTAGGTATCAGGCAGCGCCAAGCCGTAGACTTCAGGGAGATTTGGCGCTTGCTGCCCTACCTGTTGGTCGGCCTGGTATTGGGAACGAGCATCCTGATTCAAGTGCCGGAGAAATACTTGCTCTTTCTGCTTGGCATGTTTCTGCTCTGCTACTCAAGCTGGAGTCTGTTTTTTCGCCCTGTCAGCGAACCGATAGCTGTCGGCTGGGCCGCGCCGCTTGGTATTGGCGGCGGCTTCTTTTCGGCCCTTTTTGGAACGGGCGGTCCGATCTACACCATTTACCTGGTCCGCCGCATTACAGATAAACACGTGTTGCGGGCGACCACCAGTCTGATGGTCTTGATTTCAGCGATAAGCCGCTTCGTGCTATTTCTGATGACTGGTTTCTTTGCGCGCGACGATGTGTTGCAGCTTGCCCTGTTCCTGCTGCCATTTGTATTTCTGGGGCTCTTTGTCGGCCACTACTTACATCGCCGCTTTCCCTTGTACCGCATCATGCAAGCCATCTGGCTAATCCTCATGGTGGCAGGCGTCAATGTCGTCCGTCAGGGGCTGGCGCGATGAAGGCGAACGTCAGGGTCAATATCCCCGTCTCGTCAGCGCCGACTTTTTGTAGCAGTTTGCACTCGCATCCAATGCCGGGGACCAAGGCATGACCGCCAGCGCCCAGCAGCGCGCCAAGAGACAGCAGCGCGTCGAGGAGCTTTGCGCCGCCAGCCTGCGTGCCCTCACCGGCAGCCCCGACCTGCACTATCGCGGTCGGCAACTACATCTGGGCTCACAGCGCGTTCCGCTGCATGCGCCGCATCTGAAAGTCGACAGCGATGAGGATGATTTTGCCGAATGTCGCGGCGCGGCTGATGCCACGGCCTTGCGTCTGCTGCACTCCGATCCGGCGGTCCATCGCGAATTCTGTCCCGGCGATGATGATCGCATCGCCCGCCTGATGTTCGAATGGCTGGAACAGATGCGCGTCGAAACCCTGGTGCGCGAAGACATGCCCGGCATGCGTCACAACCTGCGGCAACGCTTCGAACACTGGTCGCGGAACTTCTATCGTGCAGGCCTGACCGAAGGCACGCTCGGCATCCTGTTGTACACCGCGGCCCAGGTGTGCTGGGCGCGCCTCAATGCTCAGCGCGTGCTGGAAGAAACCGAGGACTACATCGAAGACACCCGTTTCAAGCTGGCCTCACGGATCGGCACGCCGCTCGCCGGCATGCGCTGCTGCCGCCATGACCAGCGGCAGTTTGCGCCCCATGCACTGGAGATTTCCCGCCTGATCAGCGAGATGGCCGATGGCGAGCAAGGGGAAGGCGGCCGCGAGGACAAGACGGCGACAGATGAGGAGCAGGAAGCCGCCAGCCGCTTTGCGCTGTTGCTCGACTTTGATCAGGGCGAGGGCGATGCACCGGCACTTGCGACCAGCGGCGAGAGCAAGGTGTTTGCCGATGCCGACCAGACCTATCGGGCGTTTACGACACTCTACGATACCGAAGTCGATGCCAAGTCCCTGGTGCGCGAGGCGCTGCTGCGCGAATACCGCGAGAAACTGGATCAGCGTGTGGCGGGGCAGGGCGTCAATATTCCGCGGCTGGCGCGCCTGCTGAAAGCCATGCTCGCGAAACCCGACGACGACGGCTGGCTTTTCGGCGAAGAGGAAGGGATTATCGATGGCCGGCGGCTGGCCCAGTTGATCAGCTCACCTGCCGAGCACCGAGTGTTCCGGCAGAACCGCTACGTGCCGGTGGCGGACTGCCTGGTGAGCGTTCTGGTCGATTGCTCCGGCTCAATGAAGGCGCACATCGAAGCGGTGGCAACACTGATCGACATCCTGCTGCGCGCACTGGAAATGGCCGGCGTGAGCTCCGAACTGCTGGGTTTCACCACGGGCGCGTGGAACGGCGGGCGCGCCTGGAAAGACTGGAACCGACAGGGCGAACCCACGCACCCCGGTCGGCTCAACGAAGTCTCTCATATGGTATTCAAGAGCGCCGACCGCAGCTGGCGGCGCTCGCGTAGCGGCGTCGCAGCCCTGCTCAAGGCCGACCTGTTTCGCGAAGGCATCGACGGCGAGGCGGTGGATTGGGCCTGCAACCGCATGCTGGCAAGAAGCGAGCCGCGCCGCATTCTGATCGTGATTTCCGATGGCTGTCCGAATGACGCCGCAACCGGGCGCGCCAACGATGCCTTTTATCTCGACAACCACCTCAAGGACGTGGTGGCGCGACGCGAGCGCGAAGGCGCGGTGGAAATCATGGGGCTGGGCGTCGGCCTCGACCTCAGCCCCTTTTACCTGAACAGCCTGGCGACCGACATGACGCAGGCACTGGACAACGCGCTGCTCTACGAAATCGTGCAGTTGATCGGCAGAAAACACCGACGCTGAAACATAAACTCGAAAGGATCTGGCATGGCAAAGAAGCGCATGGTGGTGCAGTTTGGGCAGGGCCACTCGATACGCCGCGTGGACTACACCGCAGCAGCCGAGCGGGCGGTGCGCGATGCACTGTGGCACAACTCGCTGACCGTTGCCGAAGCCTTTGGTTTCCCCAAGTCGGCCATGATCATAGATGTGGAAATCGGCGTGCAGAAGCCCGAGGAAGTCAATGTCGACGAAATCATCAAGGTCTTCCCGTACGGCCAGCCTTCGGTGCGCGTGGTGCGTGGCGGGCTGGATATTCCCAAACCGCATCGCGAGGGCATCAACATCATTGCCAACGCGGCAGTCATCGTCTCGTTCGCCATGGAGGCAGAGAAATGACAAGACCCACGAACTCAAGTGAGGAAAAGCGCGTCATCTTGGAAACTGGTAGCGGCAACGACCTGTACGGCGAGGACTACACCAAAGCCGCCTGCCGTGCCGTACAGGACGCGCTGCATCACTCATCCATCATCATCTTCCGCAGCCTCGACATCGATCACAAGACCATGCGCGTGCAAGTCACCATCGGCGTGCAGGAACCGGACAAGGTCGACACCACCTTAGTGGCCGCGGAACTGCCGCGGGGGTATGCCGAGGTCACCGCCGTGTTCGGCGGCCTGAATGTGCATGACCCCGAACTGGGTACGACTCATGTCGTTGCTACTGCAGCTGTCGAGGCCTATGTGCCAATCGATGCGGCAGCGTGGAGGCTTTGCAACGCCGTTTGATCTGGGACCGGTCTGAATTCACGGTCGGCGCCGTCCTGCCATCGCCGACTTTTGTGGGGGATCGAAAATGTGCGGCCGTTGCGACCTGCCGAGGTCGCTCGCAAGCAGGGAGCGATACTATTTCGCCGCGAATGTCGCCGTCATCGCGTCGGCGGCGCGTTGCAGGTTGGGCAAGAATTCCATTGCGCGGTTCATCGGCAGGCGTGCCACCGGCGCTTGTAGTGCCAAACTGGCGATCATTTTTCCTCGAGCATCCCTTACGGGCACCGCAACACCAATCACGCCAGCCTGAAACTCCTCGCTATTCACCCCGACTTGGGTGACGGCGATACGCTCGAGTTGTGATTCGAGCAGGTTAATGTCGGTGATGGTGTTGTCGGTATAGCGTTTGCAGCTTAGTGATTCGAGCAGCCTGCGCCGCCGCGCCTTGGGCATCTGACTGAGAAACAGTTTGCCGCTTGAGGTGCAGTGCAAAGGTACACGCGAACCGGGCTTGAGTTCGGCTTTGAGCGACCAGTCGGTCTCGACCCGGTCGATGTAGATGATCTCGTCGCCACTGAGCATGGCGAGATTGCACGTTTCGCCGATTTCATCCACCACCCGCCGCAGAATGACGTGGCGTTCAGTGCGCACGGAGTTGTTGGTCATGATTTCGAGGCCGAAGCGCGCCAGACGGTGCCCGACAGCGTAGGTTTTGCCGGTTGGCTCGCGCTGCACAAGCCCCGCGCCTTCCAGCATCGACAAAATCCGGAAGACGGTGGGTACCGGTAGCCCGCAACCGTCAACTATTTCAGATAGCGATATGGGGCGGTCCGCACGGACGATGATCTCAGTGATCGCGAATGCTCGAAGTGCGGCGGCTGAAGTCGGTGATGAAGTTTCGCCCATGGAAGTCTTCCTGAATCTGGTTTGAAATCAAGCCCAAGAATACACCATCCCTTACAAAGGCGGTTTCTAATTACGCTATTAATGGAAAAATATATTTCATTTACAGATAATTTAGCTTGACAAGCCCTTTCGAGTATCTGTATAGTTAATATATTGAAATTATTTTTACCGTTTTTAGCGATTTAAGGTGTGGCGCCATAGCGCCTTTGAGGAGGAATCATGGCAACTGAATCGGTAGCATCAGTCCAAGCAAGCACCGCTCAAATTACCGTTGCCGCGTTAGTCAGCCGCGCTCGCGTCGCGCAACGTCAATTTGAACAGTGTACTCAGGAGCAAGTCGACGAAGCCGTCCTCGCTGCTGGGTGGGCCATCATGGAACCTGGCCGCAACCGACACCTCGCGGAGATGGCGGTGCGGGATACCGGGCTCGGCGATGTCGACGACAAGATCACCAAGAATTTCCGCAAGACACTCGGATTGTTGAGGGACCTCCAAGGCGTCAGGACGGTAGGTGTCATTGCCGAATACCCGGAACGCGGTCTTGTCGAAATTGCGCGGCCGGTTGGCGTTGTTGCCGCAGTCACACCGTCGACCAACCCAGCAGCCACACCGGCCAACAAGGTCATCAATGCACTCAAGTGTCGCAACGCGGTAATCATTGCGCCATCGCCGAAGGGACTATCAACGGCCGTCGCGCTGGTGGGCTATATCCATGCCGAATTGAAGAAGATCGGTTTGCCGGTCGATCTTGTGCAGTGTCTGCCTTCGCCGATCACCAAGGAGTCGACGCTGGAACTGATGAAGCAGGCAGATCTGGTGGTCGCCACTGGTTCGCAAAACAACATTCGTACGGCCGCCACTTGCGGAACACCAGCCTTTGGTGTTGGGGCCGGCAACGTCGCCTCGATTATCGACCTGAGTGCAAACTTGAAGGAGGCGGCTCAAGCCATCGCGGACTCCAAGACCTTTGATAACGCTACCAGTTGCTCTTCCGAGAACAGTACAGTCATTCTCGACGGCGTCTATGAGAACGCCATCCAGGCTTTGAAAGCGGCTGGCGGAGTACTCTTGTCGGCTGATGAAAAACAGCAGTTGCAGGCCGCGATGTGGCCCAACGGAAAGCTGTCCAGTATCGTGACCGCCCAGAAGGCGGCAAAAATCGCTGAAATTGCTGGTCTTGCCGATGCGCGCTTCGCCAATGCCCGCTTCCTGATGGTCGAGGAAACCGGCACCGGCCCGGAGTATCCCTATTCCGGCGAGAAGCTTTCGCCGGTGCTTACTGTCTATCGGGCGAAGGATTTCGACGCGGCCTGTCAGCGCGTCAGCGACATCTATGTCTACCAGGGCGCTGGTCATTCGGTCGGCATTCACTCGCAGGACGACGCCAACATCCTGCGACTTGGCCTGGAATTGCCGGTTAGCCGCGTCATTGTCAATCAGGCGCACTGCTTTGCCACCGGCGGTTCGTTTGACAATGGCCTGCCGTTCTCGCTGTCCATGGGATGCGGCACCTGGGGAGGCAACAACTTCTCCGACAACATGAACTACCGGAACTACATGAACACCACACGCATCGCCAGGACCATTCCCGTGCGCATGCCGACCGAGAACGAGATCTTCGGCGATTACCTGGCGCGCCACGGCGCCTAGTCCCCTTCCAGTCCGAGAAAAAGAGGCATACGAATGCAGCGCACGGTACGCAGTTACGTCGATCACCAAGCGGATGTTCGCCCGGCCAAGACGTATTTGATTGCTCCCGAAACGGGAATGACCATGAGCTTTGGCGAGTTGCAACGCGACTCGCGTCGGCTCGCCCGCGTCTTGCGCGATCGAGGTGCCGCGCAGGGGGACAAGATCGCCATGCTGATGCCCAATGGCTACCAGACCTGCCGGCTATTCATCGGCATCATGTATGGTGGTTTTTGCGTGACCCCAATCAATTTGCTAGCACAGCCCTCGCAACTCGCTTATGTCATCGAGCATTGTGACACCCGTATTATTTTTGTTTCGCCTGATCAGGTCGAGCGGCTGAATCTCGCCCTGACTCAAGTACATCGGGAAGTTGAAGTGATAGTCGTCCATCCCGACTGCACAGAATTCATCGAAGAACTGCGTGAGGGCAGTACGATCGACGAAAGTCGGTATGAAGTCGCCGAAATTGATGATGCCTTGATGATGTACACCTCGGGCACCACCGGCACCCCAAAGGGTGTGTTGCTCAGCAACCGTTCTGTCATCGCCGGTGGAGAGTACGTGTCCTCTGCGCATCAGTTGGGGGAGGATGATAAGGTGATGGCCGTCCTACCGCTGTATCACATCAACGCACAGATCGTTACTGCCACGGCGCCGCTGGTCCATGGTGGAAGCCTAGTTCTGCCGCAGCGCTTCAGTGCGGGCAGCTTCTGGGAAACGGTGGTCAAGCATGGTTGCACCTGGATCAACGTGGTACCGACCATCATTGCCTACCTAATCAACGGTTCATCTCCAAAAGAAAAGGGGCTGGATATTTCCCGGGTCAAGTTTTGCCGTTCCGCATCGGCACCGCTGGCACCCAGCCATCATCGCGCCTTCGAAGACAAGTTCGGCATCGGAATCATCGAAACCATGGGGCTGACGGAAACCGCAGCGCCCTGCTTCACCAATCCGCTTGACCCGGCGCGGCGCAAGATCGGCAGCCCGGGACAGGCTTTCGGCAACGAAGCCAAAGTAGTCGATGACCAGGGAAAAACGCAGCCACCGGGCCAGACCGGCGAGATCATGGTGCGTGGCCCCAACGTCATGAATGGCTACTACAAGAACCCCACTGAGACTGCCAAGTCGCTGACCGCGGACGGCTGGCTGCATACCGGCGATCTCGGCCATCTCGACGAGGACGGCTTCGTCTTCGTCACCGGCCGCCTCAAGGAACTGATCATCAAGGGCGGGGAGAATATCGCCCCGCGCGAGATCGACGAGGCCCTGCTCAAGCATCCGGCCCTGCTCGAAGCCGCCGCCGTAGGCATTCCCGATGACAACTACGGCCAGGAGATCATGGCCTGCGTGGTACTCAAGCCGGACCATTCGTGCACGGAAGAGGAACTGCGGAAATACTGCGTGGGTGCGCTGGGCAGTTACAAGACGCCAAGGAAATTTCACTTCGTGCAGGAATTGCCGAAGGGACCTTCGGGCAAGGTGCAAAGGCTCAAACTGCTTGACCTGGTCGGTCCGCCAACGCAATCCACTGTGTAGCACCGAGCTTCAGGCAGCATCTCGGAGCGCCGCCGGCGTTCCTGAACAAACAGGTCGCAAGCAGACCACATACAGGAGGAATACCCGCATGAAGACCCTTTCCAGCTTTGCAAAAAAAGCTCTCATTGGTGCCGTAATTGCAAGCGGCTTGGCCGGCGCAGTTCAGGCCCAGGAAAAGTATCCGTCGCGTCCGATCGAGATCGTCGTGTCCTTCGGTCCCGGCGGCGGCGCAGATGCCATGGGCCGCAAGCTTTCCCAACTGCTCGAACCGGTGCTCAAGGTACCGCTACCTGTGTCCAATATTTCTGGCGCCTCCGGCAATGCCGGCCTGACCAAATTGGTGACTAATCCGGCCGACGGCTACACGGTCGCCACCCTGATCGCGTTGAGCGTTTCCTCCTGGGCGGCTGGACTGGGAACTGCAAAACCCGATGACTTTACGATAGTTGCCATTACCCAAAATTCGCCGTCGATGCTGTTCGTGCCGATGGACAGCCCGTTCAAGACCTTCAAGGACCTGCTCAATCACGCCAAGGCCAACCCAGGGGCGGTTAAGGTGGCTACGTCCGGCTACGGCACCCAGGACGACATTACCCTGATGTACTTCAACTCCCAGGGTTACAAGTTGACCAATGTTCCTTTCGCCAAGCCTGCAGAACGCTATGCATCGCCGCTGGGCAAGCACACCGATGCCATCTACGAGGAACCCGGCGACGTCGCCCAGTTCCTCACCGGCAAACAGTTGCGGCCGCTCGTGGTGTTCGACGATGAGCGCCACGCGTCCTTCCCCGATGTTCCGAACTCGAAGGAACTGGGCTTCAGCATCAGCGATCTGCCTAATTTCCGCACTGTCGCGGTACCGTCGAAAACGCCGAAGGACCGCGTCGATATTCTGGCGGCGGCGATTAATAAGGTCATGGAGACTCCCGAGTGGAAAAAGTTCTGCGCCGAGACCTATTCCTGCGTCACCAAGAGATACGCCCCGGCCGAGGCGGGTGCCTATGTCAAGGAGTTCTATGTCGCTACTCAGAACCATCTGAAAGCCATGAAGAAGTAACCCTCTACTTAGGAGGAAACCGAAATGACCTATCACCGCGAACATCTGATCCATGCCATCTTCGCCTTGCTGGTTGCCTTGGCCGCCCTAGTCTTCAGCCACTCCGTCGTCGACGACCCGCAGATGGTGCAGAGCATGGCGCGCGGCCTGGCCTCGCCATTGACGTGGCCGAAGCTGATGCTGGCCGGCGTTTCGCTGTGCGCGTTGGGCTGGGCCATCGAGGAGGGCTGGAAGGCCTACAATGTCCTGCCGCCAGAGCTGAGCAAGGAAGAAGAGGCTCTCGAATTCGGCGACGTCGGTTTCGAGAAGGACGGCGATGACATTCCACTACTGCCGATAATCCTCGGCCTCTCGCTGGCGATGGCCTATGCCTTCGTGATTCCCTGGGCGGGCTTCACTGCAGCGACGGTGGTGTTTCTGCTGCTGTGGCTCGTGGTCGGCGGCATCCGCAAACCCCTGCAGCTCTTTTCGGTAACACTGATCGGCACCGTGGTCCTGCTCTACGTCTTCGTCAAGCTGGCTTTGATGCCGCTCGACCGTGGCCAGGGCGCTTTTGGCGAATTCACCATCGCGCTGTTTCGTCTGCTCGGCATTTACTAGGAGTCTTAGCCATGGAAGCATTTTCCCTACTGTTCACCGGGCTGGCGACGGTGCTGCAGCCGAGCCACTTCATGATGATCGTGATCGGGCTGGCGGTGGGCGTAATCGCCGGCGCGCTGCCAGGGATCTCCTTCGTCAACGCCATGGCCATGGCGCTGCCTTTCACCTACATGATGTCGCCGCTGGACTCGATGTCCTTCCTTGGCGGTATATATGTCGGCGGTGTGTTCGGCGGATCGATCTCGGCCATCCTGATTAACATCCCCGGCACACCCGCCTCCCTGCCGGCCTGTTGGGACGGTTATCCGATGACCAAGCAAGGCAAGTCGGGGCGAGCGCTGACCATAGCGATCGCCGCCTCGGCCACCGGAGGCATCTTCAGCGCTCTGATGCTGACATTCGCCGCCCCCCCCTTCGCCAAATTCGCCCTGAGGTTCGACCAGCCGGAGTTCTTTGCGGCGACCTTCCTCGGCCTGGTCAGCATCATTGCGGTTGCGAAATCGGCGCCCTGGATCAGTTTCCTGTCGCTCTTCATCGGCCTGGCAATCGGCACTATCGGCGTCGATCCCCTTTATGGCATTCCTCGCCTCACGTTCGGCGTCAACGATGCGCAAAGCGGCATCAATTTTGTCGTCGTGATGATCGGCTTGTTCGCGCTCGGCGAAGTGGTCGAAATGCTGGCCAAGTCGGAGGCGGTGGCCAAAATCCAGGGCAAGATCCGTTTCGAACGCCCCAAGTTTGTTGAAATGTGGGCGTTGCGATGGTCGGTCATGCGCGGCACGGCGATCGGCAGCGTGATAGGCATGATTCCCGGCGCCGGCGCGACGGTCGGCGCGGTCATCGCCTATGGAGTGGAAAAGCAGGCGTCGCCGCGCGGCGCTGAGTTTGGCACCGGGGTTCCGGACGGCCTGACCGCACCCGAGGCGGCGAAGAACGCCACAACCGGTGCTGCGATGATTCCGCTGCTGACGCTGGGTATTCCCGGCAGTGCGGCGACGGCGATCATGATGGCTGCTCTGGTGCTCAAGGGGGTGACTCCCGGTCCCATGTTGTTCAGTATGCAGACCGATCTGGTCTATTCGATCTTTGCGTCCATGCTGCTCGCCAACATCCTGATGATCATTGCCGGGGTCGTGATCGCGCGCGGCTTTTCGCATTTCATGCGGGTACCGCCGGCGATCCTCAGCGGCTTCATCGTGGTGCTGAGTGTACTGGGCGCATACGGCGTGCGCAATAACATATTCGACGTCTACGTCTGCATGGTCTTCGGCGTGATCGGCTACCTGATGAAGCGCTACAACTTTCCGGCTGCGCCGCTGATCCTCGGCGTGATCCTCGGACCATTGGCGGAACGCTATTTCCTGACTTCTCTGGCCAACTACGATAACAACTTGGCGATTTTCGTGCAGCGCCCGATCAGCGGCACCATCCTCGGAATGTCGGTAGCTTTCATCATCTGGGCGACTCTGCCGAGCCTGATCAAGAAATACCGGCAGCGCAAGGCGGGTGTGGTGGCATAGCATGACTGCCATTCAGTGGTTGGTTGCTTTCGCCGGATCAACGGTGAATCTTGACCAATTGCTCGTGCATAGGCATCGGAATCGTCGATTAGGTGATGTAGCTGTACGACTTTTCGGGATACCGTTGGTGCTGGGTGCTGTCATGGATCCTTTAGCCAAGTTTCTATTCCTTGGCTCATTGTCTAAATATGACAATCGCCATATAACAGCCCATTCGCATATTAACTCTGGGGATGGCGATGATTTCGCTGTTCTGGCCCTTGGCTCCTGATGTGAGGAGAAACGCATTCGTTCGGCGATACATAGGCCCTGAATCGTGACGATTTTCGAGTGTCGGCTATGCCACTCATAATAGGAATTCCCCGGGAAACCCTGGCCGGCGAGAAGCGCGTGGCCACCGTACCCGAAGTCGTCGAAAAACTCATCAAGCTGGGTTTCAAGGTCGCCGTCGAATCCGGCGCCGGAGACGCGGCGAATTGCAGTGACGACAGCTACCGCGCCGCCGGCGCCGAAATTATTGTCGGTGCCCCCGCGCTCTGGGCGACCTGCGACATCGTCTTCAAGATAGGCGTGCCGACCACCGCGGAAGTTGGCCTCCTGCGCGAAGGCGGCACCCTGATCGGCTTCATCTGGCCGGCGCAAAACCCGGAACTGATGCAGCAGCTCGCCGCGAAAAAGGCCACCGTGCTGGCCATCGACTCGCTGCCGCGCACGCTTTCCCGCGCCCAGAAGATGGACGCATTGACTTCCCAAGCCGGCGTCGCCGGCTACCGCGCCGTGATCGAGGCTGCCAACGCCTTCGGCCGCTTCTTCAACGGCCAGATCACCGCCGCCGGCAAGGTACCGCCGGCCAAGGTCTTCATCGCCGGCGCCGGCGTTGCGGGTCTCGCCGCGATCGGCACGGCGGCCAGCCTGGGCGCCATCGTGCGCGCCAACGATACGCGTGCCGAAGTCGCCGACCAGGTGGTGTCGCTGGGCGGCGAATTTGTCAAGGTCGATTACGAGGAAGAAGGTTCCGGCGGCGGCGGTTACGCCAAGGTCATGAGCGAGGGCTTCCAGCAGGCCCAGCGCGAGATGTACGCCAAGCAGGCGAGGGAGGTGGACATCATCATCACCACCGCGCTGATTCCCGGCAAGCCCGCGCCGCGGCTGATCACCGCCGAGATGGTGCAGAGCATGAAGCCCGGCAGCGTGATCGTCGACATGGCGGCCGAACGCGGCGGCAACTGCGAACTGACCGAGGCCGGGAAAACGGTGGTCAAGCACGGCGTGACCATCGTCGGCTACACCGACCTGGCTTCGCGCCTGGCCAAGCAGTCGTCGACGCTCTACGCCACCAACCTGTTCCGCCTGGCCGAGGAACTGTGCAAGACGAAAAGTGTAAAAGACGACGGCAGCTTCGACGTCAATATGGAGGATGAGGCCATCCGTGGCCTGACCGTGATCAAGAACGGCGAAGTCACCTGGCCGCCCCCGGCGCCCAAGGCTTCTGCTGCGCCCGCCGCCAAGCCTGCGGCGGCACCCGTGGTGCAGGCCAAGAAGGGCCACGGCCACGGCGCCGCGAGCGAACCCATGGCCGGCAACAAGCTGGCCATCATGTTCGGCGTCGCCGCCGCGCTGTTCTGGTTTGTCGGCGCCAATGCGCCGCAAGCCTTCCTCGCCCACTTCACGGTCTTCGTCCTGGCCTGCTTCGTCGGCTACATGGTGGTGTGGAACGTGACGCCGGCCCTGCACACGCCGCTGATGAGCGTGACCAACGCCATCTCCAGCATTATCGCCATCGGCGCCCTGGTGCAGATCGCGCCGCCGCTGGCCGGCGGGGCGCCGCCTGACCAGTGGATACGCTGGCTGGCCGTCGGCGGCATTGCCCTTACCGCCGTCAACATGTTCGGCGGTTTCGCCGTGACCCAGCGCATGCTGGACATGTTCCGCAAATAACCAGGAGACACGACATGTCTGGAAATCTGGCAACCGTCTCCTACATCGGAGCAACCATCCTCTTCATCCTCAGCCTCGGCGGGCTGTCGAATCCCGAGACCTCACGTCGCGGCAACCTGTTCGGCATGATCGGCATGACCATCGCGGTGCTGGCCACGGTGTTCGGCCCGCGCGTGACGGCGGCCGGCATCCCCTGGATCGTCGGCTCCATGGTGGTCGGCGGTGCCGTCGGCCTGTATGCGGCGAAAGTGGTCAAGATGACGCAGATGCCCGAGCTCGTCGCGCTGATGCACAGCCTGGTCGGCCTGGCCGCGTGCCTGGTCGGCTTCGCCAGCTACATCGACACCTCGGCGCCACTCGCCGGCGCCGAAAAGACCATCCACGAACTGGAAATCTACATCGGCATCCTGATCGGCGCGGTGACCTTCTCCGGCTCGCTGATCGCCTTCGGCAAGCTCTCGGCCAAGATCGGCGGCTCGCCCATGTTGCTGCCGGGGCGTCACTGGATGAACCTGGCGGGCCTGCTGGTGGTGATCTGGTTCGGCGGCGAGTTCATCAAAGCCCATTCGATCCCCGAGGGCATGACACCGCTGATCGTGATGACCGTGATCGCGCTGCTGTTCGGCATCCACATGGTGATGGCCATCGGCGGCGCCGACATGCCGGTGGTGGTCTCGATGCTCAACAGCTACTCCGGCTGGGCGGCGGCGGCGACCGGTTTCATGCTGTCGAACGACCTGCTGATCGTGGTCGGCGCGCTGGTCGGGTCAAGCGGCGCGATCCTGTCCTACATCATGTGCCGCGCCATGAACCGCAACTTCATCAGCGTCATCGCCGGCGGCTTCGGCACCGGCGGCGGCACGCCGGCGCCCAAGGGCGACGCGGCACAACCGGCCGGCGAAGTGGTGCCGATCAGCGCCCTCGAAACCGCCGAACTGCTGAAGGACGCCAAGAGCGTGATCATCGTTCCCGGCTACGGCATGGCGGTGGCCCAGGCGCAGCACACGGTGTACGAGATCACCAAGCATCTGCGCGAGAAGGGCGTCAACATCCGCTTCGGCATCCACCCGGTGGCGGGGCGCATGCCCGGCCACATGAACGTGCTGCTGGCCGAGGCCAAGGTGCCCTACGACATCGTGATGGAAATGGATGAGCTCAACGACGATTTCCCGACCACCGACGTGGCGATGGTGATCGGTGCCAACGACATCGTGAACCCGGCGGCGCAGGACGATCCGACCAGTCCCATCGCCGGCATGCCGGTGCTGGAAGTGTGGAAGGCCAAGACCTCGATCGTCATGAAGCGCTCCATGGCCTCGGGTTACGCCGGGGTCGACAACCCGCTGTTCTACAAGGAAAACAACCGCATGCTGTTCGGCGATGCGAAGAAGATGCTGGACGAGGTGCTGGTGGCGCTGAAGGTTTGAGCAATCCCAATTCAGCGCGATTGGACCGAGGTACCGCTGGTCTGTAGAGGGCTAAACGTTTCTGTTCCAGAGTCAAATACCACCGGCAAAGCCGGTGGCTTGAATTGATAGCGCCTCAACGACGCCTTCAGAATCGTTAGCCGCTACGCGGCAGATAGGCTGAGCCATATTCACTCCTCGTCGCTCTTGCATAGATCACTCCGAAGACCCTTGGACTCTTGCTGAAACGCCATATCAAACCTCTACTCGACCGCCGCATAGGTCAAACCTTTTGGAGTCTCCCGGCAAAGCCGGGGGCTTACCTCTCTGAGTTAGGCACGTCAAAAAATGTTATCGATGCTTCAGTTGTCGAGGTTATCGGGCCGATCGATGCGGCAGCACGGAAATCGCGCCAGGGAAGGGTGTTCGTCCCCGTGGGAGATTCAACCATTGATGTTTCGTGAGCCACGGTAACGCATCAGCGGCCAATCAAACCACTTGTTGGAGAACTTGGGCAGGCCGTGTAATACTTTCTGGGCATGCGCCCGGCCAGAAACGCGTCGCGCCCCGCCTCGACCGCCTTCCTCATGGCACCGGCCATCCGCACCGGATCCTGTGCGCCGGCGATCGCGGTATTCATCAGCACGCCGTCGCAGCCGAGTTCCATGGCGATGGCCGCATCCGAGGCGGTGCCGACGCCGGCATCGACCAGCACCGGCACTTTCGCCTGCTCGATGATCAGCTTGAGGTTCCACGGATTGAGGATGCCCATGCCGGAGCCGATCAGCGAGGCCAGCGGCATGACCGCGACGCAGCCGATGTCCTCCAGCATGCGCGCCTGGATCGGATCGTCGGCGCAATACACCATGACCTGGAAACCATCCTTGACCAGAGTCGCGGCGGCCTTGAGGGTTTCCGGCATGTTGGGGAACAGCGTGTGCGGATCGCCCAGCACTTCGAGCTTGCACAGCGCGTGGCCGTCGAGCAGCTCGCGGCCGAGGCGCAGTGTGCGCACCGCTTCCTCGGCGCTGTAGCAGCCGGCGGTGTTGGGCAGGTAGGTGAACTTCGACGGAGGAAGCGCGTCAACCAGTGAGGGTTGTCCCGGTTCTTGTCCGATGTTGGTCCGGCGAATCGCAACAGTGACAATATCGGCGCCGCTGGCCTCGATGGCGTGGCGCGTTTCGTCGAAATCCTTGTACTTGCCAGTGCCGACAAGCAGCCGCGATGAGTAGTTTTTTCCTGCGATGGTCAGAGTGTCCTGCATGAATGTCTTCCTGAAAGAAATTAACCGCCACCAACCGCGACAACAATCTCCAAATTGTCGCCGGCTACGATCGCGGTCGATGCATGCTGGCTTTTCGGCACGATCTCGCCGTTCCGCTCGACTGCTATGCGCTTACCTGCCAAACCTTGTGCGGATATCAGGTCCGATACGGTTTGCGGACCGACAAACCATACGGCCTTGCCATTGATCGTAATCTCGAGGTGGCAGGAGGAAGGGGTAATCATTTCTGCTTTTGGCTCGCCTTGTAGATCTCGCTGCCGGTCTTGACGAATTCCACCGCCTTCACCTCCATACCCTTCTCCAAGGCTTCCTGTTCCGAGACGCCCAGCTTGGCGGCGTATTCGCGCACGTCCTGGGTGATCTTCATGGAACAGAAATGCGGTCCGCACATCGAGCAGAAGTGAGCCAGCTTGGCGCCATGCTGGGGCAGGGTTTCGTCGTGGAATTCGCGCGCCTTGTCGGGATCGAGGCCGAGGTTGAACTGGTCTTCCCAGCGGAACTCGAAGCGCGCCTTGGACAGTGCGTTGTCGCGCACCTGCGCGCCCGGATGACCTTTCGCCAAGTCGGCGGCGTGGGCGGCGATCTTGTAGGCCATGATGCCGTCCTTGACGTCGTTCTTGTCGGGCAGGCCGAGGTGTTCCTTGGGCGTCACATAACAGAGCATGGCCGTGCCGTACCAGCCGATCATGGCCGCGCCGATGGCGCTGGTGATGTGGTCGTAGCCCGGCGCGATGTCGGTGGTCAGCGGGCCCAGGGTGTAGAAGGGCGCCTCGCCGCAGAGGCGCAGCTGCTCGTCCATGTTGAACTTGATCATGTGCATCGGCACATGGCCGGGGCCTTCGATCATGACCTGCACGTCGTGCTTCCAGGCGATCTGGGTCAGTTCGCCGAGGGTTTCCAGTTCGCCCATCTGCGCCGCGTCGTTGGCGTCGTAGATCGAGCCGGGACGCAGGCCGTCGCCGAGGCTGAAGGCGACGTCGTAAGCCTTCATGATGTCGCAGATGTCCTCGAAGTGGGTGTAGAGGAAGTTCTCCTTGTGGTGCGACAAACACCACTTGGCGAGGATGGAGCCGCCACGACTGACGATGCCGGTCATGCGCTTGGCGGTCAGCGGCACATACCGCAGCAGTACGCCGGCGTGGATGGTGAAGTAGTCCACGCCCTGCTCGGCCTGTTCGATCAGGGTGTCGCGGAAGATTTCCCAAGTCAGGTCCTCGGCCTTGCCATCGACCTTTTCCAGCGCCTGGTAGATCGGCACCGTGCCGATCGGCACCGGGGAGTTACGAACTATCCACTCGCGCGTCTCGTGGATGTTCTTGCCGGTGGACAGGTCCATCACCGTGTCGCCGCCCCAGCGGATGGCCCAGGTCATCTTGTCGACTTCGTCCTGGATGGTCGAGGCCAGCGGCGAGTTGCCGATGTTGCAGTTGATCTTGGTCAGGAAGTTGCGGCCGATGATCATCGGCTCGGACTCGGGGTGGTTGATGTTGTTGGGGATGATGGCGCGGCCGCGGGCGACCTCGTCGCGCACGAACTCGGGCGTGATCACGCGCGGAATCGAGGCGCCGAAGCTCTGGCCCGGATGCTGGGTGCGCAGCAATTCGTCGAGGCCGTCGAGCTTCTGGTTCTCGCGGATCGCGACGTATTCCATTTCCGGCGTGATGATGCCTTTCCGGGCGTAATGCATCTGCGACACGTTTTTCCCAGGCAGGGCGCGGCGCGGGCGGCGCGCGAGGTCGAAGCGCAGGCCGGCCAGCTCGGCATCGATCGCCCGCTGGCGACCGTACTCTGACGACAGGTCGGCCAGTTCCTCGGTGTCATTGCGCTCGGCGATCCAGGCGGCGCGCAGTTGCGGCAGGCCCTTGCGGATGTCGATGCTGGCCGCCGGATCGGTGTAGGGGCCGGAGCAGTCATAGACCGTGATCGGCGGGTTCGGCGTGTCGGCGGTCGGGCTCTGCGCGATCTCGCGCATCGGCACCCGGATGTCGGGCCGGCTGCCGGGCACATGCACCTTGCGCGAATTGGGCAGGGGGGCTATCGCGGCGGCATCGACATGGGCGTCGGCGGCGATGAAATTCTCGTTGGCGTTCATGGGGCAAGCTCGATTCTGGTGGGGGTGGGGCAGGGGGCTGAAACTACTGGAAAGCCGGGCCGAATGCAACCCGGCGCGTGGCGCGGATATCTCCGCACTCAGCGTGCGAAACCGATCTTCTTGAGGTCGGAGTGGATTTTTTCGCCCAGTCTGGCGTGCCCGGCGGCGTTGGGGTGCAACTGGTCGCCTTTCAGCGCGCTGTCGGAGAGCACCTCGGAAAGGGCGCCCTTGATCAGCGGAACCTTCTTCTCCTTGGCTACGTCGGCGTAGAAGTCGGCGGGCGACAGGTTGTTGAAGACAGCGCCGGCGATGCTGGGTTTCGGCGTCGCCAGCAACACCGCCTTCGCGCCGCGCGAACCGACCAGGTCGAGCATGCGGCCAAGGTTGGCCACGGTCTGTCCCTGCGGCATCTTGCGCAGCATGTCGTTGCCGCCCAGCGTTACCAGCACGAGCTTCGGCTGGTGCTCGTCGAGCAGCGCCGGCAGGCGTTCCAGCGCGCCGCCACTGGTGTCGCCGCTGATGCCGCCGTTGATCACCACCCAGCCGGTGCGTTGCCCGAGCAGGGTGGGCCAGTCTTCGCCGGGCCGGACGCCGTGCGGCGCGGTGAGGCTGTCGCCGAGTGCCAGCACCTTGGTGCCCGCCGGCATGGGCGCCTCCTTGCTGCCGCCGCAGGCCGCCGCAAGCAGCAGGACGACCAGTGCGAGCAGCGTGCGCACGAAAAGGGCCGGTCCGTTCATGGCGACCTAGGACTGGCCGAAGACTTCGTTCAATTGCCGCGCGACGCGGATGAAGGTGGTGCGCTTGGACAATTCGCGCAGCTTGTGCGCGCCGACATAGGTACAGGCAGAGCGCACGCCGCCGAGGATTTCCTGCACCGTGCCGTCGACCGGCCCGCGCGGATCGAGCAGCACCTCCTTGCCCTCGGCGGCGCGGTAGTTGGCGACGCCACCGGAGTGGAGGTCCATCGCGGCGCGCGAACTCATGCCGTAGAAGCGCAGCTTTTTCGCGCCGTCCTGCTCCACCACCGCGCCCATGCATTCGTCGTGGCCGGCGAGCATGCCGCCCAGCATGACGAAATCGGCGCCGCCGCCGAAGGCCTTGGCCAGGTCGCCGGGCGAGGTGCAACCGCCGTCGGCGCAGATCAGGCCGCCCAGGCCGTGCGCGGCATCGGCGCATTCGATGATGGCCGAGAGCTGCGGGTAGCCGATGCCGGTCATCTTGCGCGTGGTGCAGACCGAGCCGGGGCCGATGCCTACCTTGACGATGTCGGCGCCGTCGAGGATGAGTTCTTCCGCCATTTCGCCGGTGACCACGTTGCCGGCCATGATGGTGATATTCGGGTAGCCGGTGCGCAGGCGCTGCAGGAAGTCGATGAAGGACTTGGTGTAGCCGTTGGCCACATCGACGCAGACGCAGGCGATGGCATCGCCCGCCACTTCCTTGACGCGGCGGAACTTCTGGTAGTCCTCGCGCGTGATGCCCATCGAATAGAACACCGTCGAGGATGCGGGCAGGGCCTGGAAGAAGGCCACCAATGCGGCTTCGTCGTAGTGCTTGTGCAGCGCGGTCGCCAACTGGTGGCGGTCCAGCGCGCGTGCCATTTCGAAGCTGCCGACGGTGTCCATGTTCGCCGCGATGATCGGCACGCCGTGGTAGCGGCGCCCGGAATGGCGGAAGACGAAATCGCGCGAAATATCGACATCGGAGCGCGAGGTCAGCGTCGAGCGCTTGGGGCGGATCAGGACGTCCTGGAAATCGAGCTTGAGTTCTTCTTCGATGCGCATGGAAGCTCCTTGTCGCGTTGCAGCTTACCCAATTTCGCCGACAGCGCGACGCGCCGCTTGACCATGCCCCCCGCTTCTCGGATAATGACTGACCGGTCAGTTAGTTGAGTGGTCATCATGGATATCATCGCCCCACCCCGCCAGCGTCGCAAGGAGGCCCGCCCGGCCGAACTTACCGCCGCTGCCTTGGAGCTCTTTGTCGAAAAGGGCTTCGCCGGCACCCGCCTGGAAGACGTCGCGGCGCGCGCCGGGGTATCGAAGGGTACGCTGTACCTGTACTTCGACAGCAAGGAAGCGCTGTTCAAGGCCGTGGTCCAGGAAGGCATCCTGCCGGTGCTTGAGAAAGGCGCAGGCATGGTCGATAGCTTCACCGGCAGCAGTGCCGATCTCCTGCGCGGGCTGATCCTCGAATGGTGGACGCGCATCGGCAGCACCTCGCTGGGCGGGGTGCCCAAGCTGATGATCAGCGAAGCCGGCAACTTCCCCGCGCTGGCGACCTACTACCACGACAACGTGATCACCCGCAGCCGAGAGCTGATGCGCCGCGTTTTGCAGCGGGGCATCGCCACCGGCGAGTTTCGGACGGTCGATGTCGAGACGGCGATCGACGTGATCTTCGCCCCGGTCCTGCTGCTGCTGATCTGGCGTTATTCCCTGGGCGCGTGCTGCGGCGTTGCCCACGATCCCGCGGCCTATCTGCAGACCCACCTCGACTTGACCTTGAACGGCCTGGCTGCCGAGGGTAGCGCGCCATGAACATCTGCCTGCGACGGCGCTTGTACCCCCTCGGCCTTGCCATTCTTCTGGGGCTTTCCGGCTGCGGGGACAAGCCGGCCGATGCGCCACCGGCGAAATCCGGACCACCGGCGGTCGACGCGGTCCGCTTCGCCGATCTGGCTTTCCTGCCCGAGCGCGAGGCGCCGGCAACCGCCCAGGGCAAGAACGAAACGCGGCTGGCGGCCGAACTCGCCGCGCGCATCGTCGCCATACCTGTCGACAGCGGCGACAAGGTCAAGCCGGGCCAAGTTCTGGTCAAGCTCGATGCCAGGGATGCCGAACTGGCGCTGGCGCGTGCCGAGGCGGCGCTGGCCCAGGCCAATGCCCGCCTGGCGCAAGCCGAGGCGCAGTCCGCAAGGGCGCGCAGCCTCAAGGAACGGAACTTCATCTCGGCCGAGGCGCTGACCCTGCGCGAAACCGAACTCGCGGCGGCGCAGGCCGACGTCGCGTCGGCAAAGGCGGCGCGCGACACGGCGCGGCGTACCGTCGAGAAGTGCAAGCTCGTGGCGCCCTTCGCCGGCATCGTGCGCACACGCAGCGCCCAGGTCGGCGAAATCACCACCCCCGGCGCACCCTTGCTGACCCTGGCCGACACCTCGGAAATGCAAGTCGTCGCCCAGGTCCAGGCGCGCGATGCGGCAGGCCTCGCGGCAGCGGCCAAGGTCGGCTTCGATGCCGCCGGCACAGGGCACGAGCTCAAGCCGCTCCGCGTTTCGCCGGCGGTGAATCGCGAAGCGCGGACCGTGGAAGCCCGCTACGCCTTCGTCGCCACGCCGCCGGCGCCGGGTACCGAAGGCCGGCTGGTCTGGCGCGACCCGACGCCGCACCTGGCCGCCGAGTACATCCTGCGGCGCAACTCGAGTTACGGCGTCTTCGTTCTGGAAGGCAACACCGCGCGCTTCCTTGCGCTGCCGCAGGCCCAGGAGGGCCGTCCCGCCAGCGCCGACTTTTCGCCTGACGCGCGCATCGTCACCCGCGGCCGCCATGCGCTGCAGGACGGCATGATCGTAACGCTGCAGGCAGGCGGCAAATGACAGGTTTCTATGCGGGCCTGATCCGCAACCATCCGTTTGCCAACATCGCCTTCGCGGTGGTGCTGGTGCTCGGCGCGCTGGCCTACCTCGCCATGCCGCGCGAGCAGGATCCGGAGATCAACTTCAACTGGGTGATGGTCACCGCCATCCTGCCCGGCGCCGCGGCAGAGGATGTCGAGAAGCGCGTCACCAAGCCGCTGGAAGACGCGATCAAGGGCGTGGCCGACGTGCGCTTCGTGATGTCCTCGTCGCGCGAGAACGTGGTCTCGATCCTGGTGCGCTTCCGCGACATCGACGAACGCAGCTTCGACAAACGCATCAACGACCTGCGCCGCGACATCCAGAACAAGGCCAAGAGCGAGCTGCCGCCGGAGGCCAAGGACCCCCGCGTGATGGAGATCACCACCTCGAACGGCTTCCCCACGGCCATGGTGCTGGTTACCGGCCAGGCCGCCGACGAGGTGCTGCGCCTGCGCGCGCGTCAGTTCAAGGAGGATATCGAACGCATAGCTGGCGTCGACCAGGTCTTCCCCACCGGCTTGCGCGACCCTGAACTGCAGGTGGATTTCGACCCCATGGCGCTGGCCAACCGCGGCCTGACGGCGGCCGATGTCTCCGACAACATCAACGCCTGGTTCCGCGACACCTTCGCCGGCAAGGTCGAGGTGCAGGGCGATGCCGAGCGCGCCGCCTGGCTGGTGCGAGTCGTCGGCCAGAGCGCCGATCCGGAGGAACTGGCGCGCATTCCCGTCGCCTCGGCGCGCAGCCGCGAGCCGGTGCCGCTGGGGCAGATCGCCGAGGTGTCGCGTGGCCGCGCCAAGGCCGGCAGCCTGGCGAGCTACCAGGGCAAGGGCGCGGTGATCCTCGCCGTGACCAAGAAGAGCCAGACCAACACGCTCAAGCTGGTCGAACAGGTGAATGACTACATCGCCACGCAGAACCCGCGCTTCGCCGCCGAAGGCGTGCAGATGCAGTTGCTCGACGACCAGACCGTGCCGACGCGCGAGGCGATCACGACCATGGAGCGCAATGCGATCCAGGGCCTGCTGATCGTCCTCGCCATCACCTGGCTGTTCCTGGGCACGCGGGTCGCCCTGCTGATCGGGCTGGGGATTCCGTTTTCGCTCGCCGGCACCTTTGCCATCCTCCATGCGCTGGGCTACACGCTCAACATCTCGGTGCTGCTCGGCGTGGTGATCGCCCTGGGCATGCTGGTCGACGACGCCGTGGTCGTCGTGGAAACCATCTACTACCGCATGCAGCGCGGCGAACCGGTGCATAGTGCGTCAGTCGGTGCGGTGCGCGAGGTGTTCGCGCCGGTGACGGCCTCGGTACTGACCACCGTTGCCGCCTTCCTGCCGCTGATGCTGCTGCCCGGCATTGTCGGCAAGTTCATGTTCGTGATTCCCTTCGTCGTCACGCTGGGGCTGTTGATCAGTCTGATCGAAGCCTACTGGATGCTGCCGGCGCACATGGCCGTGATTGCGCCCACGGCCGGAGACGGTCATCTCAACAACTGGCGCGACCGCTTCAACCACTTGCTGCGCGTCAAGTATTCCCGTGCGCTGCTGTGGGTGCTGCGCCGCCCCAAGCGCTCGCTGGTGATCGCCGTCGGCCTGATGCTGGGCGCGGTGGCCGCCGTTGGCGCCGGCATGGTGCGCATCCAGTTCTTCGCCTTCGATCCGATCCGGCTGTTCTATGTAAACGTGGATATGCCCGCCGGCGCGCCGATCGAGGAAACCCTGGCGAATGCCGAAAAGATCGAGGCCGCGGTACGCAAGCACCTGAAACCCGACGAGGCCCGCAGCATGTCGTCCTACGCCGGGGTCAAGTTCTCGGATACCGAGCCGCTCTACGGCGAATCCTACGGCCAGGTGAATGTATCGCTCAACCCGCGCAACCACAACGGCATAACCGGCCGCGACGTCGATGAAATCGTCGAATCGATGCGCGCCGAGATCGAGGCCATCCCCACGCCGGGCAAGATCACCTTCACCATGATTTCCGGCGGGCCGCCGCTGGCCAAGCCGATCAAGGCGCGCGTCAGGAATGACGAACCGCAGGAACTTCGCGCCGCCGGCGATGCGCTGCTGGCCATCGTCCGCGCCGTTCCCGGCACCCGCGACGTCGCCGACGACGACGTACCCGGCCGGCCGGAACTCGTGCTGGCGCTGGATCGCGGCGCCTTGCGCGCGGCGGGGCTCGATGCTGCCCGCGTGGCGCGCCTGGTGCGCCTGCATGCCGACGGCGAGATCGTCGCCATGATGCGCGACAAGGGCGAGAAGCTGGAACTGCGCGTGCGCGCCCGCCACGGCAGCGGCAAGTCCGCCGGCACCGTGGGCGCCGACATCACGCGTCTGCTCGACGATCCCGTCGCCCTGCCCGCGGGCGGAACGACGACCCTGCGCGCCCTGGTGCGCGAGGAGACGCGAATCGGCAAGGGCGTGATCAAGCACTACAACCTGCGCCGCGCCATCACCGTGGAAGCCGATCTGGAGAAGGCCGTCACCGACACCGTGGCCGCCAACAAGATCATCGCCGCCGAATGGAAGAAGGTCGCCAACCAGTTCCCCAATACCGACATCGATTTCTCCGGCGAACTCGACGACATCAACGAGAGCCTCGACGCCATGGCCGTGCTGTTCCTGATGGGCGTCGGCCTGATCTACCTGATCCTCGCCGCGCAGTTCAGGAGCTACTTCCAGCCGCTGCTGATCCTCGTCACCGTGCCGCTGGCCTTCACCGGCGTGGTACTGGGCCTGCTGGTGGCGTCGATCCCGCTCTCGCTTTACACGCTCTATGGCGTCATCGCCCTGACCGGCATCGCGGTGAATTCCGCCATCGTGCTGATCGACGCCGCCAACGACCGGCTGGCTTCGGGCATGAGTGTGCTGCATGCGGCGGTTTATGCGGCGCGCCGCCGCGTGGTGCCGATCATCATCACCTCGGTCACCACCATCGGCGGCCTGTTTTCGCTGGCTGTTGGCCTCGGCGGCAAGTCGCTGCTGTGGGGGCCTGTCGCGGCATCCATTGTCTGGGGTCTCGGCTTTTCGACCGTGCTGACCCTGTTCGTCATGCCGCTCATGTACTGGATGGCCATGCGCCGCTTTTCCGGAGTCAGAGAATGAACAAAATCCCTTTCGCGGCAACGCTTGCCGCCTTGTTCCTCGTTGCTTGCAGCGAGCCGCCCGCGCCGGCTGCGCCCCTGAAACTGGTGCGTACCCTGAAAGTCGGCGCTACCATAAACCCAACGGCTGGCACCAGTGGCGATACGGCGAATTCGGGCACCGAACGCAGCTACAGCGGCGAAGTGCGGGCCCGCATCGAGACCACGCTGGGTTTTCGCATCCCCGGCAAGATCGTCGAGCGTCGCGCCGACGTCGGGCAGGCGGTGAAGCCCGGCCAGGTGCTGGCGCGGCTCGATCCGGCCGATGCCGCCCTGCAGGCGACACAGGCCGAGGCGCAGCGTGCCCTGGCGGCGGCCGACCTGGCGCGCACCCGCGATCTCAGGACGAAGAACTTCGTCAGTGCGGCCGCGCTCGATGCGCGCGAGACCGCCTTCAAGGCCGCCGAGGCGCAGGCGCAACTGGCGAAAAACCAGGCGGCCTACACCACGCTGGTGGCCGACCGCGCCGGCGTCATCGGCCAGGTGCTGGCCGAGCCGGGGCAGGTGGTCAGCGTCGGCCAGGCGGTGTTTCGCCTCGCACCCGATGGCGAGCGCGAAATCGCGATCAGCATTCCCGAGGGCGAGGTCACCGGCTTCAAGCTCGGGCAGGCAGCCGAGGTGCGAATCTGGTCGGGGCGCGACAAGCCCATTGCCGGCAGCCTGCGTGAGATCGCCCCCGCTGCCGATCCGGTGACGCGCACCTTTGCCGCGCGAATCAGCCTCAAGGATGCCGACCCGCGCCTGCCGCTGGGCATGACGGCCACGGTGCGCTTCACCGGGACGGCGGGCGCCGGCGGGACCTTGGTGATTCCGCTGGCCGCGGTCTTCCAGCAGGGCGACCAGCCGGCGGTGTGGAAAGTCGGCGCTGACGGTACGGTAAATCTGCAGCGCGTCAAGGTGGCGGCCTTGACCGATGCGGGCGCGGTGGTCAGCGAGGGCCTGGCCGGCGGCGAACAGATCGTGGCGGCGGGCGTCAACCTGCTGACCGCGGGCGAGAAGGTCCGCATTGCCGTCCAGGCCGCCGGCAAATGAAGCAGATCAACCTTTCCGAATGGGCGCTCAGGCACCAGTCCATGGTGCTTTACCTGATGATCGTGTTCATGGTCGGCGGCGTGATTTCCTTTTTCAGCCTGGGGCGCGCCGAGGACCCGGACTTCACTTTCAAGGTCATGGTGGTGCGCACCCTGTGGCCGGGGGCGAATGCGCAGCAGGTCGAGCAGCAACTGACCGAGCGCATCGAAAAGAAGCTGGCCGAGACGCCGTGGGTGGATGTGCTGCGTACGGCATCCAAGCCCGGCGAATCGCTGACCATCGTCATCCTCAAGGACTACACGCCGAAGACCGAGGTGCCTGAGGCCTGGCGCCAGGTCAGGAAGAAGCTCGACGACATCCGCCATACCCTGCCGGCCGGCGTGCAGGGCCCCTTCCCCAACGACGAGTTCGGCGACGTGCAGATCAAGATCTTCGCCCTCACTGCGCGCGACGACAAGACCGGCTACACCATGGGCGATTTGCGGCGCGAGGCCGACAAACTGGCGCGTGAACTGCGCCGCGTGCCGGACGTAAAGAAGATCGAACTCATCGGTGTGCAGGACGAGAAGATCTACATCGACGTCAGCCCCGCCCGCCTTGCCGCCATGGGCCTGGTGCCGAGCCAGGTGTTCGACGCCCTGCAGCGGCAGAACGCCGTGGCGCCCGCGGGGCAGGTGGAAACCGAGACCGATCGCGTGCGTCTGCGCGTCACCGGGCCTTTCGACAGCGTCGACGCGATCCGCGAAACCCTGCTCGCCGTCGGCGGGCGTTCCTTCCGCCTCGGCGACATCGCGCGCGTCAGCCGCGGTCTCGTCGATCCGCCGGCACCGCGCATGAGGGTGGCCGGCCGCGACGCCATCGGCATGGGCGTGGTGATGGCGCGCGGCGGCAATGTCATCGATCTCGGCGAGAACCTGACGAAAACCATGGACCGCCTGAAGCTCGACCTGCCCGTGGGCATGGACGTGCATGCCGTGTTCGACCAGCCGCAGATCGTCAAGACCTCGCTCAACCTTTTCGTGCGCACACTGGGCGAGGCGATGATCATCGTGCTCGCGGTGTCCTTCCTCAGCCTCGGCTGGCGCACGGGGACCGTGGTGGCGCTGTCGATCCCGCTGGTGCTGGCGATGACCTTTCTCGCCATGAAGATCTTCGGCATCGACCTGCAGCGCATTTCATTGGGCGCGCTGGTGATCGCGCTCGGCCTGCTGGTCGACGACGCCATCATCGCCGCCGAAATGATGGTGGTGAAAATGGAGCAGGGCTGGGACCGCTTCAAGGCGGCGACCTTCGCCTATACCTCGACCGCCTTTCCGATGCTGACCGGCACGCTGATCACGGCCGCCGGCTTCACACCCGTGGGCTTCGCCAAGTCGGGCGCCGGCGAATACACCATTTCGATCTTCCAGGTGGTGACCATCTCGCTGCTGGTGTCGTGGATCGTCGCCGTGATATTCACGCCCTGGCTCGGCTACAAGCTTCTCGACCCGGTGAAGCTGCGCGCGATCGCCGAGAAACATGGCGGCGACATCTACGACTCTCCCTTCTACCGGCGCTTCCGCGCCCTGGTGGTGTGGTGCCTGCGTCATCGCTGGCTGGTGATCGGCGCTACGGTGGCGATGTTCGGCCTGTCGCTGGTGGCCTTCAACAAGGGGGTGCAGAAGCAGTTCTTTCCCGCCGCCAGCCGGCCGGAGATCATGATCGACATCTGGCTGCCGCAGGGCGCCTCGCTCAAGGCCACCGAGCGCGAGGTCAAGCGCGTCGAGGCCCTGCTGGCCAATGATGAGCGCATCGCCTCGTGGTCATCGTACATCGGCAACGGCGCGCCGCGCTTCTTCCTTTCGCTCGACCAGCAGCTTTTTGCCGACAACTTCGGCCAGATGGTGATCGTCACCAAGGGCCTCAAGGAGCGCGAGGAGGTGAAGAACCGTCTCGAAGCGGCATTCCAGTCTGACGACGGGTCCTGGTCGCACCTGCGGCTGCGTGTGGTGCGCCTGGAGAACGGGCCGCCGGTGGGCTATCCGGTGCAGTTCCGCGTGCTGGGAGAGGACCTGTTGGCCCTGCGCGACAACGCCGAAGGCATCGCCGCCGTGATGCGGGCGCATCCGAACCTGCGAAACGTGAATTTCGACTGGAACGACCGCGTCAAGTCCGTGCGCGTCGAGATCGACCAGGATCGTGCCCGTGCGCTCGGCGTATCCAGCCAGGACGTGGCGCTGACCCTGCAGGGCTGGCTGGTCGGGGCGACCGTGACCCAGTTCCGCGAGAACGACCAGCTGATCGACGTGGTCTGGCGCGCCGACGCCGGACGCCGGGGCGATGCCGATCCGCGCACGCTGTCGCGCCTGCCCGACCTCGACCTGGTCACCGCCAACGGCCGCCATGTGCCGCTCGCCCAGGTTGCGCGCCTCGTGCCGGTGCTCGAGGAAGGCCTGATCTGGCGCCGCGACCGGCTGCCGGCGATCACGGTGCGCGCCGATGCGGTCGGTGCCATGCAGCCGCAGGCGATTTCGGCGCAGATTGATGCGCAGTTGCTCGAACTGCGCGCCAATCTGCCGCCGGGCTTTCGCATCGAACTCGGCGGATCGACGGAGGAATCGGCCAAGGGCGAGAACTCGATCAAGGCCGTGGTGCCGCTGATGATCGTCGGCGTCATCACCCTGCTGATGATCCAGCTGCAGAGCATCAGCCGGACTTTCCTGGTGTTGCTGACCGCACCGCTGGGCCTGATCGGCGTCACCCTGGCGCTGCTGGTGTTCCAGGTGCCCTATGGCTTCGTCGCCAACCTCGGCGTGATTGCGCTGATGGGCATGATCCTGCGCAACTCGGTGATCCTGGTGGACCAGATCGAGCAGGACGAGCAGGCCGGCAAGAGCGAGTGGGAGGCCATCGTCGGCTCCACGGTGCGCCGCTTTCGGCCCATCGTGCTGACCGCCGGTGCGGCTATCCTGGCCATGATTCCGCTGACGCGACAGGTGTTCTGGGGGCCGATGGCAGTGGCGATCATGGGCGGGCTGATCGTCGCCACGGTGCTGACCTGCCTCTTCCTGCCGGCGCTGTATGCGGCCTGGTTCCGGGTCAAGGAACCTGTCGCCGAGTCGGCGGCAGCGTAGAATCCTGCCCTTGTCGGCATCAGTTAAACATTAGAGTATGCTAATATAGAGTTCAGGAGACATCAATGAATTTCGAACAAGCGCGTTTCAACATGATCGAGCAGCAGCTGCGTCCGGGGAAGGTGCTGAATCCGGGCGTGCTCGAGGTGTTGCACGTGGTCAAGCGCGAGGAATTCGTGCCACCGGCGTTGCGTCGGCTGGCGTTTGCCGATACCGAAGTGCCGCTCGGCGGCACACAAGGTGCCCGCATGTGCGCGCCGATCGTCGAAGCCCTGGCGCTGCAGGCGCTGGCCATGGAGAAGCATGAGAACGTGCTCGAGATCGGCACTGGTTCGGGTTACATGGCGGCCCTGCTGGGGGCCCATGCCGACCATGTCTGGTCGCTGGAGATCGATCCGGAACTGGCGGAGGCGGCACGCGCGAACCTGCGTCGCGCCGGAGTGACCAACGTGGTGGTGGAAGCCGGCAACGGCCTGTCCGGACTGGCGGCCCATGCGCCCTTCGACGCGATCATGGTGTCCGGGTCGGTGGCCAAGGTACCGCGGGTGTTGCTCGACCAGCTCAAGCCGGGTGGCCGGCTGTTTGCCTTCGAGGGCGCTGCGCCTGCCATGGAGGCCGTTCTTTATCGGCGCAACGCAGATGGCTTCAGCCGCGTGGCCGTGTTCGAAACCGTGGTCGCGCCCCTGCGCGATGCCGAGCCGGCGCCGGCCTTCGTTTTTTGATCCATGCGCCAGGTTTCCGCCGCCCAGCTAAGTCAATGGCTGGCCGACCCGCAACGCAGCAAGCCGCTGCTGCTCGACGTGCGCGAGCCGTGGGAATTTGCCACCTGTCGCATTGATGGCTCGCTCTCGATGCCCATGCGCGGCATTCCGGCGCGCCACAATGAACTGAATCGCGACGCCGAGATCGTCATGATCTGCCATCACGGTGCACGCAGCTTCCAGGCCGGCATGTATCTGGAGCAACTGGGTTTTGGCAGCGTCATCAACCTGCAGGGCGGCGTCGCCGCCTGGGCGCGGGATGTCGATCCGGCCATGCCGACCTACTGACACTCATGGCGCCGAGTTCTATCCTTAGATGATGAAACACGCGAAGGGCGAATTGTCGGCCCGCCCCCCCATCCCCCCTCGCGGGGGGCTACCAATCGGCTCGCTTGGCTCGACTAAATCGGGTCGCTTCGAACGAGTCGTTCCACATTGGCATTGAGCCGCGGAGCAAGCATGAGAAATGTCCTTTTCCTGATGATTGCCGGCTGCCTGTCCTCCGGCCTCGCCCGAGGCGCCGACCTGATGGCGGTATATCGCGACGCACTGGCTTACGATGCCCAGTTTGCCGCGGCGAAGGCCACGGTGGATGCCGGCCGCGAAAAGCTGCCTCAGGGCCGTTCGGGTTTGCTGCCGACCATCGGCTTCGGCGCCAGCACGACATGGACCGACAGCGAAACCACCGCGCGCGTCACCGGCGCCACCACCGCCAACCGCGACTACAACAGCAATGGCTGGGAAGTGAGGCTGACGCAACCGTTGTTCCGCTGGCAGAACTGGGTCGCCTACAACCAGGCGGAACTTGCCGTCGCCCAGGCCGAAGCCCAGTTCGGGCTGGCGCGGCAGGACCTGATCGTGCGTTCCGCCCAGGCCTATTTCGACGTGCTGTTGGCGCAGGATGTGCTCGCAACGGCGAAGGCGCAAAAGGTGGCGATTGCCGAGCAACTGGAATCCGCGAAACGCAACTTCGAGGTCGGCACGGCGACCATCACCGACACCCACGAAGCGCAGGCCCGCTACGACCTGACCAGCGCACAGGAGATTGCCGCCCAGAACGACCTGAACGTCAAGCGCCAGGCTCTGCGCGCCGTGATCGGCAAGGAACCGGAAGGCCTCAAGAATCTGAAGCCGGGCGTGCAGCTTGCGGGTCCGCAGCCGGCCGACATTGCCAAATGGGTCGAGATGGCCGAGACGGCGAGCGCGTCGGTGCAGATCTACCAAGCGCTGTATGAGATTGCCGTGCGCGAAATCGAGAAACAGCGCGCCGGACACTACCCGACGCTGGACCTGGTGGCCACCAACGGCCGCAGCGGTGCCGGGGGTGGCACCACGGGCGGCTTCGACAGCAAGTCGAGCACCGTCGGACTGCAGTTGTCGATCCCGATCTTTGCCGGTGGCGTCACCGCATCGCGCGACCGCGAAGCGGTCGCCCTGAAGGAAAAGGCGGCAGCCGACCTCGAAAACGCCCGCCGCACCGCCGCGCTCAACGCACGCCAGGCCTATCTCGGCGTGAGCTCCGGCCTCGCGCAGGTAAAGGCTTACGAAGCGGCGCTCACCTCTTCGCAGTCGGCCCTCGATTCAAACAAGCTCGGGTATGAAGTCGGCGTGCGCATCAACATTGACGTACTGAATGCGCAGAGCCAGCTCTTCGATACGCGTCAGAAGCTGGCCAAGGCCAGGCTGGACACCCTGGGCGCCCTGCTGAAGCTCAAGGCGGCAGCCGGCAGCCTGTCCGAGAACGACGTCGCCGCGATCAACGGCTTGCTCGACTGAGCAAATCCATGGTCCGTGCCGTGGCGCCGCGATGGCGCTCGGCGAAGCGGCGTCCGGCACTGCCCATTGCCTGCAGAGCCGCATCATCAGCCAGCAGGTCCTTAACCTGGCCCACAAGATCGTCGGCATCGACGATCGTCCGCGCCGCACCACAGGTCACGGCCGCGCGTGCCGCATCCGCAAAATTCCGGGTTGATGGTCCAATCAGGATGGGCGTGCCGCAGGCCGCCGCCTCGATCAGATTCTGGCTGCCGAAATCGAGCAGGCTGCCACCGATGAAGGCGAGGTCCGCCGACACGTAGTAGGCGAACATCTCGCCCATGCTGTCGCCAACAAGCACATCCGTGTCGCCAGCTACCACCGTGTTTTCACTGCGCAATTGCACGCGGTAGCCGCTTTCGCGGGCAAGCTTCGCCACGTCGCCGAAGCGTTGCGGATGGCGCGGCACGATGACCAGTAGCGCCGGAGTTCCATCCGAACGACCGCCGGCGGATCCAAGCTGGCGCCAGGCACGGAGGATCAGCGCCTCCTCGCCCTCGCGGGTGCTGGCGGCGAGCCAGGCCTTGCGGCTGCCACGTCGCAGGCGCAGCTCGGCACCCAATTCGAGTTGTTGGGCCGGCACCGTGATATCGAACTTGAGGTTGCCGGTCACGGTGACGTGACGCGCGCCGAGGGCTTCCAGTCGTCCGCCATCAGCGTTCGACTGTGCGCCAATGGCGCTCAGTGATCCCAGGGCTTCGCGCGTCAACGCCGCGAATTGCGCGTAGCGGCGCGCGGAACGATCCGATAGCCGGGCATTGACCAGCAGCAGTGGCACCGATTCCTCGCGGCAGGCGGCGACCAGGTTCGGCCACAGTTCGGTTTCCATGATCAGGCCGAGGCGGGGCCGAAAGTGGCGCAGGAAGCGGCGCATCCCCCGGGGCGTGTCGTAGGGCAGGTAGATGCGCTCGACGCTGTCGCCGAACAGCGCTTCCGATGTGGCGCGTCCGGTCGGCGTCATGTGGGTGAACAGGATGCGGTGATCCGGATAGGTTTCGCGCAACGCCGCGACCAGGGGCAGCGCCGCCCGTGTTTCGCCTACCGATACGGCGTGCAGCCAGATCGTAGGCCCGGCGGACCCGGACGCAGCACCGTAACGGGCGAAGCGCTCGCCCCAGTGATGCAGGTACTCCGGTTGTCGGCGGGCGCGCCAGAGCAGGTGCGCGACCGCCCAGGGTAGCAGCGCGAGTATCGCCAGGCTGTAAAGGAAGCGTGCCATCAGATCAGCGGCATGGCCGCCGCCAGCACCGCGTCGACCGGGGGTGGCTCGCCGCGGCGACCCAGGTTGATCGCCGGCGCGGCGGCGAGGACGCCCGTCAGCGTCGGGTCGGAGGCCGCAAACAGGGCAAGCGTCGGGCGTCCTAGCGCGGCTGCCAGATGCACCAGGCCGGTGTCGACACCGACCACGATGCGCGCGCCGGCGAGCTGCCCGGCAAGTTCGCGCAAGCCCATCGGCGGCAATGCGACAGCATCGGGAATCACCTGCGCGAGGCGCTTTGCGCGTTCGCGTTCGGTGCCACTGCCCGACGGCAGGAGACAAGTCAGGCCTCGTCCGTGCAAGGCGTGCCCCAGTGCGATCCAGGATGCTTCCGGCCACAGCTTGTCGTCGCGCGAGGTCGCGGTCAGCAGCACGGCATGGGGTCCAGCAAGTGTCGGCGTCCCACAGGGACTTCCTTCGGTCGCCGGCGGCACCGTGATTCCATAAACAGGGGCCGCTGCGACCGCATAACCGGCGGCAAGCGCCGCGAGTTGCCGGTTGCGCGCGACGGCGTGAAGATCGTTTGGCACCTCGAAGCACGCATCGTAGAGGCGTGCCGAGATCGGCTCTCGCGCCGAGGATGCCGCGTAGCCGCAGCGCCGACCGCGCGCCATGCGGGCAAGCAGTGCGCTTTTCAGCAGGCCCTGCGTATCGATCACGCTATCGTAGGATTGCATCTGCAGGCCGGCGCGAAACGCACGCAGCTCGCGCCATGTGTTTGCGTCCAGGAGGGATTTGCGCCAGCGCCGCAGTGCCACCGGGATGCTGTGCCGCACGTCGGGATGGAGGCCGACGATGTCCGTGTAGGCTTCCTCCACCACCCAGTCGATCGCCGCGTTCGGAAAATTCGCGCGCAGATCCGTGACCACCGGCAGATTGTGGACCACATCGCCAAGCGAGGATGTCTTGATCAGGAGAATGCGCATCGGTAGGGGCGGGATGATGTCTTGCGCCGTAAAATGCATCCCGCCTGCAATTATAGCCGCCCATGACTCCAGACCATCGAATGCCGCTTACCGCCGTCCTGATCACCCTCAACGCGGCCGATCGGCTGGAAGATTGCCTTGCCAGCGTGGCGTTCTGCGCCGAAATCGTGGTGGTCGATTCCGGCAGCGATGATGCGACTGTGGCCATCGCCGAACGCCACGGCGCGCGCGTGATCCGCTCGGAATGGCGCGGTTTCGGCCCGCAGAAGCAGTTCGCCGTGGAGCAGGCGAGCCACGACTGGGTGCTGTGCATCGACGCCGACGAGCGGGTGAGCGAGCGCCTGCGCGAGAGTATTTGTGCCGTGTTACCAGCGACCGAAGGCAGTCCCTGTGGGGCGCCAGCGCGGTGCGTGCCTGCGGGAACTTTTGCGGCCTATCGCTTCCCACGCTGCAACAAGTTCATGGGGCGCTATCTGAAGCATGGTGAAGGCTATCCCGACTGGTGCCTGCGCCTGTTCGACCGCCGCCGCGCGCGCTGGTCGGATGATCCGGTGCATGAGAAAGTGGTTGCCGGGGGCGAAATCGGCAGTCTCGCGGGCGACCTGTTGCACGAGTCGGCGGAGTCGCTCGACACCTACCTGGCCAAGCAGAACCGATACAGCACGATTGCGGCCGAGGCGGCACTGGCGCAAGGCCGGCGGGCGACGCCGGCGCACCTGCTGCTGTCGCCGCTGCTGCGCTTCGCCAAGTTTTATTTCTTCCGGCTGGGCCTGCTGGACGGACTTCCCGGCCTGGTGCACATCCTCGTCGGCTGCGGCGCCAGCTTCGCCAAATATGCGAAAATGCTGGCTTTTCAGCGGAATTCCCCATGAAAGTCCTGGTCACTGGCGCCGCCGGGTTTATCGGCATGCATGTCTGCCAGCTATTGCTTGCGCGCGGCGACGAGGTGATCGGCGTAGACAACTTCAACGACTACTACGACATCGCGCTCAAGGAGGCGCGGCTGGCGCGGCTGACGCGCAGTCCATGCTTCAGGATATCGCGACTCGACATCGCCGACCGGTCCGGCATTGCCGATCTGTTCGCCACTGAACGCCCGCAGCGCGTCGTCAATCTCGCCGCCCAGGCCGGCGTGCGCTACTCGCTGAAGAATCCGCATGCCTACGTCGATAGCAACGTGGTCGGTTTCGTCAATATTCTCGAAGGTTGCCGCCACAACGGTGTCGAGCATTTCCTGTATGCCAGCAGTTCCAGCATATACGGCGGCAATGAGCGCATGCCCTTTTCGGAACATGACAACGTCGATCACCCGGTCAGCCTCTACGCCGCGACCAAGAAGGCCAACGAACTGATGGCGCATACCTATAGCCATCTGTACGCGTTGCCGACCACCGGACTGCGCTTCTTCACGGTATATGGACCCTGGGGTCGTCCCGACATGGCTCCGATCCTGTTCGCCCGGGCGATCCTGGAAGGTCGCCCGATCGACGTATTCAATCACGGCAAGATGCGCCGCGACTTCACCTACATCGACGACATCGCCGAAGGCGTGATCCGGGCGCTGGACCGCGTGCCGCAGGCCGACCCGGGCTTCGACCGGTTGTCGCCCGACCCGGCCACCAGTTGGGCGCCCTACCGCATCTTCAACATCGGCAATAACCAGCCGGTGGAACTGATGGCATTCATCGAAGCTCTCGAGCAGGCCCTGGGAAAGAAGGCGGCGAAGAACTTCCTGCCGATGCAGAATGGCGATGTCCAGGCGACGTATGCAGACGTCGCGGACCTTGCCAGCGCAACGGGCTTCAAGCCGCGGACCGAACTGGTCGATGGCGTGCGGCGTTTTGTCGATTGGTACCGGAGCTACACGAATGCCTGATTCGCAACTTGTTCCTGTTGTCCTCAGCGGCGGATCGGGCACGCGCCTGTGGCCTGTCTCGCGCGAGAAGCATCCCAAGCAATTGCAGCCCCTGCTGGGCGGCGAGAGCCTGCTGCAGAACACCCTGCGCCGCCTGCAAGGCCTGCCGCTGGGCGCGCCCATCGTGGTAAGCAACCAGGACTATCGATTCATCACCGCCGAGCAGTTGCGCCAGCTCGGGCTGTCGGCATGGACGCTGCTGCTGGAACCGGCCGGGCGCAATACGGCGCCGGCCCTGACGGCGGCGGCGGTATACGCGGCGCGCGCCGGCGCTGACCCGGTGCTGCTGGCGACGCCGGCCGACCATCATGTGCGCGATCCTGCCGCGTTCCGGGCTGCCGTGCTGCGGGGCCTGTCCGAGGCGGAACGCGGCGCCGTGGTGACGTTTGGCATCCTTCCCGATCGTCCGGAAACCGGCTATGGCTACATCGAAGTGAAAGTCGGCGCCCCACAGGGACTTCCTTCGGTCGCTGGTGACACGGCGCCCGGCGCGGCGATGGACCTGAGGGCCTTCCGCGAGAAGCCTGACGCGGCCACCGCGGCGACCTACGTTGCGGATGGACGCCACTATTGGAATAGCGGCATCTTCATGTTGCGCGCTTCCGTCTGGCTGAAGGCCATTGGCCATTTCGCGCCGGAAATTCTGACCGCGTGTAACGCGGCGGTTGCGAAGGCCCACGACGATGGTGATTTCCTGCGGCTCGATGCCGATGCCTTCGCGGCATCCCCGGCGGATTCGATCGACTATGCGGTGATGGAAAAGCTGCCGACCACCCAAGAATTGCGGATTCCCAGTCGGGTGATTCCGCTCGACGTCGGCTGGTCGGATGTCGGCGCCTGGGATGCGCTGTGGGAGGCGATCGACCGCGACGCCGACGGCAATGCCGTGAAGGGCGACGTCTGGATGGAGGATTCGCACGGCAACCTGGTCATCGCCGAGCATGGCCTGGTCGCCTGCCTCGGCTGCGAAGACATGGTGGTGGTGGAAACCGCCGACGCCGTATTGATCGCGCCCAAGGCCCGTACCCAGGATGTCCGGCTCATCGTCAGCCGGCTCAAGGCTGCAGGGCGCAGCGAAACCGATTTGCATCGCAAGGTGCACCGACCGTGGGGCTGGTTCGACGGAATCGACAGCGGCGAACGCTTCCAGGTCAAGCGCATCGTGGTGCGTCCGGGCGCCAAACTTTCGCTGCAGATGCACCATCACCGCGCCGAGCACTGGGTGGTGGTCAGTGGCACGGCGAGGGTTACGCGCGGCGACGAGGTGCTGCTCTTGGGTGAAAACGAATCGACCTTCATTCCGTTGGGCGTCAAGCATCGCCTGGAAAACCCGGGACAGATCCCGCTCGAGATCATCGAGGTGCAATCCGGCAGCTACCTGGGCGAGGACGACATCGTGCGCTTCGACGACAATTACGGACGCAAACCATGAACCAGAAGATCGCGTTGATTACCGGCGTCACCGGCCAGGATGGGGCCTATCTTGCCGAATTCCTGCTCGGCAAGGGCTACGAGGTGCACGGCATCAAGCGCCGCACCTCCCTGTTCAACACCGACCGCATCGATCACCTGTATCAGGATCCGCACGAGAAGAACCGGAAATTCGTACTGCATCACGGTGACATGACCGACAGTTCCAGCCTGGTGCGCATCATCCAGCAGGTGAAGCCCGACGAAATCTACAACCTCGCGGCGCAAAGCCATGTCGCCGTGAGTTTCGAGGAGCCCGAATACACCGCCAACTCCGATGCCCTGGGGGCCTTGCGGGTGCTGGAAGCGATACGCATCCTCGGCATGGAAAAGAAGACCCGTTTCTACCAGGCCAGCACGTCGGAGCTGTTTGGCCTGGTGCAGGAGACGCCACAGAAGGAGACGACACCTTTCTATTCCTCCAACTCGACGACTTGGCGGATGGCTGCGTCTTCCTCATGGAGAAGGGGGTGGTTGATGGCATCTACAACATCGGTGTCGGCGAGGATGTCACCATCCTCGAACTTGCCGAGACCGTGATGTCGGTGGTCGGTTTCGCCGGCCGCATCGCTTTCGATGCCAGCAAGCCGGATGGTACGCCGAGGAAGTTGCTTGACGTGAGCCGCTTGCGCGACATCGGCTGGCAGGCGCGGATTCCGCTGCGCGAAGGCATCGCCATGGCGTATCGGGATTTCATGGCCCGCCATGGCGGCTGAAGGCCTTTTAAGAAGGGCGGGCTGGCGAACAAGTTCGCGAATCATGGCGCTTCTGTTGACTCTGGCTGGGTCTGTGGGCCAGTTGTCGGCATTGGCGGCCGAGCCGGAACCGCCGTCAATACTCCTGGCAGAACGCTACCGCGGGGAGGTCGATGTCGGACAGTACTGGGTCAGCGAAAAACTGGATGGCGTGCGCGCCGTCTGGGATGGCCGAATCCTTCGCTTTCGCAGCGGCAATCCGGTGCCCGCACCGCAGTGGTTCCTCGACCCGCTGCCTGGGCAACCGCTCGATGGAGAACTCTGGCTGGGACGGTCCAGTTTCGACCGACTGTCCGCTATCGTCCGCCGTCAGCAGCCGGACGACAGCGAATGGCGGCGGGTGCTCTACATGATCTTCGAACTGCCGGAGGCTTCCGGCAGCTTCACCGACCGCGTCGAAAAAGTGCGTGTCCTTACCGCCAAGGCCAATTTGCCCTGGCTGCGGGCCGTTCCCCAGTTCCGATTGCCCGATGACGCCGCGCTGCGCACTAAACTGGATGAGGTTGTCCGTGGTGGCGGTGAAGGTCTCATGCTCCACCGCGCCGATGCTGCCTACGAAACCGGGCGCTCCAGTGCCTTGCTCAAGCTGACGCCCTGGCAGGACGCCGAAGCGGTGGTCGTCGCCCACTTGCCCGGCAAGGGCAAGTACGCCGGCATGCTTGGCGCCTTGCGGATGGAAATGGGCGACGGTCGTCGCTTTGCCCTTGGTAGTGGGCTGTCAGACGCCCTGCGACGCAACGCGCCGCCGCCGGGTACCCTCGTCACCTACCGCTATCGCGAACTTACGCCAAACGGAATGCCGCGCTTTCCGAGATATTTGAGGGTGCGCGATGGGCTCTGATGCACCGAGCGATTCCGCGACGACAGGTTTACCAGCCTCCTCACTTGTCGCTCGTGCCGTGTCGGGCTAGAATCACGTTCAACGAATGAACATGACCTCTCAAACCGTGTCTTCCGACCCGCATCACTACCGACTGCTGAAGCTTATCGAAGCCAATCCCGGGATCAATCAAAGGGAAATGGCCCAGGCCATGGGTGTGAGCCTGGGGAAGGTAAATTACTGCGTCAAGGCATTGGTGCAAAAAGGGATTATCAAGATCCACGGATTTCGCAACCATGGCAACAAGCGTGCGTACATGTACTTGCTAACGCCGGGCGGAATCGAGGCGAAGGCTCGCCTCGCTGTCAGTTACCTGAAACACAAGATGGCGGAATACGAAGCCATTCGCAACGAGATAGAGGAACTCCGGCGCGAAACCGAACAGGAGGCTTCCGCATGATGGGCTTGCGCGAAGGCGGGGTCGCGCAGGCGGGCGCCTGCGTGCATGATGGTCCGGCAAGCCCTGCACCCGGCCTCGATGTATCGATTGGCGCCGCGTTGGCACTAAATCGGCCTTGGTACGTCGTTCATGTGAAGGCGCGACAGGAAAACGTTGCGAGGGAAAACCTCGCGCGTCAGGGTTATTCCGTGTATCTGCCACAGATCAAGGCGCTGAAGCGCCTTCGTGGGCGGCATCAGGCACGAATGGAGCCGCTTTTCCCGCGCTACCTTTTTTTGCAGCCGGGATCACCGGATCAATCGATCGCACCGGTGCGGAGTACTTTGGGCGTGTCGGGAATCGTCCGGTTCGGCCACGATCCCGCGGTGATGCAGTTGGACACATTGCGCAGCATCCGGGACTTCGAGGTCCGGCAGAATGCGGCCAGTGACGAGGACCTGAGTCCTTTCCGATGTGACGAGCGCGTTCGGGTCGTCGATGGCCCCCTGGCCGGACTTGAGGGATTGATTACCGATATTGCACGGGATCGGGTTGTTGTCCTGATGCATCTGCTTGGCCACGATACGCGAGTGCGAATGAGTCACCATCAGTTGCTTTTGGCCAACTGACCAACTGACGGGGTAGGCCGTTGGAGGACGCGGCGCGTCCGATGCAGATCCCCGTTGGTGCTGTTTGAGCAGTCGGCACGCGGAACGAGGCAGGTTGAAGGATTGTGTTGTCAAGTGCTGTGCATCCCGTGCACGGGCATGGCGGTAGCGTGCACGGAAAAGTAGGTGCTGTTTCAAGAGTCGGCGCCGGCAGGACGGCGCCGGAGTCGAATGCCACCAGCCCCAAGCCGCCGGTAGGGCATCTCGGCTTCACGTTTCAGTTTCCCATCCTGATATTCGCCATGAGTTCGACCCGACCAATATCCCATCTGCTAAAAAAGCTTTGGCACCACATTGGTTCGCGACGGCGCGCCCAGTTCGGGTGGCTGCTGCTGCTGATGATTCTTGCATCGTTCGCAGAGGTGTTGAGTATCGGGGCGGTCTTGCCGTTTCTGGGTGTCCTGACTGCTCCGGACAAGGTGTTCTCGCATCCGGTCGCCCAGCCATTGGTTCAGGCACTCGGCTTTACCCAGCCAGCCGAACTGCTGATGCCACTAACAGCCGTCTTTTGCCTGGCCGCGCTCACGGCTGGAGCGATGCGACTGATTCTGCTTTGGGCCAGTACGCGTCTTTCCTACGCGACCGGCGCCGACCTTAGCATCAGCATCTATCGCCGCACGCTGTATCAACCCTATTCAGTTCACGTCGCCCGCAACAGCAGCGAAATCATCAGCGGCATTTCGGACAAGTCAGGAGTTGTAATCGGGACCATCGTGATGGTTCTCACCCTCGCGACCACTTTCTTCATCCTTACTTCAATCCTTGTCGCGCTGCTATTGGTGGACCCAGTGGTCGCATTGGCAGCATTCTCTGGATTCGGAGTGATCTACATCCTGATCATTCTGTTCGTCCGCAAGCGGTTGCAGAGCAATGGACAGCGCATAGCCCGCGAAGCAACACAGCGGATAAAGGCATTGCAGGAAGGACTCGGCGGAATTCGGGATGTCTTGATTGACGGAAGTCAGGCTGCCTACTGCAGTATCTATCACAGTTCCGACTACCCACTGCGCTGCGCCCAAGGAAGCAGCGCCTTCATTAGTGCCAGTCCTCGCTACGGGATGGAAGCGCTGGGAATGCTGCTCATCGCCGCACTCGCGTTTTCGCTTGCCAGCCAACCTGATGGCGTCGCCAGGGCCGTTCCTGTCCTCGGAGCACTTGCCCTTGGCGCTCAGCGCCTCCTGCCAGTGTTGCAGCAGGCGTACATGGCATTCACCGGGATCCAGGGTGGTCAGGCCTCCTTGCAGGACGCAATCGACCTGCTCGACCAACCTCTTCCGGACCATGCCGATCAGCCGCTTCCGGCTCCGCTTCCATTCCGCCGGGACATAGATTTGCGGAGCCTGTCGTTCAGATACGCAGACGATGCACCTTGGGTGCTCAGAGATCTGGATTTGTCGATCAAAAAGGGCAGCCGCGTCGGATTTGTCGGAACGACAGGCAGTGGAAAAAGCACCTTGCTCGACATCGTAATGGGGCTCTTGCCACCCACCGAAGGCACGCTGGAAATTGACGGACAGGCCATTACGGCAGCGACCACCCGTGCCTGGCAAGCCCATATTGCGCACGTTCCGCAGGCAATCTACCTTGCCGACAACACAATAGAGGAAAATATTGCTTTCGGAATCCCCAAGGCAATGATCGACCACCAGCGCATCAGGCATGCCGCCCGTCAGGCACAGATTGCCGAAACCATCGAGGCGTGGCCAGCGCAATATCAGACCTTTGTCGGCGAGCGGGGCGTCCGGTTGTCGGGCGGGCAGCGCCAGCGCATTGGCATCGCGCGGGCACTGTACAAGCAGGCGGACGTCATCATTTTCGACGAGGCCACCAGCGCGCTCGACAGCGAAACCGAAGAGGCGGTCATGCAGGCGATCGAAGGACTCAGCGGTGACCTGACAATACTGATCATCGCCCATCGCCTTACAACCCTGAAGGGGTGTACCCAGATTGTCCGGGTTGGCGAATGCGCCGATCCGAGCGCCGTGCAGGGTGCGCCCCGGACGACCTGAGTTTTCCTTTCAATACGTGCATTCCAACATTTCCCGGGAAGATCGATGAAAACAACACTCTGCAGGATCGCCGGCACACCCTTGACCACGGTTGTCGATTTCGGACGGCAGCCGCTGGGAAACGGATTCCTCGAGCCGCACCAGTTTTCCGGAGAGTATTTTTTCCCGATGGAAGCGGGATTCTCGGAGGCCAGCATGATGTTCCAGCTGATCGAACAGCCCGACCCGGAAAAGATGTTTCATGATCACTACGCGTTCTATTCAAGTACATCGAACTACATGGCAAGGCACTTCAAGGAATTTGCCGATCAGGTGCTGCGGTCGGGATACCTGGTGAAGGACGATCCATTTGTCGTTGAACTCGGATGCAACGACGGAATCATGCTGAAAAACTTTGCCGCGCAGAATCTACGCCACCTAGGGATCGAACCCTCGCTAAATGTTGCACGGGAAGCCAACAAGCACGGTGTGCGTACATGTTCCGAATTCTTCACTGAGCAACTTGCTGAATCCATCGTTGCCGAACATGGTCAGGCTGACGCTTTCCTGGCGGCTAATGTCATGTGCCACATACCGGATATCACCGGCGTCGTAAGAGGCATCAAGAAGCTGCTGAAGCCAACCGGGGTGGTCATGTTCGAAGATCCCTATCTCGGTGATGTGGTGGCCAAGACGTCCTATGACCAGATCTACGACGAACACGTCTTCCTGTTCTCCGCCCTGTCCATCCGTTACCTCTTCGGCTTGCATGAAATGGAATTGATCGACGTCCAACCCCAGACGACGCATGGCGGTTCGATGCGCTACGTGCTTGCCCATCGGGGGGCATACCCTGTCGGCGATTCGGTGGTTCGCCTGGTAGCCGGGGAGCAGGAACAGGGCCTCGACCGGCTGGCCACCTTCGAAAGCTTCAGGGCAAGCGTGGAAGAATCCAGAACCAAGCTTGTCTCCTTGCTCCGGGACCTCAAGGCCAGGGGAAAAAAAGTTGCAGGCTATGGCGCAACATCGAAGAGCACCACTATCCTGAATTATTGCGGAATCGGCCCGGATCTGATCGCTTACATATCCGATACCACGCCCATCAAGCAGGGGAAATGCACTCCCGGCATGCATATCCCCGTGGTTCCCTACCAGACCTTCAAGGAAGATCCACCCGACTACGCCGTGCTCTTTGCCTGGAATCATGCCGAGGAGATCATGGCAAAGGAGCGCGACTTCATGGCCTCCGGAGGAAAGTGGATCGTTCACGTCCCCGAAGTGCGGGTGCTCTGATGATACTGTGCGCGAATCCTGCCGCGCAGTTCTTGAGCTACCAGTCTGAAATCGAGGCTGCGGTGTTGGCGGTGATGCGCGGCAACCGTTACATCCTCGGCAGCGAGGTTACCGCGCTCGAAAGCGAGATTGCCAGTTTCATCGGGACTACTTTTGCGGTCGGAGTCGCCAACGGCACCGACGCAATCGAACTGGCCTTGAGGGCGCTGGATATTGGTCCGGGGGACGAGGTGATCACCGTATCGCACACCGCCGTTGCGACCGTAGCCGCAATTGAGGCGTGTGGCGCCGTACCGGTCCTGGTGGATGTCGACCCGACCTATTTCACCTTGAACCCGGACCAATTGCCTGAAGTGCTCACTTCCAGAACGAGAGCAGTGATAGCAGTCCACCTATATGGACAGGCGGCCGACCTTGACGCCATCGGGCATTTCTGCGCCGAGCACGATCTGGCCTTGATAGAAGACGCCTCGCAGGCGCACGGTGCTCGGTGGAAGGACCGGCGCGTTGGCAGCATCGGCCGCATTGGATGTTTCAGCTGCTATCCCACCAAGAACCTTGGCGCCATTGGTGATGCCGGGCTGATCACGACGAGTGACCCCGGGCTCGCAGAAAAGCTACGAATGCTGAGGGAATATGGATGGCGCGAGCGCTACGTCAGCGAGCTGCCCGGACTGAATACGCGGCTGGACGAACTGCAGGCAGCAATTCTCAGGATCAAGCTGCGGCATCTTGACGCGGACAATTCCAAGCGGCGGCAGATCGCCGGGCACTACGCAAAGCAACTCACCGGGCTTTCACTTGGACTTCCCGCTGCCAGGGACAATGTCGAGCACGTCTACCACTTGTTCGTCGCCAGAAGCATGCGACGCGCGGAGCTCATGACCCATTTGGAGTCCAGGGACATACATGCGGGCGTGCATTATCCGGTGCCAGTGCACCTCCAACCTGCATACCAGGGAAGGATTCTGACCGCAAAGTCCATGGTGGTATCGGAACGGTTGGCGGCGGAAGTAGTTTCGTTGCCGATTTATCCCGAGCTCTCTCCGGAAAGCGCCGATCATGTGATCGCTGCTCTGAAGGATTTCCATTGAAAATCATTGCCCGGCCGTTTGCGGGAATCATGGTTCTTGAGCCGAAATGCTTTAGTGACAACAGGGGCTTCTTCCTGGAGAGCTTTGAACTGGAGCGGTATCGCGCAATTGGAGTCATCGAAAATTTTGTCCAGGACAACCATTCCCGTTCGCTGAAGAATGTGCTCAGAGGCCTCCACTTTACGCGGATCAAGCCGCAAGCCCAGATCGTCACGGTAATCAGGGGTCGCGTGTTCGATGTCGTGGTGGACGTCCGGCAGGCATCGTCGACTTTCGGAAAGTGGTTCGGGACGGAACTGGGTGACGCGGGGCCGCGGCAGATCTACATGGCCCCGGGATTTGCCCATGGTTTCTGTGTGCTTTCCGACTACGCTGACCTTCATTACAAGGTCAGCGAGCGCTACGATCCGACGGACGATGCCGGCCTTTTCTGGAACGATCCCGGGGTTGGAATCGAATGGCCGGTCGACGCACCTGTCGTTTCGGACCGTGACAATGCTCATCCACGTATCGGATCCATTGCTCCGGTCTGAATTCGCAGAGCAGGGAGCCCCTTTCAAGTTATGAAAAAGTCAATGCTGTGGGATAGCCTGGTCAAGAATCAGTTCGCGAAAATTGACGCATCTTTTTTGTCCGATTTTCGCGAACCCGGCAATGCAAACAATCGCCTCGCCGCATGGGACCCCTACGACAAGTCGATGCGGTATTTCAAATTTCTGTTCTTTCACCAGATCCAGGCCAAGGATCCGGAATTCTTCGCCAACTACGCGAAGATCGGCCCGACCTCGCTGGGCAACCCGGTGGTGCTTACATCGCCATCGGGGCAACCGATCAACCTCGACCATTTTTTTTCCATCGAGGAATTCACCTTTCTCGACGCAAACCTGAATACAGGCGAACTCCGGCACATTCTGGAGATTGGCGCCGGATTCGGCCGTACGGCGCAGGCTTTGGTGAATCTGTTTGCAGACCTTGAGGTTTATACCATCGTTGACCTTCCGGAGGTGCTGGCGCTAAGCCGTGCATATCTGGAGCAGGTCCTCGACGAAACGAAGTTCGCCAAATTGCGTTTCGTGGATGCATTGACGCTCGGATCAGGGCATGACGGTATCCCGACCATCGATCTGGTGATCAACATCGATAGCTTTCAGGAAATGCCAAGGCAGACCATCGAATTTTATTTCCGGCGCTTCATCGATTCGGCCGGGCATTTCTTCTCCAAGAATGCCATCGGCAAGTACTCGCCGGAATCGGTTGGTCTCCGAGGGATCGACGAAAGCCAATTGCTGGACGTTTTTTCCCTCGGCCTTTCGACCCAGATGATCGATATCTTCAATCCTGACGATTTGCACCTGGCAAGGACGCGACACGTCGAGGAGTATCGTCCCAATGCCAGTTTCACCGTCGTTGCGCAGGAACCATTGGGCATCTTTCCCTACTATCACAACGTACTTTACGCACGGGATCCCACCCAATGAGATTCCTTGTGACGGGCGCCAGCGGGTTCATCGGCTCTGCTCTTTGCGAACGACTGCTTGCGGAGGGTCATTCCCTGATATGCCTGAGCCGTTCGTTGCATGCAGACACGCCCGGGGTGAACTGGATTCGGCATGATCTGGCGAACGATCCCTGGAATCGACTTCCGCGATTCGACATAGATGCAGCGTTTCATCTTGCTGGCCAGACGAGTACCTACAGGGCAAGACAAGACCCCATGGGAGATGCATCCGTGAATGTCCTTGGGCTGCTGGGTCTGATGGATTACCTCAAGAGCTTACCGAGCAAACCCTTCCTTGTAATTGCAGGGACGGTGACGGAAGTCGGCGTGACGGACCGGATACCGATCAACGAAGCAATGGCCGATCACCCCGTGACTTTCTATGACATAAGCAAGCTCGCCGCCGAGATGTACTTGATGCAATATGTCCGGGAAGGATGGTTGAGGGGCTGCTCCCTTCGCCTGGCGAATGTCTTTGGGCGACGTTCCGCTGGTCAGCAAGCAGACAGGGGCATCCTAGACAGGATATTCAGCCAAGCGATGGCGGGTCGGAAGATTGCGATCTACGGCGATGGTACTTGCCTCAGGGACTACATTTTCATTGATGACGTTGTATCAGCGTTGATAGCGGCGCCGGCGAACGCTCAAAGGACAGGTGGCAGGCATTTCTGCATCGGAAGCGGTCGGGGAATCAGCCTGAAGGATGCGTTTGTGCGGGTGATATCGCGGGCGACAGAGCTGACCGGAGTTCGGGCGTGCCATGAACATGTCGAACCACCGGCCGATCTTTCCCAAATCGAGTTCAGGAACGCCGTCATTGATTCGACGGAATTCACTCGGGCAACCGGGTGGACCCCGCAATTCAATTTTGAAGCGGGACTCGACGCCGCCTATCGCGACTTACCTGGAGAGTGAATCGAACATGGATGCAAACCCCATCAGTTTTCCGAAGCATGTGGACGAAAATGGAGTTCTCTGCGTCTATGAGGCAGGGCGGCATGTACCCTTCGATATCCGGCGCGTATTCACGGTCTCTGCGAGAGCCGGGGATGTGCGCGGCGACCATGCGCACAGGAAGTGCTCTCAGCTGCTCGTCTGTTTGTCCGGAGAGATTCGCGTCGTCTGCGACGATGGCCGCAAGGTCAGCCATCATCTGCTGGACAGCGTGGAACACGGATTGCTTGTACCTCCGGGTATCTGGGCGCGGGAAGACTACATGAGCGATGGCGCGGTGATGATGGTTCTATGCGACCGGGCATACGAAGAAGAGGACTACATACGTGACTATGACGAATTCAAAGCGATCACAGGATCATAAGGACGCGAAATGACAGAAGAAGCGAAAGCAGGCCATCAGGTCAAGACGATTGTTTCAAGGGAGGAGTTCTTTCGGATCAACGAGAAAGCCGCCAGCGAGATGAGTAGGGACGGATCCCTTCAGGGCAAGGCGCTCGAGGTTCTGGTCGAGGCCGACCGTCATCGCTGGATTCACCAGAACACATGGTTCGGCGAGCCGATCCTCAATCTTCCGCAGGACATGTTTGCGATCCAGGAGATCATCTGGAATACGCGACCCGACTTCATCATCGAAGTCGGGGTTGCGTGGGGTGGCGGCATGCTCTTCGAGGCGGCATTGCTTGAGTTGCTTGGTGGAAAAAAGGTTGTCGGCATAGATATATTCATTCCGGAGGACCTGCGCCAACGGCTCGCCGGCCATGGCCGGCTGTCGGAGCGTCTCGCATTGATCGAAGGGAGCAGCACGTCGGAAAAAACGCTGGAGAGGGTAAGGGATCTGCTTGCAGGTTCGGACAAGGTGCTGGTAATTCTTGACTCCGATCACACGCATGAACACGTTCTAAACGAGCTTCGCACCTATGCGCCATTGGTAGGAAAGGGCCAGTACCTTATCTGCGGGGATACCATCGTCGAGTACATGCCGCCGCAAGTGCATGTTGTGCGTCCTTGGGGTCCGGGCAACAATCCGGCAACAGCAGTGAAGCAGTTCCTCTCTGAAACCGACCGCTTTGCCGTCGACGAGAGGATCGATCAACGTCTTCTCTTCTCCTGCCATCCCGGCGGCTATTTGCGGGCGGTGAAGTAACACCGGACCATGCCAACAGCCGCCAACGAAATGGGAACTCTCAAATGAAAGTAGTGGTCACTGGCGCACTCGGGCACATCGGCTCGCGCCTGGTACGTGATTTGCCCTTTTTGCTTCCGGGTTGTGAGGTCGTCATGGTCGACAACATGATGACCCAGCGTTATTGCTCGCTCTTCAATCTTCCCACGGAGGGGCGCTACAGGTTCATCGAGGCGGACATTACCAAAATGGACCTCGAGTCCCTGTTGGCGGGTGTCGATGTCGTCATTCACCTTGCGGCCATTACGGATGCTGCCGGAAGTTTTGATCGAGCAGCGCAGGTGGAAGAGAACAACTTCAGTGCGACAAGGCGGGTGGCTGAGGCCTGTGTCGGAACCGGAGTTCGTCTCGTCACCCTGTCATCGACAAGTGTCTATGGCACACAGGCCGAGTTGGTCTCTGAGGACTGTTCCGAAGAAGAATTGAAACCGCAGAGCCCGTACGCGACGACCAAACTGAAGGAGGAAAGACTTGTTCAGCAATTGGTCAAGGAGCGCGGGTTGAAGGCTGGAATCTACCGGTTTGGAACCATCTTCGGTGTTTCACCCGGAATGCGTTTCCACACAGCGGTGAACAAGTTTTGCTGGCAGGCGGCGATGGGATTGCCGATCACAGTCTGGAGCACGGCATACGACCAGAAGCGTCCCTACCTTGACCTTGGTGACGCCTGCAGGGCAGTGGCGCATATCGTTCGCAATGATCTGTTTGACGGCAGGGTCTTCAACGTTCTCACCCTGAACGCCACGGTGCGTGAGGTTGTGGATGCCATACGCGCATTTGTGCCGGCACTTGAGGTCCAGTTCGTAGACAGCAGGATCATGAACCAGCTCAGCTACGAAGTCAGCGATGCACGGTTTCGCAGCACCGGTTATATGCCGATCGCGAAGCTTTCGGAATCCTTGAAACAGGAGCTTGAGCTGCTGTCGCCAAGCCTGAACTGACACACGAGACTGGATGAAAAGGCTAACCTTCGTCCTACCATTAAAGGACAGGCCGTACTACTCCAGGATCTGGCTTGGACACAATATTCGCCAAGAGCATGACTACCTGATCGCCGACGGCAGCATCGCCAACGAGAACGAAGAGCTGTTCCGCGAGGTCAAGCTGCCGAACGTTACCTATGTGCGATTTCCTCAGGACTTGTCCATCGAACAATACGTTGAAAAGATGGTCCAGGCCGTCGAGCGGGTCCAGACTGCGTATGTCATGACCTGTGACAACGATGATTTCATCAATTTTCAGGGAATAGCCAGTTGCATCGATGCGCTGGAGAAGAATCCGCATGCGGTCTGTGCCGGCGGGCCAATCTACGGCGTGAGTCAGGTTGTGTCTGCCGCTTCCGAGCCGCGCTACGGCATGCCGGTAAGGATCATTGATGCGGCAGCACTCAGCGGCATGTCCGGATTCGATGCGTTGGTGCAGTTGTTCAAGAGCTACAAGTACATGTGGTATTCGGTGTTTCGAACCCCAAGCTACCAAAGAATCTGGTCCGACATCAGGCAACTGCAAATTACCAACGTCTATCTCGTGGAAATTCTCCAGGCCGAACTGGTTTTTTGCCACGGGCAATACGTCCAGGTGCCAGCCAACCATTACATCCGGTTGGAAAATCCAGTGACCAGTGCTGCCAGGGAGGAGGCTTCGATGGACGAACGTCATACCCGCAAGATTTTCTTCGATAGTGAGTACAGGGACCAGGTCGAAAAAATGTCGGCTCATGTGGCCAAGCTGGTAGACGTTGCCTTGAGTCAGTTGTTGCATGAGTTCACCAAATACTTCATTGCAGGAAACGTTCAGAAGACCGATTCGTTTGTTTCGAGAATGTCCGTACGACTCGGGCGGCTCCACGAAATCATTCCCCGCAGGCTGGGCCTCTCCTTCCCGATCGAATTCGGGATCGGGTTTGTCAATGGTCTTGGAAAAGTTCGCAGCAGGTTGGGCATATGACCACTGCGGCTCATGCCGTGCTTGTTTCCGGGGCCGGGCAGCTTGGATCAAGATACCTGCAGGGATTGGCGAAATGTCGTCTGCCGTTGAGAATCGTGGTTCAGGACAACAGCCGGGATTCCCTTGAGCGCGCGCAACTTCGGTGGAACGAGGTGCTGGATCCCGAGGTGATTCACGAAGTGTCATACCACTCGTCGATCGAGACGCTGCCGCGCCAGATCGACGTCGCCATCATCGCGACGACCGCGGATTCCCGTCCGCAGGTGGTCGGGCACATTGCCGCTCACGCCAGTGTGCGCTTCTGGGTGCTGGAAAAAGTGTTGGCCCAGAGCGAATCGGGTCTCGATGAGATCGTCACTCATGTTGGAGCCGGCTCCAGAGCGTGGGTCAATACCCCCCGCAGAATCATGCCGTGGCATCGCCAAGTTAGGGCTCAACTTGGCCTCGCGCGACCGATGATCATGCGCATGGAAGGGGGCGCGTGGGGACTGGCGTGCAACGCAATACATCTTCTTGATTTGCTCGCATGGTGGACGGGAGAAACGCTGCAGGCGGTTGTAACTGATCGCCTGGAGCCGCGTTGGTTCGAGAGCAAGCGCCGCGGTGTCTGGGAAGTCGCGGGAACCTTGGAAGCGAGGTTTTCCGGAGGGTCGTGCGCCTACTTGAGCGCCAATCAGGGCAGTGATGCGGTGCGTTTGGAAGTTACGGACGGACGGCAGACCTGGCTTGTCAAGGAAGCCGATGGTGTAGCCACTCGATCCGACGGGCGTGCGATTCCTGGACGAATGCAGTACCAGAGCGAAATGACGGCTCCCCTGGTCGAATCCCTTCTGGAAGGTCGTGGTTGTGACCTGCCGACGCTGGACGAGTCCGTCAGTCTTCACCGCGCTTTTGTTCGGAGCATGCTGGAACACTGGAGGCGATCGGCCGATGCCGGCGCAACAGCCGTCCCGATTACCTGAATCAATGAGACGAACACGATGAGCCTTTGGTTGATTGGCGCCGGCGTGATGGCGCAGGACTATGCCAAGGTATTGAACAGCCTCGGCCTGGATTTCACGGTCGTCGGGCGAGCTGCCACGTCCGCCGGGAAGTTTGAATCGGCTACGGGACATCCCGTACGGCAAGGTGGGCTAAGCGACGCCCTCCATGCGCTCGATGCCCCCGAGCAGGCTATTGTCGCCGTTGGCGTCGAGCAGTTGGCGGGTGCCGCCATGGAGTTGATCGAAGCCGGTACCCAGCGCATCCTGGTCGAAAAGCCTGGTGGGCTGAATGCGGGGCAGGTTGACGCGTTGCGGCAAGCTGCGTCCAGACACGGGGCCGAAGTGTTGATTGCCTACAACCGCCGCTTCTATGCTTCCACAGCCATGGCGCGAAAGATGATGGTCGAAGACGGTGGCGCCACCAGTTGCTCTTTCGAGTTTACCGAATGGTCCCATGTGATCGCGCCCTTGACCAAGGCACCGGGAGTAAAGGAGGCATGGTTCCTTGCCAACTCCACGCATGTGGTCGACCTGGCCTTTCATTTGTGCGGATTTCCTGTCGACTGGAAGGCCTGGCACGGTGGTTCGCTGAACTGGCATCCATCCGCTGCAAGATTCTGCGGCTCGGGAATTACGGGGCTGGGCGTCTTCTTCAGCTACCAGGCAGACTGGGAAGCGCCAGGGCGCTGGGCAGTGGAGGTGCTCACGCGCAAGCGGCGCCTCGTCTTTCGGCCCATGGAGCAGTTGCAGGTGATTCCGCTGGGTTCCGTAAAGGCAGAGAACGTTGAACTCGATGATCGCCTGGACAAGGAATTCAAGCCAGGCTTGTATACGCAGACCAAGGCGTTTCTGGACAGAGACGACCACCTGTTCTGCTCGGCTGACGAACAACTCCAGCACTGTGCCATCTATGATCGGATGGCCGGTTACGGCCCGGGGGTTTTGAATGGTTCTTGAGGAATGACGGCACAAAAATGACCAAGGTCCTTGTTACCGGCGCCGACGGCTTCATCGGTTCCCACCTGACCGAAGAACTGGTTAGACAGGGACACGAAGTTCGTGCCTTCGTACTTTACAACTCCTTCAACTCCTGGGGTTGGCTCGACCATTGCGCGCCGGACGTAAAGGGCCGGTTCGAAGTGTTTGCCGGCGATATCCGCGATCCGCATGGCGTCAAGGAGGCTGTCAGGGGCACCGACGCAGTGCTGCATCTTGCCGCCCTGATTGCCATTCCTTACTCCTATCATTCGCCAGATACCTATGTGGATACGAATATCAAGGGCACACTGAATGTATTGCAGGCAGCCCGCGAGTTTGGCGTCGGAAGGGTGATCCATACCTCGACCAGCGAGGTGTACGGTACGGCGCGCTTTGTGCCAATTACCGAAGAGCATCCCCTTCAAGGCCAGTCGCCGTACTCGGCGACCAAGATCGCCGCCGACCAGCTGGCCTACTCCTTCTACTCGTCCTTCCAACTGCCGGTGGTGATCGCCCGCCCCTTCAACACCTATGGCCCTCGCCAGTCCGCCCGTGCGGTGATCCCGACCATCATCACCCAGATCGCCAGCGGAAGGCGCCAAATTCGGCTTGGTGCCGTATCGCCAACGAGGGATTTCAATTTCGTGGGCGACACGGTCCGCGGATTTGTTGCCGCGCTGAATTCCGATCTCGGCCTCGGCGAAGTGGTCAATTTCGGCAGCAATTTCGAGATCTCGATAGGCGATACGGCTCAGTTGATTGCGGAAGCCATGAACGCAGAGATCGAGATCGTCACCGACGAAGCCCGCTTGCGGCCCGAAAATTCCGAAGTTGAACGCCTGTGGGCGGACAACACCAAGGCCAGCCGACTCTTTGGCTGGCAGCCCGGTTATGGCGGCCGCGAAGGATTCAAGCGTGGCCTTGCGGAAACCGCGGACTGGTTCGCGCATTCCGGCAAGCTGATGGGGTACAAGGCGGATGTCTACAACGTGTGAGGCCCGTGCCAGGAACAATCCCCATTGCTGAGCAGGTCGTAAGCGCCCTGCGCGCAGTCGTCGGTGAAGGATCCGCGGCTTTGCACGAGCCCAGTTTCGGGGGAAGCGAGTGGCTGTATCTCAAGGAGTGCCTGGACTCGACCTTCGTCTCCTCGGTGGGGAAGTTCGTCGACCGCTTCGAGTCGGAACTGGCAAGCTTTACCGGCGCCGGACACGCGGTTGCCGTGGTCAATGGGACGGCCGCCCTGCACATTGCGCTGAAGCTGGCCGGTGTGCGGACCGACGATGAGGTTTTGATTCCCGCCCTGACCTTTGTCGCTACGGCCAATGCAGTCAGCTATTGCGGCGCCACGCCCCATCTGGTCGACAGCGAAGAGTCCACCCTGGGAATGGATGCGGCTCGGCTCCGTGCACATCTGGTCAGTCAGACTGAACAGCGGGTCGGCTCATGCGTCAACCGCGCCACCGGGCGGATCATTCGAGCCATGGTCCCCATGCATACCCTCGGCCATCCGGTGGATCTTGATGGATTGCTTGCGGTGGCGAAAGACTTCAACATCGCCATGGTCGAAGATGCGGCTGAGTCCCTGGGCAGCTACTACCGCGGCCAACACACCGGGACATTCGGACTGTTGGGCATCCTGAGTTTCAACGGCAACAAGACGATTACCACAGGCGGTGGCGGCGCCATCCTCACCAATGACCCCGAGCTTGCTCGCCGGGCCAAGCATCTGACCACAACCGCCAAGGTACCCCACCGCTGGGAATTCGTGCATGACGAGTTGGGCTACAACTACCGCATGCCGAACATCAATGCGGCCTTGGGATGCGCCCAGCTTGAGCAGCTCGCCGATTTCCTCAATAGCAAGCGTGCGCTGTTCGAACGCTATAGGAACGCGTTTGCGACAGTGCTAGGCGTCCGCGTCGTTGCCGAGCCAGTGAATTGCCACAGCAACTACTGGCTGCAGACGTTGCTCCTCGATGAATCCCTCGTTTTGCAACGTGACGACATTCTCGCCGCTACAAACGATGCTGGCCTGATGACCAGGCCGGCCTGGACCCCCATGCATCGACTGACGCCCTTTAGCCGGTGCCCGTCGATGAGTCTGCGGGGGGTCGAATCGCTGACGAGCCGGTTGATCAATTTGCCAAGCAGTTCATTTCTGTTGAACAGAACAGTCGAACGGGGCGACTTCAAGTGAAGCCTATACCACGCGTTACGATGAGTGACGGCATTCCGACGATGACGTTCGATGCAATGCCGTTTTGGGAGGGCGTCCAGAAGATGCCGGGTGTCAGGCGGAGCCACCCCTTTTCCTTGGCTGCGGCGACTGACGGCCCGATTCGGCAAGTCACCGCAGCGCCAATCATTGCGGAAGTCGTGAATGCCTACCAACTCGACGAATACAACTTCATAACGCCGCCACCGGGTGCCAGCGCTTGGGCCAACTCCCTTGGCGAGCGGAGCATCACGGCCGTAAAGGCCGCGATCGGCGGCATGCGCCCGGCAAACATCCTTGAGATCGGCGGAGGAAGTACCTGGGTGGCGAGCCGGCTAAGGGAGTTGTACCAACCGAAATCCTATGTGCTTGTCGATCCGTCCGCGCGGGACTCAGCGCATGGGGTAGAAGTCGTTCGCGACTACTTTCCCAACCCGCAACTGGCCGACCGTCGTTTCGACCTTGTCCTCGGTTTCAGCGTGCTGGAACACGTTCCGGACCCGCTGGATTTCCTGCGCAACATACGGGGACAACTGGCGGGGGGCGGCAAGGTCGTCCTGATCTATCCGGACTGCGAAGCCCAGTTGCGTCGCGGGGATCTGAATGCGCTACTGCATGAGCATCTGAGCTACTTTACCGCGGCGTCCTCCCGTCGCACCGCGTCCCTGGCTGGATTCGATGTTGTTTCCCTTCACGGCGGGAATGACCTCTTCACCCTGGTGCTCGGGTCCGGCTCGGGACACACTGTTGCCGTCCAGGCGTATAGCGAGTCGGAGTTGCTTCTACAAAGCGCCGCCATGTATCGGAATCTCTTGACGAACACCGCCGACAATATCCGGCGCCGCCTGGAGCGTGGAGAACTTGTGGCATTTCACGGCGCCACCCAGGGACTGAACAGCTTTTTTGCGATGACGGGCCTGGGCAGTCATTCAGGCGTTCGCTTGTATGACGGCGATGTTTCAAAGGAAGGACTTTATCTGCCAGCATGTACAACTCCGATCCGATTGCCGATCGACGCGACGTACTCGCAGAACTCGATCCTGGTGATTTCCGCCATGTCGTTCTACGACCCAATCCGGCAATTCGCGATCGAAAAAGGTGGATTCGATGCTTCGCGCCTGCTGCCGCTAGGCGGCGCCCGAAAATGACCGGGAACTGGAAAGCCGCAGGCAGCAATGGCCTGATCTACAAGGCAAGAGAGCTCGATCTGGCGAATCTGCCGAAAATTGATTCGCACTTGCATACATCGTGGACCGATGGCGAGGCAACCGTTGACGCCGTATATGAGGCCGCGGCTGCCTGCGGCCTGGCGACTGTGCTTTACAGCGAACACAGCCGCAAGATGAGCGTCGACTGGTTCCCGTCGTTTGCCGCGCAAGTCAGGGCACTGCCCCAAACGCCTTGCAAGGCCTATGTGGGCACGGAGGTGAAGGTCGAATCGCGCGATGGAGACATCGACACCATTCCGGCAATCAGCGAGTTGTGCGACTTCGTGATGGCAAGCGTACATCGCTTTATCGGCTCCGACGGGCGCACCCTGCAGTTCGAGCAAACCGATCCTGATGTCGCGATCGACCTGGAGTACGACCTGACTTGGGCGGTATTGGCGAATCCGCAAGTCGACATTCTCGGCCACATGTTCGGCATGAGCTACCGGCGCTTCAAGCGCGTACCTCCGGACGACAGGATCCGTGCGCTGATTGCACGCGCGGCAGAGTACGTAGTGGCGGTCGAGGTCAATTCCTATTACCACCCGAATGCGTACCAAATGATCGAATGGTGCCGCGAATTCGATGCTTTCGTCACCTTTGGTTCAAATGCCCACTCCCTGGCGGAAGTCGGTGCAATCACTCGACTCCTGGAACGGCAGGCGAAAAATGCGTAGACAATGTCGCGTCCTGGTTACGGGTGCGGGCAGCGGTGTCGGCCAGGGCATACACAAAGCCCTCCGTTCGTCCCGCCTGCCGGTGACAATCGTCAGCGCAGACATCGCACCGCTGAACGCCGCGCTCTATCGTGGGGATGAGGCGATTCTCGTGCCGCGCGTAGAGGCGGCCGGGTCGCTGGAAATCATCATGGAAATCCTGGCCCGGGAAAAGATCGACGTGGTCATGGTTGGATCGGAATTCGATTTGCTGTTCTTTGCCGAGCACAAGGCGCTGATCGAACGCCAGACTGGCACGCTCGTGATCGCCGCTCCGGTCGACACAGTTCGGATCGCCGATGACAAGTGGCTGACGGCGGAGTTTCTTCGCGCCAACGGACTTCCCTATGCGGAGGCGTTCTTGCCGGGCGACATGGCCGATGCGGCCAGGGTGGCGAATGATTGGGGCTATCCCGTGATGCTCAAGACGCGCCGCGGCACTTCGTCGAGGCATGTCCACGTCGTACGGGATCGGGCGATGCTGGAAGAGTGCTACTCCTCGACCCCCCTGCCGATGCTGCAGCGAGTGATCGACCTGCCGACATCGGAACTGCACAGCGAATACACCTGCAGCGTATTCAAGACGCTGGATGGACGGATTCTCGGACCCTTTGCGGCGCGCCGCACGGTTCGCGGCGGAACCTCGTGGCATGTCGAAGTCGCCCGCTTCGGCGAACTGGATGAATTGATGCTGGCGATTGGCGGCGCCATGGACTTCATCGGGTCCTTGAACGTGCAGCTGATGCTGACGGAAGCCGGCCCGGTCCCGTTCGAAATCAACGCGCGATTTTCCGGCACCACGGCAGTACGCGCCCATTTCGGGTTCAATGAACCCGAAATGGCGTTGCGGAACTATTTCTATCGCGAGGACATCATCGACCCGGTGATTCGCTCCGGAGTCGCGCTGCGATACCACGAAGAGGTATTTGTCGATGATGTCCGGGCGGACGAACTGCAGCCCGGCATTCACAAGGGCTATGTGAATCCATGGTTCTGAACCGGATCGGCCTGACAGGCGCGACGGGAATGCTCGGCCGTCACATACGTGCGGCACTGGAGCACGAAGGCGCTCAGGTAGCAGCGGTTGGGCGCGGAAGCACGGCGAACGGCGCGGCGGGCACCTGGGATCTGGCGAACTGGCAGGCACCGGAACAGTTCGACGCCATGTTTCCCGATGTGCAGGCGGTGGTGCATGCAGGCGCGATGGTGCAAACCACGGGGCCTGTCGATCAGGGCCTGATGTTCGACACGAATGTCCGGGCATGCGTCAATCTGGGTCAATGGGCAATCAGTCGCGGCCTGCCGGTGGTGCACATTTCGAGTGCGGCCGTCTATGAAGACATAGCTTCAGGCCGGTTGCCTGAAGATGCGCCAACAGGCTGGAGCGGACTGGGCGGGCTTTACGGCCTTTCGAAACTGCTCGCCGAGGATGCGCTCAGTCGTCTATGCCGGCAGGGACTCAAGCTGGCCATCATCAGACCATCCTCCCTCTATGGCTTCGGTCTTCCCGAGGCCAAGATGGTCAGTCGATTTCTTGCCAAGGCGAGCGCAGGAGCCGCCATCGAATTGGTTCCGCCCGTGAATGACAGGATCGATTTCGTCCATGCCGCAGATGTGGCGCTTGCGATACTTGCCATACTGCGCGCAGAAGCCTGGGAAACGTTCAACATCGCTTCCGGTTGCCCGCTCTCGGTAAGGGAACTCGCGGAAGCTTGTATTTCCGTTACAGGTCGGGGGAACATAGTCGTAGATGAAATTCAGGCGGTCCAACACGATCCGGTCATTCGCTTCGGCCTGGATATCGGGCGCGCGAAACATCGCCTTGGCTGGCAGCCGCAAACGGACATAAGGCAGGGATTGGACATGATGCTGCGGCAATGTGTGCACTCAGGCAGTCGCGGACTGCCCCAACGGTCGCGGCAGGAGGGTTGACGATGGACAGAACTTTCATCATCGCGGAAGCCGGCGTCAATCACAATGCCGATCTGGGTCTTGCGCGCGGTCTGATCGACGCGGCGGCAGTGGCCGGAGCCGACGCTGTCAAGTTTCAGACGGCAATACCCGAACTGGTCGTTACCCGCTACGCGCAAAAGGCGGACTATCAGAAAGAGACGTCCCGGGCCGACGAGTCCCAGCTCGAGATGATCCGGAAAATACTTTTTCCGCTGGAAACCCACCGGGAGCTCAAGGCCTACTGCGAGGAACGCGGCGTCATTTTTTTCTCCACGGCGTTCGATCCCGTCAGCCTGGATTTCCTCGAAACGCTCGGGCAGCCCTATCACAAGATTCCTTCAGGGGAGATCACCAATCTTCCATATCTGCGCCAGGTCGGCGCCTATCGCAGACCGACCATTCTTTCGACCGGCATGTCAACACTCGGCGAAATCGAAGCGGCACTGGAAGTGCTGGAGCAGTCGGGGACAAATCGTGAGCGAATCACCGTACTCCATTGCAACACCGAATATCCGACACCGATGACGGATGTCAACCTTCGCGCCATGCAAACCATCAGGGAGGCCTTCGGCGTGCGGGTGGGCTATTCCGACCACACTGCGGGCATCGAGGTGTCCCTGGCCGCGGTGGCACTCGGCGCCACCATGATAGAGAAGCATTTCACGCTGGACCGCCAGCTTCCCGGGCCCGACCACAAGGCGAGCCTGGAACCTGACGAGCTCAACGCCATGGTGTCCGCCATCCGCAATATCGAGTTGGCCATGGGGAACGGAATCAAGCGTCCCAGCTCCAGCGAGTCAAGGAACAAGGATATCGCCCGCAGGTCGCTTGTGGCTGCGCACCCAATACGCGCCGGAGACGTCTTCAGCGCAGCGAACCTGACCGCCAAGCGTCCGGGGTCCGGCCTGTCCCCCATGCGCTGGGACGAGGTGATGGGCCGCAAGGCGCCGCGCGACTTTCTTCCGGACGAGATGATCGAACTATGACGCGGAAAATCTGCATCGTGACGGGAACCCGCGCCGAGTTTGGGCAGTTGCGCTGGGTAATGGAGGGCATCCGGGCGAGCCGGGATCTTGAACTGCAGCTGATAGTGACCGGAATGCATCTGTCGCCGGAATTCGGTCTCACCTATCGCGAGATCGAGCAGGACGGATTCAAGATTGATCGCAAGATAGAAATGCTCCTAAGTTCGGATACGCCGAGCGGCGTGAGCAAGTCGATTGGGGTGGGACTGATCGGTTTTGGGGATGCGCTGCAGCAGCTGCAACCGGACTTGTTGCTGGTGCTGGGCGACAGGTTTGAAACATTTTCTGCCGTGATTGCAGCCATGGTCGCTCGTGTTCCCGTGGCACATTTGCACGGAGGGGAGGCGACCGAAGGTGTGATTGATGAAGCAATTCGCCACTCGATAACCAAGATGTCCCATCTGCATTTCGTTGCTGCGGAAGAATATCGTCGTCGAGTGATACAGCTCGGCGAGCAACCCGAGCGCGTATTCCTGGTGGGGGGCTTGGGTGTCGACAACATCAAGCGCTTGAAGCTTCTCGACCGTGCGGAACTGGAGGCATCGCTCGGCTTCGAGCTAGGGCCAAAAAACCTGCTCGTCACTTTTCATCCGGTGACACTGGAAGTCTCGACCGCCGCCGCGCAAATGGCGGAATTGCTAGCCGTTTTGGCGGAGTTGCAGGACACGCAGCTCATTTTCACCATGCCAAATGCCGACACCGACGGGAGGGTCCTGATCGGGATGCTGGAACAGTTCGTTGCGCAGCACGCCAATGCGCACGTCTTCACGTCTCTCGGCCAGTTGCGTTACCTGTCCTGCATTGCCCTGGTCGATGGCGTGGTCGGAAATTCTTCCAGCGGCTTGACGGAGGTACCCAGTTTCCGGAAGGGAACCATCAATATCGGTGATCGCCAACGTGGTCGGCTTCAGGCCGTGAGCATCATCAACTGCGAACCGATCAGGTCGAGCATCAGCGCCGCCCTGCAAAGACTGTATGCCGCCGATTTTCAGGCCAGCCTGTGTGAAGCGCGCAATCCTTACGGCGAGGGGGGCGCAAGCAAAAAGGTGGTCGACACCTTGCGCCGCGTTGCGCTTGCAGGCGTGACCAAGAAGGCCTTTTTCGATCTACCCGCACCTTGAGTTGAGGCACGACGCGTGAATACAGACGAAGAACTCTGGCGGAAGGCCATCCTCCCGTCCAGTGCCACCATTCAACAAGCGATACGCAATCTGGACCAGGTTGCGATCAAGATCGTCTTGGTGGCCAATGATGCCGGCGAACTGGAGGGTACGATTTCGGACGGGGATATCCGGCGCGGACTGCTCAGGGGGCTGGATATCAATAGTCCGATCGCCAGCATCATCCATCGCAATGCGCTGGTAGTACCGCCCCAGATGGGAAGAGAAACGGTAATGCAGATCATGGTGGCCAACAAGATCCAGCAGATTCCAGTTGTCGATGAGCGCCGCCACGTTGTCGGCTTGCATCTCTGGGACCGGATCACCACGCCGCCGCTGCGCGCCAACCTCATGGTGATCATGGCCGGCGGCATGGGTACGCGGCTTCGCCCGCATACCGAGGACTGCCCCAAACCCCTGCTTCCCGTCGCGGGCAAGCCGATGCTGGAGCACATCATCGAGCGTGCGAAGCTGGAGGGCTTCAGCCACTTCGTCCTGGCGATCCACTATCTGGGGCACATGATCAAGGACTATTTCGGCAACGGCGAACGCCTGCAGGTGCAGATCGACTACCTGTGCGAACGATCACCCTTGGGTACCGCCGGCGCGTTGGGTCTGCTCAGCCCCCGACCCGAAGTTCCCTTTGTGGTGACCAACGGCGACGTGATCACCGACATCCGCTATGGCGAACTGCTGGACTTCCATATTCGTCACCAGGCCGCCGCCACGATGGCCGTGCGGGTTCACGAGTGGCAGCATCCCTTCGGCGTGGTGCAGACCGAGGGAGTCGATATCGTTGGCTTCGAGGAAAAGCCCATAGCCCGCAGCCATATCAATGCGGGAGTCTATGCGCTTGATCCCGAGGCCCTCGCCGTGTTGAGGGAGGACGATCTCTGTGACATGCCGACCCTGTTTGAGCGTCTGCAGGCGCGGGCGATGCGCACGGTGGCGTATCCGATGCACGAGCCGTGGCTGGACGTGGGAAGGCCTGAAGACTTGAAGCGCGCCATAGCCGAAACGCCGGGCGATATGAAAGCGGAACCGGGAACATAGGAATATCGTCGCCATGAAAGACGCAGAGTCAATTCGCCGCGCCCTCATCGTCGGGCAGGGAAGCATCGGCAAACGGCATCTGCGCCTCGCCAGGACCTTGATGCCTGATGTAGATATCCGTGTCCTGCGTCATCGGGACAATGAAGCGATTCCGGAATTTGCAAATGGCAGCTTTTCACGCGTGGACGACGCAATCGGTTTTGCTCCACAGCTTGCCGTTATTGCAAATCCGGCCACATTTCATCTGGGGATGGCTCAGCCACTGGCCAAGTCAGGCACGCATCTTCTGGTAGAGAAACCGCTTGCAGCGACGCTCGATGGCGTATCCCAGTTGATCGATACCTGTCGTGAACGGGGAGCCGTCCTGATGATCGGCTACAACTTGCGATTCTTGCCTTCGTTGCGGCGGTTTCGCGACTTGCTTAGCCAGAATGTAATCGGCAGGGTGCTGTCCGTCCGTTGTGAGGTCGGACAATTCCTCCCATCTTGGCGTTCCGATACGGATTATCGACAGGGAGTATCGGCGCGCAGTGAACTCGGTGGGGGTGCTTTGCTTGAACTTAGTCACGAAATAGACTACTTGCGATGGATTTTCGGTGAGGTCGATTGGGTGCAGGCTGCGCTGAGCAGGCAAAGTACCCTTGAGATCGATGTCGAGGATACGGCTCACCTGGTTCTGGGTTTTGTACCAGGGGCCGATGGCCGACGACTTGTCGGAACCCTTAGCCTGGACTTTATCCGCCACGACACCACGCGAAGCTGCACGGCTATAGGTGCGGAAGGTAGCCTGCGTTGGAATGGATTGACCGGTTCGGTCGAGCGATTTGACCCAGGGGCAAGCCAGTGGAGCGAGATTTTCTGTCACCAACACCAGCGGGACGATAGCTATCTGGAAGAGTGGCAGCATTTCCTTGAATGCATCAAGGAGCGAGAGGCCCCATTGGTTGCGGGTGAGGACGGACTGCGGGCCCTGCAAATCATTGAAGCGGCCCGACAAGCCTCAGTTTCCGGAGTACAGATGGATGTTGCAAAAAGACCGTCAGAAAATAGGATTGACGCATGAAAGCGATAGCCTTTGTTTTTGCCCGGGGTGGATCAAAGGGGTTGCCGGGGAAGAATATTCGTTGTTTGGCTGGCAAGCCGCTGATTGCGTGGGCAATAGAAAAAGCCGCAGCCGTTTCTCGCATCGACCGTGTAATTGTCTCGACGGATTCAGAAGAGATCGCAGATGTTGCACGCACTCACGGTGCGGAAGTGCCGTTCATGCGACCGGCGGAGCTGGCACAGGACAATACGCCCGAGTGGCAGGTTTGGCGCCACGCTCTGAACTACCTGAAAGAGTCAACGGGCAGCTATCCAGGGGCTCTGGTTTCAGTTCCCGCCACTGCGCCGTTGAGGGCGGTGGAAGATCTGGAGCGCTGTCTGGATGAGTATGAGAAGGGAGGGGTGGACGCAGTTATTACGGTTACCGATGCCCATCGAAGTCCCTACTTCAATATGGTGAAGTTGCAGAATGATGGATGCGTCGGTCTGGTTATCCCTCCTGTCGGATCGGTATTCCGTCGCCAGGACGCTCCGGTCGTTTTCGATGTTACAACCGTGGCTTATGTGGTCCGGCCGGAGTTTGTGATGACCAAAAATGGAATTTTCGAAGGCCTGATTCGCCATGTGCATGTTCCGATCGAGCGCGCGCTGGATATAGACACCCCGCTTGATTTCAGGATTGCAGAGTGCCTGATGGCGTCACGTTAAGGAATCGCGCATGCTGACCATAGAAAAACTGATGAATCTGCAGGGCAGGCAAGTCTTGGTCACTGGGGCTGCCGGGGGGATCGGAAGAGTTATTGCTCACACGCTTGCGGAATTGGGCGCCGATTTGCTGCTGGTTGATCTTCCCGGCGCAAGTTATGCCGAACTGACTGAAGAGATCGAGGGGAGGTGGGGCGTGCGGGTTCGTACGTTCAATTGCGATCTGGAATTGCAGGAGGATCGCGCCCGATTGATCGACAGCGTCGTCCGGCAAGGTGCCGGCCTTGATGTACTGATCAATAACGCTGCCTTTGTCGGGACCACTGGTCTGCAGGGTTGGGGTACTGCCTTTGAGCAGCAGACGGTGGAGACATGGCGCAGGGCGCTGGAGGTCAATCTCACGGCTGCTTTCGACTTGTCGAAGGGACTGCTCCACCTGCTGAAACAGAGCAAGGGTGGAAGCATCATCAACCTTTCATCGATCTACGGATCGTATGGTCCCGACTACAGTCTTTACGACGACACGTCCATGGGCAACCCGGCGGCATATGCCGCGTCGAAAGGCGGGTTGATACAACTTACGCGTTGGCTTGCCACGACTATGGCGCCACAGGTGCGGGTGAACGCCATTTCGCCCGGCGGTGTCTTCCGTAACCAGCCCGAGGCTTTCGTCAAGCGCTATGAAGCACGAACTCCCCTCAAGCGAATGGCCACCGAAGACGATTTCCGCGGAGCCATCGCATACCTGGCCAGCGACTTGTCTTGCTATGTTACCGGCCAGAACCTAGCGGTTGATGGTGGTTGGGGTATCTGGTGAGAAGTAGGCTTGCCATATATTGAGCGGTTGCGCGACTTCCAGTGCGGGTGCGTGTCGCGCCATGCAAGATGACCATCAACAGTAACCACAGCTTCCTTGCGTTCGGCCGCGAAATCGAAAATGCGAAGCTTTGGCTCCAATCGAGGCTGTTTGCGGCCTGCGGTTATTCATCCGGGATGCTGGTCGATCGACTGATGCAACGACTGATTGAACTCAGCCTGACTCCCTATGCCGTAGCGGTGATGGCGCTTTGCAGTACGGCAGCAGACAGCTTTCCATCTACCGGTTCGCGCATTCAGTGCGGACGTGCGTCCCTGGAACTGGGGACTGGCGCCGTTCGCGTTTCCTTGACGCAACTGCTGGCCAATCAGATGGATTTCCTGCTTCACTGGGGATTTTGTCTGGGGGCCATCTTGTTCCCGACCAGAGCGGCTGCAACCCGTCAGCCTGCCGTCCTTGTGTTCGGAGTCGGGATGGAAAGCCTGTTCGCGAACGGGAGCGACGAAAGATTCGTAGCCTATTGCCGGCGCGGTCCGATTGAACCGCTTGCAAATGCGAAGCGGCTGTTGATTCAATGTTCGATCCGCGAGGCCGTGTCGACGCGCACCGAGTTTGCCTATTGCGCCCGGCCCCTGATCAGCCTCCTGCGTTGCTCGCGATTGGGGCTGTTTGCGAGGCTTGCCCTGGCGCAAAAGCACCTTGTGTTTTTGTTCCAGTATTTAGTCGCCGTCATTCGGTTACCCGCGCTCTCCCTGCTGGGCAAGGACTTCGCCTATAGCGCGATCTCATTTGGTCTTGATCGAATTGGCCTGATAGAGGCAATCGTTTTCACCACCTCCAACTACAACAGCCAGCCGCTCTGGGTCCGGGGATTGCCGAATACGAAGCTGCACCTGGTCTGGTACGCACAGAACTTCAAGCCCGTTAGCTACGCCGCAGATTCGGTGGGGTCAGAGATTCCCTGCGCGCGATGGGTTCGAGTCGATACGCATTGGGTGTGGACCCGGACTTTTGGCGACTATCTCAGGACATTGGGACACCGCGGAGCAATCGAAGTGGTGGGACCGATAGTCTGGTACCTGCCGGAATCCGGGACCCCGTCATCAAGCAGCATTGATATCGTCGTATTTGATATCTCGCCCTTTAGCGACGACGTTGCATTGCATGCGGGCGGATACATCTCCAACTACAATAATGTCGACAATCTGAGCGCGTTCATCGCCGATGTCACTGCTTTGCGGCCGAGGCTGGAAGCGATCCTGCAGAAGACGGTTTTGTTGCGCCTGAAGACCAAACGGGGCTACAACGCAATTTACGACAAGACGTATTTCGACCACCTGGACCAACTGAATTCCTCGGGCGTCATTTCCCTTGTCGAACACTCAAGCAACATCTATTCATTGATATCCGGCAGCCATCTGGCTGTCGTATACCCTTTCAGTTCGCCGGCATACATAGCCGATGCACTGGATGTCCCGGCGATCTACTACGATCCGACGCAGTCCATTGTTGAACAGAATTTCGGCGATGCTCCTTCGCTGGTCCGTTTCGCCAACTGCCCGGCGGACCTGCTGAACACTGCAGTCGTCGCGATACGGGAGGTCCTGGCGAAACGTGCGATGCAATATGCTGCCGCGGGCGATCATGGAAAATGAAGGGCAGCGGCTTGCCGCAAGTCGCATGACTGCATCATCAGGGACCGATCCGAAACCGAATGTCGTGGTCTGTCCAACAGGCAGGGAGTGGGCTGAGATGGCTGCGGCAGTGATAGGCTCTTCCGTTGACGCGGTGATTGCTGGAAGGGGCGCCTGTTCCCTGATGCTCACCGGGGGGAAAACCGCCGAGGGCCTTTATAATCATTGGTTCAGGTTCTCGCTACTGCCAAGGCAGGGCATGCGGTACTTTTTCGGGGATGAGCGTTGCGTCCCCCCGGAGCACAGGGATAGCAACTTCGGCTTGGTAATGAGGACATTGTTCGCAAACGAGAGACCTTCCGGTGCCTGCGTGAGCCGTATGGAGGCCGACGATCCGGATCGGGAGGCCGCAGCGACGAGATACGAGGCATTGCTTCCAGAACAGATTGACATCCTTTTGTTGGGAATGGGAACTGACGGCCATGTCGCTTCCCTGTTTCCCTATAGCGAGGCCTTGCGTACGACGGAGCGGACCGTGCTGCCGGTGCAGGGCCCGGATGCAGGGCATCCGCGCTTGAGCATTACGGGCAGGGTCGTCGCCAATGCCGAAACCGTCTTCCTCTTGGCGACTGGCGAAGACAAGGGTCGGGTGCTGGCCGAGGCAATGAAATCCCCGCGTGACGTCATGTCGCTGCCGGTGCGCATGGCATTGAACGCGACCTGGTTGCTGGATGAGGCGGCTGCAGGGCAGATCCGCTAGAAAATTCTCCAAAAGGCGCGACAGTTTGAAAAAGCTCATCAAGGCGGGCATCAAACAATTGATCGATTGGTCGGTTGCCCTCATGGGGAAGACGATTCCCGGGCGCTACGTCTATGCCCGGATTGTCGGCGAAGCGATGAATCGAACTCGGAGGTCAAGCCATCAGGGTACGAGCCTGAGTTTTGCCGTACCCAATGCGCTCAATCAATACCGCGTCGAGACCTTTTCCACAAAGGAACCGGAGACACTGGAATGGATTGACGGAATTCCCGAGGGTTCGGTACTCTGGGATATCGGGGCGAACGTCGGCCTTTACGCGTGCTATGCGGCCAAGCACCGCAATTGCAGGGTTTTTGCTTTCGAGCCGTCGGTCTTCAACCTTGAACTGCTGGCGCGCAATGTGTTCTTGAACGGCTTGACCGAACGGATAACTCTGGTACCGTTGCCGCTGTCAGACGGACTGGCGGTCAGTACGCTTAACATGACCACCACCGAATGGGGCGGCGCGTTGTCGAGTTTTGGTCAGGAGTACGGTCATGACGGACAGGTCATGCACCAGGTATTCAAGTTCCCGACCATAGGTCTTTCGATGGTCGATGCGGTCGAACTGCTCAGGATTCCCCACCCAGACTATATAAAGATGGACGTCGACGGCATCGAACACCTGATTCTCAAGGGCGGGCTACCTTTGCTGAAGACCATAAGAGGCATCCTGATCGAGATAAATGACAGCTTCAAGGCGCAGGCCAATGATTCGAGCATGTACTTGCAGCAGTCGGGGCTTTCGCTGCGCGAAAAGCGGCATGCGGAAGAGTTTGACACCGGCATGGCCCAATACACCTTCAATCAGATATGGGTCAGATAGCGATGCCCCTGTCTCCATCGGACGCGAATTGAGGAATCATGCCTAGCGTGAAAGTTGGAATCGCAGGGTTCGGAGTGGTGGGCAGACGGCGCAGGGACTGCATCGAGCGGCACCCGCACATGCAGGTGGTGGCAGTCTGCGACCAGGCCTTTGACGGGGAAGGAATGCTTCCCGACGGCACCCGGTATTTCCGGGACTACCGCCGTTTGCTGGAGGAAGGCCTTGATGCGCTGATTGTCTGCCTGACGAATGACATCGCCGCAGACGTGACGATCGCCGGCCTCGAATCCGGCTTGCACGTATTTTGCGAAAAGCCACCCGGGCGCAGCGTCGAGGACATCGTACGGGTCATCGCGCACGAGCGCCGCCATCCCTCGCTGAAGCTGATGTATGGCTTCAATCACCGTTACCACGAGTCGGTGCAGGAGTCCCTCGCCATCATGCGTTCCGGGGAACTCGGCAAGGTCATTAATATGCGTGGCGTGTATGGCAAGGCCAAGCTCATCACCTTCAACCAGCCGGATTGGCGCACTAAACGTGAAATTGCCGGGGGTGGCGTACTGCTTGACCAAGGGATTCACATGGTCGACCTGATGCGGCTGCTGGGCGGCGATTTCACCGAGGTGCACAGCTTCATTTCAAACAGCCATTGGGGCTACGACGTTGAAGACAATGCCTACGCACTGATGCGAACCGCCGAAGGCGTGGTCGGCATGCTCAATTCCTCTGCCACCCAGTGGCGCCACCGCTTCCATCTCGACATCAATCTGGACCGGGGCAGCCTGATTCTTGGCGGCATTCTTTCCGGTACAAAGAGCTATGGCGCAGAGACATTGACCGTGGTACGCGCCGACCCCGACAATGATCGCGGCGATCCGAAGGAGGTCATCACCCGCTACAACCGGGACCCGTCCTGGGATGAGGAGATGCGAGCATTTGCCGACTCCGTGTTGAACGGCAAGCCGGTACAAAGCGGTACTTCGGACGATGCGCTGCGTACCATGCAGCTGGTCTTCAAGATCTATCACGCCGATTCAGCCTGGCGCAAGGCATACAACATTCAAGACCCTGACATCCATGAATAACATCGACCGCTTCTTTTCTCCCGACCCCGCTGCATTCGCCGACGCCTACATCAAGTACCTGCAATCGGTTCTGGAAGGCATCGAGGTCAAGGAAATTGCGCGCTTCGTCGAAACCCTGTTGGAGGCACGCGAGCGCGGATCCACCGTTTTCTTCGTCGGCAACGGTGGCAGTGCCGCGACGGCAAGCCACTTCGCCAACGACCTGGCGTTCGGTACCAACGACTATGAGAAGCCATTTCGCGTCATCAGCCTGACCGACAACGTTCCGGTACTCACGGCCTTGGGCAACGATCTCGGCTACGAGGAGATCTTCGTTCGGCAACTGCGGGTATTGGGTCGCCCGGGCGACGTACTGGTTGGCATTTCGGCCTCCGGCAATTCGCCAAACCTGGTCCGGACATTCGACTACGCAAACTCGGCGGGGATCAAAACCGTCGCGATTACCGCCTTTGACGGTGGCAGGATCAAGGCGATGGCGAGCGAGGGAATCCACGTGCCGACCGGGCCAAAGGAGTACGGGCCTGCCGAGGATGCGCACATGGTTCTTGATCATCTGGTCGGTGCCTATTTGATGCGGTATGTGAAAGCAGGCGGAAAGCCCTGACCATGCGTTTTGCCGGCAAGAAGGTTTTCGTCACAGGGGCCTCGCGGGGGATAGGAAACGCAATCGCCGCGATGTTCCGAACCGAGGGCGCGACGGTGACGGGAACCCGCACCGCGCTGGGTGCGGAGGGCAAGGATGCTTGTGACGAATGGGTGCTGGCCGATTTCTCGGACCTTGCACAGATTCGCAGCTGCGCCGAATTCGTGCGACAGACGGAACCCGATGTGCTCGTGAACAACGCAGGAATTAACCGAATCGCTCCATTCGCCGAAATCGATCCGGACGATTTCCAGCGTATCCAGCAAGTGAACGTGTTTGCCCCTTTCCTTCTATGTCGGTCGGCGCTTCCGGCCATGGCTCGCAAGCGCTGGGGCCGGATAGTGAACGTCTCGTCCATCTGGGGAAAGATCAGCAAGGCGCAGCGTGCATCCTATTCCGCCAGCAAGTTCGCCCTGGACGGAATGACCGTGGCGCTCGCCGCCGAGTACTCCGCCCATGGCGTGCTTGCCAATTGCGTGGCGCCAGGCTTCATCGATACCGACCTGACGCGGCGGGTGCTCGGGGACAAAGGAATCCAGGCTCTGATTCCAGCGATACCGTCGCAACGCCTTGGCCGGATAGACGAGATTGCCCGGACGGTTCTTTGGCTTTCGAGCGAGGAAAACACCTACCTGACCGGCCAGAACATCGCCGTGGATGGGGGTTTCAGTCGTGTCTGAAGGCCTGGTAATCCAGTCCCACAAAGGGCCGTATGCCGTGTCGTTCGCCGGCGACCTCCTGCGCGATCCGGCCTGCCTGTTGCAGGGGGAGCCGCATTTCCTGGTCGATGCCACCGTGGCCCGCCTCTACGCCCACCCCCTGGAACGAATACTCGCCCATCCCAATCTGATCCTGATCGAGGCGAAGGAAGAAAACAAGTCGCTGCAAAGCATCATTCCGGTGTTCGAGCAACTGGTCGGCAACAAGGTGCGGCGGAACCACGTGCTGGTGGCAATCGGCGGAGGCATCGTCCAGGACATCACCTGCTTCATCGCCAGCACGCTGTTGCGCGGATTGCCTTGGCGCTTCGTTCCCACGACCCTGTTGTCACAGGCGGATTCCTGCATCGGGTCGAAGAGTTCGATCAATCTCGGCGATGCCAAGAACATCCTCGGGACCTTTAATCCGCCGCAGCAGATATTTGTCAATCCAGGATTCCTCGACACGCTGGATTCCCGCGAAATCCGGTCCGGAGTCGGGGAAATAATCAAGGTTCACGCAATTGATGGCGCCGCTTCGTTCGACCGCCTGGCGGCCGACTTCGACCGCCTGTTTGCGGACCGAGACTTGTTGGGCAAGTACATCCGATCGGCGCTGCTGATCAAGCAGCGTTTCATCGAAGAGGACGAGTTCGACCAGGGGATACGCAATATCTTCAATTACGGGCACAGCTTCGGCCACGCCATCGAGTCAGCCACCGATTACGCGGTGCCGCACGGAATCGCTGTGACCATGGGCATGGACATGGCCAATCATGTCGCCACGGCACGGGGCTTGTTGCCGGCCAGTCACTTTGCACGAATGCATTCAACGCTGCGCATGAACTACGGCGACTTTTCCGCCACGCCGATTCCCCTGGCTTCGCTTCTGTCCGCCCTGATGAAGGACAAAAAGAACACCAGCACCAGGCTGGGACTGATTCTGCCGGTGGGCGAGAGCGCCGCCATCCAGCGAGTTGAGGTCCCGCCGGATGGTGCCTTTCATGAACAATGCAAGAGCTTTCTGGGAGAGCTTGGCGCATGAGTCGAGAAATCAGGGTCGCGGTTTGCTCCCGTTCCTTTTCCGCCAACCCGGTTCTGCGTGCGGAATTGCTGGCGCGTTACCCGAACGTCACCTTCAATGATGCCGGCCTGCAACTTCGGGGTGACAGCCTGGTTGAATTCCTCAAAGGTCATGACAAGGCCATCACCGCCCTGGAAGTGGTCGATGACTCGGTACTGGCCAGACTTCCAGACCTCAAGGTGCTCAGCAAGTATGGCGTCGGCTTGGACATGATCGACATGGCGGCGATGCGTGCGCATGGCAAGCGGCTTGGATGGATGGGCGGCGTGAACCGGCGGTCGGTGTCCGAACTGGTGATTTCCTTCGCCATCGCGATGCTGCGCCACGTTCCGGCGGCCAACCGCGAGGTTCTTGCCGGAACCTGGCGCCAGCATGTCGGCGGACACCTTTCCGGGCGAACGGTCGGCATTATCGGCTGCGGAAATGTCGGCAAGGACCTCGTCCAGTTGCTGAAGCCCTTCGGGACTCTGGTCCTCGCCAACGACATTCGCGACTATCGGGAATTCTACGAGGCCCACGCCGTCAAGCCGGTGGCCCTGGAGGAACTCCTGGCGCAGTCCGACCTGGTGACCCTGCATGTGCCGCTGGATCAGAGCACACGCGGCATGCTCGACGAACGGCGGCTTTCGCTGATGAAGCCTTCCGCGGTGCTGATCAATCTTGCGCGCGGGGGGCTGGTTGACGAACTTGCGCTGAAGCGCATGCTGCAGGAGAAGCGATTGGCGGCGGCAGCTTTTGACGTATTCGCCGTCGAACCGCCGCTGGATGCAGAACTTGTGTCGCTTCCGAATTTTCTCGCCACGCCCCACATTGGGGGCAGTGCCCGTGAGGCGATACTGGCCATGGGACGCGCGGCAATCGCCGGACTCGACGACAACAGCATTCCGGTCGAGGCACAGTTCGGCCAGGAATAATCCGGCACGAAGGCGCGCATGAGTATAAGACCCCGACGTTCCCTGTTGAACCCCGCCCTGCAGCGTCCCAGCGCGCTCGGTTCGGCACCGCGTGATCCCGGCCGCCTGTGGCTGGACAAGAACGAGAATCTCGACGAGGAGCTGGAGGCCGTATTGCATGGCGTTCTGCTCGCGCTGCCAACCCGGGCCCTGAATACCTATCCGGAAGCGGGCGAAGTCTATCGCAAGCTCGCCCGGTGGCTTGGCATCAATCCGGAACATCTGCTTCTGACGCCGGGCAGCGATGGGGCCATCCGCCTCGTGTTCGAGGCCTTCGTCGAGGAGGGCGATGCCGTGGTCCACACCTCGCCGACCTTCGCCATGTACCCGGTCTACAGCCAGATGTTCGGTGCGGATGCCCGGACGCTGGAGTACGCGAGAACCGAGGCTGGACCTTTTCTTGACGCAGGCGCAATCATCGCAGCCGTGCGGAAAATCAGGCCGAAGCTGCTTTGCCTGCCCAATCCGGACAGCCCGACCGGTACCACGCTGGCACCGGAAGCCCTGCGCGATGTGCTCGCGGCGTGCGAGGATTCCGGAACCGTATTGCTGCTGGACGAGGCCTATCATCCATTCCATGAGTGGACCGCTGTCCCATGGGTCACGAGTTCCAGGAATCTGGTGGTCGCGAGGACCTTTGCCAAGGCATGGGGCGCCGCCGGGCTGAGGATCGGCTACGCCGTTGCCCATCCTGAAACGATAGCCCTGCTGCACAAGATGAGGCCGATGTACGAAGTCAGCACGGTCGCCATCGAGTTCATGTCCGGGATGCTGGACCGCTCCGCGGATATGCTGAAGTCCGTGGCCAGAATTCGGGAGGGCAAGCACTACTTTGTCGAAGAAATGCAGGCGCTCGGTTTCGCCGTATTGCCGACGGCGGGCAACTTTCTGCATGTCGCCTTCGGCGCGAACTCGCAGGCAATTCATGCCGCACTGTCGTCGAGAGTGTATTACCGTGCGACATTCGATACCCCCAGCCTGGCAGGCTACAGCAGGTTCTCGGTGGCACCCCGGCCGGTCATGGAAATAGTGGCCGGTTTAATCAGGCAGGCAGTTGTGGAGAGCAGGCGATGAAGGATAGTTTGGTCAAGGTTGCAGTTATCGGCTGCGGTCGTGTTTCGGGTCATCACTGCCGGTCGATCGCGGAAACCGATGGCGTCGAACTGGTGGCGATCTGCGATCTGGCGATCGAAAAGGCCAATGTATATCGCGACCAGTTCGGCGCCAGGGCCTATGACAACTATCACCGCATGCTGCTGGAGAATCCCGAGATCAATACGGTCGCCATCGTCACACCCTCGGGCATGCACCATGAACATGCGCTGGACATCATTGCGAGATACCGGAAGAACATCATCGTCGAGAAGCCGACCTTCATGAAACCGTCGCAGGTGGCGGACGCCTATGCCAAGGCGGAATCCGCCGGTGTTGAGATATTCGCGGTGTTCCAGAACAGGCACAACCTGGCGGTGAAGCGTGTGCTGCAGGGATTGACCCGGGGTGAACTCGGCAAGCTGCGCTCGGTGGCGGTTCGCGTTCGCTGGTGCCGTCCCCAGCGTTACTATGACCTGGCGCCATGGCGTGGCACCTTCGCCATGGATGGCGGATGCCTGACCAACCAGGGGATACACCATATCGACTTGTTGCGACGCCTGGGTGGCGAGGTCAGCCGGGTTTGCAGCACGCACCGGACACTTGGCGCCGATATCGAGGTCGAGGATACCGCTACCGCAGCGATCGAGTTCGAAAGCGGCGCGATCGGCGCGCTCGAGGTAACTACCGCCGCCCGCCCGATAGACTACGAGGCCAGCCTGTCGCTGGTTTGCGAGAACGGACTGGCGCAGATCGGCGGCATTGCGGTAAACGAGTTGCAGATATACACCCCCGATCCGGCGGCCTGCGCGGCAAACTCAGAGGACTTTTCGGGGAACGTCTACGGCCACGGTCACGTGAAGATATACGAGGAAATCCTGGCGCACTTCAAGGGGGAGCAGAAGTTCCCGGTTTCCTACGAAGATACGCTGCGCACGATCCAGCTCCTGAACTCGTTCTACCGGGCGGACGAGAGCAGAGGGTGGGTGGACGTTGCCAAGGCCGGCGACAGCATTCGCCTGGGCCGCGAAGACGAGCGTCTGGCCGACATCTATCGCACCGTCGTGCCGTCGGGCATTTGAGCCTGGACTGAAAACAAGACAGCGAGCGGGCAACACAAAGAGCAAGGACGAAATGGCAACGGACCAGATACTGAGGGCAGACCGGATCAAGCCGGATTTCGAGGGGCTGAAAAGCGCATGGGAGGCCATGCTCAAAAAGTACTACCTGGGCGCCAACGAATTGAATCCGGCCTACACGCTGGCAGTGCCCTGCCCGTACTGCAATTCGACCCTCATCGAGCAGTCGTTCAAGCTGAAGGGTTTCTGGCACCGGACCTGCGCGGAATGCAAGACCCTTTACGTCAGTCCCCGCCTTTCGGATGCTTGTATCGAGGAACTGTACTGCGACGAGTACTACAGCGAAATGTACGGCCGCTCCATGCTTCCCGTATTCGAGCAGCGCAAGCAATTGATCGGCCACCGCAAGTTTGCCCAGACCGTTGCCCGCTGGGGAGGGAGCGGACGAGGTCGCGTGCTGGACATCGGCGCCGGCATCGGCGAGGTTCCGGACGTGTTCCGGGACGAGGGCTGGCTTTCCCATGTGATCGAGATGAATCCGGTGGCAGTGGAATGGCTGCACAGCCGCGGTCACGAAGAGGTATTCCATGGCTCCCTTGACGGCTACGCGACGGACCACCGCTTCGACATCATCATGGCGTGGGGCGTGGTGGAACACGTGGTGGATCCCGGCGCGTTTCTGAGACGGGTCCATGAGCTCCTTGTTCCCGGCGGGCTTTTTGTATCGGAGGTGCCGCACGGACAATGCTTGCTGGTGGACGTTGCCCGCAAGACGGGAATGGACCCAAAGCGAATCCTCATGGGGGAGCAGCACATTGTGCTCTACTCGACCGGTGCCTACGCAATGCTGCACGAGAGGAACGGTTTCGAAAAAGTACACCTGCAGACGAACGGGCTCGACTGCGACACGATCCTGAAGGAGAACGGGGCGGATCTGCCGGATGGAGTCCTCGCGGCCATCCAGGAGTGTGTTGACGAGAAATTGTATGGAGATCTTCTGCGCGGGTTCTGGCGGCGGCCGTGATGGCGAAGTCTTTCTGCCTTTCGAGCGACTATGCCGCCGTGTCGCCAGCGCCGACTCTTTCGGAATATTGATTCCTTCACCGACTTTCATATCTCTGACAAAGGCGAAGATGAAAACCATAGGCATTGTCCCCGCCCGCATGGCGGCGTCGCGTTTCCCCGGCAAGCCCCTGTACCCGATTCACGGCCGTCCGATGCTGGAACACGTAATGCTGCGGGCCAGGATGTACCAGGGTTGGGACCAGTTGGTGCTGGCCACCTGCGATCGCGAGATCGAGCAGTTCGCCAACGACAAAGGCTTCCCCGTGATCATGACGGGCGCACATCACACCCGGGCGCTGGACCGGGTTGCGGAGGCGGCCGAGCGCCTGGAGGGGGGCGTTGCCGATGATGATATTGTCGTCTGCGTGCAGGGCGACGAGCCCATGATGCGCCCGGACATGATGGACGCCGTGGTTGCGCCCCTGCGGGCGGACCCATCGATTCCCTGCACGGTCCTCGCGATGCACATCACCGAGGAGTTCATTTGGCGCAATCCGGACACGGTCAAGATCATTCACAACGACGCGGGCGAGGTGCTGTATACGTCGCGGGCCCCCGTGCCGTATTGCAAGGGAAGCTTCACACCCGCGCACCTGGCGCGACGGATCTACGGCATTTTTGCCTTTCGCTGGAAGTACCTCAAGGCTTTCTCTATCCATCCCGAAACACGGCTCGAGCAACTGGAGGCCTGCGACAGCAACCGGATACTGGATATGCCGTTCCGGCAATACATAGCGCCGTATCCTTATGTCGAGTCCTTCTCCGTCGACAGTCCACAGGACATCGATTTGGTCGAGCGTCACATGGCTGCCGACAAATATTGGGCCTTGTACAAGTAGGCTGACGAAGGCATCAGTGACCGCCACGTATCCACCGATGAAAAGCAACATTGCCTATCAGACCGACCAGCTTGCACGCTATTTCAAGTCGCATCGCATTGCCTGGGAGCAGTTCTATGACTCCGAACGCGCAATCATCGGTCAGTTGGCGCCGGGCAGGCATCATCGCATCCTTGACATAGGATGCGGATGCGGTGGATTGGGCCTTGCATTGCGCGATCGCTTCGGAGTAGAGCGCTATACGGGCGTAGAGATCAATGCGCTTGCTGTCGAGGCGGGGCGGATGATGAACCCCGCAGCGGAAATTTACTGTGGCGATATCCTGGAACTCAGCCGTGGCGTGCTGCGCGACACCTCCTACGACGTGGTTTTTTCCTTGAGTTGCGTGGACTGGAACGTGCAGTTTTCAGACATGCTGGCCACCGCCTGGAGCCACGTCGCCGAGGGCGGGAGTCTGGTCGCGACTTTCCGTCTCACAATCGGCGAGGGCTGCGGCGACATGGAAAGGTCGTACCAGTACATCAACTGCGACGGAAGCCTGGAGGGGGAGCGCGCCGCTTATGTCGTGCTGAACGCCGGGGAGCTTATCCATATATTGCGCAGCTTCAACCCGACATCGATTCACGCTGTCGGCTACTGGGGCTCGCCTTCGGCTACGGCGGTTACGCCCTTTCAGAAACTGTGTTTTGCAGCCTTTTCCATCCGGAAACGGGCAGATGGCAATGCCGCAGCATCGGCACTGGTGCTGGATCTTCCGGCAGAAATAGTGGATTCGATTGGTGCAGGGCCGGCGGCCTGATCGCGGTTGTTGCTTTCGTTCGGGTGGTGCCGAAAGCTCGATACCCGGCATTCCCGGCAGGGGTTCAGTGCGGTGAGCGTTCCAGTCGTCGTCTGGGCCCTTCCAGGCGACCCGCCTGCGGGCATTGGTGATGTGCTTCATTGGCAGGGCTATGCCCAAGGTGTCGGGACGCAGTCGGTGCCGCGCTACCTCGAGGCAAACGCCCAGCGTCTGCGGGCGGCATATCTCAGGTTTATCCATGAGTTGGGTGAGCGACGAGTAAGCGGCAAGTCCATCGCCGGACATCTCGATTTCGGCGACGGTTTCAGCTTCTGGTGGATGACACGCCTGGCGGAAAAAAGTCCCTTCAAGTCGCCGCGGCTCTACGATTGCCTGCGGCTGATGGCGCTGGAGGAAATGTTGATCGAATGCCGGCCGTCAGGACTTATTCTTTACTGTGCGGAACGGGATCTCTCGGAGGCAATCGGAAACCTTTGCAACAAGTTGGGGGTTGGCTTCGCGAGGCATCCGGCCGGCCGGGAAAAAGGCAAATGGTCACTCCGTGCAATTTATTCGTCATTGCCGCAGGTGGTTCAAGGTCTCCTCAGTCTGAGGCATCTGGCGAGCAACTGGTCATTGCGCAACCTGGAACGACCGCATTGGTTCTCCGATCAGAAGGCGATCTTTTTCTGCTCGTATTTCTTTGATCTGGACGTTGCCGCCTGCGGTGCAGGGCAGTTTCATTCGAACCAGTGGGGAAGCATGCCAGACTACCTCAAGCAAAGCGGGCGACATGCGAACTGGATCCACCACTATTTGCGCAGTCCCGATGGCGCCGATGATGGAACGAGAGCGAAGTGGCTGAATCTGTTCAATCGCGATGCCGTCAATCAGGGGTGCCACAGCCTTCTGGAAAGCTATTTGTCCTGGGGTATCGCCGGCCGGGCTCTGTGCAAGTGGTTCCACCTCTTCGCGATTTCGCTTCGTTTGCGCAATGTTGCCGGGGCTTTCACGCCAGAAGGTTCGGCTGCCAGTCTGTGGCCCTTGCTGAGGACCGACTGGTGGGCCTCATTGCGAGGCCCCGCGGCATTCGGCAACTGTCTGTGGGTCGAGTTGTTCGATGCGGCATTCAGGGACATTCCGCACCAAGAAACTGGCCTGTACCTTTGGGAAAATCAGGGTTGGGAATGCGCAATGCTGAACGCCTGGCGCCGGCATGCCCATGGCCGGATCATCGGCGTGCCGCACGCCACCGTCGTGTTCTGGCACTTGAACAATTTTGATGATCCGCGCACCCTTGGGTTGCGTACGGAATACCCGAAACCCTTGCCGGATCATCTGGCCGTCAATGGTCCGATGGCACGGAAAGCGTTTGCCGATGCCGGCGGTGCCTTGCCAGGCCGGTTTGTCGACGTCGAGGCATTGCGCTTTCAATATCTGGCACAGCCCGGAACCGGAAGTTCCCGTCGGAACGGCCTCGTTGTTGCGGACAACGGGAGGCAAATGAAGGTTTTGCTTCTAGGCGATTTCACCGAAAGGCAAACGCTGAAGATGTTTTCCTGCATGGACGAAGCGCTGCGCCAGTGCGGCACTGAGGTCTCCATTGTCTTCAAGCCACACCCGGTGAGCCGGATCCGGCAGCAGGACTATCCGTCTCTTCCATTTGAGATGTCCCGTGGCGCGCTGGCCGAGGTGTTGCAGAGTTGCGACCTGGTGTTTTCGAGCAACACCACGTCCGCCGGCCTGGAGGCCTTGCTCGCCGGGTTACCAGTGCTCGTTTTTCTGGATGACGGGGATTTCAACCACAGCCCGCTGCGTGGAGTGGAAGGCGTAAGGTTTGTGGGCACCCCAACGGATCTGGCAACGGCCCTGGACACGGCTCGGCATCCGACGACTGTTCCGGCACCGCATGAGTTTTTCTGGCTGGACCAGGGAATGCCGCGGTGGGACAGAGTCCTTGCGACAGAGTGAGGCAGGTAAGGCCGAAATGACAAAGCGGAAAGTCCTGCTTACCGGCGGAAGCGGCCTGCTTGCCACCAATTGGGCTTGTGCCATGCGGACCGAATGGGATGTCGTTCTTGGAACCCATCTTCATCCGGTCAAACTGGACCGGGTCACTTGCTGCCAGCTCGATCTGGATGACGAAGCGCGTCTCCAGGCGCAAATCAGTCAAATGGCACCGGATCTGATTGTCCATACAGCTGGATTGACCGACGTGGATCGCTGCGAGGCCGATCCGCGACTGGCGACCCTGGTAAACGCTCAGCTGGCAAGCAACGTGGCAACGATCGCCAGTCGCACCGAATGCAAGCTGATTCATATATCCACCGATCACCTCTTTGCCGGCGACCGGGGACTGCGTACCGAGTCGGATACGCCCTGTCCACTCAACGAGTACGCGCGCAGCAAATTTCTGGGTGAATCCCTGGTTCAGGCAGTCTGCTCCGGTGCCCTGGTCGTGCGCACCAACTTCTTTGGCTGGGGACATGTGGGTCGTCAGTCATTTAGTGACTGGATACTAGCGAGCCTGCGCGTAGGCAAGAGCATCCCGCTCTTTGACGATGTCCATTTCACTCCGATTCTTGCAGACACACTGGCGTTGACCGCGCACAAACTTGCGGAGGGCGGGGCATCGGGAATTTTCAATATTGTGGGTGACGAAAGAGTATCCAAGTACGAATTCGGCCGGCGGCTGGCAGAACGTTTCGAATTGCCCGCCGAGCTGGTCCGGCGCAGTCAAATGGGCCTCGCGCAATTGCGAGCGAAACGTCCGGGTGACATGTCGTTGGCAAATGCCAAGACCAGGAATTGCCTGGGAGTGCCTCTCGGAAGTCTGGACTCCTATTTTTCCGCCCTTCACCGCCAGGAGCGACAAGGGCGCAGGATTGAGCTATTGGCGGCGGTCAGCGAAGCATCCGGTCTGGACTCCAGGTAGCACGGTCGGGCTTCCGCACGTTCCGCTATTGATCCGGCCAGATGAAGTTTGAAGTCTCACGCGGCATATTTGACGCGTGGATCTTGGAAGAAGCTCATGACACGCGCAGGTGATTGTTCGAGTTTGATCATGTGCTCGGTGGCAGCGGTTTTCAACTTGGCCTTCGTTCGCGCCGGAACCTTTGTCCCCATCGCGTGCTTGAGGTCGGCATTGAGGCGCTCCTCGGGATTCAGTTCGGGGCTGTAACTGGGCAGGTAGAAGAGTTCGATCTTGTCCTGGCGCTCTGCCACCCATGCCTTGACGGGTTTGCTGTGATGCACCCGCAGGTTATCCAGGATCAGAAACACCTTCTTGCCGGCATCTTTGATCAGTGCTGCCAGAAACTCAATCAGCTGGTCAGAGTTGAAGGCTTCGTCAATGATCATCCAGCGCGTCTTCCCCTGGTTTGTGACGGTGGCAATCATCGAGAGCTTCTGCCGGGTGCCGCCGACCACATAGGCGACCGGCGTCTTGCCCGCCGGGGCGTAGCAACGGCCACGCACGTCGGTATTGACCAGTGCCGTCTCGTCACCCCAGTGAATCTCGGCGCCCTCAGCCTTGGCGCGGCTTTCAATGTCTGGATACTGCTCGTCCAGCCATGCCTGTACCGCCTCAGGCCGTTGCTCGTAGGCTTTCTTGATGGGCTTCTGCGGGGTAAAGCCCCAGCGTGACAGATAGTTGCCAACGCCGCGCACCGACAGCTTGATGCCATATTCACGCTCGATCAACTGCATGACTGCTGCACGAGACCAGAGTGCGAATTCCATCTTCAACTGCTCAGGGCGCTTGTCGCAGATGATCTGCCGGATGCAGCGTTCCTGCTCATCGGTCAGCGTGCGTCCTTGACCGACACGCTTACCTCGCGTTGCCGGCTTGATCGCCGCCATTCCGCCTTCTTCATACAAATCAATCGCACCGCGTACCGCCGGGTACGACAGCCCGCTGAGCTCTACGATTTGCATCACGCCATAGCCCTTGCGATGCAATCGCACGACCTGCTTGCGCCGCTCGTGCAACTGCTCCAGCGTCGAATATCTTGCGTCGTCTTTTTCCATGCAACGTACATGAGGTCGATCACCAATAATTCAAGTATTATCGTGCCGAGTCAATAGGTGTCAATTCGGGTCTTTTTTAATCAGGGGTTGGAGGAGCCCATGCAATTGCGGCCGGGTCTGCATGAAACTGGTAGCATCAATCTCGCTCTCCGGATTGACAGGACGTGCGGCGCCGGGGCATAGGCTGCCTTATTCAAAGGGTCTGGAAACATGTTCAAGAACAAAGTGCTGATGATTACCGGCGGCACAGGATCGTTCGGCAACACGGTCCTCAAGCGCTTTCTTTCATCTGATGTCCGCGAGATTCGAATTTTCAGTCGTGACGAGAAGAAACAGGAAGAGATGCGCATTGCCCTCAATGACAGCAAGCTGAGGTTCTGCATCGGCGACATCCGCAATTACGACAGCATCAATCAGGCAATGAAGGGTGTGCACTATGTTTTTCACGCGGCCGCGCTGAAGCAGGTTCCTTCTTGCGAGTTCTATCCCTATCAAGCCGTTCAGACCAATGTGATCGGCGCCGAGCATGTCATGAATGCCGCGATTGCAAACGGTGTGGAACGTGTCGTGGTGCTGAGCACGGACAAGGCTGTTTATCCGATCAATGCGCTTGGCCTTTCCAAGGCGTTGATGGAGAAGTTCATGATTGCGAAAGCCCGGATGCAGAACGAAGGGGAAACCGTCTTCTGTGCGACCCGCTACGGAAATGTCATGGCCTCGCGTGGATCGGTAATTCCGCTCTTCGTCTCGCAACTGAAGGCCAACAAGCCGCTGACAGTGACCGACCCCAAGATGACGCGCTTCCTGATGTCCCTGGACGAATCGGTCGACCTCGTGCTGCACGCTTTCGAGAACGGCGAGCAAGGTGACATCTTCGTTCAGAAGTCACCGGCTTCGACCGTGGCGGACTTGGCACAGGCGTTGCGCGAACTGTTCGACATGAACAACCCGATTCAGGTAATTGGCACCCGCCATGGCGAGAAGCTTTACGAAACACTTGTTTCGCGCGAGGAAATGGCGCGAGCAGACGACAGGGGGCCCTATTTCCGGATCCCGGCGGACAATCGCGACCTCAACTACAACATATACTGCAACGACGGCGAGCAAAAGATTTCCGAACTCGACGACTACACGTCGCACAATACGGAGAGACTGGACGTCGGACGGGTCAAGAGGTTGTTGCTGAGCCTGGAATACATCAAGAACGAGCTTGCGTAGATTCAGGTCGCTGTTGGTTTGGCGAAAAAAGGACATGGGCATTGCTGTTCAGGATTCGATGCGACCTTCGGGAAGCAGATGGGCGGGGTGGGTCGGGAACCGTCGCGCGGTGCGGAATTGGTGGGCGTGCCCATGACGAACGGCCCTGTTGCTTCCCCTGCGGCGGGAGTCTCAGTCGTGATCGCAACGCTCGGGGGGCCAACCCTGAAGGGAACCATCGAGACCCTGAATCGCGGCTCGGTTGTCCCGGCTGAAATCCTGATTTGTATTCCACTCCCGGAAGCGTCGCGCGATATCGGTTTCGGGTTTTCCAATGTCCGGATTCTGCAGACCATGGTTCGCGGGCAAGTGGCGCAGCGCGTCGAAGGGTTCAAGCATGCAGAAGGACCATTCGTCATGCAGTTGGACGACGATATCCTGCTCGACCATGAGTGTGTCGCGAACTTGCAGGCAACATTGCAGCGGTTTCCAGGCGCGGCTGTTGCCCCGAACTTGCTCGAACTTGAGTCCCGCGAGTCCGTCTACCGGATCCGTCATGGAGACGGTCTGCCGAGGCGCATATACAACTGGCTGATGAACGGCAAAGAGGGTTATCGCGAGGGAACCATCCTGAAATCTGGTTCCCCGATCGGTATCGTTCCGGAAGGCTGTGCCGATGGACCATTGGATGTCGAGTGGCTCGCTGGAGGGTGCGTCATGCACCACAAAGCCAATCTGGTGCTGGAAAACTATTTTCCTTTTGGCGGCAAGGCGTATTGCGAAGACATGATCCATTCCCATCTGCTGGTGAGGAAGGGGGTGCGCCTGCTGATCGAGCCTCGGGCGAGCTGCTGTCTCGAAGTTTCGCCGCCGTTGCGGAGACCCCCTGCCGCCTTCCTGAGGGAAACCTACCGCGATTTCGTTGTGCGCCGCTACTACATGAAGCTTTCGCGCAGAGCCGCCGGACGCATGTATTTGTACTATTTTCTGCTGCTCTTCAGGTATGGCTATTTGTGGATCGCAGGGAAACTCGGCGGCGACCCCGCATCGCCTGGCGAGACGAAGTCCGGCCCGAAGCGGCTATCGGATTGAAGCACCGGCGATGCTGATCATCCAGGCCAACAATATTCACGAAAGCGGCGCCAGGTACCTGCTGCTCAGCATCCTGAAGTCGATATGTGCACCGGAAAGCAATTTGCACTCAACCGTGTTTCTGGACCAGCGTTTCGACCGGACGCTCCTTGAGGGTTTGGTCGATGACAAACGGGTTACCATACGCGGTGTTGCAGCGACGGTGGGTTCGCGCCTGTGGTCCGAGTGGGCCATTTCCAGGCTTGCCGCGAAGAACAGCGGTTCAACGCTACTGTGCCTGGGTAGCATTCCCCCGCTTTTTCCGTGTGCAGCGGAAGTCGTTCTTTACTACCAGACCGTGCTCTATTTCAAGGCGTTCAGGAAGTACATCGGCGGACTCAGGTCACTAGTGAAGCTTTCCGTCGAGGGCTTCTGGATCAGGGCGAGGATAGCCAGGGTCGACCGCATTTTCGTCCAGTCCCGCCTTGTCAAGGATCTCCTGTGCAAGGAGTTCTCGCTGGATGGCGGTTCGATCAGCGTGATGCCCTTTGCCGACCTAGAGAACCTGAGAGCTGTTTCGACCCCGGTCGATTCAAACGCGAGGATGGGCTTTTTCTACCCTGCCCTGGGTACGCCTCACAAGAACCATGCCCTGCTGATCGATGCTTGGGTAATTCTGGCAAAGCAAGGGATTTGTCCCGTTCTGCTGCTGACCATCGATCCCAGATTCGAGCAACTGTTGGCGCATCTGGAACAGGCTCGGAATATCAGCGGGATTCGCGCGACCAATCTTGGATTGCTCTCGCATCAGCAGGTACTGGATCAATTGCTTGCCTCGGAAGCGATGATTTTTCCGTCGTTGTGTGAGTCCTTCGGCTTGCCGCTCCTGGAAGCCCGTGAAAACGGCCTTCCGGTGATTGCCTGTGAACGCGACTACGTTCGGGAGATTCTCGACCCGGTAGAGACTTTCGACCCCGAGTCCGCACTATCGATAGCTAGGGCGGTAAAAAGATTCCTCGGCATTCAAGAGCAACACCTCACGGTGCTTGCCCCGGAGACTCTTATCAACAGTATTGCCGGCAAGGGATCTGGGGCGAGATAGCCGGATTCGCCGTAACCTTAAGCGCAGCTTTCCCTTTGGGTCCGATGCCGGGCCCTTGCGGCAATTGCCACATTGACTACGCGCCATCGGGGATAATTGGCGGATGAGTTTTCATCCATTCGCCGGATCGCTGGTACCCCGCATCGAATCCCTGCCTGATGAGCGCTGATCCGTCTACTGTCACCCTGGTGAAGAACGTCTGCTTCGTGGTGACCACGCCATTCGCAGTCAATGCCTTCCTGCTTGGACACCTCAAGGCCCTGGCAGAACGGTATCGCGTCTCGCTTTGCGTAAATACCGGGGACTATCCCCTTTCGAAAGCCATTGATCCCAGGGTTCGGATCCTGAATATCGGCATTCGGCGAAAGTTTGCCCCGCTAAGCGATCTGCACGTACTTTTGCGACTGATCGCGCTGTTTCACCGCGAGCGTTTCGATTCGGTCCACAGCATGACACCCAAAGGTGGCTTGCTGGGCATGCTGGCCGCAAAGGCGGTCGGCATCCCTCGGCGATTCCACACATTCACTGGCCAGATCTGGGCGAATCGAACCGGCCTGACGCGGATGCTGTTCAAATGGATCGATTGCGTGATTGCCTGGGCCGCAACCCACGTTCTTGCTGACAGCGCGTCGCAATGCAAGTTTCTGGAGGCGGAAGGAATCGCATTGAAGAAAGGCGTTTCCGTGCTCGGCCAGGGTTCGGTATGCGGTGTTGACACTGCGCGCTTTTGCCCGGACCCGGCCACCCGCAAAAAAACCCGAAAGGAACTGGCTGTAGCCGACGACGCCTGTGTCTTGTTGTTTGTCGGGCGCATTGCCCGCGACAAGGGAGTCTTTGACTTGGTCAGGGCCTTCGTGCAACTTTCAATGCGGCATCCGGCGGCGGCACTGTGGGTGGTCGGACCCGACGAGGAAGGGCTGTCGGCTGAGTTACGAACGCTCGCAAAATCCTGTGCCGACCGGATCCGCTGGACCGGACCAAGTTTTGAACCTGAAAAGTACATGGCATCCGCCGACTTTCTGGTTCTGCCGAGCTACCGCGAAGGATTCGGCATGGTGGTCATCGAGGCTGCGGCATGCGGGATACCGTCGGTCGCCTATCGCATCGATGGCGTCAGCGACGCGGTGCAGGAAGGGGAAACCGGGGTACTGGTCACCAAGGGCGATACCGATGAACTGCTGTTGGTCTTGGAGTCCCTGCTTGTCGACAGCACCGTTCGTTGTCGACTGGGCGAGCGGGGTGCGATGCGGGTCAGGAGCGATTTTTCGGATGTGGCGGTGACAACAGCTTGGATGGACTTCTACAAGGCGGAACTAAGAGCATGATCGATCTGCGACAGGTCGCGGCAATGCGGGACACAAAACGGCGAATTATTCCATGTTGAGGCCGGAAATCGTCTGGTTTGCAGCCGTGTTCGCATTTTCGCTTTTGGCGCTGGGCGTCAGCCTGCGTCGTGGATGGGCCTGGTACCTTGCCGTCGATGTGCCGAACGACAGATCTCTGCATTCGCTGCCGGTTCCCCGGGTGGGGGGCGTGTTGATGATGCCGTGGGTATTGCTGGGGGCACTCGGGCTGACCGGCAATGCGATGCTGGTTGGCCTTGCCGGAATGCTGGTGATCATCTCGTTTGCCGATGACCGGTTCGGGTTGCCTGTTGCGCTGAGATTCCTCGCACATCTCCTGCTGTCGGGGCTGGCAGCCGCAGAGGTCGGCGTGGTCGGCGTGCTCGGGTTGCTCCTGGCGACCTTGGCTATTGCGTGGATGACCAACCTCTTCAACTTCATGGATGGCTCCGATGGCCTTGCCGGGGGAATGGCAGCGTTCGGGTTCGGCGCCTACGCCATTGCCGCGTTTCAGGCCGGCGACCTTCCCACCGCGCAGTTCTCGATGTGTGTCGTGGGCGGCGCTCTGGCTTTCCTGGCCTTCAATTTCTCGCCTGCGAGGATATTTCTTGGGGATGCCGGTTCCATTTCCCTGGGATTTCTTGCCGCAGTCCTGGGTTTGGAAGGCTGGCAGATGGGTGCCTGGAACGCATGGTTTCCGTTTCTTGTTTTTTCCCCGTTCGTGGTCGATGCGAGCGTGACCCTGATCCGGCGGGCGTTGCGCCGCGAGCGCGTATGGCGGGCGCATCGAGAACACGGCTACCAGAAGCTGGTGCAATGCGGATGGTCACACCGGAAACTCGCTCTGGCGGAGTATGCGCTCATGCTGGCTTGCAGCGGATCGGCGCTGGCATTGTTGCGAGCGGAGCATGGGATTCAGGCTTTCACGCTGGTGGCATGGGCTGCCGGATATGGGGGCTTGATTGTCTGGGTCGACAGGAAATGGAAGTACGGCGCGATGTGTCGCGGAGGGCAGGCATGAATCGCGGCGCGATGATTTTCCTTCATGACTTGACGATGGTCGTGTTCGCCTGGCTAGGTGCTTTCTGGTTGCGGTTCAACCTGGACATTCCGGCCGACTTCAATCGGGCAATGTGGTCATCGCTCGGAGTGGTGGTCGTGGTGCAAGGTGTCGTCCTGTATGCCTTCGGCCTGTATCGGGGACTCTGGCGCTTTGCCAGTGTCTCGGACCTGAAGCGGATCCTGATCGCGTGCGGGGTTGCCGCACTAGCCTCACCGGCGGCGCTGGTGATGGCACAGCAACTGAACCAGGTGCCGCGTTCGGTCTTCATTCTTGAACCGCTGCTGCTGGTGCTGTTGATGGGTGGCGTGCGCTTTACCTACCGCGCCTGGAAGGACGGACATTTCTTCCTGCGTCGCACTGGCGTGGGAACACCGGTCCTGATAGTCGGCGCTGGCGATACGGCGATGCGCCTGATCAAGGAACTTGAAACGAGCCGGATCTGGCGCGTCGTCGGTCTGGTCGATGCGGGTTCGGCCCTGACCGGCCGCCACTTGGGCGACGTGCCTATCCTCGGCGGCATCGCGTCCATCGCGGAGCACGCGCAGCGCGCCGAAGCGCTGCACGCCATCATTGCCATGCCTTCGGCATCCGCCGCCGAGCGGCGCCATGCGACCGAACTGGCCGCAATGGCGGGATTGGCGGTTCTGACCGTGCCCTCGCTCGATGATCTGCTCACCGGCCGTGTCGCGATCTCCGCGATTCGCAAGGTCGAGCTCGAAGATCTGCTCGGTCGCGACCGCATCGAACTCGACGAAGCCGGCCTGCATCGGCTGCTGGAGGACAAGACCGTGCTGGTGACCGGCGCCGGCGGTTCCATCGGTTCCGAGCTGTGCCGGCAGATCGACCGCTTCCGGCCGCGCCTGCTGGTTTTTGTCGAACAGTCGGAGTTTGCGCTCTACAGCATCGAACAGGAATTCACCGGACAGCCGGTGGCCTGCGTGGTGGGCGACGTGAAGGACGTGGCGCGCATGGATGCGGTGTTTGCGGAGTACCGGCCGGATGTGGTGTTCCACGCCGCGGCCTACAAGCACGTGCCGCTGATGGAATGCGCCAATGCCTGGGAAGCGGTGAAGAACAATGTGCAGGGCACCCTCAATGTCGCGCGTGCCGCGCTGGCCAGCGGCGTCGGGGAGTTCGTGCTGATTTCCACCGACAAGGCGGTCAACCCGACGAATGTCATGGGTGCCAGCAAGCGCCTCGCCGAAATGGTGTGCCAGGCGGTGCAGGCGCAACGCTCGGCGACCCGCTTCGTCATGGTCCGCTTCGGCAATGTGCTGGGCTCGTCGGGCAGCGTGATTCCGCGCTTTCGGGAACAGATCGCCCGCGGTGGTCCGGTGACCGTGACCCATCCGGAGATCATTCGCTACTTCATGCTGATTCCGGAGGCGGCGCAACTGGTGCTGCAGGCGGGCCTGATGGCGGCCAGCGAAGCCGAAGGCGGACGCGTCTTCGTGCTCGACATGGGCGAACCGGTGCGCATCGTCGACCTGGCGCGCGACATGATCCGTCTTTCCGGATTCAGCGAGGACGACATCAAGGTCGAATTCACCGGCTTGCGTCCCGGCGAGAAGCTCTACGAGGAACTGCTCGCCGACGGCGAGGCGACCCTGCCCACGCCGCATCCCAAACTGCGCATCGCCAAGCCCTCGGCGCTGCCCGATGACAAATGGCTCGCCGAGCTCGAAGCCTGGCTGGCGGCGTCGTGGCGCGCCGAGGACGAGGTGAAGGCCGGGCTCAGGCGCTGGGTGCAGGAATATCGGCCCGCAACGCATTGAAGGCGGCCACGGCTTCCGCCACCGTGATGTCGCCTACTTCCAGCGAAGGTTTCTGCAGCACCCGATAGGGCACGCCCCACGGGCGCCAGCGTGCCGCACCCGAGTTGCCGAACAGGCAGACGATGGGCAGGCCGAGGCCGGCGGCGAGGTGCATGGCGCCGCCATCGGCGCAGATCAGGGCATCGCATTCGGCCAGCGCGGCGATCAGTTCGGGCAGGGTTTGCGTCGGGCGTGCATCCACCTTGGCGCCGGCGACCAAAGGAAGTCCCTGTGGGGCGCCGACTAATCCAAGTACCTCCCGTGCCTTGGCGTCATCCCCTGGGTGCAGCGGGTTGTCCTTGTCGCCGGGCGACCACAACAGCATGAAACGTGGCGAGCCCGGAGCGGCGAGCATGTTGATCAATTCCGCGAAGCGTTCGGCCGGCCAGCGCTGCGAAGGCTTGCGCGCGCTGATGTGGATGCCTATGGTCGGGCAGCCGGCGGCGCCGGGGCGAAAAGTCGGCGCCCCACAGGGACTTCCTTCGGTCGCCGGCGCTACGGCGTTTGCCGCGATGACGCGACAGGCCGGCGGTCCGCCTTCGATGCCATACACGGCTGCGACACGAAACACGTCCTCGACTTCATGACGGCCGGCATCGTCGAGTGGCAGTGCGAGATCCAGCCCGTCGACCGCGCCGAAGCCGATGACGCGTTGCGGCGCGAGCCAGCGCGCGAGCCGGACCACCCGTGGTTGCGGCGTCGTGGTGGCGATGATGATGTCGTCGATTCGCATCGCGCGCAGCCCTCGCATCATTTGCAGTCGCCGCCACAGGATGCCCGGCAGCGAATCGCCGCCGGCCCGGTGCTTTGCCTTGGTATAGACGAAGACTTCGTCGAGGTCCGGGTTGCCGTCCAGCACCGGCGCGTTGTAACTGTTGACCAGGGCGCCGAGCCATGCGTCGGGGAAGCGCTGGCGCAGGGCGGCGATCAGCGGCGTGGTGCATACCAGGTCGCCGATATTGTCGCGGCGAATGACGAGGATTTTTCGGGGGGGGGCTAGGCTCAAGGTAAACTCGCCGGCTATGGCTACATATGCAATCGGCGATGTGCAGGGATGTTACGACCCGCTCGGGCGCCTGCTCGACTATATCAGCTTCGATCCGGCCGCCGACCGCATCTGGCTGGTCGGCGACCTGGTCAATCGCGGGCCACAGTCCCTGCAGGTGCTGCGCTTGGTCAAGTCGCTGGGCGCTGCGGCGACGGTGGTGCTGGGCAACCACGACCTGCACCTGGTGATGCAGTCCGAGGGCTATGGCAAGGCCAGCGCCGAGGATACTTTTCGCGACGTGCTGGCCGCTCCGGATCGTGCCGAACTGCTCGCCTGGCTGCGGGCGCAGCCGCTATTCCATGTCGAAGGCGACTGGGCGATGGTGCATGCCGGCCTGTTGCCGGGGTGGTCGGTGGCGCAGGCGCAGGCGCTTTCCGACGAGGCGTCGGCGGCGCTGCAAGCTGACGACTATCGTGATTTCCTGGCCCATATGTGGGGTTCGGAGCCGCCTGCCTGGCGCGACGACCTTGCCGGCTGGGATCGCTTGCGCGTGGTGGTGAACGCGATGACGCGCATGCGTTACGTTACCGTAGCCGGCGCCATGGAGTTCCGCGCGACGGGCGCCAAGGCCCCCCCGGACAAGGGGCCGGTCGGGTGCGTGCCCTGGTTTGCCGCTCCGGGCCGAGCCAGCCGCGATCATCGCGTCATTTGCGGCCACTGGTCGGCGCTGGGTTATCGCGACGAGGACAATGTTCTGGCGCTCGACACCGGATGCCTCTGGGGCGGTTGCCTCACGGCGGTGCGGCTGGAGGATCGCCGCGTGTTTCGCCAGCCCTGCCCGCAACAGGCCAAGCCTTCGGGCTGGGACTGATTCCGTCGCCCGGCGTGGCCGCGCCGTCAGTGCGAAACGCGCGTGACGCCGCTGCCGGACAGGACCCGCACCTTTTCACCGGCGCGGAACTGTTCGTCGGCTTCCTGTGTCACGGCGATGATCTTTCCGCTATCGAGTCTTATGGTGATTTCGAGGCCGTCTTTCCTGCTGGCCTTTTCCTCGATGACCTGGCCGGCGACGCCGCCGGCCACCGCGCCGAGTACCGAACCGACGGTGGAGCCCTTGCCATGTCCTAGGTTGCTGCCGGCGACGCCGCCGACGATGGCGCCCGCACCGGCACCGACGCCCGACTGTGTGCCTTCGATGGTCACGGTGCGCACCGATTCGACGATGCCCATGCGCACCTGCATTTCGCCGCGCGTTTGCGAACGCGAGTAGGCCGAGCCCGACTGGCTACCGGCGCAAGCGGCGAGAAACACCGTGCCCGAGATCATCGACGCGACAACGAGTATTCGTTTCCGATTCATCTGCATCTCCATGTCATGGCAGCTGCCCGTGGCGCCTACCAGAGGTCTTCGCCAAAGGCCGCGCGATACCGCGCCGCAATCTCGGCGGCGGTCAGCTTGTGGTTCTGGCCGCCGCGATGGGCGATCTTGATCGATCCCATCAGGGACGCCAGCCGTCCGGTCTTTTCCCAAGCCCAGCCCTTGCCGATGCCGTGCAGCAAGCCGGCGCGATACGCATCGCCGCAACCGGTCGGATCCACCAGCGACTGCGGTGGCGCCGTCGGAATCTCGATGCGGCGACCCTCGGCGTAGATGTGCGATCCGCTGCCGCCCAGCGTAACTATCAGCGCTTTTACCTCGCCGGCCAGTTGCTCCAGCGAGCGCCCGGTGCGTTCGGTCAATAGCTTGGCTTCGTAGTCATTGACCGTGCAGTAGTCGGCGAGTTTCAGGAAGTCCATGAGTTCGTCGCCATTGAACATCGGCAGGCCCTGGCCCGGATCGAAGACGAAGGGAACGCCGGCGTCCCTGAATTCGCGCGCATGCTGCAGCATGCCGTCGCGGCCGTCGGGCGATACGATGCCGAGTCCGACACCACGGGCGTCCGTTACCTTGTTTTGGTGTGACTGCGTCATCGCCCCCGGGTGGAAGGCGGTGATCTGGTTGTCGTCGAGGTCGGTGGTGATGAAGGCCTGGGCGGTGAAGCTGCCCGGCACGTCCCTGACGTGGGTGGCATCGAGGCCGAGCTGCTTGAGGCGATGCATGTAAGGCGCACTATCGTCGCCGACCGTCGCCATGATCAGCGGCTCATCGCCGAGCAGGCGCAGCGAGTAGGCGATGTTGCCGGCACAGCCGCCGAACTCGCGCCGCATGTCGGGCACCAGGAAGGCGACGTTGAGGATGTGGATCTGCTCGGGCAGGATGTGGTTCTTGAAGCGATCGCCGAAGACCATGATGGTGTCGTAGGCCATCGAACCGCAGATAAGTGTTTTCATTCGGGCTTTCGGGGGTCAGGGATAAAAGAGGTAGAGCCGGTAGCCGCTGGCGGCCATTTCGCCGGTATCCACGCGTACGTTGACGGCGATGTCCGCGTTGGGTGGCATGCCATCGACGGTGGAAGAACGCGGTGGCAGGTAATTGGCCGGAGCAAGCACCTTGCGCGCCACGGGCTTGTCGGCCGTGTCGGTCAACGTCAGTTCGAGATGGGGGAACTCCTGGGCGAAAGGCGCGCGATTCTTCAGGGTCGCAGTCAGGGTGAGGAGGCCCTTGGTTTCGGTGTCGGGATGCAGGTCTGAGGCTTCGATTCCGACCAGCCCGACCTTGGCCGGCAGGCCGACTTCGCAAGCGGCCAGATCGCACAGGGAAACCAGTGCCGGCCTTGCCTCCGGCCACACTACGGCGAGTTCGGTTCGAAACGCGAGTGCGGCCTGCAGTCCGAGCAGCAGCGTGGCGAACAGGCTGCCGGCTATCCACGGCCAGCGTCGTGGCGGCGGTTCGGAAACGATATCTTCCCGCTCCTGCCCCTCGGGCTCGGTTGCGGCCTCACCGGCATCGACGGTTTCGGCTTCGGGTGGATCTGGCGGCGCCATGTCCGCTTCGACAGGTGCGATTGCTTCAGGTAATTCGCGGGCCACGGGGGCGACCAAGCCGTGTGAAGTGTCGGCCGCGGCGCCTGTTTCGGTGAACGCATCGGCACCACCGGGCAGCTGATCGGCTTGTAGCGGCTCGAAGCCGGAAACGCCTTGCTCGGCGTCGGGTGCCGGCGCGAGGTCATCCACAAAAGTCGGCGTTGGCGAGACGGCAAGCTCCGGCCCGGAATTGGCGGCCGCCGCGCCGCGCGCCGCCAAAGGAGGGGCGGGGTGCACCAGCAGCGGCTCCTCGATCAGGCTGTCGAGCGCATTGAAGGCATGCTGGCAGGCACCGCAACGCACGCGGCCGAAGCGCGCCTTGATCTGTTCGGCGGTGACGCGAAAGCGCGTGTCGCAGGCCGGGCAGCGCGTCAGCACCGCGTACCCTCCAGCCTCACCCATCCCTCGCGTTCGGCGCCGACGCGCAACGCGACCAGCGGCGCATAGGCGGCAATCACCTGGTCGGCCTGGAGCGCCAGCACGCCCGCCAGCGCGATACGGCCGCCGGGCGCGATTCGTCCGGCGAGCAGCGGCGCCAGCACGCAGAGGGGGTTGGTAAGAATATTGGCGACCACGATGTCGAACTGTTCGTCGAGTTTTTCCCGGGAATGGCGCAAGGCAAGCGTCACCCTGTTGTTGGCGGCATTGTCGCGCGCCGCGATCAGCGCATTGTCGTCGATATCGACGCCCAGCACCGAGGCCGCGCCTAGCCTCGCCGCCGCGATGCCGAGGATGCCGGAACCGCAGCCGTAATCAAGCACTGTCTCCCCGCCGCATAGCGTGTCGCAAAGCCATTGCAGACAGAGGAAGGTGGTCGGGTGCGAGCCGGTGCCGAAGGCCAGGCCTGGATCGAGTACCAGGTTGATCGCGGAGGTGTCGGGCGCGGCGTGCCACGACGGTACGATCCACAGGCGCTCATTGACCCGGATGGGATCGAACTGGGCCTGGGTCAGTCGCACCCAGTCCTGTTCCGCTACCTCGTCGAGCTCGATTTCGGGCAGGTTGTCGATGCCCGCCGCCACCGTCGCTGCGGCGATGCGCCCGATCAGGTCTTCGCTCGGATCGAACAAGGCCACCACCCTGCTTTCGCTCCAGAGCGGGGTGGCCGGCCCGCCGCCGGACGCATCGGGTTCGCCGAATTGAGGCGTCTCCAGATCGGTACCGGCCCGCGCATCCTCGACGCTCACGGAAATGGCACCGGCCGCCATCAGGGCATCCGAGAGCGTGTCCGCATGCGCGGCGTCGGTCTCCAGGGTGACGCTGACCCACATGGAACTACTTCCCCTTGCTGGCGTCGTTGCGCGCGGCGAGCTTTTCTTCGAGGTAGTGGATGCTGGTGCCACCCTTGATGAATCGCTGGTCCAGCATCAGATCCTGGTGTAGCGGGATGTTGGTCTTGATGCCGTCCACCATCATCTCGGAAAGGGCGATCCGCATCCGCTTGATGGCCTGCTCGCGCGTGTCGCCGTAAGCGATCACTTTCCCTATCATCGAGTCGTAGTGAGGCGGAACCGTGTAGCCGGAATAGGCGTGAGAGTCCACCCGGATGCCCGGGCCGCCGGGCGGATGCCAGTTGATGATCTTGCCCGGCGATGGCGTGAACTTGAACGGGTCCTCGGCATTGATGCGGCATTCGACGGCGTGGCCGCGGATTTCGATATCGCGTTGCTTGAACCAGAGCTTCTCGCCGGCGGCGATCCGGATCTGCGCCTGGACGATGTCGATCCCCGTGATCAGCTCCGTCACCGGATGCTCGACCTGGACCCGCGTGTTCATCTCGATGAAATAGAACTCGCCGTTTTCGTAGAGGAACTCGAAGGTTCCCGCGCCGCGGTAATTGATGCGGCGGCAGGCTTCGGCGCAGCGGTCGCCGACACGGGCGATGACGCGGCGGTTGATGTCGGGCGCAGGTGCCTCCTCGATCACCTTCTGGTGCCGGCGCTGCATCGAGCAGTCGCGTTCGCCCAGGTAGACGGAGTTGCGGTAGGCGTCGGAGAGCACCTGGATTTCCACATGGCGCGGATTTTCGAGGAACTTCTCCATGTAGACGGTGGGATTGTTGAAGGCGGCGCCGGCCTCGGCGCGGGTCATATTGACCGCGTTGAGCAGGGCGGCCTCGGTATGCACCACGCGCATGCCGCGCCCGCCGCCGCCGCCGGCGGCCTTGATGATCACCGGGTAGCCAACCGCGCGGCCGATCTTGACGATTTCCTTCGGGTCGTCGGGTAGTGCGCCCTCGGACCCGGGCACGCAGGGCACCCCGGCCTCCTTCATGGCATTCTTTGCGCTGACCTTGTCGCCCATCAGGCGGATGGTTTCCGGGCGCGGACCGATGAAGGCAAAGCCGGATTTCTCGACCCGTTCGCCGAAATCGGCGTTCTCCGACAGAAAGCCGTAGCCGGGGTGTATCGCCTCGGCATCGGTGACCTCGGCGGCGGAAATGATGGCAGGAATGTTGAGGTAGCTCTGGCCCGACGGAGCCGGCCCGATGCACACCGATTCGTCGGCGAGCTTGACGTATTTGGCCTCGGTGTCGGCTTCGGAATGCACGGCGACCGTGCGCACGCCGAGTTCGCGGCAGGCACGCAGGATGCGCAGGGCGATCTCTCCCCGGTTGGCTATTAGAACCTTGCCGAACATGCTTAGCCGATCACAAACATGGGCTGTCCGTACTCCACCGCCTGGCCATTTTCGACCTGGATCGCCTTGATGACGCCGGAAATGTCGGCTTCGATTTCGTTCATCAATTTCATCGCCTCGATCACGCACAGGGTGTCGCCGGCCTTGACGGTCTGGCCGACCTCCACGAAGGGTGACGCGTCCGGGCTGCTGGCACGATAGAAGGTGCCCACCATGGGAGCTTTCATGACGTGTCCTTCGGACGGTGCAGGAATCGGCTCGGCGGCAAGGGTCGGCGCTGGCGCGACGGCAGCGTGGGCGGCAACGGGTGTCGGCATGCTGACCATGGCGGACGCCGGGGCGGCGGTGAGGTGCTTGGCGATGCGGATTCGTTCTTCACCTTCGGTGATCTCGAGCTCCGAAATGCCGGAGTTCTGCACGAGATCGATCAGGGTCTTGAGTTTTCTCAGGTCCATGGGGACTCCTCAAACAGGGATTGGCGGCCGTGGCCGCCGATTAAGATGAATCAGGACGCGGCGCGCAGGCGGCTCAACGCGGCTTCCAGCGCCAGTTCGTAACCTTGGGCGTCGAGGCCCGCGATCACGCCGACGGCGATATCGGAAAAATACGAATGCTGGCGGAAAGGCTCCCGCGCATGCACGTTCGAGAGGTGTACCTCGATGAAGGGAATCGCGACCGCCGCCAGCGCATCGCGCAGGGCTACGCTGGTATGGGTATAGCCGGCCGGGTTGATGATGATGAAACGGATGCCTTGTTCGCGGGCCGACTGGACCCGGTCGATCAGTTCGCCTTCATGGTTGCTCTGGAAACTTTCGAGGCGGACGCCGAAGGCGCGGGCGCGCGCTTCCATCGCCTTATGGATGCTGGCCAGCGTAGTATGTCCATAGATGTCGGGTTCCCGGCTGCCCAACAGGTTGAGGTTGGGCCCGTGCAAGACCAGAACAGCGTCATCGGAGCCGGCGGTGGTGCCTGCTTTACTGTTATTTCGCTTCGTCATGACCGCAAGTTTGCCGCAAATGCCTGCAGTTTGTCCACTATCGAGCTACGAGTTCCGCCAACTTCGGCTCCAGGTCGGCTTCACTCCAGCGCCCCAACTTGGTCATCACGAGCCCGCCCCGGCGGTCAAACACCGCCGTAAATGGCAGGCCCTGCCTGGTATTGCCGAGTGCCGCACTGCTGGTCATGACCGCCATGTTGCCGATCAGCAAAGGGTAGCTAACCAGGGTTGATTTCTGAAAATCCACGATTTTGTCGGCATCATCCGTACTGATTCCTACAAATTGAACGCCGTTGGCGCGATATTTCTCCTGTAAGCGGGAAAATCCAGGCATCTCCTCGCGGCAGGGCTGGCACCAGGTGGCCCAGTAGTTGATCACCAGAATCTTCCCCTGCCATTGTCGAAGGTTCTGCATTTGTCCATTTGTGTCGGTCAGCGAAAGCTCAGAAAGCGCCGCCACGGAGACCGCCGGAACGGGGGAGGTCGGCTCGGTCACTTTGAGTGGCACGAGGGCACGATAGGTCATGAACGCAACAATCAGAGCGAACCCGATCACCGCCGGCCAGAATGCCCGGTGTTTCACTTCGCTGCCTCCCGCAACAGATCTGCGACTGCCGATGCCCGCGCCCGGAGCCGTCCGCGTCCGCCTTGCTGCCTTTCGTCCAGGGGTGGGAAAACGGATATGAGTATCGGTAGCTCGTTCCACTCCAAACGTAGCTGGGCATCAATGCCAATCCGTTTGTTAGGCATCGTATCGTAGGAGATGCCATGAGATAGGAGGGCGATCTCGACATCTTTGCTGCTATCCGCGAACAGGTCGATCTCCACGGCGGAGTAGCGACCGGCCGTGCCGTCGAGCGCACTCCCGGTCAGGTAGGGATTGAAGTCGGCGAGCAACTCCATCACCTCCAAGGCAGTGCTGCGCAGGTCGTACAATCGCTCGCGCTGCTCGTCTTCCTGAAACAGCGACTGCCAGGCGCGCAATTCCGTTTCCACTTCCTCGTTGGTCGGCAGCGCCTCGCTGTCTCCGGCTCCCAAGCTGCGCGCCGCCTTGCGCTTGGCCGAGCCATAGTCGCCGATCCCCTCTTCCGCCATTAGGCGCGCGGCGGCGGCGGCAATGGAGCGGCGCAGGGTAATGGACGGGGATGGGGCAGGCTTGCGGCGTGGCATGGCGGGATCGGCAAAAGCGGCTGGCGGGTTGTGTCGGCCGCCTGCGGGGCTGCGGACGGCATCCCCTGCGGGATAGAATTCGCCTCATTATTCCATTGATTCCGGCAAATCGCGCGCGACATGCACATTCATATCCTCGGTATCTGCGGCACGTTCATGGGCGGCATCGCACTGCTGGCCCGCGCCGCAGGCCATCGCGTCACGGGTTGCGACGCCAACGTCTATCCGCCGATGAGCACGCAACTGGGTGAGCACGAGATCGACCTGGTGGCCGGCTACGATGCAGGGCAACTGGCGCTGGAGCCGGACCTTTTCGTCGTCGGCAATGCGATATCACGCGGCAATCTGCTGCTCGAAGCCATCCTCGAGCACAACCTGGCATATGTCTCAGGGCCCCAGTGGCTGGCCCAGAACATCCTGCGCGGACGCTGGGTGCTTGGCGTTGCGGGGACGCACGGCAAGACTACGACGACGGCGTTGCTGACCTGGATACTGGAAGAGGCCGAACTCAATCCATCCTTCCTGGTCGGTGGGGTACCGCAGGGGTTCGGCGTATCCGCACGATTGACCGATTCGCCCTTCTTCGTCATCGAAGCCGACGAGTACGATACGGCTTTTTGCGACAAGCGTTCAAAGTTCATCCATTACCAGCCGAGGACAGTGGTCCTCAACAACCTTGAGTTCGATCACGCTGACATCTTCGCCGATCTTGGTGCCATTGAAACGCAATTTCATCATCTCGTGCGCACCTTGCCGGGAAATGGCCGGATCGTCGCGAATGCCGGGGAGGAGTCCCTGAGGCGTGTCCTGTCGCGCGGTTGCTGGACTCCGGTTGACTGGTTCAACGGCGATGAGGGCTGGCAGGCGGGAGAGCCGAATGCCGACAGGGGCTTTGCCCTGAGCCTTGCCGGACAGGTGCAAGGCCGGCTCGGGCGGTTTGAACTGGCCGGCGCACACAACCGCGCCAATGCCGTGGCGGCGGTGGTTGCCGCGCGCCACGCTGGGGTGCCGGTGGCGGTGGCGCTCAAGGCGCTGGAGAGCTTCAGCGGCATAAAACGGAGACTGGAAGTGCGTGGCACCGTGCGCGGCGTCACCGTGATCGATGATTTCGCCCACCATCCGACGGCGATCCGCGTCACGCTTGAAGGTCTGCGCCAGCGTGTCGGTCGCGCACGGATCCTGGCCGTGCTGGAGCCGCGTTCGAACACCATGAAGCTGGGTTCGATGAAGGCACAATTGCCCGAAAGCCTCGCAGAGGCCGACGCGACCTATTGCTTTGCCAGCAATCTGGGCTGGGATGCGACGGCGGCGTTGGCCCCGCTTGGTGGACGGGCTCAGGTGTTCGATGATCTGTCCGGGCTGGTTGCTGCCGTGGTCGCCGAGGCCCGCGAGGGCGATCAGGTACTGGTGATGAGCAACGGTGGGTTCGGCGGGGTACACGACAGATTGCTCGCCGGCTTGGCGAACTGAATTGGCTCGACGGCGGAAGTTCAGTATCGCCAAAGCAAAAAAGGCCTGCGATTCGCCGCAGGCCTTTTCCGTTGATGGGTCGTGCTTACCGGCCGAGCGTCGAGATGTACTCGGCAACGGCCAGAATGTCCTTTTCATCCATGCGACCGGCGATGTCGCGCATGACCCGGCCCGGGTCGGTGGCGCGCTTGCCCGACTTGTAGGCCTTCAGCTGGTCGCCGAGGTAGCCGGCATGCTGGCCGCCGATGGCCGGAGCCAGCACGGCAGGAACCCTGGACATGGTCTTCGCCCAGTCGCGGTTGCCGATGCCGTTCAGGCCGTGGCAGCCGACGCACGCGGCGATAACATCGGGACGCCCCTTGCCCTTGAAGAAAATCTTCTCGCCCTGGGCCAGCAGTTCGGCGCTCTGTGCCTTGTTGGGCTGCACCTTTTGGCTGGAGAACCATGCTGCGATATCGGCAATATCGACTTCCGCCACGGCCTGCGCCTGCGGGCTCATCACCTCGTTGCTGCGCCGGCCGGCCTTGAAATCGTGTAGCGACTTGGTGATGTACTCCGGGACCTGACCGGCGAGCTTGGGTGCTTTCAGCGCGGCGAAGATTTCCGGCGGGCTGTTGCCATCGGCTCCATGACAGGCCCCGCAAGCCCCAGCTTTTTGCTGGCCGGCGGCCGCGTTGCCGCCAGGCTTTGCCGCGGCTACGGAGACGCTAGCCAGAGTCGCGCAGACAAGCGCGGCAAGCACGTGCGTGATAGTCATTTTTCTTGATTCCCCTTGAATCGGGTTGCGAAAATGCCCGAACCTTGAAATAATCCGGCGCTGTTGATTTAGGTCAATTATGTTTTAACATTTCTAAACTGGCAACTATCCCGAAGATATTTCTGCGGCTGCCGGCATCGGAATACAAGGGGGAACAATGGCGCACGAAGCCCATCACGGGGATGCACACGCTCACGCCCACTGGGATACCAGTGTCTGGCCATTCGTCATCAGCTTCGGAATTCTGTTCCTGGCGCTAGCGTTTTCCCTGCACTTCGTCTACCACGCCAGCTTTGCCGCGATCCTGACCCTGGGCCTGGCGTTTCCGCTGATCATCGCGGGAGTCGCGGGCTGGACCAGCGAGGCGATGGGCAAGGGCGAAGGCCTGTCCTACGGTGCGATGGGCTGGTTCATCCTGGCCGAAGCGATGATTTTCATTTCTTTCTTCGTCGCCTACTGGTACACCAAGTTGCACGTCGAGGTCTGGCCGCCGGCAGGAAACGTGACCCTGCCCAAGGTATTGCCGCTGGTGATGACCTTTGTTCTGGTGTCGTCTTCGCTGACGATCCACTACGCCGAGCACCTTTTGCATGTGGGCAACAAAGGCGGGTTTCGCATCTGGTACCTGCTGACCATGATCCTTGGCGCCACCTTCCTCGGCATGTCGATCTACGAGTGGTCGCATCTGATCGGTGCCGGCTTCACCATCAGCACCAATGCCTTCAGCACCATATTCTTCTCGGTCACCGGTCTGCATGGATCGCACGTCGTGGTCGGCCTGGCGATTTTCATGGCGGGTCTGCCCTCGGTTATGCGCGGTGACGACATCGACGAGGGGTTCATGCGCACCGCCGGCCTTTACTGGCATTTTGTTGACATCATTTGGTTCTTCGTCGTATCACAAATCTATTACTGGTAGTTGCGGCAGCGGCTGTCTGGAGCGCCAGCGGCGGCGCCTTGGCGGTCAGCGAGCCGACGCGGAACAGCGCGCCGGATGCGTCGATCATGCAAATCGACGAACCGCGCTTTCTGGGGAATCGGCTGCAGAGGGAAACATGGTTGACCGACACGGAGGGGCGGCACTTCCGGGTTGCGGACATGATGGGCAAGCCGCTGATCCTGCTGTTGTCGTATTACGGTTGCGACGGTACCTGTCCGACCATGAACGCGGAACTGGCCAAGGTGTTGGAGAAGGTCGAGCGTTTCAAGCTTGGCAAGGATTTCCGGGTGCTGACGGTATCCTTCGACAAGCGCGACACGGTGGCGACGGCGCAGGACTTCATGGTCAAGTCGGCGGGTGTGCCGGCGGCGATGAAGGACGGATGGCGGCACGCGGTGCTGCAGTCCGGATCTGACGCCGGTGGCGTCGAGAAGTTTGCCGGGGAGGTGGGGTTTCGCTTCTTCTGGTCGGATGCGGCAAAGGCGTTTCTGCATCCGAACGTGCTTGTGTTTCTGACGCCCGAGGGACGCGTTGCCCGCTATATCTACGGCACGCGGATGGATGCAAGAACGATTGAACTGGCGATCACCGACGCCGATTGGGAGCGCATTTCCAATTCGACGGCGGTGTTCGACATATTTACCGGTGCCTGCTTCAGCTACAACTATGCCGAGGGCAGGTATCAATGGAATTACTCGCTGCTGGCCGGCATTGGTTCGCTGCTCCTCGGTCTGGTGTCGATCGGATCCGGGGCATTGATCTACCGTCGGCGCATGTCTCGCAGGCAGGGAAATGGAATCGAAGGAAAGAAAGGGGAAGCAAGGAATGCATAAACAACTGGTAGCCATCCTCCGACGCACATCGGTCGCGGCCTTCGGGTTTGCCCTTGCTGCCTCCTCATGGGCGGCCGGGCCGGCACAATCCGCCGCGTCGAAGATCAACGACCCGGCACGCGGTTGGGACAGCCTTTGGCACGAGGTGATCGTCGATATCACGATCATCGGCATCCTGTTCGCCGTGGTTACCGCCTGGTTCATGTTTTCCTCGCGGCGCACGGCCGACAACCAGGTGGGTGCTTCACCGAAGCTGTCGCCGGCATCCGCCGTCGGTTGGACCGTCCTCCCCATATTTATTTTTCTTTCGATCGACCTCTATACCGCGGCCAACGGCTGGGTGCTGTGGAACCACTACCGCGACGTTCCCGCCGACCGCCTCGAGGTCAAGCTCGAATCGGGAATGTACAGCTGGGATTACACCTATCCCAACGGGGTCCGTACCCAGAACGAACTGATCGTTCCCGCCGGCAAGCCGGTGATGTTGCGCATGACCAGCCGCGATACGCTGCACAGCCATTACATTCCCGATTTCCGCGTCAAGGAGGATTCGATGCCGGGTCGGGTCACCTACCTGTGGTTCCATCCGACCAAGCCGGGCGAGCACCTTGTGACCTGTGCCGAATACTGCGGAGTGATGCACAGCTACATGGCCGGTCGCGTCATCGTCAAGTCGACCGACGAATACGCCGCATGGATGAAGCAGGAGGAAACCATGCTTGCCGCCGCTGCGACGACGGAAGCACCGGCTGTACCGGCTAAGGCTGGCGCGCCGGCCGCCAAGCCCAAGAAGACCTGAGGGAGAAGTAGAAGATGAATCTCAAGGAATGGATCTTTACCACCGACCACAAGCGGGTCGGCATCCTCTATCTGATCGGGTCGCTGGCGGCCTTCGCCGTCGCCGGCATCATGGCCCTGCTGATGCGTGCGGAGCTGTCCACCATCGGCCCGACCATCACCGCCAATCCGACCAACTACAACGTCTGGCTGTATACCCACGGCGCGGTGATGATCCTCGGCTTCCAGATCCCGGCGCTGACCGGCTTCTTCGCCAACTTCTGCATCCCGCTGATGATCGGCGCCAAGGACGTCGCATTTCCTCGCGTCAACGCCCTGTCGGTCTGGCTGTTCTATGTCGGCGTGATCTTGGCGCTGCTGACCTTCTTCATTCCCGACCCCCCCGACATCATGTGGACCGGCTATCCGCCTTATTCAACGATAACCACCGGCAACACGGCGATGTATTCCTTCACCGTGCTGATCCTCGGCTTCGCCTCGATCATCGGCGGCGTCAACTTCCTCACCACCGTGGCCTACATGCGCGCCCCGGGGATCACCCTCAACAAGCTCAATATCTTCGTCTGGTGCACCTTGGGCGCCTTCGTACTCCAGCTCATCTTCGTACCGGTGCTGGGCACGGCGGTGTCGCTGATCAGCATGGACAAATACCTGGGCACCAACTTCTTCGATCCGGCCAAGGGCGGCGACGTGCTTACCTACCAGAACCTGTTCTGGTTCTATTCCCACCCGGCCGTCTATGTGATCTTCCTGCCCTTCATCGGCGTGGTCTTCGAGGTGCTGTCGTCCCACGCCAGGAGCGCCGTGTTCAACTACAAGATGGTGGTCTATGGCGGCATCGGCGGCATCGTCCTGCTGGCCGGCGAGGTATGGGTCCACCACCTTTACGTGTCCGGCATGGCCGACTGGCTGCGCATCGGCCAGATGGTGACGACGCTGATGATCTCGATCCCGGTCGGCCTGATGATGATCAGCCTGGTGGGAACCTTGTACAAGAGTTCCATCGCCTTTACCACGCCGATGTTGTATGCGCTCGGGGTCGTCTTCCTGTTCCTGATCGGCGGTTTGACCGGAATTCCGCTCGCCGTGCCTTCGCTGACCCTGGCCGTGTCCGACACCTATTACGTGGTCGGCCACTTCCACTACGTCATGGCGGTCGCCGGCACCTTCTCCATCTTCGCCGGGATCTACCACTGGTTCCCCAAGTTCTCTGGCCGCATGTACAACGAGTTCTGGGGCAAGGTCGGTTTCTGGCTGACCTTCATCGGCAGCAACGTGGTGTTCTGGACCATGATGGACATCGGCGTCGATGGCATGCCGCGCCGGTACTACGACTATGCACACTTCCCGCAGTTCGAGTCGGCACATCAGCTGATGACGGCGGGCGCCGTGGTGCTTGGCCTCGGTTTCGCGATTGCCGTGCTGAACTGGATCATCGGCGCCATGAAGGGCCCGCCGGCCGGCGACAATCCCTGGGGTTCGCCGTCGCTGGAGTGGACCACCGTCTCGCCGCCGCCGCATGGCAATTGGCCGACGCCGCCGTCGGTGGCGGAGGATTGGCATCCCTACGCCTACAAGAAGGGCTGACAAACGCAAGGCAACAAGGCGTTCCGGGGCGGGACGCCTTGCATTCCGGCAGGTCGATGAAGAGCGAAGCGGGAATCTGGTTGCTGGTCGCCGGCGCGGTGCTGACACTGGGCGGCGCCTATCTCGCCTGGAGCAGTTTTGCCGCCGGCCCGCTGCCGGCCGGGGAGGTGCCGACGGCAAGCGTTTTTCGGGAGCGCCAGCCTTTGCCTGCCTTTGAGCTGCGGGGGCCGCAAGGCGTGCTTACCGATGTCGACCTGCGCGGCGGCTGGACCTTTCTTTTTTTTGGCTATACGCAGTGTCCTGACGTCTGTCCAGCGGCCCTGGCTCTGATGAAGGAGGTCGGGGTGGCCCTGAAGGTCGACAAGGCCGTGCCGCCGGCGCCGACTTTCAGGGTGGTATTCGTTTCGGTCGATCCACGTCGCGATAGCGCGGAATTGCTGGGCCAGTACCTGGGGGCCTTCGATCCGGCGTTCATCGGTGTCAGCGGTGACGATGCCGCGCTCGCGCCGCTGGTCGCGGCACTGGGCATTTACTACCGACGTAATGATGCGACGGATGGCAAGAACTATACCGTCGACCATTCCGCCGCGATCCATCTGATTGATCCACAAGGGCGACTGGCCGCTGTTTTCTCGCCGCCGCAGGATGCCGCGAAAATTGTCGCGGACTTTCGCCGTATTGTGGCCAGCGGAAGCCCGCGAGGATAGGTCGCGTGCTAGACTTTTAAAATTGGTCCGGCTTCAATAATTTTTCGTTAAAGAGTGAAAGTACTCGCCCTCGCACTTCAATCCAGCCCTCATCGCCTGCGTCAATATTTCCTATTGACCAAGCCGCGCGTGGTATCGCTGATCGTGTTCTGTGCAGTTATCGGCATGTTCCTCGCGGTTCCCGGCATGGTGCCTTGGCGCATCCTGCTTGCCGGTACGATCGGGATTGCGCTGGTGGCTGGCGCCGCCGCTGCGGCGAACTGCCTGATCGAACAGAAGATCGATGCGCTGATGGCGCGCACGCGCGGGCGGCCATTGCCGCTCGGCGAAGTCAATTCCCTGGAAACCGTCATGTTTTCCGGTGCCCTCGGCGGTGCCGGGCTGTTCCTGCTCTACACCCTGGTGAATCCCTTCACCATGTGGCTGACGTTCGCCACCTTCGTCGGCTATGCGGTGATCTACACCGTGTTCCTCAAGCCGAATACCTCGCAGAACATCGTCATCGGCGGCGCGTCAGGCGCCATGCCGCCCGTGCTCGGCTGGGCGGCCGTGACCGGCGACGCACCGGGCGAGGCATGGCTGCTGTTCCTGATTATTTTCGTGTGGACGCCGCCGCATTTCTGGGCTCTCGCGCTGTACCGCACCAAGGAGTATGCCGCCGCCGGCATTCCCATGCTGCCGGTCACGCATGGCGCCGAATACACCCGTCGGCACGTCTTTCTCTACACCGTCGGCCTGACGCTGGTGACCCTGGTGCCCTACGTCATAGGCATGTCCGGCGGTTTCTACCTGACCTGTGCCGTGCTGCTCGACGCCGTGTTTCTGGGCTACGCATGGCTGATCTGGCGCGACTATTCGGACGTCGTGGCGCGCCTGACGTTCCGCTGGTCGATCATCTACCTGGCGCTGCTTTTCCTGGCGCTGTTGATCGATCATTACCTGATCGCCTGATCGCGGGCGCATCCAGGTCCGCAAAGCGAAAAAGGCAACCCCGCCGACCGGGGTTGCCCTTCGTTCTTGCCTTAGTCGATCAGGCCGCCAGATTGCCCTTCATCTTCTGCATCGCCTTGGCTTCGATCTGGCGGATGCGTTCGGCCGAAACGCCGTACTCGGCAGCAAGTTCATGCAGGGTCGCTGCTTCCTCGCCGTCCGCGACCAGCCAGCGTCGCTGTACGATGGCGCGGCTGCGATCGTCGAGGCTGGCCAGCGCGGAACTCAGGCCTTCGTCCTGCAGGCGGTCATACTCCTTGCGCTCAAGGATAGCCGATGGCTCGACGCTGCGATCCGCCGCCAGATAGGCAATGGGTGCGTAGCTGTCTTCGTCGTCGTCATTGAGCGGTTCCAGCGAAACGTCAGCGCCGGTCAGACGCGTTTCCATCTCGATGACCTCTTCAGGTTTGACCCCCAACTGCTTGGCAACGGCAACCACCTCGTCCGCACCCAAGGTATTGAATCCCTGACGCGAATTCTCGTCCTGCGCCAGCGAAGCCTTGATGCTGCGCAGGTTGAAGAACAGCTTGCGCTGCGCCTTGGTCGTGGCGATCTTGACCAAGCGCCAGTTCTTCAGGATGTATTCGTGGATCTCGGCCTTGATCCAGTGCATCGCGAACGACACCAGACGTACCCCGCGGTCGGGATCGAAACGCTTGACGGCCTTCATCAGGCCGATATTGCCTTCCTGGATCAGGTCCGCATGGGGCAAGCCATAACCCAGATAACCGCGAGCAATTGCGATCACCAGACGCAGGTGCGAAGTGATCAACTGACGCGCCGCATCAAGATCGTCTTCGTCACGAAAACGGCGGGCAAGCCGCTGCTCCTCGGCTTCGCTAAGAATCGGAACCCGATTCGCGGCCGAAACGAAAGCCTCAATGCTGCTGCTCGCGGCAATCACCGGCAGATGGTCAAGAGACAGGGTATGGCTCACTTTGCAACCTCCTTGGACACAATATTAGCACTCAAAACCTTAGAGTGCCAAAATTGGCGGAAGTTCCCGACAAATTTTGTCGGACATACCGAAGTTTCAGACTTTGGGCGGAGCGCCGGGGGGGCGCTTGGTTTTCTTGAAGAAGCGTTTGGACGGCTTGGAACCGGGGACTGCGTCCGGTCGCCTTTGCTGGTCCGGGCGTCGCCCCTGAGCTTGTCCGGCGCCCTGTCCGGGTCCCTGACGCCTCCCGGATTGTTCGGTTTGCGAACCCGACTGTATGCGATTGCCGGGTGCCAGACAGATTTCAAGTTCGATAATCTCGTCCCAGATGGCGTCGGTGCGCTGATGATCGGGTATGGCCAGCAATTCGCGCAGGCGACGCCGAGGATCAGGGGCCGGCGGCTCCTGACGTACGGGCTCGGCGGCTTGTTGCGCGCCAGGCGCGGCGTCACTGGCCGGCTGCTCGGAGGGAAGCTCTTCGTTCATTATCCTATTATCGCCCGAATATGGAATTCCGTTTCAGTGTTGTCCTTCACGTCGGTTCGGGGCGGGTTTTTTTGCCACGGCCGGGACGGATAGTCAATGCTGCCGCGCTGGGTCGCCGAGCCGCGGCCGTCAGCACGAATCCAGATGCCGTCCCAACGAGATGTTCGCACCCAGCCAGCCAAGCCCGCCGGCGACTGCCAGCAGCAGTGCCGAATCCATCGCGCTGAGGGGCTGCAGGCTCAGGGTCAGCTCATACAATTTCGCCAGGTCCGCGATCGGGGCTCGCAACCAGAGAGTCGCGGCCGTCGTGACGATCCAGGCAACCACCCCTCCGCCCAACCCAAGCAGTACGCCATGGTAAATGAACGGGCGCCGGACGAAGCTTTCCGTTGCGCCCAGAAGGTCGCTGACCTCGATCTCGGCACGGTGGACCAGCAACTGCATGCGAACGATGCTGAAGCAAATCGCGATGAGGCCGGCACCCAGAAGGGCTCCCAGCAGCAATACGGCGTTGCGCCCCAGCCCGATCAGCGCTTCGAGCCGGCGTACCCAGGCCGAGTCGAGCTGCACGTGCGCCACGCCGTCCCAGCGGCGGTACTCGGCGGCGAGGCGTTCCATGGATTCCGGACGCTCGTCCGTGACGCTGACCACGAAGGCATCGGGAAAGGGGTTGCCCGGGAGTACCTCGATCGCTTCGCGCAGGCCGGGATTGGCCTTCATGCGGGCAAGCGTCTCTTCGCGCGGGACGAAGCGCGCCTGCTTGACGCCTGCGGCCCCGCCCAGGCGCGATCCGACTTCCGTCGCGGTCGCACGGTCGGCATTGACCGACATGAAAACGGAAATCTGTGGCGCGGCCGAGACCCTGTCCGTCAGTTGTCGCGCGTTTGCCAACAGCATCTGGCCGCCTGCGGGAAGAGCCAGCGCGACCCCGATCGCAAGGACGAAGAGCAGGCTGTTGAGGGGCACGGCCAGCAAGCGGCGCCACGCCAGCACGGCGGCATCCCGGTGATGGAGCAGCCAGACCTTCATGTCCGCAGTCGACCGTGGTCAAGGTGCAGGCGCCGCGCCGCGGGAAACAGTTCGTGCGCATAGGTGGCGATCAGCATCGTGACGCCGACCTGGTGGAAGTCATGGAAAATCCGCGCCACGTCGTTTGCGGTTTCCGCATCAAGGTGCGCGGTCGGTTCATCCGCCAGTAGCAGGCCGGGCCGGCCCACGACGGCGCGGGCAATCGCCAGCCGTTGCTGCTCGCCGCCGGACAGCATGACCGGCAGGGCCTTTTCGCGCTTGCCGAGTCCGACCTTGTCGAGCGCGGCGCGCACCCGCTGGGCCGCTTCGCGTGGCGGGAAACCGGCGATCGACAGCGGGAGCATGACGTTCTGAAAGGCGTTGCGATCGAACAGCAGTTTCTGGTCCTGGAAGACCATCCCGATCCGGCGGCGCAGGAAGGGCAGCGCCGCCCGCGATAGTCCACTCAGGTTCTGGCCACCCACCAGTACCGCCCCGGACGTAGCCTGCTCGATGGCAGCTACCAGCTTCAGCAGCGTCGATTTACCGGCGCCGGAATGACCGCCGACCAATACCATTTCGCGCTCCGCGACTTCGAAGCTGACCTCGGACAGCGCATCGACTCCGGGCGGGTAGCGCTTCGCCACGCGATCGAAACGGATCACCGTCAGGATCCCAGCAGCGCTTCGACGAACTCTCCGGCGCGAAACGCCTGCAGATCGTCGATTCCCTCGCCGACGCCGATGAAACGCACCGGCTTCGGGCATTGGCGCGCAATCGCCGCCAGCACGCCGCCCTTGGCGGTGCCATCGAGTTTGGTGATGACCAGCCCGCTGACGCCGATCGCCTTGTCGAAGGCCTTGACTTGCTGCACCGCGTTCTGGCCGATGTTTGCATCCAGTACCAGCAATACCTCATGCGGCGCGGAGGCGTCGGCCTTGTTGATCACGCGTCGGACCTTGGCGATTTCTTCCATCAGGTGCAGTTGCGTCGGCAGTCGGCCGGCGGTATCGGCGAGCACGACATCGAGCTTGCGCGCCCGGGCCGCCGTGATCGCGTCGAACACCACGGCCGCCGGATCGCCGCCGTCCTGTGCGATCACGGTGACGCCGTTGCGGTCGCCCCAGGTCACCAGCTGTTCGCGTGCGGCGGCGCGGAAGGTGTCGCCGGCCGCGAGCAGCACGCTCTTGCCTTGCGCCTGGAAATACTTGGCCAGTTTGCCGATCGAGGTGGTCTTGCCGGCGCCGTTGACGCCGGCAATCATGATCACGAAGGGCTGGTGGCCGTCGGCCTGCAGCGCTTGTTCCAGCGGCGCGAGCAGGGTTTGCAGCGCCTCTGCCAGTGCCTTGCGCAACTGGGCGGGAGTCTCCAGCCTGTCGCGCTTGACGGTCGCCTTAAGTTCGGCAAGCAGCCATTGGGTCGCATCGATGCCGCAATCGGCCATCAGCAGCGTCGATTCCAGCTCTTCCAGCAGTTCGTCATCGATTCTGGCGCGGCTGAAGAGTTCGCCGAGCGGCGTATTGAGCGTGGCACGGGTACGCGATAGGCCCGCCTTGAGTCGTTCGCTCCATGACGGGCGCGGCGTGGCCGGGGCGGTAGCCTGAGCGGTGGGGTCGTCCTTCGATTTCAGGAAACCAAACATGCGGAATGCGGTCCGAGGCGGGAGCCGCTAAGATGCGGGACCCGGAGATTTTAACAGATGCCTTTTTTCAGCCCACGCGGCACACGCCGCCGCCATCCGACATGAAACCACTGTTTTTTGCCTGCGCTGCGCTGGCTGTTGCCGTGGCGCCAGCGCCGACTTTCGCCAATCCGTTCGAAACGAAACTCGCCAACGGCCTGCGTGTCATCGTCAAGGAAGATCCGCGCGCGCCGACTGCCGTGCACATGGTCTGGTACCGCGCCGGCAGCATGGACGAAAAGGATGGCACCTCGGGCGTCGCCCACGTGCTGGAGCACCTGATGTTCAAGGGCACCAAGACGCTCAAGTCCGGCGAATTCAACAAGCGCGTGGCAGAGGCCGGCGGCCGCGACAACGCCTTCACCAGCCGCGACTACACCGCCTATTTCCAGATCGTACCCAAGGGCGCCCTGCCGGAAATGATGAAGCTCGAAGCCGATCGCATGGCCAACCTGACGCTGGATGCGAAGGAGTTCGCCGCTGAGATCAAGGTGGTCATGGAGGAGCGTCGGCTGCGCACCGACGACAATCCCCAGGCACTTGTCTATGAAGCCCTGAACGCCGCGCTGTTCCAGGCCCATCCGTATCGGCGTCCGATCATCGGTTGGATGGACGATCTGGAGAACATGACCTGGCAGGACGCGCGCGACTGGTACCGGAAATGGTATGCGCCGAACAATGCCTATGTCGTGATCGTGGGTGATGTCGATCATCGCGAGGTGTTCCGCCTGGCGCAGAAGTACTACGGCTCGCACAAGGCGCAGGCTCTGCCCGAGCGCAAGCCGCAGAACGAGCCGGCGCAGGCTGGCCAGCGCCGCCTGAGCGTCAAGGCGCCGGCCAAGCTGCCCTATCTGGCGATGGCGTGGAAGATGCCGAAACTGCGCGACGTGCGCCAGGATCGCGATCCCTATGCGCTGGAAATGCTGGCGGCGGTGCTCGACGGTCACGACGCTTCGCGCTTCTCGAAGAACCTGGTGCGCGGCAGTCGCATCGCCCAGTCCGCCGGCGCCGGCTACGATGGCACGCTGCGCGGCGAAGCGACTTTCATCCTTGATGGACAGCCGGCGGAAGGCAAGACCATCGCCGAACTGGAGGCGGCGCTGCGCGCCGAACTCAAGCGCATCCAGGACGAGGGCGTGTCGGCCGAGGAACTGGAACGGGTCAAGACCCAGGCCATCGCTTCGCAGATCTACAAGCGCGATTCGCTGATGGCACAGGCCATGGAAATCGGCGGCATGGAGGCGGCGGGCGTGTCCTGGCGCGACATCGATGTCCTGCTCGACCGGCTCAAGGCCGTCAGCGCCGACGACGTGCAGGCCGTGGCGAAAAAATACTTCCCTGACGATGCCCTGACCGTCGCCGTCCTCGATCCGCAACCGCTCGACCAGAGCAAACCGAAGAAGCCCGTCGCGGCCGCGAGGCACTGATGAAGCAAAGCAAATTCCTGATCGCGATTCTCCTGGCCTGCCTGGCATCGAGCCTGGCCCTCGCCGGCGTCAAGATTGAACACTGGGTCGCTCCGTCGGGAGCTCGGGTGTTTTTCGTCGAAACCCGCGTGCTGCCCATCCTCGATGTGCAGATCGACTTTGCCGCCGGCGGCGCCTTCGTTGCGCCCGCCAAGGCCGGCCTGGCCGGCCTGACGCGAGGCCTGCTGGAAGCGGGTGCGGGCGAGCTCGACGAGGAAAAGATCGCCGGGCGCCTGGTCGACATCGCTGCTCGCATCGGCGGCGGTGCCGACAGCGACCGCGCCAGCGTCAGCCTGCGCACGCTTTCGGCCAGCAAGCAGCGCGAAGCCGCGCTTGACCTGATGCGCACCGTGTTGTCAGCGCCGACTTTTCCGCAATCGGTGCTGGAACGTGAAAAGGCCCGCAGCATCGCCAGCATTCGCGAGGCCGAAACCCGCCCCGACGCCATCGCCGGCAAGCGCTTCGCCGCCGCGATCTATCCCGACCATCCCTATGGCATCAGCCCCACGGTGGAGTCGGTCAGCGCGATCACGCGCGAGGACCTGATCGCGTTTCACCGCCAGCACTACGGCGCGAAGGGCGCCATCGTGTCCATCATCGGTGACGTCTCGCGCGCCGAGGCGGAGGCGATCGCCCAGCGCCTGACCGAAGCGCTGCCGCCGGGCGGCGGCGCGCTCGTGCCGCCGCCGGTGAAGAAGCCGCAACGCGCGACGATCAAGGTGGACCACCCCGCCGCGCAAAGCCATGTCCATGTCGGCCTGCCCGCCATCAGTCGCGGCGATCCGGATTATTTTCCTCTGCTCGTCGGCAACTACACGCTCGGTGGCGGCGGCTTCGTCTCGCGCCTGATGAAGGAAGTCCGCGAAAAGCGTGGCTATGCCTACAGCGTGCATTCCTACTTTTCGCCGCGCAAGCTGGAAGGCCCGTTCGAAATTGGCCTGCAGACCCGGCGCGACCAGGTGACTGACGCGCTCAAAGTGGTCGACTCGGTCCTCGGCGACTACATCGCCAAGGGGCCGACGCAGCGCGAACTTGCTGCCGCGAAGAAGAACATGGTCGATGGCCTGGCACTGCGCATGGACAGCAATGCCAAGCTGCTCGGTTACCTGTCGGCGATCGGCTTCTACGGTTTGCCGTTGAGCTACCTCGACGATTTCCCGGCCAAGGTCAATGCGGTCACCGTCGAGCAGGTCAAGGCCGCCTTTTCACGCCACGTCAAGGCGGAAAACCTTGTCACTGTGGTGGTTGCGGCGGACTGAGCCCGGCGTTTCGCCGTGAGTCGCATCCGTATCACCGGCGGCGAATGGCGCAGCCGCCTGGTCCAGGTGGCCGATGCGCCGGGCCTGCGGCCGACGCCGGACCGCGTGCGCGAAACCCTGTTCAACTGGCTCGGCCACGATCTGGCCGGCCAGAGCTGCCTCGACCTGTTTGCGGGCAGCGGCATCCTGGGCTTCGAGGCGGCATCGCGCGCTGCGGACTACGTCGCCCTGGTGGAGCGTTCGAAAACCGCGTTTGCCGTGCTGAAAAAGCACGCGGAAATGTTCGCCTGTCCGCGCGTCGAACTGTTTTGCTGCGATGCGCTAAAATTCGACGCTCCGTCCGGTCGGCGTTTTGATTTGATTTTTCTTGATCCGCCTTATGGGCAGGGTTGGCTGGCCGGGGTAGAGTCGCGTTTGGCCGAGCTGGCCGCGCCTGGGGCGCGGCTGTATGCAGAGGCCGAAAAACCGCTGGAAAGCTTGGGGCACTGGTCGGTGACCAAAAGAGGTCGTGCCGGCCAGGTGTTTTTTCACTTGCTGGAGCAGGCATGAACAATTCCATCGCCGTGTATTCCGGGACCTTCGATCCGCTGACTCGCGGACACGAGGATCTGGTGCGACGCGCGTCCAGGCTGTTCCAGAAGGTCATCATCGCGGTCGCCGAGAGCCGCAAAAAGCAACCGATGTTCGACCTCGCCGAGCGGGTGGACATCGCGCGCCGGATACTCTCCGACTTTCCCAATGTCGAAGTGCAGGGTTTCGACAGCCTGCTGATGGATTTCGCGCGGGAAAAGGGTGCGTCGATCATCCTGCGTGGCCTGCGCGCCGTTTCAGATTTCGAGTACGAATTCCAGATGGCCGGAATGAACCGCAGCCTCTATCCCGATGTCGAAACCGTTTTCCTGACGCCCGACGAGAACTACATGTTCATTTCCGCCACCATGGTGCGCGAGATCGCAACCCTGGGCGGCGACGTCTCGAAATTCGTGCATCCGCTCGTCACGGAGCGGCTGAAACTCAAACTAAACTCCTGAGGAAGCTTCCATGGCCTTGATCATCACCGATGAGTGCATCAATTGTGACGTGTGCGAGCCCGAGTGCCCGAACAACGCGATCTCGCAGGGTGACGAGATCTACATCATCGATCCCAACAAATGTACCGAGTGCGTCGGCCATTTCGACACGCCGCAATGTCGCGAGGTCTGCCCGGTTGACTGCATACCTGACGACCCCAACCATCCGGAAACCAAGGACCAGCTGATGGCGAAGTTCCTGCAGCTGACCGCCAAGTAATCCGGCGGGTCATAGCCGCTAGCGCTGGCAGGCGGCGCAGAAGAACGTGGCGCGCTGGCCCTGGCGCAGTTCCCGGACGGGACGACCGCAGACGCGGCAGGCTTCGCCGCAGCGGCCATAGACAAAATACTGCTGCTGGAAATACCCCGAACTTCCATCCGAGTGGATGAAGTCGCGCAGGCTGCTGCCGCCCGCGTCTATCGCCGCGGCGAGGGTAGACTTGATCGCCGGCACCAGGCGTTCCAGGCGCCGCAATGAAATTCGGCCCGCCGCCCGGCGCGGGTCGATGCCGGCGCGAAACAGGCTTTCCGATGCATAGATGTTGCCGATGCCGACCACCCGGTGGCTGTCCATCAGCGTCGGCTTGATTGCCGCCGAAAGCCCCGCGAGTTCCTCCTTGAGCCAGGTGGCGCAGAATTCGTCCGACAGCGGCTCAATGCCAAGGACCGACAGCAGCGGATGCGCCAGCGGGTCTCCGGGAAGCCACAGTACTGCGCCGAAGCGGCGCGGGTCCCTGAGGCGCAGGGCGACGTCGCCGCCGTCGGCAGCGAACACCAGATCGAAGTGGTCGTGTTTGTCTGGTGGCAGTGCGGCGGAAACCAGGCGCAGGCTGCCGGACATGCCGAGGTGGACCAACAGGTGTCCGATGCCGAAGTCGAGCAATAGATACTTGCCGCGCCGGCTGACCGACACAAGCTGCCTTCCTGCCAGCTCGGGGCCGAGCCGGGCCGGCAGGGGATAGCGCAGGGCCGGCACCCGCGCGATCGCGTCGATGACGCGGCGGCCGGTCAGCGCAGGCGTGATGCCGCGTCGCGTGACCTCGACTTCGGGCAGCTCAGGCATGCCGGAACGCGCAGGAAAAATCTGGTGAAACTGCTAACATCTCCGCATTGTATGTGCTACCGGCGCTTGGTCGCCGCGTTCCCTCCAGGTGCCGCCGTCATGATTCTCTTTGCCCCTGTTTTCGCGCTTACGCTCACACTGGCCAGCGTCAGCGGGTGGGCGCAGGCGCCAGCGCCTGCCGTCGCGGATCCCGTGCCCAAGGTCGATCGCCTGCCCAAGCAGGAACTCACGGCGCAGATCCTCTACCAGTTCCTGCTCGCCGAAATTGCCGCGCAGCGTGGCCAGTTCGGGTTCGCCGCCGGTGCCTTCGTCGACCTGGCGAAAGGCACGCGCGACCCGCGGGTGGTGCGTCGCGCCGCCGAGGTGGCCTTTCATGCCCGCCAGTACGACGCGGCGCTGGAAGCCACGCGGCTATGGCTGGCGCTGGAACCGGATTCGCAGCAGGCGCGGCAGATGCTGTCGACGCTGCTGCTGGCCGGTGGGCGCATCGACGAACTGGCGGCCAGCCTGGCGCGCGACATTGCCGCGGCACCAAATGCCGGCGAAGGCTTGCTGCGGATCCTGCGCGCCTTTGCGCGCTATCCCGACAAGGCAATCGTGCTGCGCCTGATCGATAAATTGAGCGAACCCTACCTTGAACTTTCCGAGGCCCGATTCGCTCGCGCCCAGGCCGCCGCCGGTGCCGGGAATGTCGACCGGGCGCGAGCGGAAATCGACAAGGCGCTCGAATTGCGACCGGGCTGGGAACCGGCGGCCCTGTTCAAGACAGACCTGCTGCCCAAGGGAGCGGCGCAACTGGAATTCCTCAAAGGCTGGCTGACCGACAATCCGGATGCGCAACAGGCGCGACTGGGATATGCCAGGGGCCTGGTGGGCGAGAAGCGCTATGAAGATGCGCGCGTCGAGTTTCGTCGCCTGCTGGCCGCCAACCCCGACAATCCGGACATGCTGTATGCAGTGGGCGTGCTTTCGCTGCAGGTCGGCGACGCGGGCGATGCCGAGCAGCAGCTCAAGCGCTTCGTCGAGATCGGTCGTGGCGAGCAGAATCCAGCGCGCTTCTACCTGGGCCAGATTGCCGAGAAGGCAGGTCGCCTCGATGACGCCTTGCGCTGGTTCGACCAGGTCGGCGCGGGCGAACATGCGCTGCCTGCGCTGGTGCGCGCCGCCCAGGTCCTGGTACGCCAGAACAAGTTCGACGAAGCCCGCGAACGGGTCGTTCGGGCGCGTGCCGGCCAACCCGGTGACGTCCGCCTGGTGGTGGCCGAGGGGCATCTGTTGCGCGATGCCGGTCGGCACGCGGAAGCCTTTGCCTTGCTCGACAAGACGCTCGCATCGCAGCCCGACGATCCGGACATCCTCTACGAAACCGCCTTGGCCGCGGAAAAGATCGGCAACCTGGACTTGGCCGAACGTCACCTGCGCCGCCTGATCGTGCTCAAGCCCGAGTCGCCGCAAGGCTACAACGCGCTCGGTTATTCCTTCGCCGACCGCAACATTCGCCTCGACGAGGCGGTGCAGTTGATCGACAAGGCGCTGGTGCTGTCGCCCGATGACGGTTACATCCTCGACAGCAAGGGATGGGTGCTGTTCCGCCAGGGCAAGCTGGCCGCGGCGCTGGAAGTTCTGCAGAAGTCCTATGCCAAGCAGCCAGATGCGGAAGTCGCCGCCCACATCGGCGAGGTCCTGTGGGCCATGGGTCGCCGTGACGAAGCGCTGGCCATCTGGCGCGAGGCGAGCAAGGCCTATCCGGCGAATGAAGTGCTCTCCTCCACGATTAAACGCTTCGTTCCCTGAGCACATCAATGAGGGTCTGGCTGGCCTGGCTGGCCATGGTACTGCTGGCGGGTTGCGCCGGAGTGCCGGGCGGCGAACCGGACGCCGCGCTGGGGCCGCCGCTTGATGGTTTTTCCGCCGCAGGCCGGATGTCGCTGCGCCAGGGCGATCGCAGCGACCACCTGCAGTTCGATTGGCAGCATTCGCCGCAGCGCGACGTGATGGTGTTTTCGACTCCGCTGGGGCAGGGGTTGGCCGAACTCGGTCGCGATGCCGGCGGAGCGTGGCTGGCTTTGCCCGGCGCGCAAGAACGGCGCGCCGCCAACCTGGGTGAACTGGCGAAACTCGTTTTCGGCGCGTCCTTGCCGCTGGATGTGCTGGCGGACTGGTTGCGCGGAGCGCAACCCGAGCGCGAAGGCATTGCGGATGGATGGCGGATCGTGATTTCTGAAACCTTGCCGTATCACCAGCGCCGACTTCCGCGGCGGCTGGAAGTGCGTCGCGGCGACGTCGAACTGCGGATTGTGATCGACGCCTGGGGTCGCAATGATTGACTGGCATCGCGCGTGGCCGGCGCCGGCCAAGATCAACCTGTTCCTGCATGTGGTCGGGCGGCGCGCAGACGGCTATCACCTGCTGCAGACCGTTTTCCGCTTCCTCGATTTCGGCGATACCCTGCGTTGCGAGCCGCGCGCCGACGGCCGCATCGTTCTGGCCACTCCGCTGCCCGGCGTGGCGCCGGAAACCGATCTCACCGTGCGCGCCGCGACCGCCCTGCGCGCCGCGACCGGAGCTACCGCAGGCGTCACCTTGCACCTTGAAAAGCGGCTGCCGATGGGCGGCGGGCTGGGCGGCGGCAGTTCGGATGCGGCGACCACGCTGCTCGCGCTCAACCGCTTGTGGCGCATTAACCTGACATCGCCGCAACTTCAGCAGATCGGCCTCGCGCTCGGTGCCGACGTACCGATCTTCGTCCATGGCCGCAGCGCCTTTGCCGAAGGCATCGGCGAACGTTTCGCCGACGTCCGCCTGCCGTCCGCCTGGTACCTGGTGCTGGTCCCGGGCGTGGCGGTGCCGACCCCGGAGATCTTTCGTTCCCCGCAGTTGCGCCGCGACACGCCGGCGATCGCGGCGAGCGACTGGCGACCCGGCAGCGGCCACAACGACCTCGAACCCGTGGCCTGCGCGCTCTATCCCGAAGTAGGTCGCCACCTCGACTGGCTGCGACGATATGGTGACGCGCGCATGAGCGGTTCGGGCGCGTGCTGTTTCGTCGAGTTCGTGGACGAGGCGTCGGCGCGGACCGCATTTGCGGCGCTTCCGGCTGACATGCGCGGCTTCCTCGCGGCCGGATTGGACCGGCATCCGATCCAGGCCCTGGCCGGGGAGTGATGCCGGTTCGGAGTTCGTCGGCGCGCCGGGCCGCTGGTTTCTTCCGCGTTCCGTCCTGTCGCCTGCCTCCGCCGAGACTCCTCCGAGACTCCTCCGAGATTGACAGCGGGGGCGAAAACCCCGAAAATGCGCGTCCTTTCGACCTCCGCCCCCAAGGCAGAGACACGAAGTTGGGGAGTCGCCAAGTTGGTTAAGGCACTGGATTTTGATTCCAGCATGCGAAGGTTCGAATCCTTCCTCCCCAGCCAACCCTTCACGGATAGCGCCGGCGTTATTCCTCCTTCCGCTTGACCTGAGCAGACCGACATGGCCTACGACAGCCTGATGGTTTTTACCGGCAACGCCAATCCCAAGCTGGCGGCCGATGTGGTCAAGCGCCTTAACATCTCGCTGGGCCGCGCCAACGTCGGGCGCTTTTCCGATGGCGAGGTCAGCTGCGAAATCCTCGAGCACGTGCGCGGCCATGACGTGTTCGTGCTGCAATCGACCTGCAATCCGACCAACGACAACCTGATGGAACTGATGGTCATGGTCGACGCGCTGAAGCGTGCCTCGGCCGGGCGCATCACTGCCGCCATCCCCTATTTCGGCTACGCCCGGCAGGACCGCCGGACGCGTTCGGCGCGCGTCGCGATCACGGCCAAGGTGGTCGCCAACATGCTGCAGACCGTCGGCGTGCAGCGCGTGCTGACGGTCGACCTGCACGCCGACCAGATCCAGGGCTTTTTCGACATTCCGGTGGACAACATCTACGCCGCGCCCATCCTGCTCGGCGACATCTGGCGCCAGCGCCATGAAGACCTGCTGGTGGTGTCGCCCGACGTCGGCGGCGTGGTCCGCGCGCGGGCACTGGCCAAGCGCCTTGAATCCGACCTGGCGATCATCGACAAGCGGCGGCCGAAGGCCAACGTGTCGGAAGTCATGAACATCATCGGCGAAGTCGATGGCCGCACCTGCGTCATCATGGACGACATGGTCGATACCGCCGGCACCCTGTGCAAGGCCGCGCAGGCCCTCAAGGAGCATGGCGCCAAGCGCGTCCTGGCCTACTGTACCCACCCGGTGCTGTCGGGCAGCGCCGTGTCGCGCATCATGGGCTCGGAACTCGACGAACTGGTGGTCACCGACACCATTCCGCTGTCGGACGACGCGCGCGCCTGCGAGCGCATCCGCCAGATTTCGATCGCCGAACTGATGGCGGAGACCATGCTGCGCATCAGCAACGAGTCGTCCGTCTCATCGCTTTTCATGGATTGATTTTCCCCCTGGCCTGGTCGCGGGCGAGGGATTTCACCCTGGCAGTACTTAACGGAGCAAATCATGCAACTTGAATTCAATGCAAACAAGCGCGATGGACAGGGCACTGGAGCGAGCCGCCGCCTGCGTCGCACCGGCCGGGTTCCCGGCATCATCTATGGCGGCAGCGCGAAACCGCAGCAGATCGACATCGACCACAACGAGCTGTTCCAGCTGCTGCGCAAGGAGGCCTTCTATTCCTCCGTGCTTAACGCCAACGTCGAGGGCGCCAAGGAAATGTGTCTGCTGCGCGACGTGCAGCGCCACCCGTACCGCCCGGTCATCCTGCACGTCGATTTCCAGCGCGTCGACGCCACGCACAAGATCCACCAGAAAGTGCCGCTGCACTTCATCAATGCCGACATCGCTCCGGGCGTCAAGCTGGGCGGCGGCATGGTGTCGCACGTCATGAACGACGTCGACGTCAAGTGCCTGCCGGGCGACCTGCCGGCCTTCATCGAAGTTGACCTGAAGGATCTCGCTTCCGGCAATTCGATCCACGTTTCGCAGCTCGTTTTGCCCAAGGGCGTCGAGGTCGCGCATCACGGCGAAGGGGATCCGGTGGTCGCCACCATCATGATGAAGGGCGGCAGTGCGGTTGAAGAAGCCGAAGCCGCTCCGGTGGTCGTGGCGCCTGCCGCCGCGGCTCCCGCCAAGAAGGCCGAGCGCGTCGACAAGAGATAATCCTTGCAGGCACGTTTGCGCCTGATCGTCGGCCTCGGCAACCCCGGGGCCGAATACGCTGAAACCCGGCACAACGCCGGGTTTTGGTTTTGTGAGCGCCTGGCGCGCGAACTCGGTGCGTCCTTCACCCGCGAATCGCGCTACCACGGCTTTGTCGCCAGGTTGCGGCTGGATGGCGAGGATCTTTGGTTCTTGATGCCGCAGACCTTCATGAACCGTTCCGGCCAGGCGGTGCGCGCGCTGACCCAGTTCTTTCGCATCGAAGCCGCGGAAATACTGGTGCTGCATGACGAACTCGACCTGCCGCCGGGCCAGATGCGGCTCAAGTTCGGCGGCGGCCTCGGCGGTCACAACGGTCTCAAGGACATTACCGCGCACCTCGGCACGCAGGACTACTGGCGCCTGCGCATCGGCATCGGCCACCCCGGCGACCGCGACGAAGTCGTGAACTACGTGCTCAAGCCGCCGCGCCGCGAGGAGTGCGAGGAAATCGACGCGGCGCTGGACCGTGCGCTGCTGGCCTGGCCGACGCTGGCGAAGGGCGAGTTCAACGCGGCGACGCAGAAGATCAATACCGTGCCCAAGTTGGCACCCAAGGAAACCCCATGAGCCTCAAATGCGGCATCGTCGGCTTGCCCAACGTCGGCAAGTCCACCCTCTTCAACGCGCTGACCAAGTCCGGCATTGCGGCGGAGAACTATCCCTTCTGCACCATCGAGCCCAACGTCGGCATCGTCGAAGTGCCGGATGAACGGCTCAAGGCGCTCTCGGCGATCGTCAAGCCGCAGAAGATCCAGCCTGCCATCGTCGAGTTCGTCGACATCGCCGGCCTTGTCGCCGGTGCCAGCAAGGGCGAGGGCTTGGGCAACCAGTTCCTCGCCAACATCCGCGAGACCGACGCCGTGGTGCACGTCGTGCGCTGCTTCGCTGACGACAACGTGGTGCACGTTGCCGGCCGCATCGACCCGCTGCACGACATCGAGGTGATCGATACGGAACTGGCGCTGGCCGACATGGCGACGGTGGAAAAGGCGCTCAATCGCTACACCAAGCAGGCCAAGGCCGGCGGCGACAAGGAAGCCAAGCTCCTGGCGGCTGTGCTGGAGAAATGCATGGCGCAACTCGACCAGGGCAAGCCGGTGCGCGCGCTCGACCTGTCGAAGGAAGAGAGGGCCAACCTGCGCCAGTTCTTCCTCATCACCGCCAAGCCGGTGCTCTATGTGGCGAACGTCAAGGACGACGGGTTCGAGAACAACCCGCACCTCGACGTGGTGCGCGCCCATGCCGCCAGGGAAGGCGCCGACGTGGTGCCGCTGTGCGCCGCGATCGAAGCCGAGATCGCCGACCTCGAGGACGACGAAAAGCAGATGTTCCTCGCCGACATGGGCCTCGAGGAACCGGGCCTCAACCGCCTGATCCGCGCCGGCTACCACCTGCTCGGCCTGCAGACCTACTTCACCGCCGGCGTCAAGGAAGTGCGCGCCTGGACCATCCACAAGGGCGACTCGGCGCCGCAGGCCGCCGGCGTGATCCACACCGATTTCGAAAAGGGCTTCATCCGCGCCCAGACCATCGCCTTCGAGGACTTCATTGCCTGCAAGGGCGAGGCGGGTGCCAAAGAAGCCGGCAAGATGCGCGCCGAAGGCAAGGACTACGTCGTCAAGGATGGCGACGTCATGAACTTCCTGTTCAACGTCTAAGGCCCCGAAAGTCTTGTCTCCGGCTCAGCCGGAGACGGTGTCCCCCGAAAGTCGGCGCCCCACGGGGACCTCCTATGGTCGCTGGCGGCACGGCGTGTTGCCAGCCTCAGGCCGGATGTTTATTGCGTTCGCGCTGTCGGTTGGCGACCGTCTGGGTGATGTCGGTGATAACCCAGACAGTCTGCCCGGGCCTGCCGGTCATGCGGCGCCCGGACAGTTCCGCCCAGAACTGCCCGCCGTCTGCGCGGCGCAGGCGGTACATGCCGTTCACCGGGCTCCCCGATTCGAGCGCCCGCGTGTGGTCGGCGAGAAACAGCCCGGCCTCGGCCTGGCCGACGAAATGCTGGTCGAGCCTTGAGCCGGAAAGGTCCTGCAGGCGGCGGCCCAGCAGTTCGCCCAGCCGCATGTTGCATTTGGCGATTTGACGGTTATCGAGCACGGCGATGCCACTCGGCGAGGAATCGAAGATCGCCTGCTGTTCGGCCAGCAGGATGTCCGCTTCGGCGCTGTGCCGCAGGATCCGCGTCGCTGACTGGTAGAGCGTGCGTTGCACGATGATGAACACCGCGATGCAACTGGCGGCCGCGATGACCGGCCACTGCGCGCCGGTACCGAGGGTGAGGACATAGGTGGCGACCGCCGGCCCCAGGATCGGAATGATGAAAAGCCAGAAGGTGACGTTGCTCACCGCGACGAAGACCGAACCGGTAAAGGCCGTGATCACCGCCATCATGGCGACGAACATCTGCGCATCGGGGTGGGTCGCGGGCGGGTAGAGCGGGCCGAACAGTGCGCCCCAACCCAGGCTGGCGAGCATCGCGCCGGTGGCGAACGACCATTCCCAGCGGCGAACAGAGGCGCCTTGCCGCTCGGCCTTGCCGAACATGTACCAGAGCCAGGCCTGCATTGCCGAGACCGAAAGCATGTAGGCGGTCCATTGCTTGAGCAGTTCCAGGCCGGTCGTTTCGAACAGCACCAGGAAACAGAGGAAGATCCCTATCAATGCGGCGACGATGCCGGACGGCAGGCGACTGTAGAGCATCTCGACGCGGCGCACTTCCGCGTCGTCGCCGCTTCCGGGGGGCGGGTCGTTGTTCATGGCCGTTTTTCCCCGGCGATCGGACTCATGGCACGGCTTGCCCGAGGTCAGGCGACTCCCTGCTGCCCTGCAATCTCGGCGCGCACCGTATCCATGTCGAGCGCCATGGCCTGTTCGATGAGCTGTTCGAAGGCGGGGCCGGGCAGTGCGCCGGCTTCGGAATAAATGATGATCTGGTCACGGAAGATCATCAGCGTGGGGATCGAGCGGATGTTGAAGGCGCCGGCGATTTCCTGCTGTTCCTCGGTGTTTACCTTGGCAAAGACGATTTCCGGCTGCTTTTCCGAGACGGCTTCGAAGGTAGGCGCGAAGCCGCGGCAGGGCGCACACCAGGGTGCCCAGAAGTCTACGATCACGGTGGCGTTGTCGTTGATGGTCTGTTGAAAGTTTTCGGTGTTGAGTTCCAGCGTGGCCATGGGCGGCTCCCAGATGAATTGAATCGCTTGAATCCTACCGTTTTGCCCGATGCCGTGCTATCACTCTGCCCAATGATTGCCCTCCCGCTTCCTTATCGTGGCCGCTTCGCGCCGTCGCCCACCGGGCCGCTGCATTTCGGCTCGCTGGTGGCCGCCACCGGATCCTTCCTCGAGGCCCGCAGTCGCGGCGGCGAGTGGCTGTTGCGCATGGAAGACGTGGATCTGCCGCGCTGCTCGACGGCGGCGGCCGACGAGATCCTGCACACGCTTGAAGCTTTCGGTTTTGCCTGGGACGGAGAGGAGGTCTGGCAGAGCCGGCGTGGCGCGGCGTATGCCGCTGCGCTGGAACGCCTGCGGGCGGCGCGCCGGGTGTTCCCCTGCGCCTGCACCCGTCGCGAACTGGCCGACTCGGCCATCGCTCCCGACGGCGCCGCCATCTATCCCGGCACCTGCCGCGACGGCCTGCCGTCAGGTCGCACGGCGCGATCCTGGCGGCTGCGCGTGGGCGACGCCCGCGTCGGCTTCGACGACGCGATCCAGGGGAGGATCGAAAGCGATCTGGTGCGCGAGGCAGGCGACTTCGTCCTCTTGCGCGCCGACGGCCTGCATGCCTATCAGCTGGCGGTGGTGGTGGACGACGCCGCGGCCGGCATCACCGACGTGGTGCGCGGCGCCGACCTGCTGACATCGACCGCGCGCCAGATCTTCCTGCAACAATGCCTGGGGTTCGCGACACCTTCCTACGCCCACCTGCCGGTGGTGGTGAATGCCGCCGGCGAGAAGTTGTCCAAGCAGACCCTGGCGCCACCGCTGGATGCCCGACATCCGGCGCAGGCCCTGGTTGCCGCGCTGCGCTTCCTCGGTCAGGCGCCGCCCGCCGATCTGGCCCTGGCCGGAGTCGATGACGTCTGGCGCTGGGCGCTGGCAAACTGGCGCCTGGATCGCGTGCCGCGCGGGCCGTTGCCGTTCCCGGTGGCATAATCGGCCACGGACAGGAGGTGTGCCACATGCTCGTCGATGACGTTGCCGGTTTGCGCCGGGTACTGCAGGGCAATCGGGTGATCGCCGTGGTCGGCCTCTCGCCGAGCTGGAATCGTCCCAGCTATTTCGCCGCCAAGTACATGCTCGAACACGGTTATACGGTGATCCCGGTGAATCCCTCCGCGCCGGAGATACTCGGCCAGAAGAGCTATCCCGACCTCGCTTCGATTCCCGTCGAAGTGGACATGGTCGACGTGTTTCGCAAGGCGCAGGATGCCGGGCCGATCGCCGACGAGGCAATTCGCATCGGCGCCAAATGCCTCTGGCTGCAACTCGGCGTGATCAACCGCGAAGCGGCCGAACGCGCCGCAACCGCCGGGCTCGACGTGGTGATGGACCGCTGCGTGAAGATCGAATACGCGCGCCTGTTCGGCGGCCTCAACTATGCCGGTGTCAATACGCGCGTGATCTCGTCCAAACGGCCGCCCTGCCCGCCGCTGATGCAATAGGGGCTATTTCCCCGGGGCGTTGCCCCAAAGTACCTTGTGCAGTTGCAACTGGAAACGCAGCGGCAGGCGATCTTCGAGGATCCACTGCGCCAGTTGCGCCGGATCGATCTGGCCCTGCACCGGCGCGAACAGCACTGGACAGCGCTCGAAAAGTCGGCGCTGGCGACACGCGGATACGGCCCATTCGTAGTCCTCGCGCGAGGCGAGGACGAATTTCAGTTCGTCGTCGGGCGCCAGCAGGTCGATATTTTCCCAGCGGTTCTTCGCAGACTCGCCCGAACCGGGGGCCTTGAGGTCGACGATGCGCGCCACGCGCGGGTCGACCGCGCCGATGTCGAGCGCGCCGCTGGTTTCCAGCGAGACCGAATGGCCGGCGTCACACAGTGCGGCCAGTAGCGGCAGGCAGGCCTTTTGCGCGAGCGGTTCGCCGCCGGTGACGCAGACCGTGGCGCAGTCGAAGGCGGCGACCCGCTGCAGGATGCCCTCGATGGCCAGCAATTCGCCGCCGCTGAAGGCGTAGGCCGTGTCGCACCAGGTGCAGCGCAGCGGGCAGCCGGTGAGGCGGATGAAAACCGTGGGCAGCCCGACGCGGCTGGATTCGCCCTGGATGGAATGGAATATCTCGGTGACGCGCAACGCGGCATTTGCCGCGGAACCCGATGTGGCCGGCACTACTTCTTCTTCAGGCGCAGCTTCGCCCGTTTTCCCGGCTCGCTGTTGGGATAGCGCTCGGCGAGTTGCTCGAGCGTCGCCCGGGATGCCTTCCAGTCCTTCAACGCGTCGAAGCTCGCGACCCGGCTTTCGAGCGCGACGGGCGCCCGCTCGTCATTGGGCCAGCCGGTGGCGAACTTGCCAAACAGCTCGGCCGCCACCGCGTGGTCCTTAGCCTGGCTGTGGGCGTAGGCGCCCCAGTAGTGCGCCGAGGCGGCGAGGCTGCCGCTCGGATACGTCTTGATGAAGCCGCCGAAAGCGGTCGCCGCTTCCTTGAATTTGGCGGCCTTGAGCGCCGCCAGGGCGGCTTCGTAATCCCGCGTTTCCTGGGCCGGGTCCACCTTCGGCGCTTCCACCTTGGCTTCGACCTGCGCCTGTTCGAGCTTCCTCAGGCGATTGTCGAGATCGACGTAGAAATCCTTCTGGCGCTTCTGCGCGGCGTCCAGTTCGTGGGTCAGGACTTCGATCTGGCCACGCAGCCGGGCAAGGTCGGCCTTGATCGATTCGACCTGGTTGGCGAAGTCGATCTGGTTGCGGCTGACGACGTCGAGGCGCTTGCCGAGCTCGGCCAGTTCGCCGCGTACTTGTCCGCGCAGCTGCTCTATCCGTTCGCGGGCCTCTTCGTCGTCGAACACGCCCGCCGCGGCGGGCAGGGGCAGCGCGGCCGCGAGCGAAAGGGCCGTCAGCAGCGCGGCCAGGCCAAGGCGCATGCTCAGAACTCGCCCGAGTAGAGCATGTCGCCGCGCCGGTTCTTCGCCCAGCACTCCTCGGTGGCGTCGGTGCAGGCCGGCTTTTCTTCACCAAGGCTGACGGCTTCGAGCTGGTCTTCCCTGCCGCCGAGCAGCGCCAGCGCCTTGCGCACCGCGTCGGCGCGCTTTTGCCCCAGCGCCAGGTTGTATTCGCGGCTGCCGCGCTCGTCGGCGTTGCCCTGGATCAGCATCTTCATCTTCGGGTTGGCGGCGAGGAATTTGGCGTGGGCGGTCAGCAGGGACTGGAATTCGTCCTTGACGACGTAGCTGTCGTAGTCGAAGTAGATGCTGCGCTTCGACAGCGGGCTCTTCGGATCCTTCAGCGCGGCGATGCCGTAAGGATCGATCGCCGGTCCGGGCGTGACCGGCTTGACGGCCGGGGTTTCGACCTTGACGCCGGACGGCGTGCGCGACTCGACGCCGGCGGGGTTCTGTTCGGGCGCCGGCGGTTGCGAACCGCAGGCGGCCAGCAGCAGGGTCAGGGCGGAAAGAAGCGGAAGGGTGAAGTGGCGTGCGCGCATGATGGCTTCCTTGTGATGGCGGCTGCGGATTTCTGTCGAGACCTATCGGACCAGCGGACCCCAGGCGGGTTCCCGCACGTCGGCGGCCTGCACGGAGAGCTTCTGCTTGACGCGGCCGTCGCTGGAGACCGCCGCCAGCACGCCGCGCCCGCCGATTTCGGTGGCATAGAGGATCATGCGGCCGTTGGGCGCGAAGCTGGGCGACTCGTCCTTGGCCGAATCGGTGAGGATCATCGTCTGCCTGGTCGCCAGGTCCATCAGCGCCAGCTGGAAGCGGCCGCTGTTCCGGGCGATGAAGGCCAGGCTCTTGCCGTCCGGGGACAGGCGTGGCGTGACGTTGTAGCTGCCCTCGAAGGTGACGCGCTCCGCGTTGCCGCCGGACGTTGCGATGCGGTAGATCTGCGGGCTGCCGCCGCGGTCCGAGGTGAAATAGATGTGCTGGCCGTCGGGCGACCAGCGCGGTTCGGTATCGATGCCGGAGGAAGTGGCGATGCGCGTCACGCCGCTGCCGTCGGCGTTGACCACGTAGAGCTGCGACGAGCCGTCCTTGGTCAGCACCACGGCCAGTTGCTTGCCGTCGGGCGACCAGGCGGGCGCCGAGTTGGAACCCTTGAAGTTGGCGGCGACATGGCGCCGGCCGCTGGCCAGGTCATGGACATAGACCACCGGCTTCTTGGCCTCGAACGAGACGTAGGCCAGCTTGCCGCCATCCGGCGACCAGGTCGGCGAGATGATGGGCTCGCGCGAGGCCAGCGCGGCCTGGTCGTTGCTGCCGTCGGCGTCGGCGATCTTCAGCTCGTAGCGCCCGGTGCTCTTCACCACGTAGGCGATGCGCGTCGAGAACACGCCCGGCTCGCCGGTGAGCTTCTCATAGACATAATCGGCGATGCGATGCGCCGTCGCGCGCAGTTGCGCACCGGTGTGAAGGAAGGCCGGATTGCCCAGTATCGCCTGCTTCTGCACGTCGGACAGGCGCATGCGGGTTTCGTAACGGCCCTGCTCCATGCCGGTGACACTGCCGCCGACCACGGCATCGGCACCGCGTGCCTTGAGGTCGTCGAAGGGCGGCGTGGCGCTGTCGGCCAGCGGGCTGCCGGCATCGACCAGGCGGAACAGGCCGCTGCGTTCCAGGTCGGCGCGCACCACCGAGGTCAGGGCCTGGGCGACGATTCGCTCGCCGGTGAAATCGGCGATCGCCACCGGCAGGCGGTTCGTCCCGGCACCGGTGATCTCGACCGTGAGCTGCGCATGCGCTGCGAGCGAGAACATCAGGGCGGCGCAGGCGGGAATCAGACGATGGGATTTCATCGCGGGAATTATAACGCCTGGCTTTCCGCCCCCTCGCCGGGGGGAGCTTCAATCAACCAGGGGTTTGAAGCGCAGTTCGAGCGACCGCGAAAACAGGTCGGCCGGTTCCGGCTTGGGTAGCGGGTTCGATTTGAGGATGGCGCGTTCGATGGCGGCATCCAGCGCGGTATGGCCGGAGGAGCGCTTCAGGCGCACGGTGACGATCTCGCCGCTGGGCAACTGCGTGACGTCGAACACGGCTTCGGGGTTGCCCTTGACCTCGGGCGGTACCACGATATTGCCGCGGATCTTGCCGCGGATGCGGCCCAGGTAGTCGGCCATCGCCTTGTTGCGCGAGGCGGCGGCCTGGCTTGCCTTCATTTGCGCCAGCTCCTGCGCGGCACTGTCGACCTGCTTGCGCTGCGTGAGCTGTTCCGCCTCGCGTTTGAGCTGTTCCTGGAACGGGTCGACGCGCGCCGGCGCGGGTACCGGCTCCGGTTTCGGCGGCGGCTTGGGCTTCTCCTTTTCCTTGATCGCGATGTCCGGCTTGGGCGGCGGCGGCAGCGGCTTCGGTTCCGGCACCGGGACCGGTGTTGGCGCCGGCTCGGGAGTCGGCGCTGGTGGCACGGCAATCGGCGCGGCCGGGGCCGGTGCGGGCACGGCACGTACCAGCTCGACTTCCACCGCGTCGGTGGACTTGGTCTGCCAGCGCACGCCGTAGAACAGGAAGCCGGCCAGCACCAGATGCACGGCGATCGCCAGCGCGAAGGAAATGCGTTTGCCGGCCTTGTTGGCCGGCGGCCGGAGCGGGGAATCCTTGCTCAATTACTTCACCTGCTGAGCCATCACCGGCTGCACGAGGAGCCCGATCTTCGTTACCTGCTGGCGCTGCAGTTCGTCCATGACGGCCAGCACCGCTTCGTACCTGACGCTCTTGTCGCCGGCGATCAGCACCGCCTGCTGGGGATTGGCGGCCTGCGCCCGGCGGATCCTGGCCGCCAGGTCGGCGCGCGCCACCATCTGTTCGGCGCCGCCCCTGGCGCGATCGCGGATGGCCAGCGAGGCGTCGGCCTTGATGATGACTTCCAGCGGCGCCACCGGCGGCTGGCTGCTCTTGCCGACGCTGGGCAGGTCGACACTGCCGGTCTGGATCATCGGTGCCGTGACCATGAAGATGACGAGCAGCACCAGCATCACGTCGATGTAGGGAACGACGTTGATCTCGTTCATGAGTCGCCTTTGTCTCATTGGCAAAGCTCAATGAGACAAAGGCGACTCATGACCCACTGCTGGGCAATCCCCCCATCCCCCTTTCCGGGAAAGGGGGTGACTATTTTTGCGCCGCTGGACGCGGCGATTTCAAGCACGGAAACCCTCATCGCATCTGCCGCTGCAGGATGTTGGAAAATTCTTCCATGAAGCTTTCGAAGCGCACGGCGAGGCGGTCGACGTCGTGGGCGAAACGGTTGTAGGCGATCACGGCCGGGATCGCGGCGAACAGGCCGATGGCGGTGGCGACCAGCGCCTCGGCGATGCCCGGGGCGACCGCCGACAGCGTGGCGGTGCTCATGTTGGCCAGGCCGCGGAAGGCGTGCATGATGCCCCACACCGTGCCGAACAGGCCGACGTAGGGCGAGACCGAGCCAACCGAGGCGAGGAAAGCCAGGTGCGCTTCGAGGTCGTCGATCTCGCGCTGGTAGGTGGCGCGCATGGCGCGCCGCGCGCCATCGACCACGGCGGTCGAATCAAGCACCTTCTGCCCGCGCAGCTTGCTGTATTCGCGGTAGCCGGCCTCGAAGATGCGTTCCTGCGCGCCGCTGTGGTGGCGGTCATTGACGGCGCTCTGGTAGAGCGCGTTGAGGTCGCCGCCGCTCCAGAAGTCGCGCTCGAACTTGTCCGTCTTGCTGCGCGCGTCGCGAATGGCGAAGGCCTTGCGGAAGATCCAGTACCAGGACGTCAGCGAAACGAGCGTCAGCAGCAGCATCACCAACTTGACCACCAGGCTGGCGTGGAGGATGAGTTCGATGATGGAAAGGTCTTGGGTCACGTTCATTGCGGGGCTTCCTGCAGTGCGGACGGTTGTCGGTGGATGGCGCGCGGCATCGGAATCGCCCCGCCCCGCACCGGATCGATGCAGGCGACGCGTATTTTCGCACCAAGCGGGGCGCGAATGAGCAAGGCGACGTTCAAGGTCTTGCCTCGACCAGGTCGAAGATCCACTTGCGCCGGACCTCCCAGGCGTAGCGTTGCGGGACGCTGGAACTCACCGGCAGGCTTACCTCCAGATGCGCGCTGCCGGTGCCTTCCCTGGCCTGTGCCAGGACCACCCGTTTCACCTCCGCGTAAATCGCGCGACGGCTATCGAGGGGCAGGTCGCCGCCGGCATGTCGCATGAGATCGTGCTTGATGTTGGCGTAACAGAAGTTGATCCGATGGTTCAGCGGGCGGTCCTTGATCTCGTAATGCCGGGTGCGCAACTCGTGATCGTGGTCGATTGCCGTGAAGTGTTCGCCGGGAAAGCCGGCCGCGCGCACGCCGGCCATTTCGAGGCGGACATACAGGTCGTCGTCCATGTAGCTGACGCCTTCGAATGCCTCGTCATAGCCCCCGACGGCCGCGAAGTCCTGCCGTGCGCAGACGAAGCTGCCATAGGCGCCGAAGCTGACGGGTTGCGGGCGCAGATAGCGGCCGCTGCCGAGCAGGGGCAAAGCGCTTGCCATGAAGGCGTCGCCGACCAGGATGTCGGCATCGACCAGGCATAGCCAGGGGGCGCCGGCGATCGCGGCGCCCAGGTTCTGCGCATGGGATTTGTGAAACACCGGCGCGTCGGTGACCCGCAGCAGCCTCACCCCGGGGTAGTTGGCGCTTACCCAGTCCGCGGCGCCGTCGGGACAGTCGTAGTCGACCACGATGCATTCGGAATCGGGCTGCGCCACCATGCGTGGCAGGGTTTGTCGCAGGTGGTCGAGGCGCCCCTTGCAGGTGGTGACGAAGCTCATTGCCGGCATGGCGTGGCCCGCCGCCCTTCAGCCCGCGGGTCGCGCGCGACGCGACCGGTTCTTCATGCGCGACCGGCTTGCGGTCATGACGCCGCGTCCAGCAGGGCGGAAACCTGATCCAGGATCGCATCCGGCATGCGAATCGGCTTGCCCCGCACCGGGTCGATGCAGGCGACGCGGACCTTGGCCTCGAGCAGCAATTCCGTGCCGCGCAGGACGCGCTGGACGAAGACCATCTGTGCCCGGCCCAGCGAGGCGACCGCGGTTTCGATGGTCAGCAGGTCGTCGAGGACCGCCGGCTTGAGGTAGTCGGCGCTGACGGCACGCACCGCGAACGCCACGCCTTCCTTCATGAGCACGTTCTGGTCGTGTCCCAGGGCGCGCAGAAATTCGGTGCGTCCGCGCTCTATGTAGCGCAGGTAGTTTGCGTAATACACGATGCCGGCGGCGTCCGTGTCTTCGTAATAGACGCGCAGCGCCAAGCTGTGGATCGGCTTTGCCGGCGCGGTGTGTTTCATCGCATCAGTCCCTGTCGGCCTCGAAAACCATGGTTTCCAGCGCAAGCAATCCTGGCGGCATGCGCTCCTCGTTTTCCAGTCCGCACAGCTCCTCGATCCGGCTCGTCATCAGCGGGCAGCGCACGATGTTCGAAAAGCCGGCGGCAGCCAGCGCGTGGCGCATGGCCTTGTCGTCGTAGATGAACTGGTGGCCCCAGTCGCGTACCGAATTGTTGATCACATAGATGTCCTCGGCAGCCGGAGCCCAGGGCAGGAAACGCTGCTTCGACCAGTCCAGGTAGGCTTGCTGGAGCGCGGATTTCTCCGGCGTGTAGAGGTCGACCAGGAAGGCGAAGTCCGGCGTCGCGAGCCGCATTGTGCCACCGCGACGGAGGATGCGCCGGCATTCGGCGAGCAGATCGCGGCCCTGCGCATACGCCATGTGTTCGATGAGATGTTCGCTGAATATGTAGTCGAAGCTCTGGTCGGGAAAGGGCAGTGGACGGGTTGCGTCGAGCGGCAGGACACCCGGCACCCGGGGTCGCAGGTCGGTGTTGAGCCAGCCCTCGAGCAGATGGTCGCCGCAGCCGATGTGCAGCTTGCGCGTCGCATGCGCGGCCAGGTAATCGCCGGCCGCCTTCTGCGCCGGCAAGCCAGCCGACGGGGCCCCGGGCACGGGCGCCATTTCGTAGACCAGGCGGCGGGTCATAGCCCAGCCGGGCATCAGCCTGGCCTCCGCGCCGTCGGGCAGCCTTACCTCGAAGCGGGAGGTCGCCACGCCTTGCGCGGCATCCTGCAACACCGTGCGGCGGACTTCGGCATAAATCGTCTGCCGCATTTCCTGTCCGAGCGCAGCGGGACCCAGTTGGCGCACGAGGTCGTACTTGACCTGCAGGTAGATCGCATTGATCCGCTGGTTGACCCACCGGTCGCGGACCTCGTGGAAGCGGGTGCGCTCTTCGTCGCCATGCGGCAGCGAGGAAATCAGCCGCCCCGGAAAGGGCGCCGGGCGCCGGCCGAGCCTTTCGAGCCGGAGATAGATGTCGTTGTCTTCGCTGCCCCAGCCAGCCAGGACCTCGTCGTAGCCGCCGATGCGCTCGAAATCGGCGCGGGCGCACAGATGCATGCCCCATTGCTCCCAGGCGACCGGTTGCGGGCGATAGTAGGAACCCTCGCGCAGCAGGGGTGCGAGCGTCGCCGCGAATTCGTCCGCGATCAGGATGTCGGCATCGATAAAGCACAGCCACGGTGCGGTGGCGGCGCGGGCGCCCAGGTTGCGGGCACGCGAGGCGCTGAACAACGGCGCGTCCCTGACATGGACGACGCGAACGGCAGGAAAGTGTTCCGCGACCCACAGGCGGGTCTGGTCCGGACAGTCGTAATCGACCACCACGCATTCCGCGCCGGGCTGGCGCGCGAGCAGCGGCAGCGACTGCCGCAGGTGATGCAGGCGACCCTTGCAGGTGACGATGAAGGCGATCTTGGTCAGTGAGCCCATGGTTGCCGTGTCGCCAGCGACCGAAGGAAGCCCATGTGGGGCGCCGGCTTTCGAGCCACGCAGGGCTCCACTCGCGCCGGGGATTCATGTCGGATGCGGACCGGGAAGATAAGCATGTTCATGCGTCGACCTTTGCGGGAGCGCCTCAATAGCCGGCCGGGATCACCGGATGGTGCCCCGTCTTGCGGATCACCGCCAGCGCGTCGGCGGTAACCGCCAGCGGCCAGCGCGGGGAAATGCTGTCGAAGAACCGGATCGACTGCACATGTTCGACCAGGTAGGCGTAGTCGGCCTGGTCCAGCGCCAGCCGCATTCCGGGCCTTCGTTCCGGAAGCCCGCGGAGGAAGTCGCGGGTGAGCGTGATGTTCGGCAATTCGAGCCCGGCCGGCTGGTAATGGAGGTCCTCGACGATGTAGAGCCCGCCGTCTGCCAGGTGCCGGAACAGGATCGCCAGGGAAATCTGCTGGTGGTGCGAGGCATGGCTGCCGTCGTCGATGATGATATCGAACTTGCTGCCGACCTTCGCCGCCACCGCGTCCAGTTCGCCCCGGTTGCCCTGGTCGGCCTGCCATACGCGCGCACGTTCGTTGGAAAAGCGCGAGAAGTCGACGATGTCGAGGCCGTGGATTTCGGCCCGGGGCAGGTAATCCGACCACATGCGCAGGCTCGGGCAGGCGAGCTGGTCGATGTCCTGCGGGCGTTCGGCCTGGACCTGGCCGTGCACCAGGCCGATCTCCAGCATTCGCAAGGGCGCCTCGCGCAAGGGCGCCAGCAGCGCCTGGTAAACGCGGGTGTAGCCGTGGGCGCAGTTGTAGGTCGTGCCCTTGTCGCTGCAATAGCGGTTGGCCAGTCGCGTCAGTTCGTCGTCGGGCCAGAGCTCGGGAGCCATTGCAGTTGCTTTCCAAGTGATGTGAGCAGGGCCGAGGCGGAAATCGCCTCGGCCAGGTTGGTCATCGTCGTGGCGGGCGGTGTCGCCATTTCCGCCACCAGTTCGGTGCGATCCTGGCGCAGCATGGCAAGCGTCGCCGTGTGGCACTGGAGCAGCACCGCCACCAGTTGTGGATCGAGCTCCCTCGATGGCGAAAGGCGCGGGCTGAAGAAAGCGCCGGTCGGGTCCACGCCTAGCGTAGTGCCATGCGGCGCCGGATTGAGCACTTCGATGCCGGGCGAATAGGGATTCAGCGCCGACGAGCGCAGCGCGAAGCCGAAATCCAGCTTGTCGGAAGCGACCACCTCCTGCGGCGCGACGCGGGCCAGCGGCCAGTTGTCGATGAATATCAGGGCAAACAGCCGTACCCGGATATCGTGGCGATGGGCGAAGCCGTGCCAGGAACTGCCGGTGGCGGCGATGTCGCACACCAGGCTGTCGCGCAGGCCGCGCTGCAGCAGGTAGTCGCGTTCCGCCGTGCCGCCGCTGGACAGCGCGTCGCGCGAGACGTGGATGTATTCGGACGCTTCGCCGGGAAACAGGGTGGAAAAGATGTCCGCTGCCAGGTAGCAGTCGCGCGCGCTGAACAGGATCTTTTTCGCCCCGGCGGCGTCACGTCGCGTACGCAGCATATGCGTCAGGAAGACCAGCAGCGGCAGGTTGAACTGGCAGGCATGCCGCCACAGTTCATGCGCCGGGTTGCCGGCGTCGTGGGGATTGCGCAGGCGCAGGCTGCGCATGATCCGCGCCAGCGCGCGAAAGCCATTGCCGGCGACCATGGATTCGGCGCGACTGGGCTGGGTGCCGGTGTAGTGGATGGTCGGGATGCCGTGCCGGCGCGGGGTTTCAACGTCGGAATGCAGGTTGTCGCCGACGTGGGTCGCGATGATCCAGCGCGATGCGAGCTCCGGCCAGATGCGGCCGAAATGCTTGCCAAGGTTGCTGACGTAGAGCTGCACGTGGGTACGCAGCCCGACGTGCTGCAGCAGGCGGCGCAGAACCTCCGGCGGCAGGTACATGTCCGAAATGACCAGGTCGCCTTCGCGCACGCGCCGCAGGTTTTCCGCGACGGGAACGGCATTGTCGAATTCGGCGTCGATCTCCGCCACCAGCAGGCGCGCGGCATCGGCACGGGTCAGGGTGCCGCTGTCCACCAGCAGGGTGTAGATGTCGTGGATGTCGAACGCCGGCCGGATTTCGGCGAGCCGCAATTCCGCCGCGCGGCGGGCGGCGGCGAAGCCGCTGGCGCCGAAGGCGCGCTCGATGATGGTAAAGATCCCCTGCGCATCGACGCATTTGCGTGCGAGCAGCGTATCGAACAAGTCGAAAGAATTGACCGTCGTGCGCAGCCCGGTCATTCCTGCCACAGTTCCCCGCTGCCCTTGACTGCGGATTCGAGTCCGAAATGGCGCCAGATGCTCGGTGTCGCGACCCGCCCGCGCGGCGTGCGTTGCAGGTAGCCCTGCTGGATCAGGTAGGGTTCCAGCACGTCCTCGATGGTGTCGCGCGCCTCGCCGATGGCGGCCGCGAGATTGTCTACGCCGACCGGTCCGCCGCCGAACTTTTCCAGCATGGCGCCGAGCAGCTTGCGGTCCATCACGTCGAGGCCGAGGTGGTCCACGTCGAGCATGGTCAGCGCCGCATCGGCGACGGCGCGCGTGATCCTGCCGTCGGCCTTGACCTCGGCGAAATCGCGCACCCGACGCAGCAGGCGGTTGGAGATGCGCGGCGTGCCGCGCGAGCGTTTGGCAATCTCCGTCGCGCCTTCCTCGACAATGTCGCAATTCAACAAGTGCGCCGAGCGGCGCACGATCAGAGCGAGTTCCTCGGGCGTGTAGAACTCAAGCCGGGCAACGATGCCGAAGCGGTCACGCAGCGGGTTGGTCAGCATGCCGGCGCGCGTGGTGGCGCCGATCAGCGTGAAGGGCGGCAGGTCGAGCTTGACCGAGCGAGCCGACGGCCCTTCGCCGATCATGATGTCGATCTGGAAGTCTTCGAGGGCCGGGTAGAGGATTTCCTCGACCACCGGCGAGAGGCGATGGATCTCGTCGATGAACAGCACGTCGTGCGGTTCGAGGTTGGTCAGCATCGCGGCGAGGTCGCCGGCGCGTTCCAGCACCGGGCCCGAAGTCTGGCGCAGGTTGACCCCCATCTCGTGCGCGATGATGTGCGCCAGCGTGGTCTTGCCCAGCCCCGGCGGGCCGAACAGCAGCACGTGGTCCATCGATTCCGAACGGCGCTTGGCCGCCTCGATGAAAATTTCCAGCTGTCCGCGGATCTTCTGCTGGCCGACGTAATCGGCGAGCTTGCGCGGCCGCAGCGCGCGCTCCAGCACGTCTTCCTGGTTCGATTCCTTGCCCGCCGAGATCAGGCGCTCGGGCTCGGCGGCGGCGAATTTGTCGGTCTGGATTGTCATGACGCGAGTTTAACCCTCAGCCGGTCTTCGACAGCAGCTTGAGCGCGGCGCGGATGCCATCCGCCACCGACGCATCGGGCGCCAGCCCCTTCATGGCCGAAGCCGCTTCGCGCTCGTTGTAGCCCAGCGCCAACAGCGCATTCATGATGTCGGAAGCGGCATCCGCCGCCGTGTCGCCAGCGCCGACTCTTGCGCCGCCGACGGCGAGCGTCTTCGGCAACCGGTCGCGCAGTTCCAGCAGCAGGCGTTCGGCGGTTTTCTTGCCGATGCCCGGTACCTTGGTCAGCCGTCCGGCTTCCTGCAGGGTGACCGCCTGCGCCAGTTCCGCCACTGACATGCCGGAGAGCACCGCCAGCGCCGTGCGCGCGCCGATGCCGGAGATCTTCAGCAACTGGCGAAAGGCCGCGCGTTCTCCTTCCGAGGCGAAGCCGTAGAGGAAGTGGCCGTCTTCGCGCACGATCAGGTGGGTATGCAGCGTCACTTTTTCGCCGCTGGCCGGCAGGTTGTAGAAGGTGCTCATCGGCACGTCGATTTCATAGCCGAGGCCATGGACGTCGACGGTGATGGCGGGAGGGTTCTTTTCGACGAGGATGCCGCTGATGCGTCCGATCATGGGGTCGTCTCCGGGCGGGATGGAGCGGTGCCGAGCGCCAGCTCCTGGATACGCGATGCGATGTTGCCGATCACCGCATTCTGGTCGAAGTTGGCGTACTTCCGGGCGAAGGCCAGCGCATTCTGGCGGAGGCCGGGTTCCTGCAACACGCGCTGGAGCATCGCGGCAAGCTCGGTGGGAGGCTGTTCGGGATGCTGGACCAGGCCGGCACCCATGTTTTCCACCCGTTTCGCGAACAGGTACTGCTCCAGGTGGCCGGGCATCATGAGCACCGGCTTGCCGGCCATGAGGAAGGCCACGGTCGCCGCCGCGCTGGCATAGGTAAGGGCGGCATCGGCCTGGGCCGCGACCTTCTTGAGGTCCGCCGGGCGCGGCGAGAAGGCAAGGTGGGGCGCGGCGTAGCGGGCGACCAGCGTGGCCGGCAGGTTCGGCGCGTAGATCAGCACGCTGCCTCGCAGCGCATGCAGCGCCTGCAATGCCGCCTCGAGGTGCAGGGTGTCCGCACGCAGGTAGGAGAACACGCGGGGACCGGGCACCGCCGGCCAGTCGCTGTCCTCGGCCACCGCGGCGGGCAGCATGCCCCAGTAGCGCGCCGGACCACGTTGGGGGTAATGATCAAGTTCGGGGAAGCTCAGCAGGCTGTCCTCGGCAACGCAAAAGAGCCGGGCAAAATACTCCAGCGGCGGCTTCCCGAAGTTCGCCAGCACCGCGTTGACGCTCCCCAGCGCAAGGCGGTCGGCGCCCGCGAGTTGCTCGTCCGCGACGGGTGACCAGGGCCGCATGTTGGGGGTCGGATGGATCTGCGGCGGGGTGAAAAAGCCGCTGCCGAAAATCATGGCCGGCTTGCCGAGCGTGCGCGCGGCGAGGATGGCGGTCGGCGCGTGGTCGGCAAGCAGCAGCGAACTGTCGGAAAGCCGCAGCAGTTCGCGCCAGGCGACGACCAGGCCGAGCAGGTCCCGGGGATCGGCATAGCCGAAGCGCAGCAGTATGTCGGCGTAATTGATCGGCGGGCCCGGGCGCGGCTGCTCGGGCATGACCGGTGCCTGCAGCCAGGCAAAGCCGGATTCGGGCAGCAGGCGAACCGCCTGGTGGGGTTGCGTCACCGCCCAATGCACGTCCATGCCGCGCTGGCGCAGTTCCCTTGCCACCGGCAGGAAGGTGCCGACATGCCCGAGGTTCGCGCCGAACTCCCAAGCGTACATCACGGCCGGCCGGGTTGCCGTGCCGTGCCCTGCGCCTGGTGTATCCCCATCCACTACAGCAACCTCCCGCCGCGCACACGCCTGCCCAGCGTCGCCAGCCCGCCCATGCCCTGCCCGCCGTGGGCGTGGGCGATGGCGCAGGCCAGGGCGTCGGCGGCGTCGGCGCTGGGTGTGCCCGGCAGCCCGAGCAGGCGCGCGACCATGGCCTGCACCTGTTCCTTGGCCGCCTTGCCGTGGCCGACCACGGCCTGCTTGACTTGCAGCGCGGTGTATTCCGCCACCGGCAGGTCGGCCGTCACCAGCGCGGCCACCGCCGCGCCGCGTGCCTGGCCGAGCAGCAGCGTGGATTGCGGATTGACATTGACGAAGACGATTTCGACCGCCGCCTGCCGCGGCTGGTAGGTGGCGATGATCTCGGTGATTCCATCGAGCAGGGTCTTGATGCGTTGCGGCAGGGTGTTCTCGACATCTGTCCTGATGCAGCCGCTGGCGACGTAGGCGAGCTGGCTGCCGGTCTTGTCGATGATCCCAAACCCGGTGCTTCTCAATCCCGGATCAATACCCAGAATGCGCAAGGATGTGGCCGCAGTCGCGTTCATTTGCGAGCAAGATACACGCCCCATACCGCCAGCGCCATGCCCGCCAGCGCCATGCCGGCCAGGCGCTCGTCGAACAGGAACCAGGCGATCAGCGCGGTGCACGGCGGCACCAGGTAGAACAGGCTGGCGAGGTTCACCGCCGTGCCCTTGCGGATCAGCATGTTGAGCAGGGAGATCGCTCCCAGCGATAGCACCAGCACCAGCCAGGCCAGGGCGAAGATGAAATCGGGTGCCCATTCGACGCGGAAATTGTCGGACAGGCCTACCACGATCCCCGTCGCCACGGCGGTTGGCAGGAACTGCGCGATGGCGCCGGTGCGCCAGTCGAAGCTGGGACAGAAGCGCTTCTGGTACAGCGTGCCGGCAGTGATGCCGGCGAGTGCCGCCAGCGCCGGCCACAGCGCGTCGAGGCCGAAGCCGCTGCCGATCTTGCCCGAGACCACCATGGCGACGCCGACGAAACCCAGCACCAGACCCAGCCATTGCCGGGCCAGCACGGCTTCGTTGAGCAGCCAGCCGGCGCCCACCGCGGTCAAGAGCGGCTGGATGCCGACCACCAGGCTGGCGACACCGGCCGGCAGGCCCTTGGAGATCGAGACGAAGACGCCGCCCAGATAGATCGCATGCACCAGTAGGCCGGAAACCCCGATGTGGAACCACTGCCGCCCATCCTTCGGCCAGGGCGCACGCATTGCCAGCGCGATCACGGTCATCAGCGAAACCACCAGCAGGTAGCGGACCAGCAGGAAGGAGAGCGGCTCGGCGTGCGGCAGGCCGTACTTGGCGCCGATGAATCCGGTGCTCCAGAGTATGACGAAGAGCAGCGGGGCGAAGCGGAGCACGGGCGACGATGACACGCTATTCGTCGATCACGGCGGTGGTGTAGACCTCCTGCACGTCATCCAGGGATTCCAGTGCGTCGAGCAGTCTCTGCATTTTCAGCGCGTCCTCGCCGGCGAATTCGGTTTCGTTCTGCGGCTTCATCGTGACTTCGCCGAATTCCGGCTTGAAGCCGGCCTTTTCCAGCGCGTCCTTGACGTTGGCGAAATCGTTGGGCGGCGTGATCACCTCGATCGAGCCGTCCTCGTTGCCCACCACGTCGTCGGCACCGGCCTCGATCGCCGCGTCCATCAGCTTCGCCTCGTCGGTGCCGGGGGCGAAGATCATCTGCCCGCAATGGGTGAACAGGAAGGCCACGCTGCCGTCGGTGCCGAGGTTGCCGCCGTGCTTGGCGAAGGCGTGGCGCACCTCGGCCACGGTGCGGGTCTTGTTGTCGGTGAGGCAATCCACCATCACCGCGGCGCCGTTGATGCCGTAGCCTTCGTAGCGGATTTCTTCGTAATTGACGCCTTCGAGCTGGCCGGTGCCGCGCTTGATGGCGTTGTCCATGTTGTCCTTGGGCAGGCTCTGCGCCTTGGCTTTTTCGATCGCTAGGCGCAAGCGCGGGTTGCCGCCGGGGTCGCCGCCGCCCATCTTCGCGGCGACGGTGATTTCCTTGATCAGCTTGGTGAAGACCTTGCCCCGCTTGGCGTCCTGGCGCCCCTTGCGGTGCTGGATGTTGGCCCATTTGGAATGTCCGGCCATAGTCGTTTCCCTGGTTGCGCGGCGTTGCCGCGTTGTTGTCACTTAGAATTGCAATTTTAACATCCGGGGGAATCCCAGCCATGGCCCAAGCCCTGCCCATCGCCAAGAGCGGCGAGATCGAACTCGTCCTGCTGTCGCAACTGGCCAACCGCCATGGCCTGATCACTGGCGCCACCGGCACCGGCAAGACGGTGACCCTGCAGCGGGTCGCGGAGCAACTGTCGCTGGCCGGCGTGCCGGTGTTCCTCGCCGATGCCAAGGGCGACCTTTCGGGTCTCGGCGCCGCCGGCGTCGCCTCCGACAAGCTCAAGGCGCGGCTCGAAAAAATGCGCGTCACGGACTGGCAGCCGCGCGCCAACCCGGTGGTGTTCTGGGATGTGTTCGGCGAGGCCGGCCACCCGGTGCGGGCCACGGTATCCGACATGGGGCCGCTGTTGCTGGCGCGCCTGCTCAACCTCAACGATACGCAGTCGGGCGTGCTGCAACTGGTGTTCAAGATCGCCGACGACCAGGGCCTGCTGCTGCTCGACCTCAAGGACCTGCGCGCCATGGTGCAATACGTCGGCGACAACGCGGCGCAGTTCAAGACCGAGTACGGCAATGTCTCGGCGGCGTCGATCGGCGCCATCCAGCGCGGCCTGCTGACACTGGAGGAGCAGGGCGGCGACAAGTTCTTCGGCGAGCCCATGCTCGACATCCAGGACCTGATGCAGACGGTGGATGGCAAGGGCGTGATCAACGTGCTGGCCGCCGAAAAGCTGATGAATTCGCCGCGCCTCTATGCCTGCTTCCTGCTCTGGCTGCTGGCCGAGCTGTTCGAGCAGCTGCCGGAAGCGGGCGACCTGCCGAGGCCCAAGCTGGCCTTTTTTTTCGATGAGGCCCACCTGCTGTTCAACGATGCGCCGCCGGCGCTGCTGGAAAAGGTCGAGCAGGTGGTGCGCCTGATCCGCTCCAAAGGTGTCGGCGTTTACTTCGTCACGCAGAACCCGCTCGACATCCCCGACACGGTGCTCGGCCAGCTGGGCAATCGCGTGCAGCATGCGCTGCGCGCCTTCACGCCGCGCGACCAGAAGGCGGTCAAGTCGGCGGCGCAGACCCTGCGCGCCAATCCGAAATTCGATGCCGAAGCGGCGATCATGGAACTCGGCGTCGGCGAGGCCCTGGTGTCCTTCCTTGACGAGAAGGGCAGCCCGACGGTGGTCGAGCGCTGCTTCGTCCTCGCCCCCGGGTCGCGCATCGGTCCGATGACGCCCGAGGAACGCCAGGCGGCCATGGCGGGATCGCTGGTGGCGGGCGTTTACGAAAAGCTGGTGGATCGAGAATCGGCCTACGAGAAACTCAAGGGCGCACGCGCGGGCGAGGCACAAGAAGTCGGCGCTGGCGACACGGCGATGCAGGCTCCTGCGGCAGGCACGGCGCCCGCCCAGGCGCCGGCCGAAGGCGGCGGCCTGCTCGGCGGCCTCGGCGACATGCTGTTCGGCAGCACCGGCCCGCGCGGCGGCCAGCGTGACGGCCTGGCGCAGTCGATGGCCAAGACCGTGGTACGCACCATCGGCTCGCAGGTCGGGCGCGAGATCGTGCGCGGCGTGCTCGGTTCCATCCTGGGTGGCCGGCGCCGCTGAGCCGCGGCGCGCAAGCTCGGCGGGATTTCGGATCGCCTGCCGGCGACGTTCGCACCTATAATCCGGCGACGATGAAGGCATATTCATTTCGCTTCGGGCGCGCCGCGCGCACGCGATGGCAGCGCGCGCTGCCGCTCGTGCTCGCTTTCATCGGCGGGCCGGGAATGGCGCAGCAGGTTTCCGAGAAGGACTATTTCGACGAGTTGCCGGTGGTGTTGTCGGTCAGCCGCCTGGCCCAGCCATTGCGCGATGTGCCGGGCTCGGTCACCGTCATCGACCGCGACCTGATTCGCCGTTCCGGGGCGCGCGAGGTCGCCGATCTGCTGCGCCTGGTACCCGGCTTCCTTTACACGGCGCGCAGCGGTGCCAACCCGCAGGCGAGCTACCACGCCGGCATGGATACCTACGGCGCGCGCATGCAGGTGTATGTCGATGGCCGCTCGCTGTACTCCTCTTTCCTGTTCGGTGACACCAACCTCGGGCTGCGGGGCATCATTCTCGAGGAGATCGAACGCATCGAGGTGCTGCGCGGTTCGAACTCGGCGTCATACGGCGCCAACGCCTTCCTGGGCGTGGTCAACATCGTCACGCGGAATGCGGCCGATACCCATGGCACGATGGTATCCCTGACCGGGGGCGACGGGGGCGTCAATGACAATGTCGCCCGTGTCGGCTGGGGCGACGAGAAGGCCGGATTCAGGGTCGTTGCCGCCCGGCGCAGCGACAGCGGCATCGATGGCATCTACGACGACAGCCGCGTTTCACGATTGCAGTTTCGTGCCGACTGGACGCCCTCGCTGAACGACGACGTGATGTTCCAGCTCGGTGCCGGCGAGATATCGCGCGGCGACGGCACCGGCACCGCCAGCAATCCGCGGCGGACCATAGGTCAGGCTACAGTACATGCGTTGCTGCGCTGGCAACGGCGGCTGGGGGGCGATGAAAAGCTGGACCTGCGTTTCAGCCACGAGCGCGAGGCCTTTGCCGACCGCGCTCTGGTGACCGGCGCGGTCCTGGGTCCGGTCAGCGCGATCAATGATTCCAACGGCAACGTGCGGCGCAGCGAGCTTGGCCTGCAGCACAGCTTTGCCTGGAACGACGCGGTACGCGTCGCATGGGGGGGCGAGTGGCGCCATGAAGTCCTGCATGCCCCGGCCCTGTATTTCGGCGCCGGCGACCTTTCCCTGCACCAGTGGCGCGCGTTTGGCACGCTGGAATGGCGGCCCCATGAGCAATGGCTGTTGCAGGCGAGCGGCATGCATGAAAGCCACAGCTACACCGGCAGCGCCCTTTCGCCCCGCCTGGCGGCCAATTTCCACCTGACGTCGGACCACACCCTGCGCGCCGGCGCAAGCAGATCGCAGCGCGCACCGAACTTCTACGAACTGCGCGCCGATACTCGCCTGTTCAACCTGTCCCCGGGCAATGCGTTCGTACCCGTTGGCGCGCAGATTCCTGGGGTCGGCTGGCTATTTCTGTCGTCCGGCACGGTCAAGGCGGAGACCCTGATCAGTCAGGAACTCGCCTACCTGGGACACTTTCGTGAGATCAACCTGAAGGTCGACGCGCGCGCCTTCATCGAGCGTATGAACGACCGCGTCGCTGTCGAAGGCAGAAATCTGCCCAATCCGGCCCTGGTTCCGGTGCCATTCGTCGCGGTCGGTGACTTCGTCAACCGCCCCGGCCCGCGCTTGCATGGCTTCGAATACCAGTTCGATTGGCGACCGCTGGCGGATACCCGCCTGATGTTTTCCGAGCTGCAGATTCGCAGCAAGGCCGGCTGGAACGCCGCCGAGGCACTGGAAGCTCCGGAGCGCTCCAGTTCCCTGACATGGTTGCAGAAGTTGCCGGGCAACGTCGACTTCACCGCGATTTCGACCGCATCGACGCCTTTCAAATGGGCCGGTGGCGGCGACCTGATCAATACGCCGCGCCGGCTCGACTTGCGCTTGGGCAAGCCCTTCGCCATCGGCGCGACGCGCGGAGAAGTCAGCGCGACGGTGCAAGCGGTCAATGGCGGCCACCAGATCTACAAGATGACCCAGCGCTTCAACCGGCGCGGCTTCGTCAACCTGCGGCTGGATTTTTAGGCAATGCACGGCCGATTGGCGAAGCTCGTCGCGACCGCCTGCCTATGTCTAATGACATATGGATCGGCCTGGGCGGCGGGAGCGATTTCGGTCTGGGTCGCCCTTTCGGAAGACGGCGGCGCGCATGCCGAGGCTGCACAGGCCTTGCGGGCGGAACTCGATCGGACGCCAGCATCGCGCATCGACTGGCAGGTCGCGCACTGGACCCGCTTCACGAGTTCCAAACCGGAACCGCAGTGGGTGGTCGCAATCGGCGCGACGGCGCAGCGCGCCATGCAGGAACTGTTCGCCGACGATGCCACGCCGCCGCCCCTGCTGTCGCTGCTGGTGCCGCGTTTCGCCTTCGAGCGCATCGCCGATCCCGGCCGCCTGCGTGCCGGGACGCTCTCAGCGGTGTACCTCGACCAGCCGCCGGCGCGTCAACTCGACCTGATCCGGCTGGCGCTGCCGGACGTACGCAATCTCGGCATGCTGGTGGGCGCCGAATCGAAGGCACATGTCGTCGCATTCGACAAGGCGGCGAAGGAACGTGGCATCAATGTGGTGGTGGCGCAGGCCGAAACGGAGCGGCTGTTCCCGACCTTGCAGGCTATGCTGTCCGAGGTCGAAGCGCTGCTCGCCGTGCCTGATCCGGCGGTATTCAACAGCAAGTCGGCGGCCAACATACTGATGACGGCCTATCGAAGTCGGGTACCGCTGGTCGGCTTTTCACCGGCCTACGTGAAGGCCGGTGCGCTGCTTGCCGTGTATTCGACGCCGGTCCAGATCGGTACTCGTGGTGGCGCAATGTTGCGCCAGGCTCTGGCAGGCCGGAACCTGCCGCCCCCGCAATGGCCAAGCGATTTCGTCGTGTCGGTTAGCCTGGACGTGGCGCGCTCGCTCGGCTTCGTGTTGCATGGTCCGCAACTGGAAGAGCAATTGCGCCAGAAGGAGCGTCCATGAGCATGCAAAGGAGCCTGCGCGCGCGCCTGCTCGTCTCCGCCCTGCTGCCGGTGACACTCGTCGCCGTGCTGCTGACGATACTTTTCATGTCGCGTGCCATCGATGACCTCGAGCAGGGGTTGCAGACGCGTGGCAAGGCGATCGCTCGGCAGATGGCCAGCGCGGCGGAGTTCGGCATCTTCGCCGGACAGCGTGCCGGGCTTTCCATTCTGACCGAATCGGCTTTGCGCATCGATCCTGATGTCCGGGGCGCGGCGATCGTGCAGGAGACGGGTGCGATCATGGCGCGCAGTGGCGAACTGAATCTCGCCGGCTGGCCCGCGCTTGGGCGTATCGAGGGCCATCGGGTGGAGTCCGGCGTGCTGCTGTTCATCGAACCGGTGATGCGCAGCAGCGTTCCCGTGGATGATATCTATGGAGGCGGGGCGCAAATACTGCCTGCGGCGGCGGTCGCCGTGGTCGGTCATGTCGTGGTGGAAATGTCGTTGCGCGCGGTCGCCGTCAGGACCGAGCGCCTGATTGCCATCGGCATCCTGATCGCTTTGCTGGGATCGGTGCTTGGTGGGTGGCTGGCGCGAATCATTGCGCGGGGAGTGACCGGCCCGCTGCTGGAAGCCAACGAAGTGGTCGAGCGCATCGGCGCCGGCGACATGACGGCGCGAATGGGTAGCAGATCGGCCGGCGCCCTGGGCAAGCTCGCAGCCGGTATCAACGACATGGCGGAGCGCGTCGGCCTGAACCAGGATGACCTGCGGGCGCGGATTGCGGAGGCCACCGCAGGACTGCAGCGCGAGAAGGAGGCGGCCGAGCATGCCACCATCGCCAAGTCGCATTTCCTCGCGGCGGCCAGCCACGATCTGCGTCAGCCCCTGCACGCACTGGGTCTCTTCGTTTCCGCGCTGGCGCAGTCCGACGCGGCGCGACGCGAACCGGAACTGGTGTCCAGTATCCAGTCCGGTGTGAATACCCTGCAGAACCTCCTCGACGCAATCCTGGACATTTCGCGTCTCGATGGCGGCAACCTGGTTCCGGAGATCGAACGTTTCCCCCTCGGCCCGGTGCTGGAGCGCGCGGTGGGCGACGTCGCATTGCTCGCCAAGGACAAGGGCCTGCGTTTGCGCGTGCGGCCGACCCGGGCCTGGGTACGCAGCGACCGCAAGATCGTCGAACGCATCCTGCTCAATCTGATCGGCAATGCCTTGCGCTATACGCGCAGCGGCGGAGTGCTAGTGAGCTGCCGGCAGCGCAAGGATGCCGTGCTGATCGAGGTGTGGGACACCGGGATGGGCATTCCGGACCATGCGCGCGAGGAAATCTTCGAGGAATATGTGCAACTCGACAACATCGAGCGTGACAGCGCCAAGGGGCTGGGACTGGGACTGGCGATCTGCCGGCGGCTGGCGGAACTCCTGGGCGTTCCGCTCGGTGTCCGCTCTCGTCCCGGACGCGGTTCCGTGTTCTGGATCCAGTTGCCGGTTGTTCCGCCGGCAGGCGCCGACGAGTCGGGCGGGATCGATGCGGCACGCGGCGAGTTGCTGGATTCGTCGGTCCACCTGTCGGGAACGGTGCTGGTGGTAGACGGTGATCCGCTGGTGCGGGCCGGAATGCAGATGGCAATCGCGGGCTGGGGCATTCGCGTGATGCTCGCCGCCAACCGCGAGGAAGCGCTGGGCTGCTGCCGCGGCGCGGAACCGGCACCGGATGTCGCGATATGCAATCTTCGCCTTCCCGGCCGCGTGTCCGGCATTGCCGTGGCCCAGGAGCTGCAGCGGGAATTCGGAGGCTGTGGCGTCCTGCTGATCGGAACGGAGCTCAGCGAAGAGGTTCTGGCGGAGGCGCGCGCTGCCGGATTTTCACTGCTGCGCCAGCCGCTGCCGCCCGGGAGACTCAGGGCGGCATTGCAGCAGATGTTGCCGATTGCCGCCTAGCTTCGTCTAGCGGCCCAACAGTTCAAGGCGGCGGCAAAGCTCTAATGTGGGTCCCGCCTGGTTCATCGAATAAAAGTGCAGGCCCGGCGCTCCGCATTCGACTAGGCGCTGGCACAACTCGGTCACCACGTCCAGGCCGAAGGCCCGGACGGAATCCGCATCGTCGCCGTAGCTTTCGAACTTGCGCCGCATCCAGCGCGGGATTTCGGCGCCGCATGCGTCGGAAAAGCGCGCCAGCTTGGAGAAGCTGGCGACGGGCATGATGCCCGGCACGATGGGCACGATTATGCCAAGTGCAATGGCCTCATCGACGAAATGTTCGTAGGCGTCGGCGTTGTAAAAGTACTGGGTGATCGCCGAGTTGGCCCCGGCGTCGATCTTGCGCTTGAAATTCAGCAGATCCTCGCGCGGGCTCTTCGCCTGCGGATGCCATTCCGGATAGGCGGCAACCTCGATGCGGAAGCGGTCGCCGGTTTCGGCGCGGATGAAGCCGACCAGCTCGTTGGCATGGCGGAACTCGCCGGCATCGACCATGCCCGAGGGCAGGTCGCCGCGCAGGGCGACGATGCGCCGTATGCCACTGTCGCTGAACTCGGCCAGCAGTTCGCGGATGCCGGCGCGGGTGGAGCCGATGCAGGAAAGGTGCGGCGCGGCATCGTGGCCTTCGGCGGCAATTTCCTTGACCACTGCCAGGGTGCGTTCGCGCGTCGAGCCGCCGGCGCCGTAGGTGACGGAAAAGAATTCCGGCTTCAGCACCGCCAGGCGCTGGCGCGTGAGGCGCAGCTTTTCCACGCCGTCGTCGGTATGCGGCGGGAAGAATTCGATGGATAGCTCAATACTCATCATGCGTTCCTAAAGTATCGGCCGCGGTGTCCGTCAGGCCTTCGGCGAACCCGGCAGCAGCTTGGTCAGCAGCCAGGAAATGACGCTGTACAGCGTCGAGCCGAGAATGCCTGCCCACAGGCCATCGACCACGAAGCCGTCGAGCAGCCAGGCGGCGAGGAGGAACATCAGGCCGTTGATGACGAAGATGAAGAGGCCCAGCGACAGCAGCGTCACCGGCAGCGTCAGCAACAGCAGCAAGGGCCGGATCACCGCGTTGATCAGGCCCAGCACCAGCGCCACCCCCAGGGCCGTCGCGAAACTCGCGACGTGGATCGAGGGCAGCAGCCAGGGCAGGGCCAGCAGTGCGGCGGCGTTGATCAGCCAGACAACAATCAGGCGCATGGCGGGATGTTCCGGGTGGCGTCGCTGGTGCTCAGTAGCGGTACTGGTTGGTCTTGTACGGGCCGGTCTTCGGCACGCCGATGTAGGCGGCCTGCTGGTCGGTCAGTTCCGACAACTGTGCGTTGAGCTTCTTCAGTTGCAGGCGCGCGACCTTTTCATCCAGGTGCTTGGGCAGCGTATAAACGCCTACCGGGTAGTCGGCATTGCGGGTGAACAACTCGATCTGGGCGATGGTCTGGTTGGCGAAGCTCGAGCTCATCACGTAGCTCGGGTGGCCCGTGCCGCAGCCGAGGTTCACCAGGCGGCCCTTGGCCAGCAGGATGATCCGCTTGCCATCGGGGAAGATGACGTGGTCGACCTGCGGTTTGATTTCTTCCCACTGGTACTTCTCGATCGAGGCGACGTCGATTTCGTTGTCGAAGTGGCCGATGTTGCAGACGATGGCCTGGTCTTTCATCTTCGCCATGTGGTCATGGGTGATGACGTGGTAGTTGCCGGTGCAGGTGACGAAGATGTCGGCCTTGTCGGCGGCATACTCCATGGTGACGACGCGGAAGCCTTCCATTGCCGCCTGCAGCGCGCAAATCGGGTCGATCTCGGTGACCCACACCTGGGCCGAGAGCGCGCGCATGGCCTGCGCCGAGCCCTTGCCGACGTCGCCATAGCCGGCGATCAGGGCCACCTTGCCGGCGATCATGACGTCGGTGGCGCGCTTGATGCCGTCCACCAGCGACTCGCGGCAACCATAGAGGTTGTCGAACTTCGACTTGGTCACGGAATCATTGACGTTGATCGCGGGGATCTTCAGTTCGCCGCGCTCGTGCATCTGGTACAGGCGATGCACGCCGGTGGTGGTTTCCTCGGTGACGCCCTTGATCTGGGCCAGGCGGGAGGAGTACCAGGTCTTGTCGACCGCGAGCTTGGCCTTGATCGCGGCGAACAGGATGCGCTCTTCCTCGGAAGTCGGCGCTGACAGCACGGCGATGTCCTTCTCCGCCCGCGAACCCAGATGCAGCAGCAGGGTGGCGTCGCCGCCGTCGTCGAGGATCATGTTCGAGTAGCCGCCGTCCGGCCATTCGAAGATGCGGTGGGTGTAATCCCAGTAATCAACCAGGGTCTCGCCCTTGACGGCGAACACGGCGATGCCGTCGGCGGCGATGGCGGCGGCGGCATGGTCCTGGGTCGAGAAGATGTTGCACGAGGCCCAGCGCACATCGGCGCCCAGAGCGGTCAGCGTCTCGATCAGCACCGCAGTCTGGATCGTCATGTGCAGCGATCCAGTGATGCGCGCGCCCTTCAGCGGCTGCGCCTTGGCGAATTCCTCGCGGATCGCCATCAGGCCGGGCATCTCGGTTTCGGCGATGCGGATTTCCTTGCGGCCCCAGGCGGCAAGCCCGAGGTCGGCAATGGCGTAGTCTTTTTGTTCAGTCACGGCGTTCATGATGGCTCCTTGAACTGTGACCGGGAGGGTGGCGAACTCACCCTTGCCCGGTACGGGTTGGGTGAGCGCAGTTTGAAAATGGTCCGAGCCTGGGGGGTATGCGGAACTACCCTTGCAGCGCTCCTCGGAAGCCGCACATTATATCTGTTTCCCGGAATTGCGTTGCGCACCGCCGCAAACCCGTCTATAATCGCTGCTCTCTGACGCGGGGTGGAGCAGTCTGGCAGCTCGTCGGGCTCATAACCCGAAGGTCGCAGGTTCAAATCCTGCCCCCGCAACCAATAAAAAGACAATAAGGCCAATCACTTGACGGTGGTTGGCCTTATTGCTTTGGAATTCACCGGACGTACGCTGCCGGATGGTTTCCCATGGGCTGAGGCCGTCGCGGTTCCGCCAATTCTCGTGTCGAGTCTGGCGACGCCTTCGGATTTCGAGAAAGCCCTGCCGCATACCGGCGGCCATTGCCGGCATTGCTGGCGGGGTCCGTGATTTCCTTCAAGGCTTTTTGCGCTTGCGCGTTCCGGCATGGGCTATGCTCTGTTTCGGGCAGGCACTTTCATCCCACGAGGAGATCATCATGCTGGTTCGTCGCCGTGTCTGGTTCTACCGCCTTGCCGGGGAGCGTTTCGCTCGCGCCATCACTTTCCGGATACCGATGACCGCGGCCAAGGTCAAGGCCGCGCTGGGGCAAACCGTGGGGATTCCGGCGGAAATCTGGGGCCGCTCCGCCTAGCGGACTTCCGGTGCCGGGCGAGGCGCGAAGCTGCTGCGCTTTTCGAGTTCCGGCAACGGCCCCGGCAACAGGGTGTCCGCCGCGACCGGTTCCACGCCGACGGGCGTGCGCGCACTGATGCGGGTCCGCTTAACGCGGTTGGAGCCGAGGAAGGCCGGCGGCATGATGTGCAAGGATTTCTTCTACCAACGGTTCTGCCAAGCGGCGAAAGAGACGAATTGCAAGTTCTCCGGCTTTGCCGAATGCTGCGATCGGTTGGTCTGCTGCGGACCGGAATCATGAGACCTCTGCTGCTTGCCCTGCTGTTCGTCACCGCACTGGCTCGCGCCGATGAGGTGCAGGTGGCTGTCGCTGCCAACTTCACCGCCCCGGCCAGGCAGCTCGCCCTTGATTTCGAAAAGGAAACGGGCCACAAGGCCGTGCTGGCTTTCGGCGCCACCGGCAAGTTCTACGCCCAGATCAGGAACGGCGCACCATTCGAGGTGCTACTCGCTGCCGATGACGAGACGCCGGCGAAGCTGGAGAAGGAAGGCGCCGCAATCAATGGCACGCGTTTCACCTATGCCGTCGGCCGCCTCGCGCTCTGGTCGGCAAAGGCGGGATATGTCGATGACAAGGGCGAGGTGCTCAGGCGCAATGAATTCCGCCACCTCGCGCTGGCCAATCCGCGGCTAGCCCCCTACGGCGCCGCCGCTGTCGAAGCTCTGACGGCGCTGAAACTACTCGACGCCAACCGGCCGAACTTCGTCCAGGCCGAGAACATTGCCCAGGCCCACCAGTTCGTCGCCAGCGGAAACGCCGAACTCGGCTTCGTCGCCCTTTCGCAGGTGATGAAGGACGGCAGGCTCGGCGAAGGCTCTGCCTGGGTGGTTCCCGCCAGCCTGCACCAGACCATCCGCCAGGATGCGGTCCTGCTCGCCAAGGGGCGCGGCAGGGCGGCTGCCGAGGCCTGGCTCAGTTTCCTCAAGGGCGAGCGCGCACGTGCAGTGATCCGCGGCTACGGCTACGAGATCTGATCGCACCGCTGGCAGCGCAAACTCGCGGTAGCATTCCGGCCATGTTTTCTCCAAGCGACCTCGCCGCGATCTGGCTCACGCTCAAGCTGGCGACCGTCACCACGCTGCTGCTGCTGCTGATCGGTACGCCGATCGCGTGGCGGCTGGCGCGCACGCGTTCCTGGTGGAAGGGGCCGCTGGCGGCCGTGGTCGCCATGCCGCTGGTCTTGCCGCCGACCGTGCTCGGCTTCTACCTGTTGCTGCTGATGGGCCCGAACGGTCCGGTCGGCCGCTTCACCGAATGGATAGGCATCGGCCTGCTGCCCTTCAGCTTCGGCGGCCTGGTGGTCGCCTCGGTGGTTTATTCGCTGCCCTTCGTCGTGCAGCCACTGCAGAACGCCTTCGAGGCCATCGGGGAGCGGCCGCTGGAGGCGGCCGCCACCTTGCGCGCTTCGCCGCTCGACGCCTTCTTCAGCGTCGCCGTGCCGCTCGCCCGGCCCGGCTTCCTCACCGCGACGATACTCGGCTTCGCCCACACCGTCGGCGAGTTCGGCATCGTGCTGATGATAGGCGGCAACATCCCGGACAAGACGCGCGTGGTTTCGGTGCAGATCTACGACCACGTCGAGGCGATGGACTACGCCGCCGCACATGGCCTGGCCGCCGGCATGGTGGCGTTCGCCTTCCTCGTGCTGCTGGCGCTCTACCTGCTGAATTCGCGGGGGCGCAAGTCGTGAGCGTCGCCGCCCGCTTCGCGCTGGCCTGGCCGGGATTTACGCTCGACGTCGACCTCGACCTGCCGGGCCGCGGCGTCACGGCGCTGTTCGGCCAATCGGGCTGCGGCAAGACCACCTTGCTGCGCTGCATGGCCGGGCTGGAACGCGGCAGCGGCCGGCTAGCGGTGAATGGCGAGACCTGGCAGGACGAGGCGAGCTTCATGCCGATCCACCGGCGTGCCCTGGGCTACGTGTTCCAGGACGCGCGGCTGTTCGCGCATCTCGACGTGCGCCGCAATCTCGACTACGGGCGGCGCCGCGCTTTTCGCCGTGCTGCCAGCGCCGACTCTTCGCGGCGCGATGCCATCATCGACCTGCTCGGCCTCGGTCCGCTACTCGAACGCATGCCGGAACGGCTGTCCGGTGGAGAGCAGCAGCGCGTGGCGATCGCCCGGGCGCTGCTTACGGCGCCGCGCCTGCTGCTGATGGACGAGCCGCTGGCCTCGCTCGACCATGCCCGCAAGCAGGAATTCCTGCCCTGGCTGGAACGCCTGCGCGAAGAGCTGGACATCCCGTTGATCTATGTCAGCCATGCCCCCGACGAGGTTGCGCGGCTGGCCGATCACATCGTGGTCATGGACGCGGGCCGTGCCGTGGCGCAGGGACCGCTGGCCGAGACCCTGGCGCGCATCGACCTGCCGATCCGGCTGGGCGAGGATGCCGGCGCCGTGTTCGCCGCCCGGGTGGCCGAGCGCGATGCCGAATGGCATTTGGCGCGCGTGGAGTTCGCCGGCGGCGAGCTCTGGGTGCGCGACAACGGCACGCCGGTCGGGCGCGAAGTGCGCGTGCGTATCCTGGCGCGCGACGTGTCGATCGCCAACAGCCGCCATGACGACGTCAGCATCCTGAACCTGCTCCCGGCCACGGTGGAGGCCGATGCCGCCGAGGACCATCCCTCGCAGGTGCTGGTGCAGTTGCGCGTCGGCGAAACCCTGCTGCTCGGCCGACTGACGCGGCGCTCGGCGCAACGCCTCGACCTTGCGCCCGGGCGCCAGGTCTGGGTACAGATCAAGGCGGTGGCGCTGGTCGGCTAGGTGGCATCGAGTTCGGCTTTGCGTTGCCGAAGGACCTCGACGCATTGGTCGCGAAGCACCCGCCATTCGCCCGCCAGTAGCCACCGGCGGGAATCGCTGTTTGGCCGTACGCGGCAGGATCTTGGCGTCAAGAGTCGGCGGCCCACAGGGACTTCCTTCGGTCGCCGGCGACACGGCGCGCGATGCAACGCTGCTATTGAGACTTCCGTAATTCATGACATCACCACAAGGTAGCCTGCATCCAGCAAGCGGCGATGATCGAGGGGCGCTTTTGAGCGCTCTTGAGTTTGTTGCGTGCGGTCGTGTGCAGTTCGCTCAGAT
>NZ_JAFLDR010000050.1 GCF_017302275.1 Sulfuritalea sp.
CCCGCGAGCAGCATCCGGCCTGCCTTCAATCGCTTCTTTGTTGCGTCGCTTAACCGCTTTTGTGCCATGACAACATTCTCCAATATCACCATTGGAGATACAACGTTTCAGATGATCAAAAGTTGTCATGTTTTACGGAAATATCAATAGAAGGCGGCGTTCCGATCGCGGTCGACGGCAAGATCGTCGGTGCCATCGGCGTGTCCGGCGTCACCTCGCAGCAGGACGCGCAGATTGCCCAGGCCGGCGCGGATGCGCTGAAGTAGCGGTCGCGGCCGCAACAAGAAAGCGGAGCTCGCTAGCTCCGCTTTTTCGTTGGTGCGCGTTACCAGGCCGCCGGGCGCCCGCGCGAATTCAGTGGAGGTTCTTGCCGGTGCCGAAGGTGTCGCCGTCGTCGATCACCACCCGGTTGGCCTGGATGTCCGCCAGCGCCTTCTTCATCACCGTATCGGTGACCCAGTGCGCCGCATGCGGCGCCAAAAGGATTTCCGCGGGCGGCATCGGCCGGGCGATGCCGAAGCCCTGGATGTAGTCGATGCCGACTTCGGCCATGGCGCGCAAGGTGGCGGCGTCTTCGACCCATTCCGCGATCGATCGCATGCCCAGGTTGCGCGACAGGTCGCTGATCGCTTGCACGATCGACAGGCGCGACGGATGTCGCGCCGCCGATTCGACGATCGCGCCGTCGATCTTGATCACGTCGGCCTGCAGGTCGGAAAGGTACATGAAGGAGGTATAGCCGGCGCCGAAGTCGTCCAGTGCCAGCTTGACGTCGAATTCGCGCAGGCGGTCGATCACGCGCCGCGTCTGGTTGAAATCGCGCAGCGCGACGCCTTCGGTGATCTCCGCGCAGAGGCGGCTGGCGGCGCGAGGATGGGCACGCAGCATGGCATAGGCATCGGCCATGAACTGCTCGTCGTTGATCGATGCGCCGGAAAAGTTGACCGTGACAAATCGGGTGCTGGCCAGTTGTCCGATATTGGCTTCCAGCCATTCCAGCACGGTCGACAGCACCCAGCGGTCGATCACGCCGACGCGGCCGTGGGCCTCGGCGACGGCGATGACGCGGCCGGCCGGCATGAAACTGCCATCCGGTGCGCGGGCGCGCAGCAGGACTTCGAAATCGAGGCTGCCAAACGGGTCGTGCACCGCCATGATGGGTTGCATGGCGATGGTAAGGAATTCGGGCGCCTGTTCCGGGGTCAGGCGCGCAACCAGTACCCGCTCTTCTTCATGCTCGTGGAAGGCCGGCGCGTCCGGTCCGAACGCCACCACGTGACCCGAGGCGGACACCCGCTTGGCTTCGCGGCAGGCGCGATCGGCCGCCGAGATCAGGTCGACCACCTCGATGCCCTGGGTGACCTCGACCACGCCAAACGAGACGCCGAGGCGGAAGGCCAGGTCCTGTACCCGGAAAATGTCGCCGTTGACCACGTTGACCAGTTCGTGGCACCTGTCGGTCGCGCCCGCGAGGGACATGCCGCGCAGCAGGATGAGGAATTCGTCGCCGCCGATGCGTCCGAGGAGGTGTTCGTTGCCCAGCGATTTAACCAACTTGGCGCAGAGTTGGCGCAGCACTTCGTCGCCGGCGGTGTGTCCGAACAGGTCGTTGACCGTTTTGAATCGATCCAGGTCCATGTACGCCAGGGCACAAGGGGTCACGGTTCCGGCCGAGTTGATCGCGCCGCGCAGTGCCTGCTCGATCGCGCGGCGCGAGAGCGTGCCCGTGAGCTGGTCATGGTCGGCGAGATACATCAGTTTGCGGTTGGCGGTGACGGCCTCCGTGATGTCCTCGATCGAGCCCTCGATCAGGCCGTCACCGATCGAGGCGCGCGCCTCGTACCAGGCGCCGTGGTCGGTCGACTGGAAACGCAATTGCGCGCGCGAGTTGCCGGCCAGAAGATCGCGCAGCGATTCCCAGGCACCGCGCTCGAAGAAATCCTGCCAGCGCGACTTTCCCTCCAGCGCCTGGCGGCCGAGCAGGCGCCCCAAGGCCGGGTTGCCGCGCAGGATGCGGCCGCTGGCATCGGCTGTAAAGAACGCTACCGGTACCTGATCGTAGGTTTTCTGCAGGGCAATCTCGGCGCCCTGGCGACCCGAGCGTTCGATGCGCATCTGTTCGGCCAGCGCCATCGCCACCAGCAGGCCTGAACTGAGCGCTGCCGTGACGCTATTGACATAGGGTATCGGTCCCGGCAGCCCAAGCATTGCCTTGATCACCTCGGCGAAGCCGGCGATCGCGGTGACCACCAGCGAGGCGGCGAACCAGAGGGCGATGCGCGCGCGCGAGGTCAGCAGGATGCGGGCGAGGAAATAGACGATGATGCCGTAGCCGACGAAGGAGCCAAGCCACAACATCGGGATGAAATTGCGGTAGGGCAGCAGTACCGCGGCGGCGAACATCGGCAGATAGATCAGTTCGAGGATATTCACCAGCGGCCGCCGGGCAATGTGCGCCAGGTCGGCCTTGAACAGTCGCAGGAAGAGAAAGGCCGTCAGCGGGAAGTTTGCGGCGAGGACCAGTTTGCGCATTCCGTCGAGCCAGCCCGCGGGCACCTGATGGCCAAGCCAGAGCGTGTCCCAACCGGCCGAGATGGCACCGACTCGCGTACTGACGACGAGCCAGGCGGCAAAGACGACATAGACCGGTTCGCGGTTGACCAGGGCGACCAGCAGCATGAATACCGCGAGTACCGTCAGGCCGCCCTCGAGCAGGCCCATGTCGTTGGCGAAGGCGCGAATCGACTGGTTGAAGTCAGCCGCGGTCCAGGCGGTGACCGTCAGGTGCGCGGGACCGACAAAGGTGGCGCGGCAAAGCACGGGAGTACCCGAGAGGTCGACGCCCTTGGTAGCGAAGCCGGAATTGGTGAGGGTCAAGGCGCCCGTGGTGCCGGCGCGGTTCGCCGTACCGAACGGCGTTAGCGACGGGCCGCGCCAGCATGAAAGCGTCCTGGCGTGGCGCGATGGAAAATAGACCAGCGGCGGCCCGGCCGAATCCGGCGCCAGCTTGGGTGGCGTGAAGGCGAACCAGACCGGGGCCTCCGACAAGCGGGTGTCGAAATAGCTGACCTGGCCCGCGCTGCGCAGGGCATCGCGGGCGGCAGCCGGTTCTATCTGGCCGTCATCGGGAACGAAGGCGAGTGCCGCGAAGGGCAGGTCCGGCGGTGTCTTGACCTGCGTGTCCGACTCCCATGCAAAAAGCGCGAGCAGCATCGCGCAGGCGAGTACCGCCGGAATACCGGCGAACGACAGGCTCGCCAGCCACCTGCTGTTGCGGCGCAGGAAGCCGCGCAGCAATTCACGGGAAGCGAGCAGCAGTATGCGGCGGGTACGTGGTCGCATCTAGCCGCGTTCCGCCGGTGACCTGTTGCGGCGCGTGGCAAGCATGCAGGAAGTTCCGGATTCGCCGTTTCAGCGTTCGGCCATGGACAGACGCGATTCCTTGTCGCGGTTCTGGCCCATTTCCTTGCCAAGCGTGGCAGCGGGGGCCAGTTCGATGTCCGGATGCCGGACCTCGAAAAACAGCGAATACCAGGGATGGCCCACTTCGAGCCAGCGACGTTTGGTCGCCACCACATCGCAGGACATCGTCCGATGCGGGATCATTCCAGCGTGTGCCATCGGCACGAATTCGCCGCCGGGGAAAACATCTTCGAACAACAACCAGCTGTAGAAGCGGTCCATCGGGTTGCGCGCGGCAGCGACGATGCAGTCGACACCGCTGGATTCGCATTGCAAAAACATGGTTTTCATCAGCATCGCTTTGACCATGCGGCCCACCGCGGCCTGGCTTACAGCAAGGCGGGTGGCCTCGGTCAGCACGCGTTGGCGCAGCGCTCCGGGGAGTTCGACCGACTGTTCGAGGTCGAGCGGGCGCGACTGGTTGGTACGGAAGCGCATGCTGCCAAGCGGAGCGCCATCAAGCTTGGCAAGTGCCACCATGACCCGGCTGCTGCCATCGAGGTCACTGGGTTCCGGTCGGGAGAATCGAGCCGCGAGTTCGGGCAGATGGCGCCCATAGGCGCTTTGCCGAATCGCCACCGCTTTCTCCAGTTCCAACTCATCACGTACACAGCGTATTACGAAAGGCAGATGCTCAATGGTGTCGCGCTGGTCTCTGGTCTCGGTGTGCATGGGTCCGCAATATGCACGCTTATAGGCATCCTGACAAGAGGAAAAACGTTTCAAGTGACGGACTTGATGGAATTTAACGACAGATTGCCAATGTCAGACATCGGATTGATTGCCTTGCAGCAATTGCCAACGTGATATGTCTTCCGGCCGATCGACATCCCAGAGCATGGCGACTTCCTGCCAGCACAGTCCCAGCGCGGCCAGGCGTTGCCGCGTCTGCACCATCACGTGGTCCGTGCTCCAGTCGATGTCGACGAAGAGCTCGGGTACGGGTTTGCGCAGGCCGATCAGGAAATAGCCACCATCTTCCGTGGTCACGAACGCAGCGTCGTTGCCTTCGCGCAAGGTGCGCGCGGCGGCGTGCAGGTGCGCCGAATCCAGGGCCGGGCAATCGGTGCCGACCAGCAGTAGCGGAGCGGCGCCACGAGTGTCGAAGATTCGGGCCATGCGGGTGCCAAGGTCGTTGCCGGACTGGGCGCGAAGTTCGACCGCGAATTTGTTCTGCGCCGCACAAAAAAACCGGTGGCGTGTGTCGGGGGCGCACCAAAGCGTGACCGGACCGAGGTCGGCGGCACATGCGGTGGCCAGGGTGCGCAACGTCAATTGCCGATGCAGGCGCGCCGCTCCGCCGGCACCCAGTGCCGGAATCAGTCGCGTCTTGGCATATCCGGCAACCGGCGCCTTGGCCATGACGGCGATCCCGATCGGTTCGCCGGATGCCTCGCCGGCTGCGATGGCCTCAGTCGACACGAGGGCGATACCCATAGCGCTGCGCCAGTCGCCGGGGATCGGCGCCGAAAAAAAAGGCGGCGCGCAGCCACCACATGAGCAGGATCGTGCGCAGCAGGCCGTGCCTTTCCCAGCGCCGACCGGATGTCAGCACGGTTTCGCGCAGGCAGGCAGGCGCCGATTGGCGCAGCAGCGCTGCGGACAGGGCAATGTCTTCCATCAGGGGCAACTCGGGATAGCCGCCTATCCGTTCGAACACCTCGCGCCGGACGAAGATCGCCTGGTCGCCCGTGGCGATGCCGGTGAAGCGGGAACGCAAGTTCATCAAATATTCGACCACGCGCAAGAACGCATGCCTGCCGTCGATTCGGACATCGAAGCGGCCCCAGTCGCTGCCGCTGCCTAGCGCAGCCAGGATGTCGGCAAGCGCCGAATCCGGCAGGCGCGTGTCGGCATGGAGGAACAACAGGATCCGGCCCTGGCTGGCGGCGGCTCCGGCATTCATCTGTGCCGCACGACCGCGGGGTGCGACGATCACGCGATCCACCAGCGCGTCGATTGCGGTCACGGTTCCGTCTTCGCTGCCGCCGTCGGCGACGACGAGTTCGACTCCCCTCGTCCGCAATCCTTGCAAAGCTGCCAGGCGGACGGCGATCTGTGGCGCTTCGTCGAGTACCGGAATGACGATCGACAGGTCCGTGGTCATGGGGCTGGCTGCCAGTTCCAACAGCTTGCTTCCACTGAGGCGAGAATCATTCGTCGTAGTGCGGAATTGCCGTGGTGCCGGCGCCGACTCTTGCTCCGAAGCGATGCGGGTGTTCGACGCGCGCCACGCCCGCCGGTCGGCTTACTTGCCACCCCAGAGGTGTTCGACCCGTGCGTCGCGACCACAGGCGAAGCGATAGTAGCTGTAACGGATCGGGTTTTTCTTGTAGTAGTCCTGATGGTAGTCCTCGGCCGCCCAGAATTTCCAGGCCGGCGCAATCTCGGTTTCGATGCGGGCGAAGCGGCCGCTGCGCAGCAGTTCGTCGCGGCTGCCCTCAGCGATGGCGCGCTCGCTTTCGTTTTGCCAGTATATGCCGCTGCGGTACGCGGTGCCCTTGTCGCAGAACTGGCGGTCCTTGACCGTCGGATCGATGTGGCGCCAGAAGTAATCCACCAACTGCCGGTAGCTGACCTTTTGCGGATCGTAGATCACGCGCACGGCTTCCGTATGGCCAGTGTCGCCGGTAGCAACCTCGTAGTAGGTCGGAAACGCCTTGCTGCCGCCGGTGTAGCCCGACTCCGCCTCGATCACGCCGGGCAGCTTCTCAAAATCCTGTTCCATGCACCAGAAACAGCCTCCGGCAAAGATCGCGGTGGCCGTGCCTGACCCCGCCCCGCTTCGCCCCGGCATCGGTTCCGCGCAGGCCGTAACTGACAAGAGCAGGGCCAGGTGGAAAATCCGGCTGAGCAGGCATCTCATGTCCGCAGCGCCGGCAGCGGCGCCCCCCTGGCGACGAAGGCGAGGGCTACGCCATTGTTGCAATAGCGTTTGCCGGTGGGTTGCGGGCCGTCGTTGAAAACGTGGCCCTGGTGTCCCCCGCAGCGCGAGCAGTGGTACTCGGTGCGCGGATAAATCAACTTGAAATCGGTCGCCGTGCCCAAGGCGCCGGCCAGCGGTTGCCAGAAGCTGGGCCAGCCGGTGCCGCTTTCGTACTTGTGCGCGGCGTCGAACAGCGGCAGGCTGCAGGCGGCGCAAATATAGGTCCCGGGACGCTTTTCGGCATTCAGTGCACTGCTGCCGGCGTGCTCGGTGCCATCCTCGAAAAGGACGCGGTAGGCGTCTGCGGCGAGCAGCTTCTTCCATTCCTGTTTCGGCTTCGACAGCGGAAAGGCGCGGGCGGCGGCCGCGCCGGTCGGCAGCGCGGTGACGGCTAGCAGGCCGTACATACGGGCAATCCAGTGACGTCTGTTCATCGTGTTCTCCTGTTGTTGCGGTGGCGCGAACCGGAATGCAAGCTCGGGGTCAGTTGCTTGGTTCTTGTGCGTGGGTCGTGCCGGCGGGCGAAGTCCTTACAGGTGCTCCGACATTGCGCATATTAGTCATCATCGGCGAAAATGCGTTCCGTCCGAATCAAACCCCGAAACCATGGAACTGGATCGCCAAAGCGAGCTGAATGCCCTGCGCCCCGACCTGCTGCGCTTCGCGCGCCTGCAGTTGCGCGATGCCGGCGCCGCCGAAGATGCCGTGCAGGAAACCATGCTCGCCGCCCTGACAGCGAGCCAGGGCTTTGAAAGCCGGTCGTCTTACAAGACCTGGCTGATCTCCATCCTGCGCAACAAGATCGTTGACATCATTCGCACCCAGAGCCGGGAGCTACCCGCAAGTTCGTTGGCCGACGATGACGAAGGCGATGCCTTGCTCGATGAATCGCTGTTCGAGGCACGCGGGCACTGGCAGCCAAGTGCTCGGCCGATGCGCTGGGCCGATCCTGAAGCGTCCTTCGAACAGCAACAGTTCTGGATAGTGTTCGAAGCCTGCCTGAACCACCTGCCGCCGAAAACGGCGCGGGTTTTCATGATGCGCGAGTTCCTCGGCCTCGATACCGGAGAAATTTGCAAGGAAACGGGTATCAGTTCGTCCAATTGCTGGGTAGTGCTGCACCGGGCCAGGATGGGCCTGCGCACCTGCCTCGAAACACGCTGGTTCGCCGGCGCGGGAGCGTGAGATGCTGAGTTGCAGGGAAGCCACGGCACTGATGTCACAGGAACAGGATCGCCACCTCGGCATGGCCGAAAGGATGGCGTTGCGCCTGCACGTCCTGATGTGCGCCGGGTGCAACAATTACCGGCGTCAGATGAACGTACTGCGCGAGGCCTGTCGCCGATTTGGAAGTGGGGGCATGCAGTGAGTGCGCCGATCGCGAATGCCGCGACCAACGGAACGTGCCCGCAGTGCGGGGTCAAGTTTCGCTGCGGCATGGACGTTGGCGACGCTGAATGCTGGTGCGCGGCCCTGCCGCCGTTGTCCGGCTTGCCGGCACAGTCCGGTGAATTCGCCGCCAACTGCCTTTGTCCTGCCTGCCTGCGTGAACGGCTGGGCTTGGCCCTGGCGAGCGGGCAGGCGGCGCAGTCGTAAAGCCGATCGATAAACTCCTGTTGGTTTCCGCCGTCGTTCCTGCGGTCTTGGTGGTGGTGCCGACCGTCCCGGCGGCCCTCGGTTTTCGCAATTTTCGCCTTTCGCCGCGAAACCTTACGCGCGCTCCGTGGCCAAAACCATCAAGGTTGGCCTCAGCGAAAGCATGAGCAACGGCGCCATCATCAAGCGCCAGCAGTTCCTCGGCTGCTTGACAGGTGTGCCGGGCGTGCATCGGGTGCAGGTGACGCGCGGTCTGACAGTGATCGTCCAGTTCGGCCCGGGACTGGCAAGTCGTCAAATTCGCCGGCACTGCCCTGTGCCAGGCCATAAGCGGCGGGCGCAATTGCGTGATGCGCTTCACTCGGGAGATGTGGGATGCTGCCAACGGGCACTATTGATTCAGGAATCTGCGGCACGCCGCTTCGTCCCGTAGGCGGCAATGCTGACATTTTGGCATGCTAAAAACAGTTTCAATAACAACTCGTTATGAAATCGCTTGGATTTCCTGATGCCAAATTGTCATGTTGGCGTCCGCAGCCGCGACGCCTGTTCTTGCTGTTTTTTCTAATAACTCATACTCTTAGGCGTAAGTTGGAAACCTGGAACGGAAAATGCAGGTACAAACAAGGGTGAGCAAATACCTAGGTAGTTCACTCGAGATCCAGCCCGGCAATTCAGGGCAATTGCATACAACTCTTCGAAGGGGAAATCATCAATGAGCATGAAAGCCATAATCGTCGCTTCCGCCCTGTCTATTGGTATTGCGGGCGTTGCTGTAGCCGCTGACCAGAAAGGAATGAGCGGCATGGAAGGTCAGAAGGGCATGTCCGGCATGTCGGGTCAGAAGGGTATGTCCGGCATGTCTGGCATGGAAGGCCAGAAGGGCATGAGCGGTATGTCGGGCCAGAAGGGGATGTCCGGCATGGAAGGCATGTCCGGCATGGAAGGCAAGAAGAAGAAGGCCAAGCAGGAAGGCATGTCCGGCATGTCCGGCATGGAAGGCCAGAAAGGCATGAGCGGAATGTCGGGCCAGAAGGGCATGTCGGGTATGTCCGGCATGGAAGGCCAGAAGGGCATGAGCGGAATGTCGGGCCAGAAGGGCATGTCCGGCATGTCCGGCATGGAAGGCCAGAAAGGCATGAGCGGAATGTCGGGCCAGAAGGGTATGTCCGGCATGTCTGGCATGGAAGGCCAGAAAGGCATGAGCGGAATGTCGGGCCAGAAGGGTATGTCCGGAATGGAAGGCAAGAAGTAAGTAACAGCAGACCCCAAAGTCCAACAGGTAAGACAGGTAGCTGTTTCGCGGGCGAAGGTGACTCTCCTCCCCTTCGTCCGCGTTTTTTTGCGAAAGACTCTCGATGAATCGCAGTATTGATGATGCGGCGGTGCTGCTTACCGCAACCTTTGTGTTGGTAGTGGCCACCGTGTCCCAGACGTCACACGCTGCGGACGCGCCGGGGGCGGGCTTTGTCGCGGGTCTGGCACCCCATCAGCGGCCGGAAGGCGCGCCGGCAATCAAGGACTTCACTCCCGATCCTGCCTGGCGCTCCCGGGCCTTGACCGGAGTCAGCGCACCGATCCCTGCTAGCCTCCGATTCCTTGATGATCAGGGGGCCTGGTACACCCCCTTCAATCATCCGGGATGGCCGGGATACTACGATCTGCGCCGGTGGTTCGGCGGAGCCACCCAGACGACGGTAAAGCAGGTCCGCTGAAGCGCATGACGTCGACATCCACCCGCAAATAATGAAACGCGCGCGCCGTTGTCGGACCTTGGGCGAGCATATTCGGCCCGCCCCCCTTCCCGCTAAGCGGCCCACGGCTGACTTTACACAGCCAGCCGGCTGCGGCGGCGCGACGCATGCGTCGCGAATTCCCGCCCCGCTCCCTCGCGGGGGGGGGCTAAATGGCTCGCTGCGCTCGATATCAAAAGCAACCTATTCGGCAGTTTCGCGTTAAAGCATGGAAAATTCGATCAAGTGGATTCTGGTCGCCCTGGTGATCCTTGCCTCGGCGTGGGGCGTCGGGGCGGGCAGGGATGCCCAACAGGCTGCCGACCGCGAAAGTGTCATGGATCTCGACGGGAAGCTGCTGCGGGCGAGCTACAGCCCCCTGCATTTCAAGCCGGCCATCGACACCGCGACCGACGCGCAGTGCCTGGCCTGCCACAAGGAAGTGCTGGAAGACAAGCCGCGCGTCGCATCGCCGGCCGGTGTTCGCGCTGCCGACAGCATTGCCTGGTACCAGCGCACCAGTACCTACAGCGGAGAGCAGGACAGCTTCCATCGACGGCACCTGACGACGCCGATGGCACAGGCCTTGATGGACCTGCGCTGCAACACCTGCCACCAGGGCCATGACCCGCGCGAGGAGGCGCAAGGCGCCTCGGCGACCTCGGCGCCCCAGGCCGATCGCGGCTTCACCCTGCGCAAGCAGGTCAATCCGGAAACAACCTGCCTCAAGTGCCACGGCCAGTTTCCGGCGAAGGAAATCATGGGTCTGCCCGGCCCCTGGTCCGAGGTCAAGGACACCTTCCAGAATGACTGCCTTGCGTGTCACGGCGCTTTTCGCACCAACCGGCACCAGGTCAGCTACCTCAAGGCCGACGCCATCGAGGCGGCGGCCAAGGCCGGCACCGCCAACAAGACCGGCGGCGACGTCTGCTACGGCTGCCACGGCGGTCGCGCCTGGTACCGCACTGCCTACCCCTATGCGCGCAATTCCTGGCCCGGCATGCCCGAGGTGACGCCCGAATGGGCGCGCCTGCGGCCGCGCCATTCCGAAATGCGCTTCCTCACGTCATCGGCGGCCCCGACCGCGGGAGCCCATTGATCATGAAACCGATACCCTTCGCCATTCACGACATCCTCAACCCGGCACGCCGCAGTTTTCTCAAGACCACCGCGGCCGGCGCCGCGCTGGCCGGTGCCGGCGGCCTGATCGAACTGACGATGCAGGACAAGGAGGCGCAGGCCTTCGCCTATGAGCCCCATTACACGGACGACCAGTTGACCACTGTCGTTACCTCGTGCGATCACAATTGCGGTTCGCGTCACATGCTGGTGGCGCACAAGAAGGGCGACGTCATCGTCCGCCTGTCGACCGACGACGGCCGCTACCAGGAAAACGGCGCCTTCGGCAAGGACACTGTCGCCGAACCACAGTTGCGGGCCTGCCTGCGCGGCCGCTCCTACCGCTCGCGCCTGTATTCGCCGGAGCGCCTGCTCTATCCCATGATGCGCGTCGGCGAGCGCGGTTCGGGCAAGTTCAAGCGCGTCTCCTGGGACGAGGCGCTGGACCATGTCGCGAAAAAGATGATCGAGCTGAAGGGCAAGTATGGTCCGACCGCGATCCTCGACCAGGCCTACGCTGGCACCTCCTACGGCGTGCTGCACAAGTCGGACCAGATCGAGGGTCTGCTGGCGCGCTTTCTCGGCCTGTTCGGCTGCCGCACCAATTCCTGGTCGGTGCCCAGCTACCAGGGCACCACCTTCAGTTCGCGCATGACCTTCGGCACCATCGAGGACGGCAATGAAGACGATGCCTTTGCCGACACCAAGCTGATGATCATGTGGGGCTGGAATCCGGCCTACACCTTCCACGGCGGCAACACCTTCTACTACTTGCGCCTGGCCAAGCAGAAGGGCTGCAAGTTCGTCGTCGTCGATCCGCAATATACCGATTCGGCCGCCGCCTACGATGCCTGGTGGATCCCGATCCGGCCCAATACCGATGCGGCGATGCTGGCCGGCATGGCGCACTACATTTTCGCCAACAACCTCCAGGACCAGAAGTTCATCGACAAGTTCGTCCAGGGGATGGATGCCGGCACCATGCCGGACTGGGCGAAGGGGCAGGAAAGCTTCAAGGATTACATCCTCGGCACCAACGACAAGACGCCGAAGACGCCCGAGTGGGCCGAGAAGATTTGCGGCGTGCCGGCGGCCGACATCAGGAAGCTGGCCGACATGTACGCGCGCACCAAGCCTGCGGCGCTCAAGGCTTCCTGGTCTCCCGGGCGCAATGCCTACGGCGAGCAGTACAACCGCATGGCGGCGGCCGTGCAGGCGATGACCGGCAACATCGGCATCCTCGGCGGCTGCGCCGAGGGTGTCGGCAAGGGCTGGCATGCCGAGTCCGTGGCCTATCCCTACGACGAGAACGCCAATCTCTGGTGGGCCTCGATCAAGTCCGACCGCTGGGCGCATTGCGTGCTGAACTATCCGAACGTCAAGCGCGAGGAGATCGGCTGCTGGCCACGCGACGACGAGCTCGACGGCAAGATTCCCAACATCAAGGGCATCTTCTGGCACGGTTCGGACTGGTTCAACCAGCTCACCAACATCAACAAGGAAATCGAGGCGATCAAGAAGCTGGAGTTGGTGGTCTGTTCCGACTCGACCATCACGCCGTCCGGCCTCTGGGCCGACGTGCTGCTGCCGATCGCCACCCACTTCGAACGCCACGACGTCGCGCTGCCCTGGTACAAGGGCCACTACTACATCCACCGGCCAAAGGTGATCGAGCCGATGGGCGAGTCGAAGACCGACCTGCAGGTCTATACCGAGCTGGCCTGGCGGCTGGAGGCCCTCGATCCCTCGCTCAAGGGCCTGGGCAAGCGCTATAACCCGCGCGCAGAGCGCAACTACTTCGACAACCCGGATGCGGTGGACGAGGCGTATCTTGTCGCGTGGTGGAAGAAGGTACAGGATCACCAGGGCGTCAAGATGGGCTGGGAGGAATTCAAGCGTCGCGGCGTCTATAAATTCACCTTTGACAAGCCCCTGGTCGCCTTCCGCGACCAGATCGAAGAGGGAGTTCCCTTCGAGACGCCCTCGGGCAAGATCGAAATATTCTCGACCACGCTGGCGCAGGTCAAGGATTGGACCAAGACCCAATACGGCTACCCGATCCCGGCCATCCCGAAGTGGATCGAACCCTTCGAATGGCTGGGGGATGTGGCGAAGGTGAAGGACCATCCCTTCCACCTGATCACGCCGCATCCGCGCTGGCGCACCCACTCGATCTTCCACAACATTCCCTGGCTGCGCGAGACCTACCAGCAGGAAGTCACGCTCAACGCCGCCGACGCGAAGAAGCTCGGGATCGTCACCGGCGACATCGTCGAGGTGTGGAACGATCGTGGCACGGTCGTCGTGCCCGCCTACGTCACCGAACGCTGCATGCCAGGTGTGGCGGTGCTGTTCGAGGGCTCCTGGATGGACCTCGACAAGAAGGGTGTCGACCGCTCGGGCAATCCGGATTTCCTGACCAAGGACGAGCCCAGTCCGGCCGGCGCCTTCGCCTACAACACGATACTGGCCAACATCCGCAAGTCGACGCTTGAGCACAGGCCCGGCTGGGACAGTGTGGCGACCTCGCGTTCCTACATCTTCCGCCGGGATTCCTGATCATGACCAAGAAACTCGACATGAAGGAAGTCAAGGTTGCGTTGCAAAGGAAAGTCGCGCAGACCTACGAGCCGGTGAAGCCGGCGAAGCAACTCGGCTTCATCCACCACAACGTCGATTGCATTGGCTGCCGCGCCTGCGAGATCGCCTGCAAGGACAAGAACGGATTGCCGCCGGGGCCGCGCTTCCGCCGCGTGATGTACGTCGAAGGCGGCCAGTACCCGGACGTGTTCGCCTACAAGGTGAACATGAGCTGCAATCACTGCGCCGAGCCTGCCTGCCTGCCGACCTGTCCCACCGGGGCGATCTGGAAGCGCGAGGCGGACGGTATCGTGGACATCGATTCGACGCTGTGCATCGGCTGCCGCCGCTGCGAGGCGGCCTGTCCCTACGGCGCGCCGCAGTGGAATCCGAAGGAACAGATCGTCCAGAAGTGCAACATGTGCGTCGACGAGATCGAAGCCGGGCGCAAGCCCTACTGCGTCATGGCCTGCATGATGCGGGTGCTCGACATCGGTCCGATCCAGGGGCTCTGGGACGGCAGCCACAAGACCACCGCGATCGGTCCCAACGACAAGCCGGTGCGCCAGGTCAAGAACTTCGCCGATCCGGAGCTGACCCGTCCCTCGATTGCCTTCGTGCCGCACAGCAAGGGCAAGGTCTGATGAGCGTCTCGCACGGCCGCCCGAAGAGGCGCCAGTCATCACAAGGAGCCGGAAAGCGGCGAACCATTGTCACCCCATCCCCTGGGGAGAGGGTCGGGGGGTGGGTACGCCAATGACCTTGAACGCAGAGGTGGCCGCGGCGCTCGCCGAAGATGCCGCCACGCTCGCGCTGCTGCACGACACGGAGTTGACGCCGTCGGTGCTTGCCGGGCTGAAGGAGGCGGGCTTTCCGGCCAACCTCGGCCTGCTGCCGGCGGGCCCGGCCAGCCTGGGCAGTTTCGAGATGATGCGGACGGCTCTGGCCTTCCTGCCGGACAGCCCGGATGCCGCACTGCTCGACGAGCTGGCGGCGGATTTCGCCGCGGTGTACCTGACCGGTGCGTTCGGCGCTTCGCCCAGCGAATCCTACTGGCTGTCCGATGATCACCTAGTCTGCCAGGACGCGATGTTCGACTTGCGCAAGCTATATGCCGAGAACAGCCTGGCCGTTCCCGATTGGCGCAAGCGCCCGGACGATCACCTGGTGTTCCAGCTGCAGTTCCTCGCCCGGCGCCTCGATGCGGCCGCCACCTCCGACGACTGGCGTGCGCTCGGCCGGTTTCTCGATTTCCACCTGCTGCGCTGGCTGCCCGACTTCGCCCGGCGCGTGGCCGACCGCTGCGACACGATGTTCTTCGCCGCGCTGGCCTTGTTGACCGACTCCTGGCTGCAGCAGGTGCGCGACCTGATTGCCGGCCACCTCGCCGAGCACCGGCCAAGCAGGGAGGAAATCGCGGCCAGCCTCGGCTCGCAACGCGAGGCCGAACCGGTGGCGGTACCTGTTGCCTTCATGCCCGGGGCCGCCGGCCCGAGCTGGTAAGGCTGGCACCGGTGACAACCGGTAGCGGCGGCGATTCCGTCGCAACAGGGCAAAGAGCGTTTGTCTGCAGTATCCTCGCTTCATGGTCACTCGCGTTGCCCATTTGAGCCACCACCTGTTGCGCGGCGTCCTGCTGGCCGCCGGCGGAGCTTCGCTGCTGCTGGGTGTGGTCTTTCTCGGCCTCTACCGCCAGCAACTCGAAAATGAACGCGCCGAGGCCTCGCTGCACCTGAACCGCATGCTCCAGGTGACTTGGGAAAACGCCATGCTCAAGCGCGATGTCGAAGGTCTGGTTGACATCGTCGGCAAGCTCGGTGCGCTGCCCGGGATACGCGATGTCGTGATCCTGGCGCCATCCGGAGAGGTGCGCTTTGCCTCGGACGCGGCCAAGCTGGGGCGCCAGATGGCCGATGTGGCGCAGGCCACCACGGCCGGCAAGCCGCTGAGCCGCTTCGAGAACCTGGAAAGCGGCGGTGAGGTGCTGCGGTCCATCAATCCCGTGCCGAATCGCGCCCCGTGCATGCCGTGTCACGGCACCATCGCTGCCAACCCCGTAAATGGTGTCCTGGTGATCGACTACGACGCCGCACCGATACGCGACAGTGCCCGGCGCAGCGCCGCCCTGTTTTTGCTCGCCGGCAGCGCCGTGCTCGGCCTCACACTGGCCACCCTGTGGCTGGCATTGCGCCGCCACGTGATTCGACCGCTGGCCGATCTGGATGCCGCCGCTCGTTCCCTGGCCACCGGCGACCTGTCGGTGCGCGCCGTGGTTACGCGCGACGACGAGATCGGTCGTACCGCCGACAGCTTCAATCGCATGGCGGGGCACCTCGAAACCCAGATGACTCTGATGCAGGCACACGAAGCCTGGCTGCAGGAAATCCTTGACGGACTGCCCGATGGCGTGCGCGTCATCCGCGTCGCCGACAAGAAGGTCGTGCTGGCGAATCGCGCCTTCTGCCAGCAGACCGGGCGGCCGCTCGAAGGGATTCTCGATCATTCCTGCCATAGCAGCAGCCATGCCCGTGCCGAGCCTTGTGTCGCGACCATGGTGATCTGCCCGCTGGTCGAGTTACAGGAAGTCGGAGCGACGCTCAAGGCCAGTCACCGCCACCAGCGCGTTGGCGGTGGCCAGTTCCCGGCCGAAATCAACGCCGTGCTGGTCGAGATCGATCGACAGGGCCACCGAGAGCGCTACATCGTCGAGTCGGTGCGCGATCTCGGCCAGGCGGTGCAGCTGTCCCATGAACAAAGGCTGTCGGAGCTCGGTTTGCTCGCGGCCGGCATCGCCCACGAGATTCACAATCCGCTAGGCTCGGTTCGACTCGGCGTTCAGGGCCTCGCACGCGAGATCCGCGAAACGCGCATTACGCCAGAACAGATCGCCGAGTACATGGGCCTCATCGACCAGGAGATCGACAATTGCATCGCCGTGACGCGCCGCCTGCTGCTGCTGGCGCGTCCGCCCAGCGCCAGCCTGCAGCTGGTCGTGCTCGGCGAAGCCTTGTCGGACACCCTGCGGCTGCTCGAGTTCGACGCCCAGAGCAGGGAAATTCGGCAGCGGATCGAATTGCCCGAGGGGCAACTGCGAGTGCTGGCCGACGAAGCCGAGATCCGCATGATTTTCCTCAACCTGGTGCAGAACGCCCATCACGCGATGCCGGAGGGCGGCACGTTGACAGCCCGGGTCAGCGACTTCGATGGGCAGGCCCTGATAGAGATTGCCGACACCGGAATCGGCATCGACCCGGAACACGTCGCCAGGATTTTCGATCCCTTCTTCAGTCGGCGCGCCGACGGAGTCGCCGGGACGGGCCTGGGCCTGACCATCGTCAGGAACTTCGTCGATCGCATGGGGGGTGAAATCCGGGTCGAAAGCGCACCCGGTGGCGGCACGCGTTTCCTGATTCGCCTGCCGCTGGCCGAAAACGCATGGGAGAACGGCGAGTGAAGAAGAAGACCCTGCTCATCATCGATGACGACGTCGTCTTCAACAGCCTTCTGCGGCGCCAGATCGAGTCGATGGGTTTTTCCAGCGTCGGCGCCGGTACCTGGGCCGAGGCCCAGCAGAAACTTCGTGAAATCGAACCCGATGCCATCATTCTCGATTTCAAGCTGCCCGACAGCGATGCGACCAGGATCCTCGCTGAAATCCGCAACCAGTATCCGGTGATCGTGCTTACCGGCTATGGATCGATTCCCAATGCGGTCAATGCAATCCGCGAAGGCGCGGCTGACTTTCTGACCAAACCGGTGAATGTCGACGAACTGGAAATGACCGTGCGCCACGTGCTGGAAACTGCGGAGCTGAGGGAGTCGAACCAGTTCTACCGCAACCAGTTGGCGGCACGCCGCCCGGGACCCATGATTTTCGACAGTTCCGCCATGCGCGAAGTTCAGGCAATGGTTGATGCGGTCGGGCCGACCGATACAACGGTGCTGATCCTCGGCGAATCCGGCGCGGGCAAGGAACTGGTGGCGCAGGCAATACACGACCGCAGTCCGCGTTGTCACCGCGAACTGGTCGCGATCGACGGCAGCGGCCTGCAGGAAAACCTGTTCGAGTCGGAGTTGTTCGGGCACGAGCGAGGCGCTTTCACCGGCGCCGATCGGCAGAAGAAAGGCCTGATCGAGGAGGCCGCCGGCAGCACGCTGTTTCTCGACGAGATCGGCGACATCGGAGCCGCGATCCAGGCCAAGCTGCTGCGCGTGATGGAGACCAGCACCTTCCGCCGCCTCGGCGGCAACAAGACACTGACCGCCGATGCGCGTTTTGTCGCTGCCACCAATCGCGACATAGAGGCCATGGGCCGCAGCGGCAGCTTTCGCAGCGATCTCTATTTCCGCCTGTCGCGGTTCGTCATCGCGGTGCCGGCACTGCGCTCGCGGCGCGAGGACATCGAACCCCTGGCGCGACATTTCCTCAGCTTGCTGACGCGCACCGTACCCATGACCCTGGCGCCCGACGGCCTGAAACTGCTTCAGGCCCATGACTGGCCCGGCAATGTGCGCGAACTGCGCAACGCCATGGAGCGCGCGATCATCCTGGCCCGACCCGGAACACAGGTCCGCGCCGAGCACCTCGCTTTCATCCCGCGTGCGCACGGCGGGGAAACCGTGCTTCGCTTCGGCCAGGAGCCTACCCTCGAGCAGATCGAGCGCGACTACCTGAAGCAGGTCATGGCGAGGTACGCCGGCAACCGGCAGAAGACGGCCACCGTGTTGGGAATCAGCGAGCGCCACGTGTATCGGCTGATCGAAAAGTATCGCGATAGCTGAGCGGGCCGCCGCTTTCGCATTTCACAAGTTCGCCGCAGCCGGGCGCCCGTATCCGAAACTTGGCGAAGCGTGCGCGCCAGCGAGCCGCCAACCCGCTATCGACAGACCATCTCCGGCAGCACCGACAGATCCTCGATCTCGCCATCCGGGGTTGCCGGTATCCGTTCTGGCGCCTGACCGAAGCGGTTGCACCAGAGCACGCGGAAACCGAAGGCCTTGGCCGAATGCGCATCCCATCCGTTCGATGAGAGGAAGCAGATGCGTGCCGGCACGGTGCCCAGGCGCTGCGAGGCCAGGGCATAGACCGAGGGATGCGGTTTGAACACGCCGACTTCCTCCACCGACAGCACGGCGTCGAACACGTCCGCCAACCCCGAGTTGCGGACCACGGCCGCGAGCATCGGCGGGCTGCCGTTCGACAGGATGGCGAGCTTCATGCCGCGATCCTTCAGTGCGCGCAGCATGGCAGGCACTTCGGGGTAGGCAGCGAGTTGCAGATACAGATCCATCAGCCTGTCACGCAGGCCGGGGCGCTCGATGTGCAGGGTGGCAAGGGCAAAATCCAGCGCATCGCCGGTGACCTGCCAGAACTCGGCATGGTGTCCGGCCAGGCCGCGTAGCCAGGTGTATTGCAGCTGCTTCAGGCGCCACAGGTCGGACAGGCGCTGCCAGTCCTCACCCAGTTCGTCGCGGGCGGCGCTGGCCGCGCTGTTGAAGTCGAACAGGGTGCCGTAGGCGTCGAAAACGCAAGCGTCGATGTTGTGCAGTTGAGTGGGCATGAAAGTTCCCCGCGGTGAGCGATGACTGGAAGTATGGGGTCAGCCCGGCGCGAACGCATCGCTCCGGGCGTAATCGGGGCCATCGACTATGCGCCGGAAGTAGGACAGCCAGGCCGGAGAACCTTCTGGCCAGTTGGCGAGGAAGCTTGCGAGCCACGCGGCGTGGTCGTAGCAAATCGCCAGCGCGTCGACATGGATGCCATGCATTCGTTGCCCGTCTATCGGTTCATGGGGCGAGGCGTGGACGCTAATGCGGGTCAGCAGACCGCGGCGTTCGCCGCGGAAGTTGGGCATGCCGGCGGCGCCGTTGTTGGCTACCAGTCGCGGCCCGCGATGCTTGAAGCGGCGCAAGGCGGGCAGGCAGGTATGGCTGCTGGCAAACAGGTCAACCTCGGCGGCGGCGAATGCGGCCGCCTGCCAGTCGCGTTCGGCGGGATCGTCGAGGCGTGCCGCGTCGAAACGCCAGCCGGCGAGCGAATCGGCATCGCCATGGACGACGCCGATGCGCAGGTCGCCGACGCGCCACCGTGCCGCCAGCGCCGACTTTTCGAAGCGCGCAAGGATGTCGGGGTGTCGCGCCGCGGCGGCTTGCAGCCTGGCGTGGATTAGATTGGAGCGTTCCACCACGGCATCATCGACTGAGTCCGGATAGGCGCAGCCGCATCCCGTGTCACCGCCGTGCGCGCCGAGTTCCGCCTCGACGTTGCCGGCGATGAAGCTGTGGCACAACACGCGCTCGTTGATGGCGCGAAAGCCCGCGTCATCGACGTTGAACCAGTTGAAGTCACCGTTGAAGCACAGTGTGACCGGGCCCGGCTCGGCGCGCGCCATGTCTTCGATGGCGTCCAACGCCGGCAGGTTGCCGTAGAGCCCGCCGATCACGTACAGCGTGCTTGCGGACTGCTCCGGCAGCGTCGCGATGGCGGCGGCGCCGTAGCGATAGCGGAGCGGGCAGGTCCTGCCGGGGCGCGCGGCGGAATCGACCGGGATCGGCATCGGCGATGCGCAGGCCTCAGCCCGCGCAGCTTGGTGCCGGAGCGGTTTCGTGGCCGAGCGCGCCGCCGCAGCTGGAACCCTGGCCGGCGGTGCAGCCATAGCAATGGTTCGCGATCCGGATCGCACCGTCCTCCATCGCGGCGGCGCTGGCACGGCTGATGTGCAGACGTCCGCCGGCGGGGCCCGCGATCGCCAATCCGAGCTGCTGGTTGAAGTCGCAGTCGTAGAGGTAGCCCTGCCAGTCGACGCTGACCAGGCTGCGGCACATGACCTGCGCCAGGTTCTCGTCGCGGTGAGCGGCGCGCAGCGTAGTCATGTAGGCATTAAACTGCCCCTTGGAGATCAGCATGCTGCCAAAGCGCTGGATCGGCATGTTGGCCAGGGTGAACAGTTCGTTGAAGACGACGCCGTATTTTTCGCCGAGGTGTTGTTTGTAGGCGGCCTGCAACGCGGACTGGGGTGGCGGCAGGCTCGGGCCCTGCGGGTTGTAGACCAGGTTCAGGAGCAGCCCGCTGCCGTCGGCACCATAGCCCAGCGCGTTGAGCTGCCGCAGGCCGCACAGGCTGGCCTCGAACACGCCCTTGCCGCGCTGCTGGTCGACGTTTTCCTCCAGGTAGCAGGGCAGCGAGGCGACGATCTCCAGGCGATGGGCGGCAAGGAAGGCGGCCATGTCCTCGAAACCGGGCTCCTCCAGGATGGTCAGGTTGCAGCGGTCGATCACGCGCAGCCCGCGCGCGCGCGCCGCGATGACCAGACGGCGGAATTGCGGGTTGAGTTCCGGCGCGCCACCGGTCAGGTCCAGCGTCGCGACGCCGGGACTGGCGGCAATGAAGTCGATCACCGCATCGATGGTTTCAGCGGTCATTTCCTCCGTGCGCTTGGGGCCGGCATTGACGTGGCAGTGGACGCAGCTCTGGTTGCATCGGTAGCCGAGGTTGACTTGCAGCGTGTCGAGTGCGCGCCGCTTGAGGGCGGGGAAATCGGTCTGGCGCAGCAGAGGCAGGGTGGCGTGCATGGGGGTCTCCGGTAGGCAGGCATTATGGCTTAGTCGCCCGCGCCAGCGGTTGCTTACGGTAGTCGGGAAATATTTTCGCGATGCCCCTATCGTGGACGTCCGCAATTGCCCGCGCGACTTCGAGAAAGTGCAGGGCCTGCGCCGCATCGTCTACGCCAGCCATGACTACCATGAGGGCATCCGCGCTTTCAAGGCAAGGCCCAAGCCGGTGTATCTGGGACGCCAAGCGTGACAGGGAGTCTCCAAGGAATTGCTTGAAGTGCCGGCGCTCCGCGCTATATAGTGGCGCCGTAGACCTGATGCCGGACCGACGGAGCACCCATGGACGTATCGCACCTGCCGCTGGATCTTGCGGGCTTGCTGGCCCTTGCCGGTGGCCTCGGCTGGGCGGCGGGTCTGCGCCTCTACACGGTGATCTTCGTCGTCGGCATGGTCGGCTACCTGGGCATAGCGGAACTGCCCCCGGGCCTGCGTATCCTGCAGCATCCGCTGGTCTTCGGCGCCGCCGGGCTGATGCTGTTCGTTGAATTCTTTGCCGACAAGATTCCCCTGCTCGACAGCGCGTGGGACACGGTGCATACCTTCATCCGCGTTCCCGCCGGCGCCGCGCTGGCGGCAATGGTGTTTGGCGGTCAGGGCCTCGAATGGCAGACGGCGATGGCGGTGCTCGGCGGTACGCTGGCAGCCGGCACCCATTTCACCAAGGCCAGTGCGCGCGCCATGATCAACACTTCGCCCGAGCCCTTCAGCAACATCGCCGCCTCGACTGGCGAAGATGTCGTGGTGCTGACCGGACTGTGGCTGATGTTCGCCCATCCTTGGGTGATGCTGGGCCTGTTGGTGCTGATGGTGGCGCTGATGGTCTGGCTCTTGCCACGGCTCTGGCGCGGAATCATGGCCTTGATCAACCGCCTGTCGTTGCCGCGCTGGAGCGCGGGAAGCAATCCCTGAGTTCCTTTTTGCCGTTGCGCCAGCGCCGACTCTTCAGAACCGGGCGCTGAAACCGGTGCCCGCCGGTGGCGCAGCCGTTCAGGCCGCGATGGCTTGGTCGCGCAAGAGGTAATCGGCGAACTCGACCGCCGGCATCGGGTGGGAGAAATAGAAGCCCTGCGCTTCTTCGCAGTGCTGATTGCGCAGGAAGGCGACCAGTTCTTCGTCCTCGACGCCCTCTGCAATGGTCTTGAGGTTCAGGCTGGCGGCCATCTGGATGATGGCGCGCACCATCAGTGCGTTGTTCGGCTGGTTCTCCATGTCGCAGACGAAGGACCGGTCGATCTTCAGCTTGTCCACCTTGAAGCGGGTCAGGTAGGCCAAGCTGGAGTAGCCGGTGCCGAAGTCGTCGATCGAAAGCATGACGCCCAGCGATTTCAGGCGCTGCACGGTTTGCAGGACTTGCTCGGTATTCTGGATCAGGATCGATTCCGTCAGTTCGAGCTCGAGGCAGGCGGGTGGCAGGCCCGATTCCTCGAGCGCCGTCCGCACGCTGGCTTCGAGGTCGCCGCGGGTGAACTGGATTGCCGACACATTCACGGCGACGACCAATTGCGGGAGCCCCGAACTGCGCCACGCGGCGGCCTGGCGGCAGGCTTCGCGCAGTACCCAGTCGCCGATCGGTACGATCAGTCCGCTGTCTTCCGCGACCGTGATGAACTGGTCCGGCGCCAACTCACCGCGTTGCGGGTGGTTCCAGCGGATCAGCGCCTCGGCGCCGACCACCGCACCGGTCGCGAGGTCGATCTGGGGCTGGTAGTTGAGGCGGAATTCGCCGCGGTGCAGGGCGTGCAGCAATCCGACGCGTATCCGATGGTGTTCGACGGCGTCGATGTTCATCTGTTCGGTAAAGAAGCTGTAGGCGTTCCTGCCGGTTTCCTTGGCGTGGTACATCGCGGTATCGGCGCGCTGGAGCAGGGTTTCGATGTCGCGTCCATCGTCGGGATACACTGCGATGCCGATCGAGGTCGAGGTAGATAATTCGTTGCCCTCGATCTCGAAGGTGGCCGCGAGGGCGTCGAGGAGCTTTTCGGTGACGGCGGTAATGGCATCGGTGTTCAGCACGTTGCCGAGCACCAGCAGGAATTCGTCACCGCCCTGGCGACAGATCGTGTCGCAGTCGCGCATGCATTCGCCGAGGCGGCTTGCGACGGCTTTCAGCAGCAGGTCGCCAACAGCGTGACCGAAGGAGTCGTTGATGGTCTTGAAGTTGTCGAGGTCGAGGAAGATCAACGCCGTCTTGCTGCCGGCCCGGTCGGCGTAGGCGATGGCCTGGTTCAGCCGGTCTATTCCCAGGCGCCGATTCGGCAGGCCGGTGAGTGGGTCGTGGTAAGCCATGAACTCAATGCGGGCCTCGGCCTGCTTGCGGTCGCTGATGTCGAGGAAACCCATGATGTAGTTGGATGGTCGGTTCCCGGAATCGCGGATCACGCTGACATGGAGCCAGGCCGGGTAGGTTTCGCCGTTGCGGCGCTGATGCAGTACTTCGCCCTGCCAGTTGTCGGCATCCGTCAGTTCATGCAGCATCCTGCGCAGCATTTCGGGATCGCTCCGCGTGGCATTCAGCAGGTGCATCGTCTTGCCGCTGACTTCGTCTTCACGATAGCCGCTCATGCGCGTGAAGGCGCTGTTGGTGGACAGGATGTGCATCTCGGCGTCCGCGATCACAATCCCTTCGCAACTGCTTTCGAACACCTTGGCCGAAAGGCGCAGTTTTTCCGCGCTGTCGCGCAGCGAGGCCTTTTGCAGGCCGATGTGGGTTTGCAACAGGTTGAAGCTGTGCAGCAGGCGCCGGATTTCCTTGCTTCCGTCAGCCTGCAGCGGTTGCAGCTCCCTGTGGCCCTGGGTCATTTCATCGAGCGTGTTCGCTGCGCGGCTGAGGGGTTTCAGTTGGCCGTTGAGGTAGAGCCAGAGCAGGAAGGGAATCAGCAGCGACGAGAGCGTGGCGCCGAACTGAATCTTGTCCCGTATCGAGTCGATCGATTCGAAGGCGACTCGGGTCGGCAGGTTCGACAACACTACCCAGCCGGTGCTCGGTATCCGCATCGCCGAACTGAACTGCTCGACACCGCTCGAATCGGGCGCCACGCCAAAGCCGACAAAGCCGTCGCGGTAGCGGTCGAACATGCGGTCGATTCCCCTGGGCGGCAGGGGTTTCAGTATCAGGCCGGGATCGGTCGACGCGACGAAGACATTGTCCCGCAGGGAGGCGACGTGAAGCTTTTCTTCGGTGCGGAGTCGTCCGGTGATGGCCTTGCCGAACAGATCGTCGCTCTGGATGCTGATGGCGCCAACCAGTACGGCGACGACGCGTTGCTTTTCATCGCGGATCGGGGCGCCCATCATCAGCTCCGGCCGGGCGCCGGAAGAGCCGGATGCGGGTTTGCCGACGAGCGCGATGCCGCGATCGACGACGTCGCGCACCAACAGCGTCGCGGCAAGCGCAGGCAGTGGCGGGCTATCGTGCCGAACGCGGGGCGAGAGTTCCGTTCCGTTGCTCGCGAAAATCATCAGGCCGCCCCCGAACATGCCGGACGGCGGCAGGTGTTCGGCGAGGAATCGATCGAGCTGGACGGCGTCCCCGAGCCATCGCGGATTGATGCGGTCGGCGGTTCCGGCGAGGAAGGCCAGGCGTTCCCGTGCGGCGGATTCGATGTTCTCCGCGATCGGATGCAGCCTGGAAAACTGCGCGGCTTCCAGCACCGACTGGAACTCGCCACGCACTTCCCGTTCAAGCTTGTAGGCGAGCACTATCACCGTGCTGACGAACAGCAAGGCGGTGAATAGCGTCAGCTTCGACTTGAGACTCAGGAAGCTCATCGCGGCGAAACTTCGCTTGGCCATCCGGCCGGCGCGTTCGGCACCCGTGCGCCGCGCGACCCGGACTCGGCCTGGGCGGAACCATGGCGAAGTTCGGTGGCGAAGCGTACGGTGCTGGACAAGCGGAGCGACTGACGATCCATTGGGTTGGCGGAAGGGTTCTGGTGCGATCAATTTCGTGGCGTGCAAGAAACGTCGACGCGGCAAATTCGGCCATGACGTCATCCTGCGTCGGTTGAATTCACGAGCCGGAGCCGGAGTCCTTGAAGAAAATGCTACCCGCCGCTACAGCCCCGGGACAGGAGAAATGTCACGGATTTCAACCAAATGGCTGTATTGCGGCGCTGTCCAGAACCGTTGCCCGTGGCTACGCGTACGATGCCGTGGGACGCGCCTAGGTAGGAAACGGGGTCGACTTGCGCTAGCGCGCGCGAGGCGATCCGGGTCCGGCGGCAGCGCCCGATTGCTGTCGCAGGCGACGGGATTCGCCCAGCGCGCCCTTGATGCGCAGCAGGCTGCCGTCGAGCGCGGCCTGCCCCAGCCACCACTGGTAGTCGGGCGACTGGTGGGCCAGCCCAAGGCGCAGGTCGCGCAGGTTCCCGTCGCGCAGCGTCGCGAACAGTTTCTCGATGTGCGCCAGTTCCTCGCCGGAGATTTCCGTGCGCGCCACCGCCACCAGTGCCTCGGCTTCGCGCCGTTTCATTTCGCCGATCGCCAGCCCGCGTTGCGCGGCGGCATTCTGCTCGGTCGCGTAGCGCGGCGAATGGCAGGCGCGGCAGCTCTCCATTGCCGCTTCGCGCGCCTGCGCCCGAGTGCGTTTGGCGGAGTAGTGCTGCGCGGTCGGCGCTTTGGCTTCGACGAGGTGACAGGTGGCGCAGTCCGGCGCGCGCCGGCGCTCGCGGCCGGCTTCGATCCCGGCAATGACGCCGTGCTTGGACAGCGCCCAACTGCGCTCCGCCGCGCCGGCGTGGCAGTCGACGCAAGGCTTGCCGGCAGCCGGGAGGGCGACGATCCACAACAGGAACAGGCCCAGGGCGCGCATCAGTTGTGCTTCCTGTTGTGCGCCGTGTACTCGCCTTCCGTCCACAAGGGGCGCGGGTCGGGCCGTGGGCCTCGCGCCTTGGCGCGCAGGTTCCCGGCCTGGGTGGCGATGGATTTCTCGGCATGGGCCAGGGCTTCGTGGCCTTCCTTGACCAAGGCTGGCGCGCCGTGGGCCGAGGCCTTGTAGGCGCCGAGGTTGGCGAAATACCACATCTCGAAATAGTCGCGCTCGATGGGCGAGACGTTGTAGAAGCTCGAAGCCTGGCCCTCGAAGAAGCCGATGCGTTCCTTCGGGAACCAGGCATCCATCCAGTCGGTCGGGTAGGGCGGGCGCTCGCCGGCGGCGGGGTAGATGGCCCTTTCGCTCCTCAGCTCGCGCAGCAGACGCTCGGTACGGTTGAGGCCATGCCATGCCTGGGTGCGCTCGCGATCCAACTCGTTCAGTTGCCGGCGCGAAAAGTCCTCGTCGTGGCAATCGGTGCAGACCTCGATCCAGCGTTCGCGCTTGACCTTGTTCTCGGCGGTGTTCGGATTCACCTGCCGCAGGCCGAATTGCCAGATCGACTTGTCGGCAACGACGTGCTGGCCGTTTCGCATGTGGCAGTAGGCGCAGGTCGGCGTCAGGTAGTTGCCCTTTCGCAGCGGCTTGCTCCAGTCGGTCGTTGCGGCGTCGGCGAGGTAGCGCTTGCCGTGCGCCGAGCCGTAAAAAGTCTCGTCGTCCGGGTGCGGCGGACCGCTGTGGCAGGTGGTGCAGGCCTCGGCGCGGCGGGCTTCGGCGGCCTCGAAGCGGTGGCGGGTGTGGCAGGAATCGCACTTGGTCGCCACCGAGTGGCATTGCACGCAGGCCGTGGTTTCCGCCTTGGGCTTGTCGGCGAAATGCTTGCTGTCAGTGGCGCGCTCCATGGCCAGCACGTGGCTGGGGAAGCCGTACTGCTTTTCGGACTGGAAGGCGTCGTGCTGCACGGCGTGGCATTCCGCGCATACCTTGGGCGTCGGCATGCGCAGCTTCTGGTGGTCGGCGCCATGGCAATCCGGACAGGCCACCGGCGCGCGATTCGCCGGCTTGCTGTGGCGGCTGTCGCGCCAGTCGGCGACGATGCCCGGCGTCAGCGCTTCGTGGCAGGTGATGCATTCCGCGGCTGGGAACACGCCTTCGACGCTAACGACCGGCTGGTAGAAACGGTCGGGGTCCCAGTAGCCCTGCACCGGGTCGGGCTGCCACTCGCGCGAGTACAGGCCGCTGCCGGCGCCGCCCTTGCTCCAGTCGACCCAGACCATGCCCAGTGCGATGCCGGCCAGCGACAGCAGCACCGGGATCAGCAGCCAGCGCCGGGACATCAGCGATCCCGGCGGTGGCGGGCGACGGCGCGAGCAATGCCGATGCCGGCGAGCAGCAGGAAGGGCAGCAGCGTCAGGCCGGGCATTGTTTCGTTCGTGGTGCAGAAGAAATCGAAATTGACCGAGTGAACGTGGGCCCAGGCCGGCGTCGCCAGCGTCACGGGCAGGAAAGCAAGACGCCTCATGTCGCCAGCCTCGTTGTCATCAGCGGCTGCGGCGCCGCTTGCCAGGCGCGCCAGGTATTCCAGTCGGCCAGGCGCCGCTCGGCCAGCACCGTGCGCGCGGCGCGGCGGCCG
>NZ_JAFLDR010000051.1 GCF_017302275.1 Sulfuritalea sp.
TTCGTTCAAGGGGGTCCCGGAACGCGCCACTTTCGGCCAGATCCTCGACGCCCTGAAAGCGACCTATTGCGGCTCGATCGGCGTCGAGTACATGTACCTCAGCACCCTTGCCGAAAAGCGCTGGGTGGGAAGTCATCGACGCCACCTGCATGACATCGGCCGAAGGCCTGCCGATCTGCCGCCCCGCGCGCGTGGTCCCGCGACCGCAACGCTGACCGGCGCGGCCGATACGACGGGCCTTCCTTCGCCGTGTCGCCGGCGCCGACTTTTCGTCCGGCTTGCCGAATCCACGTCCAGGCGCGCCGCATCCCGCATAATTGCCTCCATCCCGTTTCCGTTCCTACCACCGTGACCCATTCACCGCTCTGGGCCAGCGCCTTCCGCCCCTTCTACCTGCTGGGTTCCGCCTATGCGCCGCTGCTGGCGGCGATCTGGCTCGCGGCCTGGTTCGGCCTGCTGCCGACGCCCGGCGGCATGCCGCTGAAGCTGCTGCATGGCCACGAATTCGTTTTCGGCTTCGCCGCGGCGATCATCCTCGGCATCGTCGTCACCGCCTTGCCGAGCTGGGCCGGCACGGATGAAGTCGCCGGCGGGCGGCTGGCCGTGCTGGTCGCGCTGTGGATCGCCGGGCGCGCCGCATTCTGGCTCTCGCCCTGGCTGCCGGCGCCGCTGCCGGCGCTGGTCGACGCCCTGCTGTTTCCCACCGTGATGGGCATGCTGGCGCCGCAGTTGCTGCGCGCGAAAAACCGGCTCTACCTGCTGCTGCTGCCCATCATGTTTGCCCTCTTCGTCGCCAACCTGCTCTATTACCAGGGCGCAGCGAAGGGCGATGCCGGCGTCGCCGCGCTCGCTCTGCGCGCGGCGATCTGGGCCATCGTCGTGCTCTATGTGCTGAAGGGTGGCGTGCTGGCGCCGATCTTTACCGGCAACGCGCTGCGCGATAAGGGGCGCGGCGACCAGGTGCCCTTCCTGATGTGGCTGGAGACCGCGGCACTGGCGGCGCTGCTGCTGCTCGCCGGCTGCGATCTCGCCGGTGCGCCGCACCCGTGGATCGGCGCCGCCGCGCTGGCCTGCGCCCTGCTTTACGGCTGGCGCAGTGCACGCTGGCAGGGCTGGCGCGTGGCCGACGTGCCGCTGCTGCTGACCATGCACCTGGGATTCGCCTGGCTGCTGCTGGCTTTTGCATTGAAGGCCGTCGCCGAATTGACCGGCGCGCTGCCCGAGGCGGCCTGGCTGCATGCCTTCACCATCGGCGGCCTCGGCATGATGATGCTGGGCCTGATGACCCGCGTCAGCCTGCGCCACACCGGCCGCCCGCCGGTGGTGCCGCAAGTGATGCTGATTGCCTACGGCGCGATGTTCGTCGCCGCCGTGCTGCGCGTGGCGGCGGGAGTCGGCGCCCAGCACACGGCGCTGATCGGCTTGGCCACCCTGCTCTGGGCCAGCGCCTTCATCCTCTACCTGATGCAGTTCGGCGCCATCCTCGTTGCCCCCAGCCTGCCGCGCGCGGCGCCGCGTCCATGAACATCGCCCAACTCCTCGAACGTTCGGCGCGCCTCCATGCCGAGCGACCCGCGCTGGCGGTCGGCAGCCAAACCGTCGCGACTTTTGCCGAACTCGGCGAACGCGTGGCGCGCCTCGCCGCCGGCCTGGCCGCGCGCCTGCGGCCCAACGACCGCGTCGGGCTGGTGATGAAGAACTGTCCGGCCTACGTCGAGCTGATGTTTGCCTGCTGGCATGCCGGGCTGGTGGCGGTACCGATCAACGCCAAGCTGCACCCGCGCGAACTGGAATACATCCTCGGCCACGCCGGTGCGCGCCTGTGCTTCGCCACGCCCGACCTGTTCCCGGCGGTGGCCGGGCTGGCCGTGTCGGACATGGAGGCGGCGATCGAGATCGGCGCGCCGGATTGGCATGGCCTGTTCGCGGCCGAGCCGATGCCGCCGGCCTCGCGCGCTGCCGGCGATCCGGCCTGGCTGTTCTACACCAGCGGCACCACCGGCCGGCCCAAGGGCGTGACGCTGACGCAGCGCAACCTGATGGCGGCGGTGCTCAACTATTTCGCCGACGTCGATGCCATCGCGCCGGGCGACGCCATCATCCACGCCGCGCCGATGTCGCACGGCTCGGGCTTCTACATGCTGCCCCACATAGCGCAGGGCGGGCTCAACGTCACGCCGGAATCCGGCGGCTTCGATCCGGCCGAAATCTTCGAGCTGCTGCGGGCGCATCGCGGCGTGACGATGTTCGCCGCGCCGACCATGGTCAAGCGCCTGGTCGAGCATCCCGATCCGGCTGCCGTGCCGGGCCTCCGGACGATCGTCTATGGCGGCGGGCCGATGTACGTCGCCGACTGCAAGGCCGCGCTGGCGCGCTTCGGCAACGTGCTGGTGCAGATCTACGGCCAGGGTGAATCGCCGATGACGATCTCTTGCCTGCCGCGCGCCATGCATGCCGACACGGCACACCCGCGCCACCTGGAGCGCCTGGCCTCGGTCGGCCCGGCCTTCACCGGGGTCGAAGTGCGCGTCGCCGATGCCGAGGACAATCCGCTGCCGCCGGGTGAAATCGGCGAAGTGCTGGTTCACGGCGACACGGTGATGGCCGGCTACTGGAATAACCCTGCCGCCAGCGCCGAGACCCTGCGCAACGGCTGGCTGCATACCGGCGACGTCGGCAGCATGGATGCCGACGGCTTCCTGACGCTGAAGGATCGCAGCAAGGACGTCATCATTTCGGGCGGCTCCAACATCTACCCGCGCGAAGTCGAGGAAGTGCTGCTGCGCCATTTGGCGGTGAGCGAGGTTTCGGTGGTTGGCCAGGCCGATGCGGAATGGGGCGAAATCGTGATTGCCTTCGTCGTGCCGCGCGGCACCGCGCCCGACACGGCGGAGCTCGATGCGCTGTGCCTCGACCACATCGCGCGCTTCAAGCGACCGAAGCGCTACGTGATGGTCGAAGCGCTGCCCAAGAACAACACCGGCAAGGTGCTGAAGACGCGGCTGCGCGAACTGCTGGCTTAACGAGCGCGAAGGGCGTCAGGGCGCCCACTCTTCGACCGATGAAATGAAAATGGCCGGGATAGACCCGGCCGCTCTTGCGATCGATCGCAAACGCCCTACTGAACCAGCTTCCAGGTACCGTTCTCAATGCGCACCATGACGCGGGCGCGTGAATCCAGGCCCGCATGGTCAGTCGGGCTGTAGTTATAGACGCCGGTGGAGGCGACCAGGTTCTTGGTCGCTTCCAGTTCGTCGCGCAGCGCCTTGCGGAATTCCGGAGTTCCCGGCTTGGCCTTCTTCACCGCCCGTGTCGCCGCGCCGTCCAGCACCAGCCAGGCATCCCAGGCCAGCGCCGCGAACAGCGAGCGCGAACCCTTGCCGTGAGCCCCTTCGTACTTTTGCACGAACTCCAGGCCGGCCTTCTTCGACGGATGACTGTCGGGCAGTTGTTCGGCGACCAGGTTCGGTCCTACCGGCAACAGCGCGCCTTCCACCTGCTTGCCGCCGACGCGGATGAAATCGCCATTGGCGACTCCGTGCGTCTGGTAGATCTTGCCCTTGTAGCCGCGCTCGATCAGCGTCGCCTGCGGCAGCACGCCCGGCGTTCCGGCGGCCCCGATGAGGATGGCCTCGGGATTCGCCGACACGAGCTTGAGTGCCTGCGCGGTCACGCTGGTATCGGCGCGGCCGTAGACTTCCTTGGCGATCAGCTTGATGCCGGCCGCTTCCGCCAGTTTCGAGAACTCGGTATGCCAGCCCTCGCCGTAGGCATCGGAAAAGCCGATGTAGGCGACCGTCTTGATGCCGGACTTGACCATGTGCTCGACGATGCCGCCCGCCACCAGCGAATCGTTCTGCGGAATCTTGAACACCCAGGCCCGCTTCGCGTCCATCGGTTCGACGATGCGCGACGATGCCGCCAGCGCGATCAGGGGCGTCTGCTTCTCGGCGACGACATCGACCATGGCCAGCGTGCTGGGCGTGATCGAGGAGCCGATGATGACATCGACGTTGTCGTTGATCAGTTTGTGCGTGTTCTTCACCGCCGCCGACGGATCGGTGGCGTCGTCGAGCAGGATGATCTCGACCGCCATGCCGCCAAGGGTCTTCGGCACCAGTGCGAACACGTTCTTCTCCGGGATGCCCAGCGACGCCGCAGGGCCCGTGGCGGCCAGCGTGACGCCGACCTTGATCTGCGCCGCAACCGAAGTGGTGACCAGCGCCAACGTCAATACCGCAAGCAGTTTCTTCATTGTTTCCTCCTTGGACGAACTGTCATGTAGTCTGGGAAACGGACAAGTGTCGTGGTGTCCCATGGCTGCGAGCCGGCATCACCGACATCCGCGCCCCTCCCCTTTATTCCAACGGATCGAACGATACAGCAATACTCGATCCCGGAACACGCCGGTGATCTTAGCGGCAGCGGACGTTATGTGTAAATCCGACAGCCGGAATACGAATCATGAACCGCATTCATATTCAGCCAAGCGCGCCGGCGACCTGTCGCAGCCGCCGCCGTCATGCGAGCCAGGCTATTCCGGATAGGTCTCGAAGGTGTCCTTGACCAGCTTGCGCAGCCAGCTGTTCGCCTCGTCGTGGTGGTAGCGCGGATGCCAGTGCTGGCGCAGCGCGAAGCGCGGCAGGGCGATCGGGGTGTCCACGATGCGGATCGCCTTGTAGGCGGAAAAGATCCGCCCCAGCTCGCGCGGCACGGTGGCGATCAGGTTGGCATCGCCGGCGATCAGCAGCGGCACGGTCAGGAAATGCGGCGTCGTCAGGAAGATCCGGCGCGGCCGCCCGTACTGGTCCACCACGCCGTCGTAATACTCGTCCGCCTTTTCGGCCAGCGACACGACGATGTGCTGCATCTCGAAAAACATGTCCTCGCTCAGGCGCGGACCGATGCGCCGGTTCTTTCGATTGACGATGGTGACGAAGGGATGGGTGAACAACTGTTGCTGGAACAGGCCGGAAGGAACCGTCTGCAGCGAGCCGATCGCCAGGTCGACGTTGCCGGATTCCAGCGCCGCGAAGATCTGCTTGGGCGGCAGCTGCGCGGTGCGCAGCGTGCAGCCGGGCGCCTGACGGCGCAGGGCCTCGATCAGCGGCGGCAGGAAGACCAGTTCCCCCATGTCGGTCATGCACAGGCTGAAGACCCGCTTCGCCCTGGCCGCGTCGAAGCGCGTATGCACCAGCAGGTCGCTGCGGATGGTGCCCATCACGGCCAGCACCGACTCGGCGAGGCTCGCGGCGCGCGGCGTCGGCTTCATGCCCTCGCCGGTCTTGACGAACAGCGGGTCGTCGAAAAAGTTGCGCAGGCGCTTGAGGGCGTGGCTCATGGCACTTTGCGACATGCCCAGTTCGTCGGCGGCGCGCGTCACGCTCTGCTCGCGGATCAGGACGTCGAACACGGCAACCAGGTTGAGGTCCAGCGGAGCTTTATGCACAACTTTCATAATATCTATGTAGTTTGTTCGATTTACACATAATAGACCAACTCCTACCATGCACGGATCGGTCGACGGCCTGCCGTCACCGCACGTGGAAAACCAAGGAGGTGGCAATGTTCGTCAAGAACTGCTGGTATGTGGCGGCCTGGGACAACGAAGTGCCCGAGGACGGATTCCTGGCACGGACCATCGCCGGAATCCCGGTGGTGTTCTGGCGCGACTCGACCAAGCGGGTGGTGGCCTTCGAGGATCGCTGCTGCCATCGTGGCGCGCCCCTGTCGAAGGGGCGGCGCGAGGGCGATTGTCTGCGCTGCATGTACCACGGCCTCAAGTTCGACCGTAGCGGCGCCTGTATCGAGATCCCCTCGCAGCAGACCATTCCGCCGCAGGCCCGGGTGCGGGTGTTTCCCGCGATCCAGAAGCACCGCTGGGTCTGGATATGGATGGGCGATGCCACCGGCGCCGACGAAGCGTTGATTCCCGACACCCACTGGCTGGACGACCCGGCGTGGCGATGCAATGACGGCTACATCCACTACGACGTCGACTACCTGCTGATCGCCGACAACCTCCTCGACTTCTCGCACCTGCCCTATGTGCACCCGACCACGCTGGGCGGCAGCGAGGACTATGCCACGGTGGTGCCCAAGATAGAACGCACCAGCCGCGGCGTAAAAGTTACCCGCTGGACGACAAATACCGAGGCGCCTGGCTTCATCCAGAAGGTGCGGCCGTTCGCCGGCAGGGTGGACCGCTGGAATATCTACGATTTCGTCATGCCCGGGGTATTGCTGATGGACTCCGGCATGGCCTTGACCGGAACCGGCGCGCCCGAGGGCAGGCGCGTCGACGCCGCGGAGTTTCGCGGTTGCCAGGCGCTGACGCCGGCCACGGCAAACTCGACGCACTACTTCTTCGCCCATCCGCACAACTTCCTGATCGACCAGCCGGAAATCACCCGTTCCATCCACCAGAGCGTCGTCGCCGCCTTCGCCGAAGACCGCGCCATGATCGAGGCGCAGCAGGCGAGGCTGGGCATGGACGGCGGCTTCAAGATGGTCAGCCTCGGCATCGATTCCGCCCTCTCGCAGTTTCGCTGGATGGTGAACAAGCAGATCGACGCGGAGGCGAAAAGTGGCGGCAACACCTGACATGCTGACGGCACGCGTCACTGGTAGGCGCACCGTCGCCACGGGCGTCGTCGAGCTGGAACTGAAATCTCCCAACGGCGAGTCCCTGCCCTCCTTCGAACCCGGCGCCCACATTGACGTCCATCTCGATGGCGGACTGGTGCGCCAGTATTCGCTCGCCAACTTCCAGCCGGATCCCGACCGTTACACGATCGCCATCGGCCTCGCCGATGCCTCCCGCGGCGGCTCGCGCTATGTGCACGACTCGGTCGCGGTCGGCGACGAGTTTCAAATCGGCCTGCCGCGCAACAGTTTTCCGCTCGATCCACAGGCCGCCGGCTATGTGTTCGTCGCCGGCGGCATCGGCATCACACCGATTCTGAGCATGGTGCGCTGGTGCGAAATGGCGCGCAAACCGTGGCGTCTGCTTTACACCGCCCGTAGCCGACAGCGTGCCGCCTATGCCGAGGAACTCGTCGCCCTGGGCGGCGGCCGGGTCAGGCTGCATTTCGACGACGAGACCGGGCAGATGGCCGACCTGGCCGGCTTCCTTGCACGGTTGCGGCGCGACGAGCATGTCTATTGCTGCGGCCCCGAACCCCTGATGCAGGTCGTCGCGACGCAGACCGCCGCCCACCCGGCCGACTGCGTGCACTTCGAGCGCTTTTCCGCAGCCGAAGCGCCGGCCGCCGGAGGCAATCGACCCTTCCGTGTCCGCCTAAAGTCGAGCGGACGCGAGCTGCAGATCGACGCCGGCAGCAGCATCCTCGACGCGCTCGAACAGGCGGGCATCGACCATCCTTTCGCCTGCCGCGAAGGACTGTGCCGCAGTTGCGAAGCGGAGGTGTGCTCCGGCCTGCCCGACCATCGCGACTACGTGCTGTCCGACGCGGAAAAGGCTTCCAACCGAATGATGATGGTCTGCGTTTCCAGGGCGAGGGACGACTGCCTCGAACTGAACCTCTAGGCCAGCCCCCGGATGCTCGCCCTGCGCCTGTGGTCGGTACGCCATGCCCGCGGTCTCGGGCGCGCCTATACGGGCCTGTCCAAGGTCGCTCCCCTGCTGGCGCCGCTGGCGCGCCTGGTCGGCATGGGACGTACCGAGGCGCTGCTGATACCGGTGGAACGACTCGCCAAGTCGACGTTGTTCGACTGCCGCATGTGCGGCCAGTGCGTGCTCTCCGCCACCGGCATGGCCTGTCCGATGAACTGCCCCAAGGAAATGCGCAACGGCCCCTGCGGCGGCGTGCGCGCCGATGGTGGCTGCGAAGTGCGGCCGGAGCTTCCCTGCGCCTGGGTAGAGGCCGGCGCCGGGGCGAAACGCATCGCCGGCGACCGCCTGGCGCACCCGACGCCGCTGTTACCGGCGATCGACCAGCGTCGGCGCGGCGCATCGAGCTGGATACAGGTGCTGCAGGGGCGCCCGGACCCGGCATTCCAGCCGCCGGTCGGCCAGCGCATCACGCCCGTTCCGCAACAGGGGGCGCTGGAAGCGGCCTGCAACTCGGGGCGCCTGGTGGTGACGGTCGAAGTCGCCCCGCCCGACTCGCCCAGGCCCGATGCCTTGCTGGCCCGCGCCGGGCTGTTCGCCGGCCGGGTCGATGCGATCAACATCACCGACGGCGCCGGCGGCAACTGCCACATGTCCAGCGTCGCCGCCTCGGCCATCCTCGCCGCGCATGGCCATGTACCGGTCTATCAGATCGCCTGCCGCGACCGCAACCGGATCGCGATCCAGGGCGACATGCTCGGCGCGGCGGCGCTGGGCGTGAAGAACATCCTCTGCCTCACCGGCGACGACGTCAGCCAGGGCGACCATCCGCAAGCCAAGCCCGTGTTCGACCTCGACGCGGTGTCGCTGCTGCACATCGCGCGCGGCATGTGCGACCGGGGCGAGTACGCATCCGGGCGCAAGCTGCAGGAAGCACCCGACCTGTTCATCGGTGCCACGGCCAACCCCTTCGTGCCGCCCTACGCCGACCGCGTCGCCAACCTCGAAAAGAAGGTCCTGGCCGGGGCCCGCTTCATACAGACCCAGTTTTGCTTCGACCTCGGACCGTTCGTCGACTTCATGCGCGAAGTGCGCCGGCGCGGACTCCATCGCCGCGCCCACATCATCGTCGGCGTCGGCACGCTGAAATCGGCGAAGGCGCTGGCCTGGATGGTCCGCCACGTGCCCGGCGTGCAAGTTCCGTCACTGCTGCTGGCCCGCCTCGAGGGCGCCCGCGACCCGCAGCGCGAGGCGCGCCGGATCTGCATCGAGACCATCGATGCCCTGGCGCAAATCGAAGGCGTCGCGGGCTTCCACCTGATGGGCCATCGCAATGAAGACACGCTGGCGGAAATCATCGCCGAATGCGACTTGCGCAGGCGGCCGCGTTTGCATACCGTATGACCCCATGAACAACGAGGAGACTGAACGATGGGCGACATGAACGAGCAGGAAGGGCAACTTGTCGAGTTTCTCGCGGAGATGCAGGAGGACGAAGCATTGGAACTGGCCAAGCGCATGCTGCTGGAGGAAGGCGCCGCGCCCCTGCGCGTGCTGGAACTGTGCCGCAACGCGATGGACATCGTCGGCAAGCGCTTCGAGGAAGGCGAATACTTCCTGCCCGAACTGGTGCTGGCCGGGGAGATGCTGGAAACCATCGGCGCCATCGCCAAGCCGCTGATCAAGCACGCGCCGGGCGAAGAGCCGAAGAAGCTGGGCAAGGTGCTGATCGGCACCGTGCATGGCGACCTGCACGACATCGGCAAGAACATCGTCGCCTTCATGCTCGACATCAACGGCTTCGAGGTCAGGGACATCGGCATCGACGTTCCGGTGAACAGCTTCATCGACGAGATCAACACCTGGCAGCCCGACGTGGTCGGGCTTTCCGGCTTCCTGACGCTGGCCTTCGATTCGATGAAGGAGACCATCGCTGCCTTCGAACAGCAGGGCATGCGCGGCAAATTCAAGGTCATGATCGGCGGCGGCCAGATCGACGAGACGGTGCGCGCCTATACCGGCGCCGATGCCTTCGGCGTCAATGCCGTGGAAGCGGTCAACCTGTGCAAGGCCTGGATGGGAGAGGCGGCATGAGCGACCTGGTGCAGACCCCGGAGGCCAAAGTCGCCTACGACGCGCGCTGGAAGCGCATCCTGGATTGCGTCGCCCTCAAACAGGCGGACCGGATGCCGGTGATCATGTACGCCACCTACTGGCTGGCGAAGTACGGCGGCATCAGCTACAAGGAACTGATGTACGACTACGAAAAGACCAAGGAGATCGCCGAACGTGCCGTGCTCGAATTCGAGCCCGATGCCTGCATCTCGCTGGTCGGCGCCAGCGCCCTGGGCCGCGTCTTCGAGGCCACCGGCTACAAGCAGTTGCAATGGCCCGGCCACGGCGTCGGCGACAACCAGCCCTACCAATACCTCGACCGCGAATACATGAAAGCCGAGGAGTACGCCGAACTGATCGCCGACCCGACCGGCTTCTACCTCAACAAGTACCTGCCGCGCATCTTCGGCGCCTTCGAGGGCTTCGAGAACTTCCCCGTCTTTCCCGGCATGTTCTACTTCCGCGCCATCACCGGCCTGCGCCCGCTGGCGAACAAGGAATTCCGCAAGGCGCTGCAAAAGGTGCTCGATGCCGCCGACGAAGTCGACGTCTACATGACCCACGTCGGCCTGTGGAACAAGCGCATTGGCGCGCTGGGCTTTCCGCTGATCAACGGCAGCGCTTCCGGCGCGCCCTACGACGTTCTGGCCGACTACTTCCGTGGCGCCACCGGCATGATGAAGGACCTCTTCCGCCACAAGGAACAGTTGCTCGAAGCCATCGACATGATGCGGCGCAACCTGGTGCGGATGACCATCGCCAATGCGAAGGCCACCGGCAATCCGATCGTCTTCATCCCCATCCACTGGGCGCCGGATGCCTTCATGTCGCCCAAGCAGTTCGAAACCTTCTGGTGGCCGAGCTTCCGCCAGATGATGCTGGACCTGATCGACGCCGACCTGATCCCGATGCCGCTGTGGGAATCGGACTGCACCAAGCGCCTCGAAATCATCAAGGACGTGCCACCGGGAAAATGCATCTACTGGTTCGAGCGCACCGATATCGTCAAGGCCTACGAGGTCCTCGGCGACCGGGTCGCGCTGCGCGGCAACCTCTCGCCCTCGATGATGACCACCGGCACGCCGGCCGACGTCGATGCCGCCGTCAAGCGCCTGGTCGATGAAGTCTGGAACAAGGGCGGCAGCCTGATGCTGGACACGGCCTTCGGCATTCCCGACGAAACGCCGATCGACAACGTGCGCGCCATGTTTGACTCGGCACGCAAGTACGCCGGCTGAAACCGATGCGCGTCGCCCGCGGCTTCGACGTCCTGCGCGAGGTGGCGACCGCGCCGCCGCGCGGCAAGCCATCGCCGGTGCGGGAACGGCTGCGGCAGAAGGCGCTGGCGGCGGCGCGCGAACCGGGACTGGTCGACGCGGCCTACAGCTATTGCATCGTTCCGCTGGAAGCTCCGGCGACGCAATGGCTTCACGCGGGCGGCGAACGCCTGCATGGACCCTGGCTGCTGCCGGCGTCGGGCACGCTGACCGCCATCGCCTGTGCCGTTTGCACGCTGGGCCCGGCCTTCGAGCAACGGGTCAGCGCACTATTCGCCGCACGCCAGGCATCGCTCGCGATGGCGCTCGACGAACTGGGCAACGAACTCCTCTTCGCCGTCACGCGCCGCGCCCAGGACCGCATGCTGGCCGAGGCCGCGCGGCGCAAGCTGTGCATGGCAGGCGAACTTCGACCCGGCGATCCGGGGCTTGCGCTCGACGCCCAGGCTGCGGTGCTGCGCCTGGCGCAGGCGGAAAACATCGGCGTCCGCCTCGGCGGCGGCGGCCTGATGCATCCGGTCAAGTCATGCTCGATGGTGATGGGTGTCGGCATCGACCTGCCCCCGGTGCAATGGTCCCGTTGCGACCAGTGCCCGACGCGGGACAAATGCCGGGTGGTCGAGCGCGCCGCCGCCACGACCGCTTCCTGAACCGCCATGTCCACGCCCCCGGCCCCGCACCGCTTGAACTTTCCCGAGCTCGATCGCGAGATCGAGGTGCAGGGCGAGGAAACCATCTTTCACGGCGCGCGCCGCAACGGCCTGCGCATCGTCGGCGCCTGCGGCGGGCGCGGCACTTGCGGCACCTGCGTAGTGCGCGTGGTCGAGGGTCGCATCGACCACGTCCATTCGGCTGCCCCCGGCCTGCTGGAAACCGACGACGCCGCCACCGGCGTCGAAGCGCCCGCGCCGGGCCGCAGGAAATGGTTGCGCGCCTGCCAATTGCGAGTGCGCAGCGACTGCACCATCGAAGTTGCGCCGCGTTCCCTGGCACCGGTGGTGCGGGCCGACGTTGACTTCGGCGACGCCGGAGAAACGCTGCCGCTCGATCCCGCGGTCAGCAACCACGACCTGATGCTGCCGGGGGCCACGCTAGACGACAACCGCAGCGATGCCGACCGCGTACTGCAGGCGCTGGCGCTGCCCGACCTGGACATCGACCTCGTTGCCGCGCGCGGCCTGTCCGTGGCATTGCGCGACGGGGACGCGGCGACCTGGGCATTGCGGGTGCGCCGCCACGGCCATGAGCTGATCGACTTCGCGCCGGTCGGCAGCAAAAGCCTGGGACTCGGGGTGGACCTCGGCACCACCAATGTCGCCGCCTTCCTGATCGACCTCGAAAGCGGCGCAAGGCTCGCCAGCCTCGGCATCGAGAATCCGCAGACCGCCTGGGGTGCCGACCTGATCAGCCGCATCAACCACGCCATCGGTGGTTCGCGTGCGGCGGACGATCTGCGCGAGGCCGCGGTGGCAGCCATCAACGGCCTGGCCCACGACCTGTGCCGTGCGGTGGGCAGCCACAGCGGATGCATCGTCGATGCGGTGGTCTGCGGCAATACGGCGATGCACCACCTGCTGCTCGGCTTGCCGGTGCGCCAGCTTGGCCGCGCGCCTTTCGTCGCCGCGCTGCATGCGCCTACCGACGTGAAAGCGCGCGACCTCGGACTGGTTTTTTGTCCCGGCGCCAGCGTGCACCTGGCGCCGAATATTGGCGGCTTCGTCGGCGGCGACCACGTCAGCACCTTGTTGGCGACGGAAGATCGCTGGCGCCCACTTGGCACCAGCCTGGTGATGGACATCGGCACCAACACCGAGATATCCCTGATCCACGGCGGCGAAATCAGCTCGGCCTCCGTTCCCTCGGGTCCGGCCCTGGAAGGCGGCCACATATCCTGCGGCATGCGCGCCGCCGACGGCGCCATCGAGCGGGTCAGCACGGTCGAAGGCCGACTGGTCGTGCACACCATCGGCAATCGCGCTCCGGTTGGCCTGTGCGGCTCCGGCGTGCTCGATGCCCTCGCGACGCTGCGCCGGCTCGAGATCGTCAGCGCCCGCGGCCGCATCGCCGCGGCGCATCCCGACGTCGAGGAAACCGATGGCCTGCGCGCCGCGCTGCTGGCGCCCGGCGTGAGGCTTACGCAGCACGACGTACGCGCCGTGCAACTGGCGAAGGCGGCTATCCGCACCGGCGTCGAACTGCTGCTGCGCGACCACGGCATCGCCGAGCAGCGAATCGACCGTTTCATCATCGCCGGAGCCTTCGGCGCCTACATCGACATCGCCAGCGGCATCGACATCGGCCTGTTTCCCGACCTGCCCGCCGGGCGCTACGCCCAGGTCGGCAACGCCGCCGGCCTCGGTACCCGGCGCATGCTGGCCAGCCTCACGGCCAGGACCCGCGCCGCGGAGATCGCCGGCGCCTGCCGCTACGTCGAACTATCGACCCGCGGCGAGTTCCAGAAGACCTTCATGCACCACATCGGCTTTCCCAGCGAGCTACCCAGGAGATCCCAGTGACGGCAGCAAACGACTTCGCCCTGCGCATCATCGGCGAGCGCATCAATCCCGGCTTCAAGAGTACCCGCGCCCTGTTCGACACCGAGGACATCCCCGGCATCCAGGCGCTGGCGGTCAAGCAGGCCGAGGCCGGTGCGGCCTACCAGAACGTCAATATCGGTGCGCGCGCCATGACCGATCCCGAGTTCATGACGAAGATCATCACGGCGATCCAGGATGTCGTCGGCACCCCGCTGTCCTTCGATTTTCCGAGCAGGAAGGTGCAGGAAATCTGCCTCGCCGCCTATCGGCCCGAGCGCGCCGGCGGCGCCCTGCCCATCGTCAACTCGATCACCGAGCACCGCTGGGACCTGATGGAACTCTACGGCAAGTACCGCTTCAAGGTGATCCTGATGGCCTCGGAGCGCATGGAAGACGGCGTCGCCCGGGGCAACAAGACGGCGGAGCAGATCCACGGCACGGCGCGCCGCGCCGCGCTGCGCCTGAAGAGCGAGTACGGCTTGGCACTCGAAGACATCTTCATCGACATGTCCGTTTCCGCCATCATCGCCGACACCGAGGGACTGAACCGCGCCACTGTCGATGCCATCAGGCTTATCGGCGCCGACCCCGAGCTGAAGGGGGTGCACATGATGGGCGGCCTGTCCAACATCGGCCAGCAACTGCCTCCAAAGGCGGCCGACGGTTCCGACCTCAAGCATTGCCTGGAAAACGCCTTCCTCACCCTGACCGTGCCCCACGGCTTCGATACCGTGCTGGGTACTCCCTGGCGCGGCTACGCGCCGCTCCCGGAAGAACACCACGTCATGCAGGCCTACCGCAACTTCCTCGAGCAAAGCGGCAGCAACGCCTTGCGCGCCGTGCGCAAGTTCTACAAGGCCTGAGCCATGAGCAACGCCAACCTGGCCCTGGTGGTGGACGAATGGTTCGATGGCGAGACGCGCCATCGCGAAACCACCACGCTGCTGGTGCGCGACGGCCGTCTGGCCCGCATCGCGCGCGGCGACGTTGCGACCGAGGTCGCGCCACCGGGATGCACCGTCGAACGAGGCGCCTTCCTCATGCCCGGACTGGTCGACGCACACGTGCACCTGTTCCTCGACGGCGCGTCGACGGACGCCGCGACCCGTTCCGCGCACCTCAAGAAACCGCTCGACGGGATTGTCGCTGCGGCGCGGGCCAGCGCGCGCCAGGCCCTGGTCTGCGGCGTCACCCTGGTGCGCGATGCAGGCGACCGGCACGGCATCAACCACCGCGTCCGCGAAGAGAGCCGTGTCGCCGGCGCCGACTTTTGCCACGTCCGCTCCAGCGGACTGGGAATCAAGCGCCCGAAGCGCTACGGCGCCTTCATGGCGCGGGACGTCGAGGACGACGCGGCGATCCGCGAATCGGTCGCCACCCTGGCGCGCGACAATGATGAAATCAAGCTGATCCTGACCGGCATCATCGATTTCGGTGCCGGCGCGGTGACCGACGAACCGCAGTTCAGCCTCGACCAGGTCCGCCTCGTGGTCGACATCGCCCGCACCTGCGGGCGCAGCACCCTCGCCCACTGCAGCGGCGGCAAGGGCCTCAAGATCGCGGTCGCCGCCGGCGTCGGCTCGATCGAGCACGGCTTCTTCATGGACCGCGAGACGCTCGCCGTGATGCGCGACAAGCGGATCGCCTGGACCCCCACCTTCTGCCCGGTGCATTTCCAGTGGGCCCATCCCGAAGTCGCGGGCTGGTCGTCGGACACTCGGGGCAAGCTACGCCGCATACTCGACGGCCATGCCGAACATCTGCGGCTGGCGGCCGAGATGGGCGTGCCACTGTTGATCGGCACTGATGCCGGCAGCATGGGCGTCGAACACGGCCATGCCCTGTTCGACGAAATCGATCGCTACCTCGACGCCGGCCTGGGCATGGCGGCGATTCTGGCGGCGGCAACCGCGACGGCCCGGCGGCACTTCGGCATCGAACATCCCTTGCTCGCCCCCGGCGCCCCGTTCGATGCGGTGCTGCTGGCCGCCTCGCCCTTCGCCCAGCCCGCGGCATTGCGCAGGCCGCAAAAGGTCTGGCGGGGCGGTTCCTGATCCACTTGCCCGCAAGCGTTCGACATCATCGCCAGCGGCGCTGGTAATCTAGTAGGCGCGCCACACCAGACCCGGAACCACGATCCGCCATGACCCCCAGCCAGATAGTCCAGTTCCTCGACCAGCACGTCGTCGGCCAGGACGAGGCCAAGCGCCAGCTTGCCGTCGCCGTCTATACCCACTACAAAAAGGTTGCGCTGGCCGCGCCCGACAGGCTTGAGATCATCAAGAGCAACGTGCTGCTGGTCGGCCCCACCGGCACCGGCAAGACGCTGATGTGCGAGACGCTGTCGCGCGTGCTCAAGGTACCCTTCGTCACCGCCAACGCGACCTCGCTGGCGCAGACCGAATACGTCAACGACGAGATCGAAGCGATCCTGCAGCGCCTGATCGACAAGGCCGAGGGCGACATCGAGCGTGCCCAGCGCGGCATCGTATTCATCGACGAGATCGACAAGCTGAAGGTGGTGCACAGCCAGCAGGGCCAGGTGCGCGGTACGTCCGGCGAGGGCGTGCAGCACGCGCTGCTCAAGATCATGGAAGGCGCGCCGGTCAAGATCAAGGATTCGCACTACATCGACACCACGCAGATCCTCTTCATCTGCGGCGGCGCCTTCGTCGGCCTCGACGAAGTGCTGGCGCGGACCAGGTCCTACGGCTTCATATCCACTTCGGAAGCCGACAACCAGAAACTGCTCGACCGCCTCAACTCGCGCGTCAAGCCGACCGACCTGTTCGAGTACGGCCTGATCCAGGAATTCGCCGGGCGCCTGCCCATCGTCGCCTCGCTGAAGCCCTTGTCGCGCGAACTGATGGTGCGGATCATGACCGAGCCGAAGAACTCGATCTACAGCCAATACCGGCAGATCCTGCAGAACTCGGGAGTCGAACTGCTGATCGCGCCGCTGGTGTTCGAGCAGATCGCCGACCTCGCCATGGAGTACAAGGTCGGCGCGCGCAGCCTGCGCGGCATCTTCGAGGAGATGCTGACGCCGGTGATCTACCTCGTGCCCGACCATCCGGAAGTGCGCCAGGTCCGCATCACCTCGCTGTTCGACAACCCGAAGTTCATCGGCAGCGCGCCGGCGCCCTAACCCGCGCACTATCGCCGGGCCGCATCGCCGTGTCGCGGGCGCCGACTTCTTGAACCCCGTGCCGCATCGCAGCAAAGAAGCCGCTTATGGTCCGATACGCTGAATCTTGCGGCCGGCGTTTCCCCCTCCGCTAGACTCGAAAGAAAAATTCGACTGTCAAAAAGGGGGATACGCATGGGCATGCTTGACTGGTTCAGGAGCATCGTCAAGGGCGAGGACAAGTCCATCGCCCACTCGCCTGCCACCGCGGGCGGCAGCGAAGACAAGGGCGCGGAAGTCGCCGGACTGAATTTCAAGACGGCGGTCGACGCCCACATGAAATGGAAGGTCCGCCTTGAGTCCTACATCAGCGGCACCAGCACGGAACAACTCAAGGTCGAGGTGGTCTCGCGCGACGACCAGTGCCCGCTCGGAAAATGGATTTACGATCACGGCGGCGAGAAGTTCGGCTATTCCGAAACCTTCTTCGACATGAAGGCTCACCACGCCAATTTCCATCGCTGTGCCGGCGCGGTTCTCGCAGCAGCGCAGGCCGGCGACACCACCGCGGCCACCAAGTTGCTGCAGGGCGGCGACTATGTCAAGGCCTCTGAACGCGTCAAGATGCTCCTCGCGCGGCTGTTCATCATCGCCTCGGACGGCAAGGAAGCCATCGATTCCCACCTGAAGTGGAAGGCCAGGCTGCGCGATTACATCACCGGCGCCAGCAAGGAAGACCTCCAGGTCGAGAACGTCTCGCGCGACGACGCCTGCCCGCTCGGCTACTGGCTCAGCGGCATCGGCGGCGAACGCTTCGGCGCGACGCCCGCCTATGAAGTGCTCAAGGCGCGCCACGCCCATTTCCATCGCTGTGCGGGAGACGTGCTTGCCGTCGCGCAAAGGGGCGAACGCGATAAGGCCTTGCAGATGCTCGAGCATGGCGCCTATCCCGATGCCTCGCACCAGGTCGCCTCGGCCGTGGTCGGTCTTTTCGAGGGCCGCAAAAAGTCCGCGGCCTGATAGGGCGTTGCCGTGCGGCCGGTGCCGAATCGTCGCGGTTGCCTTGGCAAAGGACCCCGCTCCGGCCGACCGGTTGGTCGGCTGACGCTCAGGCCGACATCAACGCCGGACCACCCTTCTCCAGTGCGCGCCGATAGGCCGGCCGGGCGACCATGCGTTCCTTGTAGGCCATCAGCTTCGGATAGTTGCCGAGTTTCGCGCCGCGCGAGAGCGCGGCCTCGACCGGGAAGCTCATCTGGAAGTCGGCGATGCTCAATTGCGCGCCGGCGAACCAGGCATGCCGTGCGAGATGGCTTTCCATGAACGCCAGCGCGGTGACCACGTTAGGGTCGACCAGCTTCTTCTGTACCTGCGCGCAAATTTTGCGCGCGATGGGTCGCACGAAGAAGGGCATGGGCTGGGTCGGGATGCTCATGAACACCAGCTTCATCACCAGCCAGTTCATTAGCGAGCCCTCGGCGTAATGCATCCAGAAGCGCGCCTGGCGATGCTCCTCCGTACCGGACGCGGGCACGAGGCCGACCAGGTCGCCGGTCGCGTGCTGTCCATAACCTTCGGCGATGTGTTCGAGGATTGCGCCGGACTCGGCGATGACGAGATCGCCGTCGGTGATCACCGGCGACTTGCCCAGCGGATGCACGGCCTTGAGCTCCGGCGGCGCCAGGCGAGTCTTGCGGTCGCGCTTGTAGATCACCAGTTCGTAGGGCAGGCCGAGTTCTTCCAGCAGCCAGAGGACGCGTTGCGAACGCGAGGTTTCGAGGTGGTGGACGGTAATCATGGCGCTCAGGATAGCGGCTTGCCACGGTGCCGTCGAGTCGCCGACGAATCGACGCGCCGGGTCGCCAGCGACCGAAGGAAGTCCCTGTGGGACGCCGACTTTTGGGCACGTCCGGGCGGATTGTGCGATCGGCACGAATATCGGATAATCTTTGTATACCGCATACAAAGGATCGCACCATGACCGCCCGCTACGCCAATCCGCTGCTCGCCACGCCCACCCGCCCCCTGCCTCGCGCCGTCGCCATCATCGGCGCCGGCACCATCGGCCCCGACATCGGCTATTACCTGAAGAGCGCGATCCCAGGCCTCAAGCTTTACCTGGTCGACGTAAACCAGAAGGCCGTCGAATCCGCCCTGCTGCGCTTTGCCGAATACTCGAAGAAGGCCGTCGCCCGCGGCAAGATGAGCGAGGCCGAAGCCAGGGACGTAATCCACAACCTCTACGGCACGATGGACTATTCCGACATCGCCGATGCCGACTGGGTGATCGAGGCCGCCACGGAAAACCTGCCGCTCAAGCGCAAGATCTTCGCCCGGATCGAAGCCGTGGTCCGCGCCGACGCGCTGATCACCTCGAACACCAGTTCGCTGCCGGCGGAACTGATCTTCTCGCAGATGAAGAATCCGGCTCGCGCCACCGTGACCCACTTCTTTGCACCGGCCTGGCGCAACCCCGCCGTCGAAGTCATCGAATGGAAGAAGTCCGACCCGGCCGTGGTCGACTACCTGCGCTGGGCCTTCTGCGTGACCGGCAAGGTACCGCTGCTGACCGCCGACGTCGCCTGTTTCATGCTCGACCGCATCTTCGATAACTGGTGCAACGAGTCCGCCCTGCTGCTCGACCGCGCCACGGCCGCCGAGGTCGACAGCGTCGCCGCCGAGTTCGTCCATGCCGGTCCCTTCTTCGTGCTGAACCTGGCCCGCGGCAACCCCATCATCACCGAGACCAATACCCTGCAGGCCGAGATGGAGGGTTCGCACTACGATCCCGCGCCGATCTTCAAGTCGGTCGATACCTGGGTCACGGTGCCGCCCGGCAAGAAAGTCGAGGTCGCTCCGGCCACCGCGCAGGCGATCCGCCAGCGCCTGCTGGGGATACTCTTCTCGCAGAGCGTGGACATCGTCGACCGCAAGATCGGCGACCCGGCCGACCTCGACCTCGGCTGTCGCCTGGCGCTGGGCTTCAAGCATGGTCCGCTCGACCTGATGCGCACGCTGGGCGAGCAGACCACCGGCCAGGCCCTGATCCGCCTGCGCACGGAACGCGCCGGCATGCCGATGCCGGCCCGCCCTTTCGACGCCTACCAAGGCTTCCTGCGCCACATCCTGGTCGATGACCTGGGTGACGTGAAAGTCATCACCCTGCGCCGCCCCGAGGCGATGAACGCGCTGCATGACGACATGAACAACGAGATCCTGTCGGTGATCCGCCGCTTCGAGAACGATCCCAAGGTGGCCGGCTTCGTCATCACCGGCTACGGCACCAAGGCCTTCTGCGCCGGCGGCGACATCGGCCGCTTCGTGGACATGCTGGGCGACGCCGACGCCTCGGCGCAATACGCCCGCGACTGCTCACGCCTCCTGGTCCACCTCGACCAGATGACGAAACCGGTGGTCGCGGCGCTGAACGGCATTGCCTTGGGCGGTGGCTTCGAGTTGGCCTCGCGCTGCCATAGCATCGTCGCCCTGAAGCGCGCCTGGATCCAGATGCCCGAGGTGACGCTGGGCATCACCCACGGCATCGGCGCCATGGCCGTACCCTATCGTCGCTGGCCGCATGCGGCACCGACCTTCAATGCCATGCTGCGCACGGCGGAACGCCTGAAGGCCACGCGCGCCCACGAACTGGGCATCATCGACGGCATTGCCGAGGACGTCGACCACCTGGTGGCGATGGCCGTTGCGCGAGCCCGCGAACTCGCCGGCAAGGTCAGGCCGATCGGCGATGCCCCGGTGCAGGTAAGCATCGATCCGGTCGAAGCGCGCGCGGCCAGCGGCCAGGTGCTGAGCCGGGAGTGCATCGAACTGATGGAGCGATCCATCCTCGAGGCGGCGGCGGCAGCGAGCTTCGCCGAGGCGCTGGAAGTTGGCTACCGCTCCTTCGGCCTGTCCGCCTGCCTCGACAGCGCGCGCGAGGGCATCACGGCGTTCAAGGAAAAGCGCACGCCGGATTTCAGCAAGACAAAGTAACCCCTCCCCGGCGGATCCGCCCCGGCAGCGCGGGTCCGCCGCCCCCGCGACGCATCCGGTCCGCGCCGCGGGCGCGCCTACGTATAGGCCGCAGTTTTCCGCGCAATCCACGGATGGACAAACTTTCGTCGTTTCAAAACAATGGACCACTCGTTCCAACGATCCACAGCGAGCGGCAAGTCGACCCTGCGATGCAGCAAAGGATGTCCGCGTCCTCGCCGCGCGCGGGCTGGCACTAACCGATCCCAGGCCGTGAACCGCTCGCCCGATTGCGACCATTGCATACAACAGATTTCCGTATTTGAATCCGATGCCGCCGACCTCTTCGCGCCGACTGATACCCCTGCTCACCTGGCTGGCGGTCGCACTGTGGAGCCTGGTCGTGGGCGGCTCGTTGTTCTGGGCGCTGCAACAGGATGCCAAGGAAGCCATGGACATGGCCTACGCGGAAGCGAGGGCCAACCTGAACAAGGACATCGTGCTGCGTAGATGGGCCACGGAACACGGCGGCCTTTACGTTCCGATTACCGACAAGCAGCCGTCGGTACCCTGGCTGAGCCACGTCCCCGGACGCGACGTGACCACCACCGACGGCCTCAGGCTGACACTGCTCAATCCGGCCTCGGCGGCGCGCCAGATGATGGACCGCTACGCCGAAGCATACGGCGTGCACGGGCGCATCACGGGACTGAAGTACCTGAATCCGGCGAATGCGCCCGATCCCTGGGAAACGGCGCAACTTGAGGCATTCACCCGCGGCGAGCGTGCGGAAATCTGGGAAACCGCCGACATCGACGGCAAACCCTACTTGCGCTATTTGCGCGCCATGGTCATGGAACCTGGCTGCGACAAATGCCATGCCATCCTCGGCTACAAGACTGGCGACATGCGCGGCGCCACCGGACTCAACCTGCCGCTCGAGGCCTACTACGAAAGCATCGCCACGGCGCGCCGCGAACTGGGCCTGACCCACGGCACGATCTGGCTGCTGGGCCTGGCGGGAATCGGCACGTTTTCAAGGATGGCGCGGCGAAGGGAACGCGAACTGCGCCAATCCAAGTTGATCATCGACTCCACCGATGACGCGATCATCACCCGGAGCCTGGATGGCGTCATATTGAGCTGGAACCCTGGCGCCGAAAGGACGTTCGGCTACACGCCCGACGAAGTGATAGGGCGTTCCACGCGGATGCTCCTTCCGCCCGATCGGCTGGATGAAGAACACGACATCCTGGGCCGCATCTCGCGTGGCGAGAGAATCGACGACTACGAGATGCTGCGCCAGTGCAAGGATGGCCGGCTGATCAATTTGTCCGCGACGATTTCCCCGCTGCTGGACGACCGCGGCAAGGTGATCGGCGCCTCGACGATCGAACATGACATGACCTCGCGCAACAGGGCGGAGGCCGAGATCAGGCGCCTGAATGCCGACCTGGAAGAGCGGGTGCGCCTGCGCACGGCGGACCTCGATGCCGCCAACCAGTCGCTGATCCAGGCCAAGGAAGCCGCCGAAGCAGCAAATCGGGCGAAAAGCATCTTTCTGGCGAACATGAGCCACGAAATCCGCACGCCGATGAACGCCATCATCGGGCTTACCCACCTGCTGCGCCGGTCGGAGACCACGCCGGAACAGGCGGAACGCCTGGGCAAGATCGACACGGCCGGCAATCACCTGCTGTCCATCATCAACGACGTCCTTGACCTCTCGAAGATCGAGGCCGGACGGCTGGAACTGGAAAACACGAATTTCGCCCTCGGCGCGGTACTCGACCATGTCCGTTCGCTGAACTCCGACCCGGCTGCCGCCAAGGGCCTGCGAATCGAGGTCGACCCGGATGGTGTCCCGGTCTGGCTGCGTGGCGATCCCACCCGCCTGCGCCAGGCATTGTTCAACTACACCAGCAACGCCATCAAATTCACCGAGCGTGGAACCATCACGCTGCGCGCCCGACTTCTGGAGGACAACGGCGATGACCTCCTGGTCCGCTTTGAAGTGCAGGATTCCGGCATCGGCCTTTCAGAGAGGCAGATTTCCAGCCTGTTCGTCGCCTTCGAACAGGCCGATGCCTCGACCACGCGAAAGTATGGCGGCACCGGCCTCGGGCTCGCGATCACCCGCCACCTGGCGGAATTGATGGGCGGCAACGCCGGCGCCGAAAGTTCGCCTGGCCAAGGCAGCGTATTCTGGTTTACGGCCCATCTTCAGCGCGGCAGCGGAATCATGCCGATGACCAGCGAACCGCGGACCCATGACGTGGAAGCCCAACTCCGCCGAATCCATGGCGGCAGCAAGATCCTCCTCGCGGAAGACAACCCCATCAACCGGGAAGTCGCGCTGGAATTGCTGAGCGGAGCGGGACTGGCCGCGGAGATCGCTGTCGATGGAGTCGAGGCCCTGGAGATGGCCCGCGTCGCCGACTACAGCCTGATCCTGATGGACATGCAGATGCCGCGCATGGACGGCCTGGGCGCGACGCGGGCGATTCGGGCGCTGCCGGGCCGCGCATCGACGCCGATCCTGGCCATGACCGCCAATGCCTTCGACGAAGACCGCCGCGCCTGTCGCGAAGCCGGCATGAACGACTTTATTGCCAAGCCCGTGAATCCGGCGATCCTCTATGCGACTCTGATGCGATGGCTGCCGGCGTCGCCGCCCGCCATTGACCACCGACGCGCAAGCACCCCGCCTGCGCCCGCACCGACGCCGCCCGGCATGGACACGGCGCAGTTCATGGATCTGGACGAATGGCAGGCCAGGCTGGCCGCCATTCCGGGCCTCGACCCGGAACAGGGCTTGGCGCTGGTGCGGCGCAACCCTGCCCGCCACGCGCGCATGCTCGGCCAGTTTGCCGAGGGCCATGCCGGCGAAGCAGCACACCTGTCGGCGAACCTCGCGGCGGGCGACCTCGGCGCACTGGCCATGCTCGCCCACGCCGTGAAGGGATCAGCAGCCAATGTCGGGGCATGGGCCGTATCGGATGCCGCGTCGGCGCTGGAGGCGGCGGCCAAGCGATCCTGCGGAAAGGACGAGCTGCTCAAACTCGTCACGGCACTGGTGGAACAAATGGATGTCGTGATCGGCTGCATACGCCAGTTGCCCGGCACGAACCTGACCGAACCGAAAACCCACTGAGGTTTCGCGCCCGGTCTGACCGCCGAGGCCGGCGTCCGCTGCCGACGCCTACGGCGTCGGGAACCACCCGCAACTCATGAATGCTTCGCGCCCTTGCCTTCGGCTTGCACCCAGGCCGCGTAGCGCGCCCTGGCGCCGTCGTTCGGCGGGTAGAGCCCCGGCAACGGCACGCCCGCCGCGACCTCGGCCATGATCCAGCCTTCGAAGCGCTCCTGCTCGACGGATTCCGCGATCACGTCGGCCAGCATGGCGGCCGGGATCAATACCGCGCCGTCGGCATCGGTCACCACGACGTCGTTGGGGAATACCGCAACACCGCCACACCCGATCGGCTCCTGCCAGCCGACGAAGGTCAGCCCCGCTACCGAAGGGGGCGCCGCGACGCCGTTGCACCACACCGGCAACCCGGTGCCCATCACGCCCTCCACGTCGCGCACCACGCCGTCGGTGACCAGCGCCGCGACGCCACGCCTTTTCATGCGCGAACACAGGATGTCGCCGAAGATGCCGGCGTCGGCCACGCCCATCGCATCCACCACCGCGATGCAGCCGGCCGGCATGGCCTCGATCGCGGCCCGCGTCGAGATCGGCGAACCCCACGAAGCCGGCGTGGCCAGATCTTCGCGTGCCGGCACGAAACGCAGCGTGAAGGCGCGCCCGACCAGTCGCCGTGGTGCCGCCGCGTGCAGCGGCCGCGCACCGCGCATCCAGACGTTGCGCAGGCCCTTCTTGAGCAGGACCGTGGTCAGCGTCGCCGTCGTGACCGCGGACAGGGCGCGGATGATCTCCGCGTCCAGCGGGAGGGGATCGATGCCCATGGGTAATCCTTCGTATCGGTAGTGACGTTCAGTTCGCGTAGCAGGCTGTCAGGGCCGCGATCATGTAAGCCGGGTCCTGCGCGCCGGCGCTTTCGCGCGCGCTGTGCATGGCCCACATCGGCGAGCCGACGTCGACCGTGGGCATGCCGAGGCGCGCGGCGACGATGGGGCCGATGGTGCTGCCGCAACCCAGGTTGCCGCGGTGCGCGTACTGCTGGCAGGGAACGCCGGCCGCTTCGCAGCAAGCCATGAAACGCGCCGCGGTTTCCGCGCCAGTGGCGTAGCGCTGGCTGGCATTCGCCTTGATCACAGGGCCGCCATTGACGCTGACCTTGTGCCCGGGTTCGTAGGCAGCGGGGAAGTTGGGGTGGTATCCATGTGCCATGTCGGCGCTGACGAAGAAGCCCTGCGCCAGTGCGCGCCGCCGGTCCTCTTCATCGAGTCCGAGCGCGAGGCCGATGCGCGCCAGCACGTCGGTGACGAAACTGCCGCCGGCCCCGACCGCGCTCTCGCTGCCGACTTCCTCGTGGTCGAACAAGGCCGCGACGCAGGTCGCGCCCGGCGCCTGCGTCGCCGTCAGCGCGGTCAGCGCCGCGTGGCATGACGCCAGGTTGTCGAGTTGGCGACTGGCGATGAACTCCTCTTCGGCGCCCCACAGGCTCGCCGGCTGCACGTCGTAGGCCGCCAGTTCCCAGCTCAGCAATTCGCCTGGCGCGGCCTGCGCGGCAGCAGCCAGCAAGGCCAGAAAGCCAGCCTCGGCGGCGTCGTCCTTGCCCAGCAGACCGAGCAGCAGCGGCAACTCGCTTTGCTTGTCGAACTTGAGGCCGGATTCATTGACCTCGCGGTTCATGTGGATCGCCAGGTTGGGCAGGCGCAGCAGCGGGCGCTCGTAACGCAGCAGCCTCGTCTGCGATCCCGCGCCAGTGCGAACCACGACGCGCCCCGCCAGTCCCAGGTCGCGGTCGGCGAAGGTCGCCAATATCGGCCCGCCATACACTTCCACCGCCAGGCGCGCCAAACCGTTGCCGCCCAGTGCCGGACGAGGCTTGATCCGCAGGCCGGGCGAATCGGTGTGGGCGCCGACAATGCGGAATCCCGCTTCCGCCAGGGGCCGGCTGCCAAGCACGAAGGCGATCAGCGAAGCGCCGCCGCGCACCACGTAATGGCGTCCGCCCGGTACCAGGGACCAGCGCGCATCCTCCGCCAGCGGCGTGTAACCGTGCGCCCTGAGGCGCTGTTCGGCACTCGCCACCGCGTGCCACGGGCTGGGGCTGGCGTCGATGAAGGAAATCAGGTCGAGGGCGGTGTCGCGGGCGGGAATGGGCAGGAGCATGGCGGATGGAAAAGGATCACAAAAGCTGAAGCATACAACCTCAACCCTGCGTTGCCGGCGCCAGCCGCCGGCCCGGACGGTGCTGCCTCAATCGGCCAGCAGGTATTTGGCCATGGTCACCACACCGGCCGCCATGGTCACCTTGCAACTGTGGCGTCCGTAGCTTTTCGCGTCACCGAGGATGCTCACGCCGCTGTCCGCGAGAACGCCATCGAGCCGTTTGTCAGTGATGAAGGCGTTCAGCTGCACCCGGGTCATACCGGTGCTGACCTGGCTGCAAACAGCTTTCATCCGGTCGGCGCCAGTGGCGGTGAAATAGCTGAAGAAAATGACGGCGAGTACGACAGGGAGGCCGAACAGTACCCCGAGGCCCTTGGCGAGTGGTGTCATGGGCAACATGATACTCGGCGCCGGATCGCATCGCAGAAGCCGGCGCCCCGCAGCGACTTCCTTCGGTTGCTGACGACACGGCGATCCTGCACTACCGAGGCGTACCCTGGCCGGATGCAAGTAGCCGCGCATACGATTGACGATCGGCTGGATCCGCCTGCTGCCGACCGTCTCGACTCCAGGAATCGCGTTCGTGCCGTGGTTGCTGATACTTGTGCACGGCATCACGAAAAGCTTGGAATAATCCGGGCTCCGTCCCCGTCCCACGCTCATGCCGGTGCTTTCCTTCCTGTTCCACAGCCGCCAATGGCGCGACAGCCTCGAAGCCGCCCGGCCCGCGCTCTATCGCGTCGCCTACGCCTGGTGCCGCGACGCCGCGCTGGCCGATGATCTGGTGCAGGACGCGACGACCAAGGCGCTCGAACGCGGCGACCAGTTGCGCGACCCGACGCGCTTCAAGGGCTGGCTGTTCGCCATCCTCTCGCGCTGCTGGCACGACCACCTGCGTGCGCGGCATCCGCACGAGGACATCGACGAGCTCGCCGACGAGCACCTTGCCGGCGGCAGCACGCCGCCCGAGGAGGCCGAGCGCCGCCAGACCGTGGCCCGGGTGCGCGCCGCCGTGGCCCGCCTGCCGGTCGGCCAGCGGCAGGTGCTGACCCTGGTGGACCTCGAAGAATTCGGCTATGCCGAGGTCGGCGAGATTCTCGCCATCCCCATAGGCACGGTGATGAGCCGCCTGCAC
>NZ_JAFLDR010000052.1 GCF_017302275.1 Sulfuritalea sp.
GTGCTCACCCGGGCCCACCTGCCGGTAGTCGGCCATGGCTTCGTCAGGGCGCTTGCCTTCTTCGGCGATCTGGCCGAGGTAGTAGTGGGCGGCACTCTTGTTCTGGAAATCGAGCGTCAGCAGGTGTTTGAGCTGCTTCTCGGCAAGTGCCGTGTCGTTTTCCTGCAGCGCCAGAATGGCCACCGGATAGACCACGTCCGGGCTATTCGGATAGGCGACCAGCAATTGCTCGAACTGACGCTTGGCGTCGCCGTAACGCTTCTCGCTGATCAACGCACGCGCCAGGTGAAGCTGCACCTCGCGCGCCTTCGGATTGCGCTCGACAAAACGTTGCAGCGCCTTGATCGCCTCGGCCGACGACTTCTGGGCAAGGATCTGTGCTTCGAGCAAGGCTGCCGCTTCCCAGTCCGGGCGCAGCTCGAGCGCCTGCCGTGCTTCGCCGAGTGCCTGTGCCTGTTCGCCGGCGGCGCTGGCCGCCACCGCGGGCATGTTCCAGTCCAGCCGCGCCAGGCCAGCCAGCACGCCGCCCACGAGGGACAGCATGCCCAGCACCAGCAGCGGCACGCGGGCGGCGGGACGCAGGTCAGCCATGGCGGCGGCTATTCAGTGCGAGCAGCCGCAGCCGCCGACGGGCGCGGCTGTCTTGTCGGCGGCCGGCTTGCCGATCCGCACCTGCCAGACGTCGGGGCCGGACTCCAGGTAATCCCAAGTGAACTCGCCTTTCGATTCGGCCTGGAACTGGTAGAAGAGCGGCTTCGGATCATGATCGTTGACCAGCAGCAGCGCTTCGCCGGCCAACAGTGCGTCGAAGCTGCCGAAGATCAGCGGGTGGCGCTCGCGCGGAACGATGCTGCGGACATCGACGGTGGTCTTGAAGTTATGTGTGCTGTTCATGTCTTGCTCCTCCATGGTTGGGTGAAACGGTTCGACAGGCTCACCGCGAACGGTCCTGGCCGGGGGTCCAGCCGAAATGCTGCTTGGTGGCTTCGTCCATCATCGAGGGGTTCCAGGGCGGTTCCCACACCAGGCGGATGTCGGGGACCATCGTCGCCGGCAGGGCCCTGGCCAGCGCGGAGCGGACGTCGCCAATGATCATGTCGCCCATCGGGCAGGCCGGCGAGGTCATGGTCATCTCGATCAGCAGGCGGCCGGGTGCGAGCTCGATGCGATAGACCAGGCCGAGGGAAACGATGTCCCGGCCGACCTCGGGGTCGATGATCTGGCGCAGGACGTCGCGCACCTGCTGCTCGTTGAGGGTGGGTCCGTCGGCGGCGGCTTGTTCTTTCGTCATGGCTTTTTAAAGCAGTAAAATCAATACAGCTTTATCGTACCACTGCCTTTTTGTTAAAGCAATATCTTTTTTACTGCTTATTGGCGTAAACTGCCGGACATGAAACTGACCACCTTTTCCGACTACACCCTGCGCGTGCTGATGTTCCTCGCGCTGAACCGCGACCGGCTCGCCACGATCCCCGAGATCGCCGCCGCCTACGACATTTCGGAAAACCACCTGATGAAGGTGGTGCACCAGCTGGCGCGCTCCGGAGTGATCGAATCGGTGCGCGGCAAGGGTGGCGGCATCCGTCTCGCGCACGCGCCCGAGGCCATCCGGCTGGGTGCGATCGTGCGCGCCAGCGAGGGCAGCGCGCCGATCGTCGAATGCCTGTCCGACGACGCCGCGATCTGCCGCATCGCGCCGGTCTGCCGCCTCACGGCCGTGCTGTCGCGCGCCTTTGAGGCCTTGTACGCGACGCTGGACGAGTACACCCTGGCCGACCTGGTGCGGTCGCCGCGCGGCCTCAAGGCGCTGCTGGTGCGCGCCTAGCGCCGGCGCGGACGGGAGGCGAATCATGGCCGGCGCCTGGGGTTGCCCGCACGAAACCGACGACCGCTGCGGCAAGGTCAACGACCTGCCTTGCGATCCGGGCATGAAAGGCTGCGTGCTGCATGGCCGCTTCGTGTTCGCCAACGACGACAAGAACCAGCGCCTCAGGCAGAAGAAGGCCCGCGAGGAGGCGGCGGAGACGAGTCCGCCGCCGTCTGCCGCAGAATTTCCTTGAGGTCGACCATGCGTATCGCATCGACGGCGACTTCCCAGGCGCCTTCCTGGCACAGGCCGGCGATCTGCGCCCGTTCGTAGCCGTCCAGTGCGGCCTGCACGCAGGCGCTGCGTACGGCGGCGGCGAGTTGCAGCGGGTCGCTGGCGGCCATCTCAGTCCTCCCCCAGGTTCGCCAGCTCGGGCAGCAGGAAGCTGCCGCCCGGATTCAGGTGTTCGTCGCGATGCAGCCGCGCCATCTTCGCCGCCATGCGTTCGCCGCGCGCGGTGAGGTGCACTTCGACCTCGCGCCGGTCGGCCGCGCCCTGCACCCGCTCGACCCAGCCCAGCTTCTCGCAGCGCGAGATCAGCGCGACGACGCCGTGGTGCTGCGCCTGCAGGCGCTCCGCCAGTTCGCCCACGGTGGCCCAGTCGCGCCCGGGGAAGCCCTTGACGTGCAGCAGCAGCAGGTACTGCAGCGGCGTGATGCCGTTCCTGCGCGTCACCTGTTCGGAAAAGCGCAGGAAGCGGCGCAGCCGGTAGCGGAAGGCCGACAGCGTCTCGAATTCCCGTTTGCCCATCGTTGCGCGCGCCATGCCGCCTCCCCGTGTCCACCCGCCGCCAAAATATCATAGTATGCTTTTATCACGGCATGATGCATTGACGCGGCGTGCGACAAGGAGGGTGCGATGGAATCGGCAGTCACGATGCCGGCCTGCGACGACCAGGGCTACCTGCTCGATCCGGCCGACTGGAGCGAAGACCTGGCGCGGGTGCTGGCGCGGCAGGAAAGCATCGAGCTCGGCGAGCAGCACTGGCTGGCGATCCGCTACATGCGCGAATATTTCGCCGAGCACCAGGTGATCCCCGACGTGCGCTTCGTTACCCGCCACCTCGCCGCAAGCATCGGCGGCTCGCGCAACCTTGTGTTCGAGCTGTTTCCCTACGGCTACGTCAAGCAGGCCTGCAAGATCGCCGGCATGAGGAAGCCCAGGAGCTGGAGCACCGGCTGAAGGCTGCCCTGGCTGCCCCCGGCCTCAGGTGCCTGTGATCGGGTGGGTTGCGAGCAGGACCACCACCAGCGCGAACAGGATCAGCGACAGCAGCTTCCAGAACACCAGCGGGTTGCGCTCGATGAGCGGCGGCGGGCGGTCGGACTGGAACGCCCGGTTCGGATGGCGCAGGTCGTGCAGCAGCTCGGAGATCGCCTCGTAGCGCCTTTCCGGGTTCGGGTGCGCGGCCTTCTTGATCGCGCCGTCGACCCAGGCCGGCACGTCGCGGCGCCACTCCATGAGCGAGGCGTACTTCAGCCTGTTCTGTTCGGCGCGGGTACGGCATTTGGCGACGCCGGTGCCGTAGGGAAAGCGCCCGCTCAGCATTTGATAGGCGATCACGCCCAGCGAATACTGGTCCGACCGCGTCGAGCCTTCTTCCCAGAGGAAATATTCTGGCGCGGCATATTGCAGCGTGCCGGCCATCTGCTTGCGTTCGTTCCGGCTTGCGGATTCGTCGATGCCGGCGACGCGCGTCGAGCCGAAGTCGATCAGCTTCACCGTGCCGGCGCCGTCGATCATGATGTTATCCGGGCGCAGGTCCTGGTGCAGCATTTCGAGCCGGTGGAAGGCCTGCAGGCCCTTCGCGGTCTGTTCGAGGATGCCGCGCACGGTTTCCAGGTCGGGCGCCGGGTTGTCGATCATCCACTGCGCCAGCGTCCGCCCCTCGATGAATTCGGTGACGACATAGATGTAGTTGCGCTTGCGGGTCTGCGGGGGCGCCTTCAGCACATGGACGCTTTCGATGCGCCGCGCGATCCATTCTTCCATCAGGAAGCTTTCGAGGTAGGCCGGATCGCCGCCGAGGTCGATCGACGGAATCTTGATGATGACCCGGGCCCCGGATTCGCCGTCGATCGCCAGATAGATGTGGCTGCGGCTGCTGGCATGCACCTCGCGGACGATCGTGTAGCCATCGAACTCCATCCGCGGCTGGAGCAGCGGCGGCAGCGGCAGCTCGGACAATTGCCGCGAGATTTCGCCGAGTTCCTTTACCGGCAGGGTATCCACCCGCACCAGTTGGATCGTCAGGTTGTCCCGGCTGCCGCGGCGGAAGGCGGCGTCGACAACCGCCCTGGCCGCCGCGTCCAGGTCGTCGCCATGGCGGGCGATCGCATCGGCGAAGAACGAGGGCTCGGCATGCTCGTACACGCCGTCGGTGGCCAGGACAAAAATGTCGCCCTGCTCGATGGGCAGGGATCGGTAATCGATGTCGAGCTGCGAATTGATGCCCAGCGCGCGGCTCAGGTAGCTTTTGTCCTGCGCCACGATGACGCGGTGGTCATTGGTCAGTTGTTCCAGCGCGCCGTTGCGCAGCAGGTACACGCGGCCGTCGCCGACATGGAGCACATGCGCGGTGGTCGATTTGAGCACCAGCGCGCTGAAGGTGCAGACATGGCCGCGATCCTTGTCGTAGCGCCCCTGGCCTTGCTGCGTCTGCGAGTACAGCCACGAATTGGTCGCGCCCAGCACGCGCAGCGCCGAGGTCTTGACCGACCAGGCATCGGAGGTGCTGTAGTAGTCCTCGAGGAAGCCGCCGACCGCGAACTCGCTCGCCGCGCGGCCGGCATCGCTGCTGCTGATGCCGTCGGCGAGCGCCACGGCGACGCCCTTGGCGCTCAGTTGCGGTTCCCTGGGCAGGCAGACACCATGGAAATCCTGGTTGCTTTCCTTGCGCCCCTTGTCGGAACACTGCCCTATGGATAGTTTGAGTTCAGCGGACATTTTTCCTGCCAAAGAAGCCCCGCCCCGGTGCAGGGCGGGGCGCATCCGGGATGATCCGTTTCAGCTGAAACTGCGCTTGGGCGCGGTCTTGAAGTGCGTCGAGTAGAGGGTCAGCCCGGTAAAAGCCAGGCCGCCAACCAGGTTGCCGAGGACGGTCGGGATTTCGTTCCAGATGAAGTAGTCGAGGATGGAGAAGTTGCCGCCCAGCATCAGGCCTGAAGGGAAGAGGAACATGTTCACCACCGAGTGCTCGAAGGTCATGGCGAAGAACAGCATGATCGGCATCCACATGGCGATCACCTTGCCGCTCACCGTGGTCGAGATCATCGCGCCGACTACGCCGGTGGACACCATCCAGTTGCACAGCATGCCGCGCATGAAAATCGTCATCCATCCGGCGAATCCGTATTTGGCGTAGCCGAGGGTTCGCGCTTCACCGATGTGGCCGATCTTGGCGCCGATTTCGCCGGGCGAGGTCGAAAAGCCGTAGGTGAACACGAAGGCCATCATGAAGGCGACGGTCAGCGCGCCGAGGAAGTTGCCGGTGAACACCAGGCCCCAGTTCTTCAGGATCGCGGGGATGGTGACGCCAGGCCGCTTGTCCAGCCAGGCCAGTGGCGTCAGCACGAAGACGCCGGTGAGCAGGTCGAAGCCCAGCAGGTAGAGCATGCAGAAGCCGACCGGGAACAGGATAGCGCCGATCAGCGCCGAGCCCGACATCACCGTGGCGGTTACCGCAAACACCGCCGCCAGTGCGAGGATCGCCCCGGCCATGTAGGCGCGGATCAGCACGTCGCGCGTCGCCATGTAGATTTTGGATTCGCCCGCATCCACCATTTTGGTGACGAACTCCGCAGGTGCCAGGTAAGCCATGATGTTTCCTTTCGTGGAATCGAGAAACTGGCAAGGGGGTGGCGGCCGGAAATGCTCGAGTCGCCGGGTTCGGCGGGACGGTCTTTGCGGCACCCTTGCCAGGGCAACGGTTCCTTAGCAGCGATCGTGCCACGCGCGAAAATCCCCGTCTGGCGGCCATTCCGGTGATGCGGAACGAATCGGACGGGGGCCGAATGGCGGCGTTGCGCACGCTTATGGTGCGCCGCAGCAGCGAAATGAGTCGATGTGGTGCGAACAAGTTCGCCGTACCCGCGATTTGGTGCCAATACGCAGGGTTTTGGCGCTGGCACACGCCTTGCTGATAGATAAGCGACGTCCATCGATCTTCGCAAAGGGTGCAAAAAATGAAAAAGCAGAAACTGGTAGTGGTCGGCAACGGCATGGCCGGCATGCGCGCCGTGGAGGAGCTGCTTAAGCTCGCGCCCGACCTCTACGACATCGCCGTGTTCGGCGCCGAGCCGCACCCCAACTACAACCGCATCCTGCTCTCGCCGGTGCTGGCGGGCGAGATGACCATCAACGACATCATCCTCAACCCGCTCGGCTGGTATGCCGACAACGGCATCCGCCTGCATGTCGGCAAGCTGGTGACGAAGATCGACCGCGTCGCGCGCAAGGTGGTCGCCGCCGATGGCACCGAGGAAGAGTACGACCGCCTGCTGCTCGCCACCGGCTCGACACCCTTCATGCTGCCGGTGCCCGGCAACGACCTGCCGGGCGTGATCAGCTATCGCGACATCAAGGACACCGACGAGATGATCGCCACCGCCGCCACGCACAAGCACGCGGTGGTGATCGGCGGCGGCCTGCTCGGCCTGGAAGCGGCCAACGGCCTCAAGCTGCGCGGCATGGATGTCACCGTGGTGCATCTGATGCCCTGGCTGATGGAACGCCAGCTGGACAAGGTTGCCGCCGACATGCTGAAGGCATCGCTGGAAGCGCGCGGCCTCAAGTTCCTGCTGGAGAAGCAGACCGAGGCGCTGCTCGGCGGTGAGTCGGGCCGGGTAGCGGCGATTCGCTTCAAGCCTGCCCCGGGCTACGACCCGGGGGACGGCCTCGAAATCCCCGCCGATCTGGTGGTGATGGCGGCCGGCATCCGCCCCAACACCGCGCTGGCGGAATCGGCGCGGCTGCATTGCAACCGCGGCATCGTGGTGAATGACACCATGCAGACCTACGACCCGCGCATCTACGCCGTCGGCGAATGCGTCGCGCATCGCGGCATCGCCTACGGCCTGGTCGCGCCGCTGTTCGAGCAGGCCAAGGTCTGCGCCAACCACCTGGCCAACTTCGGCATCGCGCGCTACACCGGCTCGGTGACCTCGACCAAGCTCAAGGTCACCGGCATTGATCTCTTCTCCGCCGGCAACTTCATGGGCGGACCGGGCACCGACGAGATCGTGCTCAACGACGCCGCCGGCGGCGTGTACAAGAAGCTGGTGGTGAAGAACGACACCCTGGTCGGCGCCGTGCTCTACGGCGACACGGCCGACGGCGGCTGGTACTTCCAGCTGGTCAAGGACGGCCAGAACATCCGCGAGCTGCGCGACCAGCTGCTGTTCGGCCAGAACCACGTCGGCGACGGCGGCCATGCCGGCGTCTCGAAGGCCGCCTCGATGCCCGACGAGGCCGAGGTCTGCGGCTGCAACGGCGTCTGCAAGGGCGACATCGTCAAGGCGATCAAAAGCCAGGGCCTGTTCACGCTCGACGACGTGCGCAAGCACACCAAGGCCTCCAGCTCCTGCGGTTCCTGCACCGGCCTGGTCGAGCAGATCCTCGCTTCGACCATCGGCGGCGCCTATACGCCGGCGGACGCCAAGGAGAAGCCGATCTGCGCCTGCACCGACCACTCGCACGGCGTGGTGCGCCAGACCATCCGCGAACGCCACCTGCTCACCATCCCCGGCACCATGCACTACATGGACTGGAAGACGCCCGACGGCTGCGCCACCTGCCGTCCAGCGCTCAACTACTACCTGATCTCGACCTGGCCGGGCGAGGCGAAGGACGATCCGCAGTCGCGCTTCGTCAACGAACGGGCGCATGCCAACATCCAGAAGGACGGCACCTTCTCGGTGGTGCCGCGCATGTGGGGCGGCCTGACGACGCCGGCCGAACTGCGCGTGATCGCCGACATCGCCGAGAAATACCAGGTGCCAACCGTGAAAATGACCGGCGGCGCGCGCATCGACCTGCTCGGCATCAGGAAGGAAGACCTGCCCAAGGTCTGGGCCGACCTCGGGGCCGCCGGGATGGTTTCCGGCCACGCCTACGGCAAGAGCATCCGCACCGTGAAGACCTGCGTCGGCGCCGAGCATTGCCGTTTCGGCACGCAGCGCTCGATGGAAATGGGTGTCAAGCTGGAGAAGATGCTGTTCGGCATGGGCTCGCCGCACAAGGTCAAGCTCGCCGTCAGCGGTTGCCCGCGCAACTGCGCCGAGGCCGGCATCAAGGACATCGGCGTGATCGGCGTCGATTCCGGCTACGAGATCTACGTCGCCGGCAACGGCGGCATCAAGACCGAGGTCGCCCAGTTCCTGTGCAAGGTGAAGACCGACGACGAGGTCAAGGAATATTCGGCCGCCTTCCTCCAGCTTTATCGCGAGGAAGGCTTCTACCTCGAACGCACCTGTCATTACGTCGCCCGCGTCGGCCTCGACCACGTCAAGGCGGCGGTGGTGAGCGATCCGCTGACGCGCAAGGCGCTGTACGAGCGCCTGCTGTTCGCCCTCAAGGACTACGCAGACCCGTGGCGGGAGGCGGTGGAAAAGCCCGCCGTGCGCCGCGAGTACCAGGTCATCGAAATCAGGGAAGCGGAGGTGGTGTCGTGACCGGCTGGATCAGGGTCTGCGCGCTCGACGACATCGCGCCGCTGGGCAGCCGCGTCGTGGCGTCGAGCCAGGGCGACATCGCCATCTTCCGCACCGCGGCCGACCAGGTCTTCGGCCTGCACGACAAATGCCCGCACAAGGGCGGGCCGCTGTCGCAAGGCATCGTGCACGGCAATGCGGTGACCTGTCCGCTGCACGGCCTGAAGATCGGCCTCAAGGACGGCGAGGCCGTGGCGCCCGACAAGGGCTGCGCCAAGACCTTTGCCGTCAAGCTGGATGCCGGGGAGGTGTGGCTGCAGCTGAAGTAGGCGTCGCGCAATTCGCCGTATCGCCAGCGCCGACTTTTCTTGACGGAAAGCAGCGTTTCAGCAGCAGGTATTCGTAGGCGTCGCCGAACAGGTCGATGGTGTTTTCCGCAAACCCATCTTCGCTGCTGGCCAGTGGCAGGTCGCCGATGGCGTCGAGCAACTTCACCAGCTTTTCGTTGCGCTTGGCAACCGTGGGGCCGATCTTGCTGCTGTTCACGTCGAGGTCGTCAACAGCCCCTTGATGTCGTTCTCCGAGTCGCTGCCGGTGGCCGAGCCTTCGATGTCGGCAAAGATGTTGCTCAGAGTTTCGTTGAGGTTGGCGTCATGCCGGGCGCGGGTCCGCACGTTGGCAAACAGTTCGGAAGGCAGGATGTCGAAGCCATTTCCCTTCACCGTTTCGGCACGGCCGAATTCGGCATCGGCATCGCTCAAGCGTGCGTAGTCGAAATCAGGAGTACCGGCCTTGCGCTCCTGTTCATTGAGGTAGCTGGTCAGGTTTTCCGAGATGAAACGGTAGAACAGCATGCCGAGCACGTAGGTCTTGAAGTCCCAGCCGTCCACGCTGCCGCGCAGATCGTTGGCGATGCGCCAGATGGTCTTGTGCAGTTCCGCCCGCTCGTTTTCCTTGTTGTTGGTCGCCATCTCACGCTTCAATCATTCTTGCTCCGCGACCTTTGTGCCGCCTCGCTTCGCTCGTGACGGCATCCCGCTACGCGGGACCGCCCTTCGGGCGTCCTTCGCCTGCGGGTTGTGCCGACAGGAACAGCAGCAGCGGATTATCCGGTGCGGCCTCGAAACCGAAACGGCGGTAGTAACTGGCTGCCTGCTCATCGAGGGCGTCGACGAACAGGCCAATCCCGCCCGCCTCGGCATAGATGCGACACGCCCGCGTCAAGGCGTCGACCAGCAGGAGTTCGCCCAGCCCCTTGCCCTGGTATTGCCGGGCGACCGCCAGCCGGCCCAGCCGCACGCCGGGGATGCGTCGCGGCAGTTTCTTCCGCCAGGCATCCGGCAGATGCCGGATTTCGAGTTCGGCCAAGGTCAGCGCGTAGTAGGCGCAAATACGGGGCGGTTCGTCCTCACGGATGGCGACGAAGGTTTTCGATAGTCCCTTGTCCTGATGCTGGCGCGCAACCTGCCGCAGCCAGTCGTTCAGTTCATGGCGACCGCAGTCGAACCCCTGCCGGTCATGACTCCCAGCTAAAGGCAGTACCTGCATCGTCTCGCTTGGCTTTCTGATAACGCTTCATGGCAGCCTTCAACTTAGGCGTAGGCTTGGGCGGGTTCTCCATCAACCCGAGCAGCCAGTTCCAATCGCGAGGGCTGAGGCGGATAACCTCTTCCCGCTCGATGACTTCCTGGGCTTCTTTCAGCGCTGCCTGCACCAAAAACTGATTGACCGTCGCGCCGGTCAGTTCGGCGGCACGGCAAAGCGTCTCGTACACCTCGTGCGGAACCCGAGCGCCGATACGGTCCTGCTTGGCAACTGCGGTACCCATATCAATCTCCAAAATGATCTGGGCGCCCAGTCTATCACTGTCGCCATTTTGGCGCCACCATGTCATGGCAATCAGAAAAAGCTTGGCTTCCCGATCGAACAGCGCGTTCATGGTGGCGTCGTCAATCACCTCGCGGAACCCACGATGAAGACCAAACAAACCGCCCGCGACGCCTACCTCGCCCGCACTGCCGCCATCCACGCCAAGCTGGGACGGCTGCAGCAATTTGCCGATGACCATTTCGGTCACGACCCCGATGCCATCCACTGGGGCCACGCCGGCGATCTCGGGCGGGTGTTCATGGAGATTTTCGGCTGAGTGGCAGGGAAACGACATGTTGCCGACCGATCCGGAAGACCGACGCAAGGTCGCTCCGGCCGACCACCCGACACTCGCCGTCCCGCCAGCGCCGACTTTTCATTGGCCACCCGCCAGGCAAGCGCAGCGCCGCCCGGCATGAATTCACGCCGGTGCGGCGTCGCCCCAGGCGGCGAAGTGGGGGTTGGCGAAATCCGGCTTGCCGTAGCCCAGCGGTGTGTCGTCGAGGGTGCACACCCGGCCGCCGGCGGCGCGCAGCACGGCGTCGCCGGCGGCGATGTCCCATTCCATGGTGCGGCCCAGGCGCGGGTAGACGTCGGCCTCGCCGCAGGCGACGAGGCACAGCTTGAGCGACGACCCGGCATTGGCCTGGCTGGCCACCCTGCGCCCGGCGAGGAAAGCTTCCAGCGCCGCCGCGTCGCCGTGCGAGCGGCTGGCGACCACGGTCAGGCCCGTGGCGGGTACCTTGCGGCAGGCGATGGCGCGGCGTGCGCCGCGTTCTTCGACGAAGGCGCCGGCGCCAGCGGCCCCGGCAAACAGGCGGTTGAGGGCGGGGGCGAAGACCACGCCCAGCGCGGGCCGGCCGTCCTCGATCAGGGCGATGTTCACCGTGAATTCGCCGTTGCGGCTGATGAATTCCCTGGTCCCGTCCAGCGGGTCGACCAGCCAGAAGCGCCTTCCCACCTGGGGGATGCGGCCGGCCGCCACCGCTTCCTCTGCCACCACGGGAATGTCCGGGGTGAGGCGCGCCAGGCCGGCCAGGATCACGGCCTCGGCGCGTTCGTCGGCCGCGGTGACGGGCGAGGCGTCGGCCTTGCCGTGCACCGCGAAATCGGTGGCATACACGGCCAGTATCGCGTCGCCGGCGGCGTGCGCCAGCGGCAGCAGGGCGTCGCGCAGGGCGACAAGTTCAGGGGTGTCCATCCAGGGTTCTCCGGTGCCGCAGGGCGGCGGTATTGTGCATGCCGGGCCCGTTGTCGGGAGGCCGGCGCATCCTGGCATGCCGAAAAAGTCGGCGCGGCCGGCACGGCAGGCAGGGCCCGGCGGCCGGGGATGGCACTGCCCTTGAAATGGCCATTGCCGCCCCCATATCGCGCCAAGGATTTCCATCCGTCTTTCGTCTATCAAGGGGTTTACGCATGTCCGACGCCACCGCCACCGCCACCAAGGAAACCCTCGGCTTCCAGACCGAGGTCAAGCAGCTCCTGCAGTTGATGATCCACTCGCTGTACTCCAACCGCGAGATCTTCCTGCGCGAGCTGATTTCCAACGCTTCCGACGCCTGCGACAAGCTGCGCTTCGAAGCCCTGCACAACGCCGCCCTGTTCGAGGGCGATTCCGACTTCAGGATACGCATCGCCTTCGACCCGGAAGCGAAGACGCTGACCATCGCCGACAACGGCGTGGGAATGTCCCGCGAGGAAGTGATCGCTGACCTCGGGACCATCGCCAAGTCCGGCACGCGCGAATTCTTCTCCCAGCTCTCCGGCGACCAGCAGAAGGATGCCAGCCTGATCGGCCAGTTCGGCGTCGGCTTCTACTCCAGCTTCATCGTCGCCGACAAGGTTACGGTGCGCACCCGCCGCGCCGGGGTCGAGCCCTCGCAGGGCGTGCTGTGGGAATCCGAAGGCGCGGGCGAATTCAGCATCGAAATGGCCGAGCGCCCGGCGCGCGGCACCGAAATCACCCTCCACCTGCGCGAAGGCCAGGACGACCTGCTCTCGGCCTGGAAGTTGAAGTCCATCATCCGCAAGTACTCCGATCACATCGTCCAGCCCATCGTGATGAAGGGCGAGAAGTGGGACGAGGAAGCCAAGAAGCAGGTGCCCACCGACGAGGACGAAACCGTCAACCAGGCCTCGGCCCTGTGGGCGCGGCCGAAGGGCGAGATCACGGAAGAGCAGTACAAGGAGTTCTACAAGCACGTCGGCCACGATTTCGAGGACCCGCTGACCTGGACCCACGCCCGCGTCGAGGGCAAGACCGAATACACGCAACTGCTCTACGTGCCGGCGCGCGCGCCCTTCGACCTGTGGGACCGCAACGCCAAGCACGGCATCAAGCTCTACGTGCGCCGCGTCTTCATCATGGACGACGCCGAGCAACTGATGCCGACCTACCTGCGTTTCGTGCGCGGCATCGTCGATTCGGCCGACCTGCCGCTCAACGTCTCGCGCGAGATCCTGCAGGAATCGAAGGACATCGAGGCCATCCGCAAGGGCTGCACGGCCAAGGTGCTGGGCTTGCTCGATGGCATGGCCGGCAGCGACGAAGCCACCGAAAAGGAAAAGTACGCCAAGTTCTGGGGCGAGTTCGGCAAGGTGCTGAAAGAGGGCATGGGCGAGGACTTCGCCAACAAGGACAAGATCGCCGGCCTGCTGCGCTTCGCCTCCACCCTGGCCGATACGCCGGACGAAACCGTCTCGCTCAAGGACTACATCGCCCGCATGAAGCCGGAGCAGGAAAAGATCTACTACGTCACCGCCGAGACCTTCAACGCGGCGAAGAACAGCCCGCACCTGGAAGTCTTCCGCAAGAAGGGCATCGAGGTCATCCTGCTCTCCGACCGGGTCGACGAGTGGGTGGTGTCGCACCTCACCGAGTTCGAAGGCAAGCAAATGGTCTCGGTGGCCAAGGGCGGCCTCGACCTGGGCAAGCTGGAGGACGAAGCCGAGAAGAAGGAAGCCGAAAAGGAAGCCGGCGATTTCAAGGACCTCACCGAGAAAATCGGCAAGAGCCTGGGCGACAAGGTCAAGGAAGTGCGCGTCACCCACCGCCTGACCGACAGCCCGGCCTGCCTGGTGGCCGACGAGCACGACGTGTCCGGCAACCTGGCGCGCATCCTCAAGGCCGCCGGGCAGAAGGCGCCCAACGCCCAGCCCATCCTCGAAATCAACCCCAAGCACCCCGTGGTGCTGCGCCTGAAATACGAAGAGAAGAAGTTCGACGACTGGGCGGCGGTGCTGTTCGACCAGGCCCTGCTCGCCGAGGGCGGCCAGCTCGACGACCCGGCCACCTTCGTCAAGCGCATGAACCAGTTGATGCTGGAGATGAGCGGCGGTTAGGACGGCACCAACCGTGTCGTCACACCGGCGAAAGCCGGTGTCCAGCGCCTTGATCGTTCTGGATTCCGGCTTACGCCGGAATGACGGGCCGATTTCCGGGCGGCTGTGATTCTCCACGGCCTGCCGCCCGTCATAGACGCACGAGCCCGGGTGCTGATCCTGGGCTCGTTTCCGTCTACCGCCTCGCTCGCCGCGCAGCAGTATTACGCCCATCCCCAGAACCAGTTCTGGCGCATCGTCGGCGCGGTGATCGGGCAGCCGCTGAAGGATATGGACTACGCCGCGCGCCTTGCCGCGGCACAGGCGGCCGGCATCGCCATATGGGACGTGTTCGCCTCCTGCGCACGGGCCGGCAGCCTCGACTCGGCGATCCGCGATGCGGTGCCCAATCCGCTGGCCGAACTCAAAAAGTCGGCGCCGGCGCTACGGCGGATTTGCTTCAACGGCCGCACGGCGGCGAAGCGCATCCGCGAGGTCGAAGCCATGGGTTTCGTCGCCGTGGTGCTGCCTTCCACCAGCCCGGCCCACGCCGGCATGAGCTTCGGGGAAAAGCTCGCGTGCTGGCGCGGGGGGCTGGCGAGCTGAGGGCGGCACCCGCGTTGACGTTGACCAGGATGCCGGCCGCCTGCGGCGGCGTATCGGCCTGACGCCGGCTTCCTCCGCATTGCCGGTGGATTCGGCGAATGCGGCCCACCCGCGCGGCACCTCATCGCACCCCGCGAGTATCATGTTCGTATCGCATGCATGGGAACGCTCCGATGAAAAAGCCCGCCGCCCTGCCCGACCTCGACCACCCGAAGCTCGATGCCGATTCGATCCGCCGCTCGCTGCACAACCGGCTGATCTACACCATCGGCAAGGACCCGATCACCGCCACCGACCGCGACTGGTTCCATGCCGCCGCCGCCGTGGTGCGCGAACGCATGATCGAGCGCTGGATGGAAACCATGCGCAGCTATTACGTCGAGGACCGCAAGCGCGTCTATTACCTCTCCATGGAATTCCTCATGGGCCGCGCGATGACCAACAGCATGCTCAACATCTGCGCCGAGCAGGAATTCCGCGATGCGCTCGCCGCGCTGGGCGAAATCGGCGTCAAGCCGGAAGCCATCGCCGAAGTCGAGCCCGACGCGGCGCTGGGCAACGGCGGCCTCGGCCGGCTGGCCGCCTGCTTCCTCGACTCGATGGCGACCATGGGCATCGCCGGCTATGGCTACGGCATACGCTACGAGTACGGCATGTTCCACCAGGGCATCGAGGACGGCCAGCAGGTCGAACACCCGGACAACTGGCTGCGCTACGGCAACCCCTGGGAATTCCCGCGCCCCGAGGTGCTCTACCAGGTCAAGTTTCACGGCCGCGTGGTCGAGTTCACCGACGAGCACGGCGCCAGGCGCCACCAGTGGGTGGATTCCGACGACGTCATGGCCATGGCCTACGACTACCCGATCCCCGGCTACGACACCGGCACGGTGAACAACATGCGGCTGTGGGCGGCCAAGGCCAGCCGCGATTTCGACCTGCGCTACTTCAACGAAGGCAACTACATCGCCGCCGTCGAGGACAAGAACCAGTCCGAGAACCTGTCCAAGGTGCTCTACCCCGACGACACCACCGAAATGGGCCGCGAGCTGCGCCTGAAGCAGCAGTACTTCTTCGTCAGCGCCTCGCTGCAGGACATGCTCTACCGCTTCGCCAAGTCGGAAACCCCGCTCGACAAGCTGCCGGAGAAGGTGGCGATCCAGCTCAACGACACGCATCCATCGATCGCCGTGCCCGAGCTCATGCGCATCCTGATCGACCAGCACCGCTTCGAGTGGTCACGCGCCTGGGACATCGTCACCCGCACCTTCGCCTACACCAACCACACGCTGATGCCGGAAGCGCTGGAAACCTGGCCGGTCGGCCTCTTCGAGCGCGTGCTGCCGCGCCACCTGCAGATCATCTACGAGATCAACCACCGCTTCCTCAAGGACGTGATGCACCACTATCCCGGCGACCCGGCGCTGTGGCAGCGCATGTCGCTGATCGACGAAAACAAGGGCAAGCGCATCCGCATGGCGCACCTGGCCATCGTCGGCAGCCACAAGGTCAATGGCGTCGCCGCGATCCATACCCGCCTGATGAAGGAAACCATCTTCGCCGACTTCCACCGCCTGTGGCCGGGCAAGATCGTCAACATGACCAACGGCGTCACGCCGCGGCGCTGGCTCAATCAGGCCAACCCCGGCCTCGCGCGGCTGATCGGCAGCCGCATCGGCAAGGGCTGGCTGAAGGACCTCGACCAGTTGCGGCAACTGACGCCGCTGGCCGACGATGCCGCCTTCCGCGACGCCTTCGTGCGCGTCAAGCGCGACAACAAGGCGCGCCTGGCGCAGGTGATCCGCCAGCGGCTGGGCATCGCGGTCGATCCCGATTCCCTGTTCGACGTGCAGATCAAGCGCATCCACGAATACAAGCGCCAACTGCTCAACGTGCTGCACGTCATCACCCTCTACAACCGCCTGCGCGCCGGCGGCGACGCCACGCCGCGCACGGTGATCTTCGGCGGCAAGGCGGCCCCCGGCTACCGCATGGCCAAGCTCGTCATCCGCCTGATCAACGACGTCGCCGACGTGGTGAACAACGACCCGGTGATGCGCGGCCGGCTCAAGGTCGTCTTCATCCCCAACTACGACGTCTCCAACGCCGAACTCATCATCCCCGCCGCCGACCTCTCCGAGCAGATCTCCACCGCCGGCACCGAGGCCTCCGGCACCGGCAACATGAAGCTGGCGCTGAACGGCGCGCTCACCATCGGCACGCTGGACGGCGCCAACGTCGAGATCCGCAACGAAGTCGGCGCCGAGAACATCTTCATCTTCGGCCTCACCGCCGATGAAGTCGCGCAAGCCTACGCCGCCGGCTACAACCCCTGGACCCACTACGACACCAACGCCGAACTCAAGCAGACGCTCGACACCCTGCGCGACGGCTTCTTCTCGCCCGAGGACCGCGACCGCTACAAGCCGGTGTTCGACAACCTCACCTACCACGGCGACCACTACCTGCTGCTGGCCGACTATGCCGCCTACATCGCCTGCCAGGAAAAGGTCGGCGCCCTCTACCGCGACCCGCAAGCCTGGGTCCGCAAGGCCATCCTCAACGTCGCCGGCATGGGCCAGTTCTCGTCGGACAGGACCATAGGGCAATACGCGAAGACGATTTGGAACGTGGAGGCGCGGGGCAGGTCGGTGGGGTAGGGATAGTAAAAAGTTGGCGCTGGTGGTACGCGGGGGGCGGAGTTTGTGTCTTGCAACTGAGGAGGTTCCGCTGCAGGTGAGATTTGTGACTGAAAGCTAATCCGATGCTGCCCATTTACCAGGGGCGGATACGCTCAATGGCGGCGCCGGGACCGATACCCTGGACGGCGGACACTTTGATGCGGCGGCCGACCTGATGCAGGGCGGGGCGGACGGCGATACTTACCGGTTCGGCCGCGGCAGCGGGGCCGACACGATTACCGAGGGCGGCGATGCGCTATCGACCGACATCCTGCGACTGGACGCCGGGATCGCGCCCGCCGAGATCAAGGCGCTGCGCACGGGCAACGACCTGGTGTTGCAGATCGTCGGCACCACCGATCAGGTCAAGGTCACCGGCGCCTACGCCCCAGGGGCGGGCGCGGCGGCGCGGATCGAGCGCGTCGAGTTCTTCGGCGGCACGGTGTGGACCGAGCCGGACATCCGCCAGCGCATCCTGGAAGGCCTGGCGACGGCGGGCAACGACGGCATCATCGGCTTCGACGGCGACGACACGATCCTGGGCCTGGCCGGCGCCGACACGCTGCTCGGCCTCGCCGGCAACGACACGCTCGACGGCGGCGACGGCAACGATACGCTGCAAGGCGGCGACGGCAACGACATGTTCCTGGGCGGCGCCGGCAACGATTCGATGGTGGGCGGCAGCGGCGAGGATCGCTTCGACGGCGGCGCCGGCAACGACGTGCAACAGGGGCAGGGCGGCAACGACAGCTACCGCTTCGGCCGCGGCGCGGGTCAGGACGTGATCTTCGACGAGGACCCCACGCCGGGCAATGTGGACACGGTGGAACTCGATGCCGACGTACTGCCGGAGGATGTGGTCGTGACGCGCAATGCCAGCGAAGTGCAACTGGCGATCAAGGGCACCGCGGACACGCTGCGTTTCCTCAACTACTTCGCCAGCGATGCCAACCGCATCGAGCGGGTGCGCTTTGCCGACAATACCGTGTGGGAAGGCACGACCCTGCTGGCGCGCAGCCTGATCGCCACGGAAGGGGCGGATTCGCTGACCGGCGGCGCCGATGCCGAGGCGATCGACGGCCTGGGCGGGGCCGACCAGATCGACGGCCAGGGCGGCAACGACATGCTGACCGGCGGCGCCGGCAACGACACGCTGACCGGCGGCACGGGCAGCGATACCTATGTGTTCAACCGCGGCGCGGGGGCCGACACGATCATCGAGAGCGTTGCCCTGCCGGGCGACATCGACATCATCGAGCTGGGCGAGGGCATCGCGCCGGGGCATGTCATCCTCAACCGTGTTGCGACCGGCGGCGGCCTGGCGGGTTTCCCGCATCTGAAGCTGGACATCCTGCAGGCGGACGGGACGGCGTCCGCCGACTCGATCCTGCTGAAGAACTTCTTTGTCGGGGCGGACGGGGCGACCCGGATCGAGCAGGTCCGCTTCGCGGACGACATCAACATGATCTGGGATGCCGCGCTGCTCGGCGCCACCATCAGCAGCGGGACGCCACTGGCCGATACCTTCCTCGGCGACGGGCGGGAAGGCAACGAGGGCGACACCAACATGCGACTACAAATCACCTGCAAAAGTCGGTGCTGGCGATACGGCGATTCAGCAGTGGGTGCGGCAAACAACAACGTGTGGAGGATCGCAGCATGACCACAAAATGGATACGGCAACTCGCGGTGGCGCTGGCAGCAGCAACATCGTTGGCGGCCTGCGCGCAAACGCCGCCCGCCAAGGAAGACCCCAAGGCGCGCCTGGCGAAAGCCGAAGCGATGTTTGTCGAGCGCTGCAAGAAGGCGGGGGTCTTCATCCACCGTACGGCGGAGAACGTCGAGAGCGTGTTCCTGATGAAGCTGCGGCCCAGTGGAATCAACTATGGCGACCAATATCGGATGGATGATCCTTATGGCCGCGACTTGGACGGAGATGGCTACATCATTTCTTTCGTTCGCGGAAGCTATGACACCATGCGGCCGAAACAGACTAAGCCCGGGTGGCCCGAACGACGTGGCTACCGCTACGTCGAAGCCCTCGACGAGAAAGACGGCAAACGCTACCGTTACACCGGGTCGATGAAGCCCGTCGGGCGGAAGAATCCAAACACGCCAAATCATCAGATTGATCTCGCAAGGAATCCCAATTTCGATCTCAACATCTATGCCTTCGTCCTCGAAAGAGTCCCCGCCCCCGGCCCCGCCCCTCGTTACGGCGTGACTTACGACGACATCTCGACCCGCGAAGAGCGCGACTACTGGATCGCCGGTAGTTCGCTGCGCGTGATCGACCTACAAACCAACGAAGTCATGGCCGAGCGCATCGGGTACATGACGGATCGCGGGCAGGGCAATACCTTCGGTGGGCGATCGCCGTGGTTGCATGCAGCGAGGAATGCATGTCCTGATTTCCACCGATTTCCAGACCCGGTCGTAGTTGTTCCGAGTTCTGCCGCGCAAATGAGACAAACACAGGACTTCGTCGAAAGCGTCCTCAAGCCAATTCAGGAGAAATAGCCATGGCAATCCCAAACACCGCTGAGTTCCTAAAGTTCGCCAACCTACAGATGGCGGCAGAGGCTTTCCTTGTAACTCCGATCGGAGTGCCTTTAACTGGACAGGACTACATCAATGCCCTCAAGACAGGCAACGATCACGCCAGCAAATTCACCGAATCCGAAGCCACCAAGTTTGCCAGCGAATGGCAAGTCGTCGACCAACGCCCGAACACCACGACCGGATTTTCCGGCACGTTGTTCAAGAACAATGAAACCGGCGAACTTGTCATTTCCTTCCGCAGCACCGAATTCGTAGACGACGCCATTCGCGACAGCGCCGCCACCAACACGCTGGAGGTCTTCAACACGGGCTGGGCCTGGGGCCAGATCGCCGACATGGAGGCGTGGTATTCCGAACTGCTGGACAAGCGCGACAACGATGGCCAACTCGTGCTCAGCGGCAAGACCTACTCCGTCACCGGCTACAGCCTCGGCGGCCACCTGGCCACCGCCTTCAACCTGCTGCATCCGGGGGCGGCCGCGCAAGTCGTCACCTTCAACGGAGCCGGCGTCGGCAAGGTGAAGGCGGGCCACACGCTGCAAGGCGTGCTCGGCTACTTCAACGATCTGCGCACGAACCCGACGAGCATCAAGGCCGCACTTGGTTTCTCGCTGGCCGGGCTTGGCGACTTCTACGACGCCCTGCGCCTGAACCTGGCCGACAAGACCTGGACGGCGGCGCAAGCGAAGGCCGCGCTGGCCGGCCAACGAACGATGTACAACGACGCCGACCGCCTGATCTTCGACGGCGAAACGCGTCCCCTGCAAAAGTCCCTGGACGCCATCCTCAGCCTGCAAGCCGAAGCCGACCGCATCAAGAACTTCACCTCCGGCGGCGCGACCGACACCGCGCCCAAGGTCGTGCCCGCCACGGAAATCCTCGCCCAGACCCTCGACTACCGCCTCGCCGTCTATCTCGCCGGTCAGCGCACGGAATCGAAACTGAGCGTGCTTAGCAAGACCCTCGGCGATCCGCCGCTAACCAACCAGTGGGATCTGGTCGGCAAGGAAACCACCACGCCCCCCTGGTCGGCAGTCGCCAACTCCGGTTTTCACCATGGGACGAACGTCGACCTCTTCATCGAAGACCAGCCGCTGACGCGCGGAAACTTTGTCGGGACCTTCGTTCGGGGCCTGACCGGCTTCGAGATCAACCTGCTGCAGGACAAATACGACCTAAACAACTTCGCCGACAACCACAGCCTGGTGCTGATCGTCGACTCACTCAAGGTTCAAGACGCACTCCTCAACCTCGTCGCACCGGCGCAACGCCCGACGGCCACTGGAACCCTCACAACGATCCTCAAGAACGCATCCTGGCGCAAGGTGGAGAGCAACGGCGGCCAAGGAAAGGCCGAAGGCGACGTCCTGGAAAACACCGTCAACGCCCTGGCCGATCTGATCCTCGGCCCGCAAAAGAAGGCTGATCGCCTCAACGGCAACCTGAACGGCAATACCTGGGCCGATACAGCCGACACGACCGTCGGCGGCAGGAATTACGCGGGTCGCGATGGGCTCCATGCCAAGCTTCGGGACATCGTCGGCAGCGAAGCCTACGGCTGGCTCGCCGGCCGCCTCACACTCGATCCAGCCACCGGCGATCTCGCCGGAATCGCCCGCACGGACTACCTCGCCTACGCCGCCCTGGTCGGACTCAGCCCCTTCGTCTTCGGCGCCACCCCGCCGTTGTCCGAAGTCGATCGCGACGCCGCCTTCGGCCCGCAGGGCGCCTACGCCGACTGGAAAGCCGACCTCGCCGATCTGGCCGCCGGCAAGGCCCGCGAAGGCCTGCGCATCAGCGACGAATGGCTGGCCGACCGTGCCGAGTTTCTTGCGCGCAAGACCGGGTTCAACGCAGAAAACCTCAACCCCTACAACCCGGATGCGAAGGAAGGCAGCGGTGACGACGCCATCGTTAAGCTCGCCGACGTCTATTACGAGGACATGGCCAGCGGCTACCGTATCCAGCAAGGCCGGCTGGAAGGTTCTTCCGTCCGCAAATACATCTTCGGCAGCGACGAGGCCGAAACCCTCACCGGGCGCGACCTCGCAGACCGTCTCTACGGTGGCGCCGGTAACGACACCCTCAGCGGCCACGACGGCGACGACTACCTCGAAGGTGGCGCCGGCGACGACCTGCTTCGCGGCGGGGACGGCACCGATACCTACCGCGCCGGCCGGGGGACCGACACCGTCCACGACAGCGACGGCCTGGGCCGCCTGATCTTCGCCGGTGCCGAGCTCACCGGCACCCTTACCCGAGACGGCACCCAACGCGGCCGCTACACCAGCAGCGCCCGACCCGAGTTGGTCATCCACTTCATCGGCAAGCCCGGCGAACCTGGCAGGCTCGAGATCACCGATCCGGCCGGCGCCAGGGTCATCCTCCAAAACTGGAAGAGTTCCGAACTCGGCCTCACCCTCTCCGACAGCACCGACACGCGGACCTTCACCGACCTCACCGGCACCCCCGAGGGCGACAACAGCCAACTGAGCACCCCGCCTCATGGCGCCAGCCTGGTCGCCGGCGGTCCCAACCAGAAGGTGTATGGCTACGGCGGCAGCGACCTCATCGAACTGGGCTTCGATGGCGACATCGGCTACGGCGGCGCCGGCAATGACATCCTCAGGAACGGTGATGGCAACCAGGTTCTTTATGGCGAAGAGGGCGACGACATCCTGATCGCCTCTGGGGGCAACGACTCGCTGGAAGGAGGCCTTGGTGACGACGCCCTGCAAGGCGGCGCGGGAGATGACCTGCTAGATGGCGGCGAAGGCATGGACCTGGTCGATGGCGGCCAGGGGGCGGATGTCATCAAGGGCGGCGCGGGTGACGATTTCATTTTCGGCGGCGGGAATCTGATCGTCAGGCTCGACAGCTCCGCAGGCCCGCTGGACTACCAGCACTTCGCCGACGCGCAGGTGAAGATGCTGCATCGGGACAACGAAGGCCGGCTGACCCTGCCCGTGCTGATCGGTGTCGCGCCCGACGACACGCGTGTCCAGGTGGCCCCAACGCCGCATGTGGTGGACGATGCCGCCGACGTCATCGACGCCGGCGAGGGCGACGACTGGGTCTTTGCCGGCGACGGCGACGACCTCGTCGAAGGCCAGGGCGGCAAGGACATTCTGGTCGGCGACGCCGGCAACGACTGGATCGAGGGTGGCGATGGGGACGACAACCTGCGCGGCGACGGCGCCCTGGGCGACCTCGCTGCGCCAGAGGGCGGGCCGGGCCTGGTCACTTGGACCCTCGATCAATTCCACGGCGCCGACTACATCGACGGCGGCGATGGCAACGACTTCATCTCTGGCGACGGCGGCGCCGACGAACTCTTCGGCGGGGTCGGCGATGACGTCCTGATCGGCGACAGCAATGGCGTGGCGGCGGATTACCACGGCGCCGACTATCTCGATGGTGAGGATGGCAACGACAGCCTGTACGGCTACGGCAGGGACGACATCCTGTTCGGCGGCGCCGGCGACGACAGCCTCGAAGGCGACAGCAGCGCCGTGGCCTATGACAAACATGGCAACGACTACCTAGACGGCGAGGACGGCAACGACCTCCTCAAGGGCGATGGCGGCAACGACAGCCTGTTCGGCGGCGCAGGCAACGACCAACTCTTCGGCGACACCGACGACACCCCCGCCCCAAACCAAGGCGCGGACTATCTGGACGGCGAAGACGGCGACGACTACCTGCGCGGCTATGGCGGCAACGACACCTTGATCGGCGGCGCCGGGGTGGATCAACTACTGGGCGAAGCAGGCGCGGACAGTCTCGATGGCGGGAAAGGCGACGACCTCCTCGATAGCGGCGCTGACAACGACACGCTGATCGGCGGAACCGGCGTCGAAGCCCTCACCGGCGGTGCGGGCGACGACACCTACGTGTTTCGCGCCGGTGACGGTGGGCCTGCGGCCGATGGCTCGATCGATGCGATCTTCGAGACTCCAGGCGGCGGCCGCGATACCGTGAAGCTGGACGGCATTTCCGCCGGCAGCCTGCGGGTCAGCGCCGCCAATGGTGGCGCGGTGCTGCTGATCAACTATGGCGCGACGGATTCGCTGGCCATCGCGGACGGACTCGCCGGCGCGGTGGAACGCTTCGAGATCGGCGGCGAGACGCTTACCCATCATCAGTTCGTCGGGCGCCACGCCGCGGGAGTGCTGCGCACGACCGACTCCGAGGGCAAGCCCATCGTGCTCGGCGGCAGTGCCCCCGACACCCTCGCCACCACCGGCGGCAACGCCACGCTCTCCGGCGGGCTCGGCAACGACAGCCTCTCCGCCACCGGCGACAACAACCGCATCCTCTACGCCAGGGGCGACGGCACCGACCGCGTCGCCACCGGCGGCGTCGGCAACGTGCTGGGCCTGGGCCCAGGCATCGCGGCGACGGACTTGAAGCTCAAGCTCGGCTCGCTGGCGCTGCAGGTCGGGGCCGACCCCAACGACATCATCCACTTCGACAGCTTCGACGCCAACGACGCACTGGCGACGCGGCCCGTCGACAGCATCGAATTCGAGGACGGCGGCACGATGAGCTACGCCGAGCTGCTGGCCCTGGGCTTCGACATCGACGGCGCGGCCGGCGACGACAACCTCACCGGCACCAGCGTCGATGACCGCATCGCCGGCGGCGCCGGCAACGACATCATCGACAAGCCTTGGCAACTATTGGAAACGAAAGAGAGTCGGCACTCGCGATACGGCGATATCGCCTGCGCGAATATCGAATGGAGGGTTGCCGCATGAGAAATCTTTACAAGACGCTAATCGACCTTTGTGCGGGCCTGATCCTTGGCGGCTGCGCCGGTGTCGGCCTGGGCGGCGAACACATCCGATGGAAGGAAGAAGTGAAACTCTCTGACGGCAAGGTGATCCAAATTCAGCGGCACGTTGAACTCACTGAGTCAGGCTTTCCAACGCAGAAGCGAGGCTTCGACGAGTACCAGGAGATCTGCTATCCGCCTATGAATATCCACTGGAAGTCCAAAGCGGGTTACAAACCCGACATCTTCGATATCGTCGATGGTAAGGCATATATGCATGTGCCGATTTCGGATTGCTCCCAATGCATGTTGCACAGCTACCCACCAACCGACGCGCTGTATTTTGCCTGGGAAGGCTTGCAGTGGAAACGGATCACGCACGCGGAGTTTCCCAATGCATCGGTGTGGAATCTGCTGATGCAGACCAAGGGCGGATCAACAGCCACCGACCCGCAAGGCTTGATCACGATCACGGACAAGGCCACCGGCAAATGGAACGACAGCGGGTTGCGCTCTGAAAAGGAACGATTAGGCTGGAAGCGGGTGAGCGAAAGCTATGCATGGAAGGGAAGTTGTGACGCGTGTCGAAGTAGGAAAGTCATCACGGATGCCACGCCCGATATATTTCTAGTTGGCAAAGACGCTAGTAGCTGCCAGCCGTAACACTCAATAAGGAGACAGAAATGCCAACCGATTCTCAATACGCGGTGTTTGCAGCGAGTGCCTACGCGGAATCAATCAACGTCGTCAATCCAATAAATGCAATCCGGCCTCCAGCCGAGTGGCCGGTCCTGGACGGCAGAAACCTTACGTTAACCGGTTTCCTCGCCCGCGCCTACCAGAATGGCAACGAAATCGTCATTGCCTATGCTGGCACCACATCCGAACCGGGCATGAAATCGCTGGATTGGAAGAATGGAAACATTCCCGGCGCCACGGGGACTTCGTTGGCCGCCCAGATCGTCGATGCGGCCAAGTTCTATCTTGATGTACGCAAATCCATCACCAATCCAGATGGAAGTCTCAGCGGAACGATTAGCTTCACAGGCCATAGTCTGGGGGGAGGTTTGGCCTCCCTGATGGCGGTGTATTTCGACAAAGATGCCTGGACCTTCGACCAAGCGCCCTTCGAACAATCGGCCACGACTGCCAGCGTGGTGAATGCGTTGAAGTCGGAGCTGACCAAGAACTATTCCCTCGCCGCACTGGCCCCCGAGTTTTCCAGCTATGTGCCCGGCGTGACCAATTACGAACGCGAAAGCCGTGTCCGCCATACCTACGTCAAGGGCGAAATCCTGCGCAACTTCCCGCTCTATGTCGCCGGCCTGGCAACCGTTGTCGGAGGCCCTCTGGCGGGTATCGTGGTCGGCGGTCTCGGGCTGGCCAGCAGCTCCGAGATAGCAGGTCCAGCGCCAACCGAGATTGATCCAAAAGCCATCGGTCCCAGCGGAATTGACCTCCATGACATGCGGCTGTTGGTGGCCCTGCTGCAGTCGCCCTCACTGCTAAGCGCCACTCAGAATAATCCTGACTTTCTGCAGCAACTCATCAAATCCCCTCTCTATGCGAATCGGGAGCAAGATCAACCCGCACGCAACTTCCTCAATCTGATGGTTCAGCAAGAGGCCCTTGGCAACAAGCCGCTGGACAAACTGGCGGAAGACATCGCCAAGTTCACCGGCGAGCTTGATCCCGTCGCCAGCAATATCGTAGGAGCCGACGCCAAGCTCAAATCGGCCCTGTATCAAGTCGCCATCGCTCTCTACTACGGCGAAGGAGAAAAGCGCACCGGCGCGACCAATGCGCTTTTCGACAACCTGATCAAGTCGCTTCCGGGCGGCATCCAGTTCGCTCCTGACCCCAACAGACTGAGCGACTATGAGACTGCCCTGAAAGCGGTGCTCTCCGAATTGGGCCAATACAGTGCTTTCGGCGCCGTCAAGACCTACCTGAAGCCAGAATTCGACCGCTACACCCTCCCCACACAAGGCGCGCTCATCGCACCCGAAATCGCCGACAACAAAACCGACCTCATGCTCGGCGGCAACGAGGCAGACGTTCTCCGAGGCGGTGGCGGCAACGACACCCTGATCGGGCGCGGCGGCGACGACACCCTCACCGGCGGCGCCGGAGAGGACACCTACCTCATCAACGCTGGCGACGGCGCCGACCACCTCATCGACAGCGGCGTCAATCGCATTTTCTTCAACGGCAAGCCCGTGGCGGGCGCCTT
>NZ_JAFLDR010000053.1 GCF_017302275.1 Sulfuritalea sp.
ATTGCCAGCATCGCAATCCAGACAACCGACCAGCGAGCCGACCATGAACATCGATACGTCCTGATCGAAGGAACCGGCCTGACGGCCGGTCCTCAATTCAAGGGGTTGACAGGAAGTCCCTTAGAGATGGGTTGGGCACCGCATGGCTGTCACCTACCTTTGATATGCCGAAGACTTGACTAGATCAGCAATCTTTTCGGACTTGAATACTACGACTGCAGCCGCAGTCGAGCCAAACATGTAGACGGCAAGAATGGCGGTGCCTAAGAACGGACCTTCAAATCGATTCAGAAGACCAAGAGCAGAGATGGCCTCAAAAGCGCATAGCAAGGCAAGAAGCTGTTGCCCATACTTGACGCCCCTGTACACGCAACCGATACCAACTGCCACACCCAGTATGCGAAGTAGCCCGCGATCCCCTTCGTCAAATAGGACCCACATACCAACCCTAGCCACTACGAAAAATAGAAGGATGCTGGTGAGAATTGTGATTGCAGGAAAGCGCATACAGATACCCCGCTTTAAGGTGCCCAACGTTGAAGGTGACCGGCGCTGCGCGGCTTCATCGCGCAGCGTCCAGTGACCGAAGGGAACGGGGTCGACCGACGGGTTGGGCCTCTGGGTTGCACACACGGGGCGCCAAGGAAGCGCACAAGCGCCAGCGCGGACAGTGCACCGCGGAAGCGAGAAACGTAGCCACTGCCGTTGCAAGCTACACCCGTTAAATGAGAGTCGGCGCTGGTAAGACGGCGACCACGGCGCGCTGACGAAGAAACGCGGCGAACGCAGGGGGAACGGCCAGCGCGACCGAGCGACAGCGGACGGCCGAGGACACCAGCGTAACCGTTGCCGCCAGGGACAGCCGAAGCTTGCGGCGGCAATGCGGGTACAAACGCTGGCGTCACAAAAGGGCCGACCGGCGCCACGCGAAAACAGGGAACGCGAGCCGCCGTCGCACGCACCGAGAACGCCAACGAAGGCACGACGCGATGAACACTCACCCGCACCACCGCAGGCAAGCGCGACGGCATGGACGACAAGACATGAGAGCGCACGAAATGATGCATGACTTTAGAGGCCCAACGTGATGTGCACGCCAAGTGGCGTGTTAATCGGTTATTCGGACTGGCGTACAATTCAGGCATCTCTTTGTAACCTATTGACTGCAATGGGCGCTGCAAAAAGTTATCCACCAGTTTCCACCTCTTCCGCTCCGGCTGATCCGCCGAAGTTGCTGGACCGCGTTCGAGACCGAATCCGGCGCAAGGGTTACAGCATTCGCACCGAGAAATCCTATGCGCACTGGATTAAACGCTTTATTCTGTTCAATGACAAGCGGCACCCGCAGGAGATGGGCGCGGCGGAGGTCGAGGCCTTTCTGACCAGCCTCGCGGTGGATCGCGACGTGGCGGCGGCGACACAGAACCTCGCGCTGTCGGCGATCCTGTTTCTCTACCGCGAGGTGCTGGAAATGCCCTTGCCGTGGCTGGACGGAATCGAGCGGGCGAAGAAGCCGGCGCGCCTGCCGACTGTGCTCTCGGCGGCCGAGGTCGGGGCCGTGCTGGCGCGGCTGGACGGCATCACCGGCCTGATGCTGCGCCTGCTCTATGGCACCGGCATGCGCCTGATGGAATGCGTGCGCCTGCGGGTCAAGGATGTCGATTTCACGGCGCGGCAGATCACGGTGCGCGATGGCAAGGGTGGCAAGGACCGCGTGACCATGCTGCCTGATGCGCTGGCCGAGCTGCTTCGTGCGCACCTCGCGGTGGTGAAGGCGCAGCACGCGGCTGACCTGGCGCAAGGGCTCGGCGCGGTGTGGCTGCCGGACGCGCTGGCGCGAAAGTATCCCAATGCGGCGACGGCCTGGGGCTGGCAGTATGTGTTTCCGGCGCGCGGCATTTCGGTCGATCCGCGCAGCGGTGAGCGGCGCCGGCATCACGTGGATGAAAAGCAGCTCCAGCGGGCGATCCGCCGCGCGGCGGGCGAGGCGGGCATAGTCAAGCCGGTGTCGCCCCACGTGCTGCGCCATTCCTTCGCCACGCACCTGTTGCAGTCCGGCTATGACATCCGCACGGTGCAGGAGCTGCTCGGCCATTCGGACGTGTCCACCACGATGATTTATACGCATGTGCTGAACAAGGGCGGGCGCGGCGTGGTCAGCCCGCTGGACCGGCTCTGAATTCATGTCTCCGGCGCAGCCGGGGACGGTATCCCTTGCGGACGGCGCTGGCGGGACGGTGGTTGGACAGGACGACCGGACTGGACTAAACTGGACCCACATTGGACGCCGGAGAATACTATGCAGACAGTCAATATTCACGAAGCCAAGACCCATCTTTCCCGTTTTGTGGATCAGGCGGCGGCGGGCGAGGAAATCATCATCGCGCGCGCCGGCAAGCCGGTGGCGCGTCTGGCGCCATTGGTCCCGGTGGCTTGTGCGCCGCGCATACTCGGCTTGGGCGCAGGGAAGTTTTCCTTGCCCGACGGCTTCGACGAGATGAACGCCGCCGAGATACAGGACATGTTCGAGGCCGGGCAGTGACATGCCCGCGCCGTATTTGCTCGACACGAATATCCTGCTGGCGGCCACCATTGCACCGGACCGCCTGCCGGCCGATGTCGCCGACGCGTTGCGCGATCCGCTGACAGAGGTATTTTTCAGCGCGGCCAGCCTCTGGGAGATCGGCGTCAAGTGTTCATTGAACCGCGCCGGGTTCGATTTTTTCCCCGAGGACATTCATCGTCTGGCACTTGAAACAGGCTTCGCCGAGTTGCCGGTGCGCGCGGAACATTGCTACGCGGTGGCGCGCCTGCCCTGGCATCATCGCGATCCCTTCGACCGGCTGCTGGTGGCGCAGGCACAGGCGCTGCCGGCGCGCCTGCTGACGTCGGATGCTGTGTTGCCGCGCTATTCGGACCTGGTGACGCGAGTCGTCCTGCGCTGATCCCGAGCCCGGAATGGCCGATCTCTTTTCCGCCGTCCCCCACGCCCCGCTGGCCGAGCAGATGCGGCCGCGGCTGCTTTCCGAGGTGATCGGCCAGCGCCATCTGCTGGGCGAGGGCAAGCCGCTCTCCCTGGCATTCGCTTCAGGCACGCCGCATTCGATGATCCTCTGGGGTCCGCCCGGCGTCGGCAAGACCACGCTGGCGCGCCTGATGGCGGACAGTTTCGATGCCGAATTCGTCGGGCTCTCGGCGGTGTTCTCGGGCGTCAAGGATATCCGCGAGGCGATGCAGCAGGCCGAGGTCATGGCGGGACAGGGGCGCCGCACCATCCTCTTCGTCGACGAGGTACATCGCTTCAACAAGGCGCAGCAGGACGCCTTCCTGCCTTATGTCGAAAAGGGCACGGTGACCTTCATCGGCGCCACCACCGAGAACCCGTCCTTCGAGGTGAATTCCGCGCTGCTCTCGCGCGCTGCCGTGTATGTGCTGAAGAGCCTCGATGAGGCCGAGCTCGGCGAACTGTTCGACCGGGTGCGGACCGCGGCGCTGGATGGGCTGGAGTTCGATGTCGAGGCGCGCGAGCGCCTGATCGGACATGCCGACGGCGATGCGCGACGCCTGCTCAACGTGCTGGAACAGCTGCGTACCGCCGCCGCTGCCGCGAATCGCCGTAGTGTCAGCGCCGACTTTCTGGAACAGGCGCTGGCCGCCGACCTGCGGCGCTTCGACAAGGGTGGCGATGCCTTCTACGACCAGATCTCGGCCCTGCACAAATCGGTGCGCGGCTCCGACCCCGACGCCGCGCTGTACTGGCTGGTGCGCATGCTCGACGGCGGCGCCGATCCGCTCTACTGCGGGCGGCGCATCGTGCGCATGGCGATCGAGGATGTCGGCCTCGCCGATCCGCGCGCCTGGGAAATCGCGCTGAATGCCTGCGCCACTTACGAGCGCCTGGGCAGCCCGGAAGGCGAGCTGGCGCTGGCCAACGCCGTGCTTTACATGGCCGTGGCGCCCAAATCGAACGCCGCCTACGTCGCCTATAATGCCGCCCGCGCCTTCGTCGCCAGGGACAAGAGCCGCGGCGTACCGGAGCACCTGCGCAATGCCCCGACGAAGTTGATGAAGGACCTCGGCTACGGCGCCGACTACCGCTACGCCCATGACGAAGCCGAGGGCTATGCCGCCGGGGAGACCTACCTGCCCGATGGCATGCCCGCCGTGCATTGGTATCAACCCGTGGCGCGCGGGCTGGAACAGAAGATCGCCGAAAAACTTGCCCACCTGCGCGAACTTGACGCGCAGGCGAAGAAGAAACGATAAGGAAACATCATGCTGGACATCCAACTCCTGCGCAGCAACCTTGCCGCGGTCGCCGAGCGCCTCGCGCTGCGCGGCGTGACGCTGGACACGGCGGCCTTCGAAGCGCTGGAGGCCGAGCGCAAGCGCCTGCAGGTGCACACTCAGGACCTGCAGGCGAAGCGCAACACGCTGTCGAAGCAGATCGGCATGCTGAAGGGCAAGGGCGAGGATGCGTCGGCCGTGATGGCCGAGGTGGCGGGCCTCGGCGATGCGCTCAAGGCCGGCGAGACGGCGCTGGCGGAACTGATGCCGCGCTTCGACACCTTCCTCGAACTGATTCCCAACCTGCCGCACGAGAGCGTGCCGGTGGGCAAGGACGAAAACGGCAACATCGAAATCCTGCGCTGGGGCACGCCGCGCGCCATCGCCGCGCCGCGCGACCACGTCGACCTCGGCACCACGCTGGGCGGACTGGACTTCGAGGCCGGCGTCAAGATTTCCGGCAGCCGCTTCACGGTAATGAAAGGCCAGATCGCGCGCCTGCATCGCGCGCTGACGCAGTTCATGCTCGACCTGCATACGACGGAACACGGCTACACCGAAGTCTACACACCGTATCTCGTCAATCCCGAGAGCATGTTCGGCACCGGCCAGCTGCCGAAGTTCGAGGAAGACCTGTTCATGGTGCCGAGGAGCGACGGCAGCAGGCTCTACCTGATTCCGACGGCCGAAGTGCCGGTGACCAACCTCGTGCGCGGTGAAATCCTCGCGAGCGATGCGCTGCCGCTGAAGTTCGTCGCCCACACCCCCTGCTTCCGCTCGGAGGCCGGCAGCTACGGCAAGGACACGCGCGGCATGATCCGCCAGCACCAGTTCGACAAGGTGGAACTGGTGCAGATGGTGCGTCCCGACCAGTCATGGGAGGCGCTGGAACAGCTCACCGGCCATGCCGAGGCGGTGCTGCAAAAGCTCGACCTGCCCTACCGCAAGGTGGCCTTGTGCACCGGCGACATGGGCTTTTCGGCGGCCAAGACCTACGACCTCGAAGTCTGGCTGCCGGCGCAGGACACCTATCGCGAAATTTCGTCCTGCTCCAATTTCGAATCCTTCCAGGCGCGGCGCATGCAGGCGCGCTTCAGGAACGAGAAGAACAAGCCCGAGCTGCTGCACACGCTCAATGGCTCCGGCCTCGCCGTCGGCCGCACCCTCGTTGCAATCCTGGAGAACTACCAGAACGCGGACGGCAGCATCACGGTCCCGACTGTATTGCGGCCATGGATGGGCGGGACGCAGGCGATTCACGCTGCATGAGCGCGGATTGGCTGGCGTAAGGCGAGTCGTGGGGTGGCTCGAAGCGGCTCAGCACATCGTAGTAGCTGCGGATGTTCTCCACCATGATCACCGCTTCGCCGCCACGCGCGGCGCCGCTCTTGAGCCGCGCATAGATTTCCGGCCGCGCCAGTTGCGGCAGCACCTGCTTCATTTCATACCAGACGTCAGGATCGCGCTTCATGCTCTTGGCGATCGAGCGCGCGCCGCGGAAGTGGCCCATGCCGAGGTTGTAGGCCGACAGCGCCAGCCATAGCCGGTCGGGATGGCGGGCGGTGGCGGGCACCTGCTCCACCAGTTCGGCCAGGTAGCGCGCGCCGGCACGGATGCTTTCACCGGCATCGAGCCGGTTCTTGACGCGCAGGTAATCGGCGGTGTCCTCGGTCAGCATCATCATGCCGCGCACGTTGGTGTAGGAGGTCGCCAGCGGGTCCCATTTCGACTCCTGGTAGGCCAGCGCGGCGATCAGCCGCCAGTCGATGCCGGTCAGGTCCTGCGCCTGCTGGAAATGGCGACGCCATTGCGGCAGTTTCGTCCTCGCGTCGTCGATGAAGCGGGCAATGCCGTCCGCCTTGATGCGCTTGATATGGCCGAAATAGCGGTCGTGCAGCCGGGCCAGCGTGCCGTCGGCGCGGGCCGCGGCGACGAAGGCGTCCGCCTTGGCGCGCAGGCCTTCGGCGCCTTCACCACCGAAGGCCCAGCCGAACTCAAGGTGGCCCGGCAACTGCAGCAGGGGACTCAACTCGGGATGAAAATTCACGCCGAGGTCGAGGTGGATGTCGTGCACCGCAACCAGTTCGGCCTTGCGCTCGGCGACGCGCGCCAGCAGGTCCATTTCATTGACGCCGGCCAGCTCGGTCACCGTCGGGCGCGATTTTTCGTCGAGGCCGCGCAGGCTGTCGGCCAGCGCCGAACCGGCCAACACCTCGACGGTTTTACCCGCCAGGTCGGAAAGCTTTTCAGGTCCCGTCACCTCGTTGTGCCCGACTATCCATTGCCGCACGCTGCGGATCGGCGTTGAGTACCGCAATGATCCGTTGCCCAGCGGCAGCGATGCCGCCAGGTGCACCCGGCCGGCCAGCGCCAGGTCGTTCAGCTCAAAGGGGTCGGCGGCCTTGATGAAATGCACCTTGAGGCCGAGGCTGTCGGCGAAGGCCTTGACCAGGTCGTGGTCGTAGCCGCTTGTGGTATCGCCCTCGCTCTGGAAGAAGGCGGGCGTTTCTCGGATCGCGACGACCAGCCGGCCTTCCGATTCGGGCGGCTGGATTCGGCTGCAGGCAGGGAGGAAAATGGGTAGCAGGCAGCAAAGCAGGCGCAGCAGTTTCGACAACGCTAACCTCCCTTGCGTGCAGTGACCGACGAGCCGCTTCGCGGGTATAATCCGCGCCTCGCGGAGAGGTGGCAGAGTGGTCGAATGTACCTGACTCGAAATCAGGCGATGTCGCAAGGCATCCGTGGGTTCGAATCCCACCCTCTCCGCCATCCGATTCTACCTGCTGCAAACCCCCAGATCCGATTGCCCGGAATCCTCCGTTAACCGCCCTTGCGGCGCGACAGCGGATGCCGCGGCACGTCCGGATGGCGGCGTGCCGGCGCGGCTTTGCCGGGTTTCGCCGGCGCGGCAGGCTTGCTTCGCCGTGTCGTCAGCGCCGTCCCACCAGGGGATACCGCTTTGCATAACTTTTGCGGGCGCTTGTCGGCATGGGCTTTCTGGCCTGGTACGGATGAAATACCGGTGCCCGCCGGTTGCCAGGGCGGGATCAGGTGGCGCTTGCCCGGGCCGATCAGGTCGGCGCGGCCCATGGCTTTCAGGGCGGAGCGCAAAGCGGGCCAGTTTTCCGGATCGTGGTAGCGCAGGAAGGCCTTGTGCAGCTTGCGTTGCCTGCCGCCGCGCACGACGGCGACGGCTTCGGAATCCGCCGTGACCTTGCGCAGCGGGTTCTTCTCGGTGTGCCACATCGCGGTGGCCAGCGCCAGCGGCGTCGGCAGGAAGGTCTGCACCTGGTCGAGGCGGAAGCCGTTGCGCTTGAGCCACAGCGCCAGTTCCAGCATGTCCTCGTCGGTGGTGCCCGGATGCGCGGCGATGAAGTAGGGGATCAGGTACTGTTCCTTGCCGGCTTCCTTCGAGAACTTTTCGAACATCTGCTTGAAACGTTCGTAGGCGCCCATGCCCGGCTTCATCATCTTCGACAGCGGGCCTTCCTGGGTGTGTTCCGGCGCGATCTTGAGGTAGCCGCCGACGTGGTGCGTCACCAGTTCCTTCACGTACTCGGGCGAGCGCACCGCGAGGTCGTAGCGCAGGCCGGAACCGACCAGGATCTTCTTGATGCCGGGAAGCGCGCGCGCCTTGCGATACAGCGAGATCAGCGGCGCGTGGTCGGTGTTCAGGTTCTCGCAGATGCCCGGGTAGACGCAGGACAGGCGGCGGCAGGAGTTCTCGATTTTCGGATCCTTGCAGGCCATGCGGTACATGTTGGCGGTCGGCCCGCCGAGGTCGGAAATCACGCCGGTGAAGCCGGGCGTCTTGTCGCGGATCTGTTCGATCTCGTGCAGGATCGAATTTTCGGAACGGCTCTGGATGATGCGGCCTTCGTGCTCGGTAATGGAGCAGAAGGTGCAGCCGCCGAAACAGCCGCGCATGATGTTGATCGAGAAGCGGATCATTTCCCAGGCCGGAATCTTCGCCTCGCCGTAGCTCGGGTGCGGCGCGCGAGCGTAGGGCAGGCCGAAGACGTGGTCCATCTCTTCGGTGGAAAGCGGAATCGGCGGCGGGTTCAGCCAGACATCGCGCGCGCCGTGGCCCTGCACCAGGGCGCGCGCGTTGCCGGGGTTGGATTCGAGGTGGAACACGCGCGAGGCGTGGGCATACAGTACCGGGTTGTCGCGCACCTGTTCGCAGGAGGGCAGGCGCACCACGGTATGGCCGCGTGCCGCCCGGCGCTGCGCCAGGCGCTCGGCGCGGCCGATTACGCGCACGATCGCCGTAGCGCCAGCGCCGACTCTTGAGTCCGCCGGCTGAGCCGGTTCCATGGCATAGGGGTCGGGATGCGCCTGTACCGACCCCGGCGTGTCGAGTACCGTCGAGTCGACCTCCGCCCACTCGGCCGTCGGCTTCCATCCGCGTGGCGCCATGAAGGCCGTGCCGCGCAGGTCGCGGATCGATTCGATCGCTTCGCCCTTCGCCAGCCGGTGCGAAAGCTCGACCAGCGCCCGCTCGGCATTGCCGAAAATCAGCAGGTCGGCCTTGCTGTCCGGCAACACCGAATGCCGCACCTTGTCGCTCCAGTAGTCGTAGTGCGCGATGCGGCGCAAGGAGGCCTCGATGCTGCCGATCACGATGTTGGCGGCGGGAAAGGCCTCGCGCGCGCGCTGCGCATAGACCACCACGGCGCGATCCGGACGCTTGTTCGGTTCGGCGTGCGGCGTGTAGGCGTCGTCGGAGCGGATCTTGCGATCGGCCGTGTAGCGATTGACCATCGAATCCATGTTGCCGGCGGTGATGCCGAAAAACAGTTTCGGCATGCCCAGCCGCTTGAAGTCGGCCGGGGAGTGCCAGTCCGGCTGGCTGATGATGCCGACGCGGAAGCCCTGCGCTTCGAGCAGGCGGCCGACCAGCGCCATGCCGAAGCTGGGGTGGTCGATGTAGGCGTCGCCGGTGACGAGGACGATGTCGCATTCGTCCCAGCCCAGCGCGTTCAACTCGGCACGCGACATGGGCAGGTAGGGCGCCGTGCCGAAGCGTTGCGCCCAGTGCTTGCGATAGGAGGTGAGCGGCTTCGCCGCGGTGACGGTCATGCCGAAACCGGGTGGATCAGCTAGCCCGGACGCGGCTTTGGGACGGCACGTGGCGGGCGAGGAAATCCATCTGGTCCGCCAGGATGTTGCGGTTGCTGAGAATCAGGTATTCCGCCTTGTTCGGCACGTAGGGCGCATAGACGAGTTCCATGCGCGCCTGTTCCGGCGTGCGTCCGCTCTTGGTCTGGTTGCAGTTGCGGCAGGCGGTGACCACGTTCATCCAGGTGTCGCGGCCGCCCTGCGACACCGGCACGATATGGTCGCGGGTCAGTCGCTGCGAGGAGAACTCGCGCGCGCAGTACGCGCAGATGTGGCGGTCGCGGTGGAACAGTTCGCGGTTGGACAGCGGCGGCGTCGGGTGCAGCGACTTGCCCGACAGCGCCTTGCCGCGAATCGCGATGATGCTGCTGGTGGCGAGTTCCGAGCGTTCGCCGGTGACGCGGTTGGTGCCGCCGTAAAAAATGAACTGCGTGTCGCCCGCGTCCCAGGCGACCAGATCGCGCGCGACATAAACGCAGGCATGCTGCCAACTTACCCAGCGGTGCGGAACACCGTGCTGGTCAAGGGTAAGGATCAACGGATGGCTGGTCATCTCTATAGAATCCCGTATCGCGAAGAATTTAGCAGAGAGCAATGACTTTTGATAGCCCGGAGTTGAGGGGAAATGCCGTCCGACGGATGCGCTATGCCGTCGCCGCATCCCTGTTGCTCCATTTGCTGCTGTTCTGGCCCGCTGCCTCGCCGCTCCTGAACCGGGATCCGCCGGCGACGCTGCATGCCACCGTGCGCCACCTCCAGCCATCGCCTGTCGCCGCCGCAACGCCCGAACCGACCACCACTACCGTTGCCCGGCCGCGTAGCGGAGCGACCGGGACCGCGTCCGTCGCGGCCGATTCGACGGCGCGCATCGCGTCTATGGCGCCCGCGTCCCAAGCCGCCGCTGTCTCCTCAGAACCATCGAAGCCCGTTTCGGTTCCACCGACTGTCGAGCCGGCGACGAAATCAGCGCCCGGGGTGGCGGCACCGCCTCCCGTCGCGGTGATGCCCGGATCCGCGTCGCCCGCCAGCGGCAGCTTGCTGACGCCGGCCAATGCAAGCGGCGAGGCGGTTGATGGCTTGCGCGGTTACCGGCTGTCGGTGGCCGGCCAGGCGCGGCGCTTCAAGCGCTATCCCGCACAGGCGCTGGCCTCGGGCTGGGAGGGTAGCGCCGACGTTCGCCTCGAGGTCGGCGGCGACGGCCGGGCGCGCGCCGCTACCCTGTCCCGTTCCAGCGGACACGAGTTGCTCGATCGGGCGGCACTGGCCATGATCGATGCCGGCGCGGAGCGTGCGCACGTACCCGAGAGCCTGCGCGGCAGGACCTTCGCCATCGTGCTGCCGGTGGTGTTCAACCTCGGCGAGGAATGAGCGACGTCCCGCTTACCGGGGCGGGAGGGTGAGGTCTTCGGTGTGCAGCCGCCAGGCGCCAGCGCGACGGTCGGCGAAAAAATGGCGCAGGGTGATCGCGATGGTGCGGAAGGCGATCTCGTCCCAGGGAATCTCGTCCTCGGCAAACAAGCGCAGCTCCAGGGTTTCGATGCCGGGCGCAAAGTCGAGGTCGAGCAGGCGCGAGCGGTAGATGACATGCACCTGATGGATGTGCGGCACGCTGATCATGGTGTACATCTCGCCCAGTTCGACTCGGGCGCAGGCTTCTTCGAGGGTTTCGCGCAGGGCGGCGTTGGCGACCGATTCGCCGTTCTCCATGAAGCCGGCCGGCAGCGTCCACTTGCCATGGCGCGGCTCGATCGCGCGGCGGCAGAGCAGGATGCGGTCCTCCCACTCGGGCAGCGCACCGACCACCAGTCGCGGGTTGCGGTAGTGAATCGAGCCGCAGGCGTCGCAGACATGGCGCGGCAGCGAGTCGCCCGCCGGAACCCGCAGCACGACGGGGGCGCCACAGGCACTGCAGAAGTTCATCGCCGGGTCCATGGCGCGATTCTAGCGCGGCAGGCAGGTCCTTCGGCATTGCCCATCGCCTGGGAATGGTGATATAAGCCTGACCCACCATGCCAGGCAATTCTCCCGATTTCATGACGAACTCCGCCGTCCGAGGTCGCCTTGAGGATATCAAGGCGATGGACAGCTTCCCTCTGCCGCGGGGCACGGCGATGGCGCTGATCCGCCTCACGCAGCGGGAAGGCACCTCGCTGGCCGTCATGGCCCACGCGCTCAAGGCCGATCCGACCCTGTCGGTGCGCGCGATCAGGGTATCCAATGGCGTCGCTGGCGGCGACCACGGACCGGTGGTATCCCTGCGCGATGCGGTCAATGTGCTGGGGGTTCCGGCGGTCCGCTCGCTGGCGATGGGCTTCGCGCTGATGGCCAGCCATCGCGACGGTCCCTGTCGCGGCTTCGACTACACGCGTTTCTGGTCGCAGGCGCTGGCGCGTGCGGTCGCGCTGCAGCTGCTGACCGGCGCACGGCCTGGCTGCCCGGCGGCGGAAGCCTTCAGCGTCGGCCTGCTCGCGCGCGTCGGCGAATTGGCGCTGGCCGCCGTCTATCCGGTGCCGTATGCGGAACTCTTGCGGCGCTGCGCCGAGCGGCCGGAACTGACTCCTGCGCAATGCGAGCGGGAGGAGTTCGCCGTGACCCACGCCGAACTGTCGGCGTCGATGCTGGCCGACTACAACCTGGCGGATGACCATGTCGCCGCCGTCGAATCCTTCGAACTGCCTGCGCTGCCGGACCTGCAGGAAGGCGACGGCGACCGGCTCGCGCGGCGACTGCTGGTGCTGGCCGACCATATCGCCGGCATCTGCGTCGCCGTACCGGAGCGCTGGCGTCAGGGTATGCCACGCCTGTTCCAATTGGGGTCCGGCCTGGCTTTCGGTACCGCCGAACTGGTCGAACTTTGCGACCGGACCGCGCACGAGTGGCGCGAGTGGGGCACCCTGCTTGGAATCGACACCGGCCCGATGCCGCATTTTGAGGACTGCCAGCCTCCGGCTCCGCTGGAGGCGCCCGTTGCGGCGCCGATTGCCGCTGGCGCCGAACCGGCGCGGGCGTCCATCCTCGTGGTCGGCGACGAGGCGCGTCTTCGCCTTCCGTTGCGGCCGCTGCTTGCGGCCACCGGGCATCGCGTGGTGGAAGCCGCCGACGGCAGGCAGGGCCTCGCCATGGCCATCGAAATGCGGCCCCAGATCATGCTGGTCGACGTGCTGGCGGCCGAGGTCGATGGCCTCGAATTGACCCGTTCCCTGCGCCAGTTCAAGTCCGGGCGCGGCATCTACCTGCTTGCGGTGTCCGCCGCCAATGACGACACGAGCGTGGCGCGGGCTTTCGAGGCCGGTGCCGACGGTGTCCTGTCCCTGCCGCTGAAGCCGCAGTTGCTGGCGGCGAGCCTGCGCGCCGGCATGCGCATGGCGAGCCTGCAGGACGAGATCGCGCGCGACCAGGAAGATATCCGCCGCATCTCCGCCGAGCTGGCGGTGAGCAACCGGCAATTACAGGATGTCGGCATGACCGACCTGCTGACCGGCTGTCGCAACCGGCGTTACGCCATGGACCGCTTGCAGCAGGAATGGGCAATGGCCAACCGCAACCAGCGGCCGCTGGCCTGCATGGTGGTGGACATGGACAACCTCAAGCAGATCAACGATGCGCACGGCCACGTGGTCGGCGACAACGCATTGAAGCTGGTTGCCAGCGCCTTCAAGGACGAGATTCGGGCGCAGGAGGTGTTGGCGCGCAGCGGCGGCGACGAGTTCATGGTGATCTGCCCCGACACCACCCTGGAGGCGGCGCTGGCCTGCGCCGAACGCATGCGCGCCGCGGTCGAGGCGCTGCCGGTGGTAGGCAGCACGCCGGCGCTGCGCGGCAGCGTCAGCATCGGCGTCGCCGTGCGCGACGCGACGACGCCGACGCCCGATGCGCTGATCGGCCTCGCCGACCAGGGCGCCTATCTTGCCAAACGTCGCCGCAATGCCGTGGCGACGGTGCAAACCGGTTCGGAATCGTCGCGGGCTGCACAAGCCTGAGTCGGTGGCGGAAAGCGACCAGGGAAGGCGTGCGGCAGAATTCCCGGTAAAAAAGCCGTAAAAATAGATGGTTGCTATATCTTTGTAATGTTTTTTCTTACAAAGGAGCTCTATCTAATTCTTACAATAGAATGGTTTTTCCACTGATTTCTTTCTTGTCATGGCCTGTGTGATCATGCATCTGCCGTGATTCGGGCTCCAATTCGGGCCTGGCCGGCGCTCACAAGGAGTGCATGATGAAATCGACCGACACCTACAACGACATAAAGGAAGTCAATCTCTCCTACCTGATGCTGGCGCAGAACATGGTTCGCTCCGACCGCGAAGCCGCGATTTTCCGCCTGGGCATCAGCGAAGAGATTGCCGACGTGCTTGGGCGCCTGACGCCGGGCCAGGTCCTGAAAATGGCCAGTTCCGACATGCTGCTGTGCAGCTTCCGTTTCGAAGACACCTTGTTGCTCGACCTGCTCGCCAACCATGAGCGCGATCGCGGCGTGGGCCACCTGCATGCGGCGATCCTCGCCGCCGGCCGGCCCGTCGCGACCATAGCCTGACCAGGCGTCGTTTCGTTCAACAACCGGCGTCTCGCCGCGGAGGTTCCCCATGCGCAACAAATCGGTGATTATCGAAGCGAAGGATATTGGCCTGGCGATCGAACTGATCGAGCTGGGCGCCCGCCTGCAACTGCTGGAGGCGGAAACCAACCTGTCGCGTGAGCGCCTGCTCAAGCTCTACAAGGAGGTGCGGCACGAGTCGCCGCCCAAGGGCATGCTGCCCTTCTCCACCGACTGGTTCATGACCTGGCAGCCGAACATCCATGCCTCGCTGTTCATGGCCTACTACCGCTTCCTCAAGACGCACACGCAACTGACCGGGCTGGAACTGATCATCAAGTCCTACCGGATGTACCTCGACCAGATCAAGCGCGGCGGCATGGATACCGTGCTCTCGCTGACGCGGGCCTGGACCATGGTGCGCTTCTTCGATGCCAGCATGCTGCAGATGGCGACCTGCCGCGAATGCGGCGGCGAATTCGTCGCCCATGCCTACGATCCGACGCGCGGCTATGTCTGCGGCCTGTGCCACATGCCGGCCCGCGCCGGCAAGACGCGGCGCGCGGCGGAAGCTGCCGCCAGTACGGCTCTCGCTGCCGTATAGCCGCGCCCGCTCCTCGCGATCCGCGCGCCCCTTGCGAGGGGCGCGTTGCGTTCACCGCGCCGAAGTCCGTGATTCACGCTCCATCGCCGAGCCGCGAGCGACCGAAGGAAGTCCCTGTGGGGCGCCGACTTTCCGGCGCAGCGGCGTTGCCGTAGCCATGAGCCTTAGAATGTGCGTCTTTCTTTCCGCACCTTCCCATCATGTGGTTTCGCAATCTCCAGATATTTCGGCTCGCCGCAGACTGGTCCTACAGCACCGACGCGCTCACCGCGGCCTTGCAGCGCGGCGCCTTCCAGGGCTGCAGCGCCGGCGACAGGCATTCCCTCGGTTGGGTGCCGCCGCGCGGCGAGGACGGCGAACTGGTGTTCAGCGTCGCCCGCCAGCAGCTGATCGCCCTCGGCGTCGAACAGAAGCTGCTGCCCACCTCCGTGGTGCGCCAGTACGCCCAGGCCAAGATCGACCAGGTCGAGGCCGCGCAAGGCTACAAGGCCGGGCGCAAGCAGAAGCGCGAGATTTTCGAACAGGTCGAGGCGGAACTGCTGCCGCGCGCCTTCGTCAAGCGCGGCCTGACCTATGTCTGGATCGACCCGATCAACCGCTGGCTGCTGGTCGATGCCTCGTCCAGCACCCGCGCCGACGAGGTCATGGAGCAGCTCAAGCTGTCGCTGGGTGAATTGCCCGTGACGCTGGTCAAGACCCAGCTGGCGCCGTCCACCGCGATGACGCAGTGGCTGGCGGCAGGCCAGGCGCCGGGCAGCTTCACCATCGACCGCGATTGCGAACTGCAGGCGGCCGCCGACGAGCGGCCCGCCGTGCGCTACGTGCGCCACACACTCGACAGCGACGAAGTGCGCAACCACATTGCCGCCGGCAAGTCGGCGACGCGCCTGGCGCTGACCTGGAACGACCGTGTTTCCTTCGTCCTTACCGAGCAGCTGCAGGTCAAGAAGCTGGCCTTCCTCGACATCCTCAAGGAAGACGCCGAACGCCAGGCGGAAAACGCCGACGACCTGTTTGCCGCCAACTTCACGCTGATGTGCGGCGAACTGTCGCAGTTGCTGCAACATCTGGTCGAGGCGCTGGGTGGCGAGGGCGAATAGCGTGTTGCGCATGCTGTTCGCGTTGGCTGCGCTGGCAACGGCGGCCACCATCCCTGCGGTGCTGGCCTCCGACGGGGTCGAGGTCGGCAAACCCTCCGCCATGCGCAACCTGGTGCCGGCCGGCGCGCTGGAAAAACAGGCGGGCCAGCAGTACGACCAGCTCAAGCGCCAGGCGGCGGCGAAGCAGGCGCTCGGTCCCGACGACCATCCGCAGGTGAAGCGGCTGCGCGGCATCGCCGCGCGCATGATCCCCTTCGTCGATCGCTTCAATCCGCGTGCCCGCCAGTGGCAATGGGAGGTGAACCTGATCGGCTCGAAGCAGATCAATGCTTTCTGCATGCCCGGCGGCAAGATCGCCTTTTATACCGGCATCCTCGACACGCTCAAGCTGACCGACGACGAAGTGGCGATGGTCATGGGCCACGAGATCGCGCACGCGCTGCGCGAACATGCGCGCGAACGCATGGCGAAGAATCAGGTGACCCAGCTGGGTGCCAGCCTGCTCGGCGAGCTGGTGGGCGGCGGCCGCTACTCGGGCGCCTTCCAGCTCGGCGGCAATCTGCTTTCGCTGAAGTTCTCGCGCGACGATGAATCGGAAGCCGACGTGGTCGGCCTCGATCTCGCGGCCCGCGCCGGCTTCGATCCGCGCGCGGGGGTGACGCTGTGGCAGAAAATGACCGCCGCCAACGCCCGGTCACCGCTGGAGTTCCTGTCGACGCACCCCGCGGGCGACAACCGCATCCGGGAGATCGAGAAGCACCTGCCCGAGGTCATGCCGCTCTACAGCCGGGCCCGCCAGGGAAAGTAGTAGATCGTTCCGGCAATGCCATTTACCGTTCGCGGTGAGCGTGTCGAACCGCACTTGCCACACAGCGACAGGCCTTCGACAGGCTCAGGCCGAACGGTTTGATTGAAACGGCATTGCCGGAACGATCTATCGCCTGAGCGGAGGGTGGCTTCAGTTCGCCGTGGCTTCGGCGTCGCCGGTGGACGCCTGCTCGAGGTAGCGCATGCGCTCGGCATCGCCGAGGAAATGCCGCACCCGCTCCATCCAGGGTTCCGTGTGGCGACGCACTTCGGCATCGTCGTCGAGGATGCGCTGGATCAGGTTGCGCTTGCGGGAGATGTCCGCGACCAGTCCATCGTCGTCGGGTACCGCGAGCAGGGCCTGGCGCAGATGCACGACGTCACGCTCCAGCTCGACCAGGCTGTCCCAGTCGCGCTCGCGCGCCGCTGCCGCCATGTGCGAGGACAGGCGGCACAATTCTTCGTAGAGTTCGACTTGGGAAGGCATCCGGCGCATCCTAACGACCCTGCCCAGCGCTCGTTGCTGCAAGCTGCGGCGGGATCATCCGCCTATTCCTTCCGGCCGCCGGCGGATGCCCGGCGGGTCGGGTTCGGCCGTGGAACAGGGGGTGAAACATGGCCCAAATCACGCAAGATTCGGCGGGCCGGATTCAGCAGGCGGATTCAGGCGGGGGCCAGGCGCCGGGCTTCCAGGCTGCGCTCGTCGATCGGCAGGTGGCACAGCGCGGCGACCACGCCGAGCAGGATGCAGATGCCCCAGATCGTGTCGTAGGAACCGGTGGCGTCGAACAGCCGGCCGCCGAGCCAGACGCCGAGGAAGCTGCCGACCTGGTGGCTGAAGAACACCAGCCCGGAGAGCATGCCGAGGAAGCGCACGCCGAACACCTGGGCCACGATGGCATTGGTCAGCGGTACCGTGGACAGCCAGAGCAGGCCCATGGTCGCGGCGAACAGGTAGGCGCTGGCCGGCGTCAGCGGCAGCCAGAGGAAGAGCGCGATGGCGATGCTGCGGATGCCGTAGATCGCCGACAGCAGCAGCCGCTTCGGGAAACGGTTGCCGAGCTGGCCGGCGCCGTAGCTGCCGAACACATTGAACAGTCCGATCAGCGCCAGGCATGTCATGCCGACATCCGGGCCGAGGCCCTTGTCGAGCAGGTAGGTGGGAAAGTGCACGCCGATGAACACCACCTGGAAGCCGCAGACGAAATAGCCGAGGTTGAGCAGCAGGTAGCCCTTTTCGCGCGCGGCCTCGTGCAGCGCCTCGCGCCCGGTCTGGCCGCGGCTGGCTGCCGCCGCCGTGAGTCCCCGGGTCAATGCGCTGCCCAGCGGCATGATCAGCAGCGCGGCCGCCGAGAAAATCAGCAGGGTGCCGAACCAGCCCATGCCGCCGATCAGGTTCGATGCCACTGGAATCATCAGGAACTGGCCGAAGGAACCGGCCGCGGCGACCACGCCCATGGCCCAGCCGCGGCGCTCGGCCGGCACCAGGTTGCCCAGCGCGGCGAACACCACGCTGTAGGTGCAGCCGCTTTGCGCCGCGCCTATCATCAGGCCGGCCGTGGCCGCGAGGCCGGTGCCGGTGCTGGCCCAGGCCATGCCCAGCAGGCCGAGTGCATACAGGGCGCTGGCGCCCCACAGCACGCGGCGCGCGCCGAAGCGGTCGGCGAGGAAGCCGGCGAAGGGTTGCGTCGCGCCCCACAGCAGGTTCTGCAGCGCCAGCGCGAAGGAAAACACTTCGCGGCTCCACTGGTGCTCCTGGCTCATCGGCGTCAGGAACAGGCCGAAGGTATGGCGAATGCCCATCGCCACGCAGACGATCAGGGCGGCAAAGGCGAGCACGCCGGCAAGCGAGCGTTGCGGAGTGGCGGGGGCGGCGGTCATGTTGGGGGCGATGCTAACATCTCCGCCTGCCCATCAATTCCACGCCATGAACAAGGCTTTTGTCAAAGAGTCCGAGGACGAGTCTGACGACGACGAGGCGCCCGAAGCGCAACTGCCTTCCGGCACCCGCAACTACATGACCCGGCGCGGCCATGCCGCCCTGCGCGCCGAGTTCGAGCACCTGGTCAAGGTCGAACGGCCCGAAATCGTCAAGGTGGTGGCCTGGGCGGCGGGCAACGGCGACCGCTCGGAAAACGGCGACTACATCTACGGCAAGAAGCGCCTGCGCGAGATCGATCGCCGCATCCGCTTCCTGACCAAGCGCCTCGAATCGGCGGTGGTCGTCGACCCGGCCGAGCAGCGCAACTGCGACCAGGTGTTCTTCGCCGCCACCGTCACCGTCGGCGATGCCAAAGGCATCAAGACGACCTACCAGATCGTCGGCATCGACGAAGCCAACGCCAGCCAGGGCATGATCAGCTGGATTTCGCCCCTGGCGCGCGCGCTGATGAAGGCGCGCGAAGGCGATACCGTGCGCTTCGACAGCCCGGGGGGATTGCGCGAACTGGATGTGATCGAGGTGCGTTATGAATGAGCCACGCGCCATTTTCTGAAGTCCCCGGTCTGGCCGGGGGGGGGGGCTTACTTCGCCTGGTCCCAAAGTACCGATCCCTATCGATTTTGGATTGGCCCGTTTGGACTATTGCCAAGTTCTGGACGTCGCCGCAGCCTCTGCGGCGTAAGTTGCCCCCATGTGTTTCATCCGGGCGCCAGATCAATATAAGAGGAGAATGCGATGTTCAAACTTGCAAGAACGTATGTGGTAGTGGTCGGCGCGCTCGCGTCGTTTGGTGCCAATGCTGCCAATATTGGCCTGACCTCCAATTTTTGGTATACCCCGACTTTGGCCAATAACCTCATTTCGCAAGGGCATACCGTTAGCGTTGTGAACAGTTACAACGCCGCTAGTTTGTTAAGTTTTGACGCCTTCATTCAAGATGGCAATGGCCATTTTGACAATGCCGCTTTGGATAGTTTCGTGTTTCAGGGCGGAACACTGATTCAATTGCCATGGTCTTTGGGGGCGAACTACAGCTACAGCGGCCAACTTGACCTGATCGGCAACCCGACCAGCATTACATATGGTTCGCCGAACCCGGGCGTTACCGTCCTGAACGGCAGTTACTTGCTGAATGGGGTGGCCCTGCCAGCGGCCAATGCTCATACCATTGGTTATGAAATTGGAACTTCTTTTTCAGGGACGGGCAACGCAATTCTGCAATGGAATGACGGTAGCGCCATGTTGGCCGACCACTCCTATGGGGCCGGCAAGGTGGTTGCCTTCAATCTGCACTTGATCACCAGTGACAGCAACCCACTGGATGCCGCCTGGAGTAATCAGATTGTTTATAACGCAATTGGAGACGTCCAGGCCCCCGTTCCCGAACCGGAAACCTACGCGATGATGCTGGCTGGTCTCGGTCTGCTCGGGCTGAGCGCAAGGCGTCGGAGACAGAAACTCAACGCCTGAAATTCTCGATCGCCATTCGACCAAAACGGGGGCCATAGCTCCCGTTTCTCATTTCTGGGTGGCTACTTCGGAGTAAATTGAATCAGGCTGTGCTGACGTAGGCGTTATGGAGCCCGAAGGCCGGTAGTGGTCGCCAGCAGCACTCCAGCACCGATAGTCGCCGTTCCGTCAGCGCCGACTTTTCCGCCATCCCTGGTGGCGAGCATGGGGTTTCCCCTTTGGCGGCCATTGACTCACCAGTATTCTCGTCTGAGCGAACTTTCGTCTTCAAGCCCGGCGAATCGCGTGATTCGCCCACAGCAGCAGGCCGAACTGCACCATCGCCCCGGCCTGGTGCGCCGCACCCAGCGCCACCGGCACCTGCAGCAGCAGGGTGGCGACGCCGAGCGTCACCTGCACCGCCAGCCAGAGTGTCAGCACGACGGCGGGCGTGCGCGCCGCCGGCGATTCATTCCAGATGCGCCATGAATACCAGGGAATCAGGCCCATCAGCGCCCAGGCGATCAGGCGGTGGTCGAACTGCACCAGGGCCATGTTGGTGAAAAAGTTCAGCCACCACGGCTCAACCATGAAGCTTTCGGGCGGCAGGAAGTGGCCGTTCATCAGCGGGAAGGTGTTGTAGGCGAGGCCGGCGCGGATGCCGGCGACCAGCGCGCCCGACAGCACCATGATGAAGACCAGCGCCACCAGCCAGTTGCCCAGGCGCAGGGTGAAAATCGCCGTGTCGCCAGGGCCGACTTTCGCGGTGCGCGCCTGCAGCATGCCCAGCCCGGTCCAGAGCATCAGGCCGAACAGGATGAAGGCGAGCCCGAGGTGGGCGGCGAGGCGGTACTGCGAGACGCGCGGATCGTCCACCAGGCCGCTCTTGACCATGTACCAGCCCATCGCGCCCTGCAGGCCGCCGAGGATGAAGAAGCCGAACACCTTTGCCGCCAGCGCGCCGCGCATTTGGCCGCGCAGCAGGAACCAGAGGTAGGGGACGAAGAACACCACGCCGATCAGGCGGCCGGAAAGGCGGTGCGCCCATTCCCACCAGAAGATGAACTTGAAGCCGTCCAGCGTCATGTCGTGATTGACCTTCTGGAACTCCGGCGTCTGCTGGTACTTGGCGAAAAGTTCCAGCCAGTGCGCTTCGGACAGCGGCGGCAGGGCGCCGATCAGGGGTTTCCATTCGACGATGGAAAGGCCCGAATGCGTCAGGCGCGTCACGCCACCGACCACCATGGTCACGAATACCATGGCGCAGCAAACGAACAGCCACCAGGCCACGGCGCGTTGCGAATTATTTTGCGTCATCGATTTTCCAGTGTCCCGATTTGCCGCCCAGCTTTTCCAGCAGGCCTATGTCTTCGATCACCATGCCGCGGTCGGCGGCCTTGCACATGTCGTAGATGGTCAGCAGGCCGACCGACACGGCGGTCAGCGCCTCCATCTCGACGCCGGTGCGGCCGACGGTTTCCGCCGTCACCACAAGCGTTACGCGATGGCGCTTTTCATCCAGATCGAACTCGGCGGCGACGCGCGTCAGCGCCAGCGGGTGGCACAGCGGAATCAGGTCCGAGCAGCGCTTGCTGGCCTGGATCGCGGCGATGCGCGCAATGCCCAGCACGTCGCCCTTCTTCGCCGAGCCAGCCTGGATCATGGCGAAGGTGGCAGGCGCCATGCGGATGCGACCCTGCGCCCTCGCCACGCGCGTGGTCTCGGCCTTGGCGCCGACGTCGACCATGTGCGCCTGGCCGGCGCCATCGAAGTGGGTGAGCGGCGCCGGGCCTGCCTTGGCGGGCCGTTTTCGGGGGGATTTGGCGGGTGTTTTCATGAAATACCTTGTGACAACTCGCATGCGGCGGAGCCGTTATCATTGCGGGATGAAATTGTATCCGTTTGCCACCGCATTGGTCCTCGGCGTCGGCGTCCTCGCGGCGCCGCCGTTGTCGGTCGCCGAGGGGCTGCCCGACCTCGGCGAAGCGGCACAGGCCGATTTCTCGCCGGCAATGGAACGCCGCACCGGCGAATCCATCATGCTCGAAGTCCGTCGCGATCCGGCTTGGCTCGGCGATCCCGAAATCAACGGCTACCTCAACCGCATCGGCAACCGCCTGGCCGCGCAAAGCGAGGAAGCGCGCCAGGAATTCGAGTTCTTCGCGCTGCGCGACTCGACCCTCAACGCCTTCGCCATGCCGGGCGGCTACATCGGCGTGCATACCGGGCTGATCCTCGCCGCCGCCTCGGAGTCCGAACTGGCCGCGGTGCTGGCCCACGAAATCTCCCACGTCACCCAGCGCCACCTGGCGCGCCTGGTCAACAAGTCGGGTCAGGGCCAGGTCACCAGCCTGCTGGCCCTCGCCGTGGCCATCCTCGCCGCGCGCAGCAGCCCCGACCTCGCGGTGGGCGCGGCGATGGCGGGGCAGGGGGCGGCGATCCAGAACCAGCTCAACTATTCGCGAGATTTCGAGCGCGAAGCAGATCGCGTCGGCCTCGGCCTGCTGGAGCGCTCCGGTTTCGACATTCGCGGCATGAGCGGCTTCTTCGAACGCATGCAGAGATTCGGCCGCCTCTACGAGAACAATGCGCCGGGTTACCTGCGCACCCACCCGCTGACCACCGAGCGCCTGGCCGACATGGGCAATCGCATCCAGTCGCGGCCCTACAAGCAGGCCGCCGATTCGCTCGAGTTCCAACTGGTGCGCGCCAAGCTGCGCGTGCAGGAAGGCACCGCCCAGGACGCCGTGACCGAGTTCCAGACGCGCCTGCGCGATCGCAGCTTCGCCGGTGCCGAAGCCGCCGTGCGCTACGGACTGGCGCAGGCCCTGCTGCGCGACGGCAAGGCGGCTGCGGCGGAACGCGAAATGGGCGAGTTGCGCCGACTCAAGGCCGAATCGCCGATGATAGCGACGCTGGCCGCGCAGCTGCGCCAGAAGCAGGGCGACCCGATCGGCGCTGCCGCCATCCTGCGTGCCGCCCAGCCGCGCTACCCGCAGGACCGAGCCATCGCCTATGCGCTGGTCGAAGCGCTACTGGAGGCGGGGCAGCCGCAACAGGCGATCAAGCTCACCGAGGACGACTTGCAGAACTACCCGTCGGATGCCCGCATGCACCTGCTGCAGGCGCGCACCTGGTCGATGCTCGGGCGCCGCCTGCAACAGCATCGCGCGCTGGCCGAGGCCTATCTGCTGCAGGGCCAACTGGCGCCGGCCGTGGAACAGCTGGAACTCGCGCAGAAGGCCGGCGACGGCAATTTCTACGAGCAATCGCAGGTCGATTCGCGCCTGCGCGAAGTGAAGACGCGCATGGCCGACGAGGCCAGGCAGGCCAAGGGCGCCAGAAAATAGGACCGCCATGAACGCTGCCAGCTCCTCCTCCCGCGGCGACCTGCGCGCCCTCGCCACGCCGCTGGTCCGGCTTCCCAATGAGCCCTACTACCAGTCCACCGGCGACGAACTGGAGGTGTTCGCGACGGCCGCCGCGAGCGGGTTGCCGGTGATGCTCAAGGGGCCGACCGGCTGCGGCAAGACGCGCTTCGTCGAGCACATGGCCTGGCGCCTCAAACGACCGCTGGTGACCGTGGCCTGCCACGACGACCTGACCACCGCCGACCTGGTCGGACGCTACCTGATCGTCGGCGACGAAACCGTCTGGATGGACGGTCCGCTGACGGCCGCGGTGCGCGGTGGGGCGATCTGCTATCTCGACGAAGTGGTCGAGGCGCGCAAGGACACCACCGTGGTGATCCATCCGCTGACCGACTCGCGGCGCGCCCTGCCGGTGGAGAAGCGCGGCGAGTACATCGAGGCGCCGCCCGATTTCATGCTGGTGATTTCCTACAACCCCGGCTACCAGAGCGTGCTCAAGGAAATGAAGCCGAGTACCCGGCAGCGCTTCGTCGCCCTGGATTTCGATTACCCGCAAGCCGAGGTCGAGGCCGGCATCGTCGCCCACGAAGGCGGCGTCGATGCCGATACCGCGACGAAGCTGGTCAGGCTCGGCACGCTGACGCGCAAGCTGAAGGGCGCCGGGCTCGACGAGGGGGCCGGCACGCGCCTGCTGGTGCATGCCGCGCAAATGATCGCCAGGGGCATGGCGCCGGTGACCGCCTGCACCGCGGCCATCGCGCGCCCGCTGGCCGACGAACCCGATACCCGCGCCGCGCTGGATGACCTGATCGCCGCTGTCTTCTAGCCGCCATGAGCGAGCGCAAGCTTTTCGCCCACGAGCTCGAAGCCCGGCTCGACGAACTGCTGCTGCTTACCCTGCGCCAGCGTTCGGCGGCACTGCCGGCGGCGCAGCTTGAAGCCCTGCCGCGCCAGCGGCAGGAGCGCGTGCTGCACTGGGTCGGCATCGCGGCGCAAACCTCCACCGAGCTCGGCTGGGCCATCGCCCAGCGGGCCGGCGCGCGCGCGGCCGAGTCGGGACTCGCACTCGACGACTGGGCGCGCGCCGGACTCGAAGCGCACGATGCCGGCGGCCTCGCGGCGGCGCAGGCCCGGCTGGATGACTTCGCGGCGGTGGCACCAGACGCGACGCGGACCGCGCGCGGTGTAAGCTTCGCCGCCGTCGAAGGCCGCCTCGCCGGCTTTCTCCACGCGCTCGACGGGCGCCCCATGCAGCTGCGCTGTGGGCCGAAAACCTGGACCGACGGCGAAACCCTGTGGCTGCCGGAAACCCTCGACCTTGCCGCCGACGCCGCCGGCAATCGCCGCCTCTATACCGTGATCGCCGCACTGCTCTGGGCGCAGGCGCGCTTCGGCACCTTCAACGTCGACCCGGAACCGGAGCTGGTCCAGTGGGCTGACCGCGAGGTGGCGCTGGACTGGTTTTCCCTGTTCGAAGGCATGCGCCTCGAAGCCCGCCTGGCGCTCGAACTGCCGGGACTGGCGCGCGACATGGCTGCCCTGCGCGGGCCATGGCCAGCCGACCTGGCACCGGTCGCCGCGCGCCTTGCACGACCCGAGGCGAGCGCGGCCGACAGCCTGGCCTGCATGGCCGAACTGAGAAGAGTCGGCGCTGGCGACACGGCGCATCCGCCCTATCGCACCGCGCTCGACCCCCTGGCCGCGCGGCGCCTGC
>NZ_JAFLDR010000054.1 GCF_017302275.1 Sulfuritalea sp.
GGCCAGCGCGACATTGCGATCGACCGGGTGTGCGCAGTCCGCGCTGGACGGCACTTGGTCGCGGGTCATCAGCGCCTGCCAGGCGCCGAGGCGATCCTTCGCGCACCAGACAGCGATGGCCTTCGCGCGCGCCTGCGGGTGCAGCGAGGCGATCGGCATCAGGAAGGTGTGGATCGTCACGTCGGACAGGCCCTTCAGCTCGGCTTCCAGCCGGCGGCAGTGCGGGCAGTCCGGATCGCTGAAGATCGCGAGCGCACGGGAACCGCGGCCGCGCACGTCCTTGATGGCATCGGCCAGCGGCAGCGCGCCGAACTCGATGCGGGCCAGCGTGTCCTTGCGCTCGGCGGTGAGGTCGCGCTGCGCCTTCATGTCGTACAGGTGGCCGAACAGGAAGTATTGGCCGCTCACGTCGACGTAGGCGAGGTTGGCGCCCATCGCCACTTCGAAGACACCCGGCCACGGCGTCGGACGGATCTCGCCGAAGCGAGTCGACGGGTAGAGCGCCTGCAGGCGTCCGGACAGGCTGGTCACCTCCGGCGTGGGTGGCGGTTGGCTGGGCTGCGCCCATGCCGTGACGGTCAGGCAGGTGGTCAGCGCCGCGGCCAACGTGGCCTTGGCAGCGAGAGCGCGCAGCGCGAGGCGCGCGTCAGTCGTCTTCATCGTCGTTCCTCCGGAGGGTGCGGGCGCGCTCGGCGAGTTGCGCGAGGTTGTCGGGATCGGTGCCGGCGGCGTCCAGCGTCCCGGGCAGGGCGACGCCCTGCGTGAGGACCACGTCGACGCTGCGGCCCGCGTCGACTTCGATCACCGGGAAGACCTTCTCGGCGAGGCTGATGTAGTACTGGGCGAGCCGGTCCAGGGCCTTGCCCACGCCGGTGCCCAGACCCGCTTCGAGTTGCTTGCCGGGGTCGACGGAGCTGGTGGTGCCCAGCGGCGAGACCGACAGCGTGGTGGCGCTCTGCGTGAAGGCATGACCGATGCCGCTGGCCACGCCGGCGAGCAGGGCGTTGGCGAGGATCTGTCCCTGCTTGGAGACCAGGCGTCCGCGCATGCCGGCCTTGCCGTCCTCGCCGGCCACGTAGCCCTTCACCGGCACGTCGATGGCCGTGCCGTCGCGGGTGACGCACGACAGCGACTCGGTGCGGATGTAGGCGCGCTCGGAGCTCACGTCGCCATAGCCGGCGCCGACGATGAAGCACTCCTTCACGCGGGCGCGGAACTGGTTGGGCAGGATCGCGTTGTCGGCGAGGCGCAGCAGCACCGGCTGAGGATTGCGCTGCGCCTGGCCGCCGGTGGGCGCGTCCAGGCCGCCGAGAAGGACCGCCCGGGTGAAGGCGCCGCTGGGCAGATAGCGGCGCGTGTCGCGAGTGGTGGAGCTGGTCGCTGCCGCGTCCGCGGTCGGCTTGGCGCCCTTGCCCGGTGCGACGTCCCCCAGCACGATGCTGACGATCCCCGTTGGCGTCGGCATGCTCGGAACGCCGCCGGGCGGCGGTGGCAGGCCGGCGCCCTGCACGCCACCTTGTGGCATCGGTGGCGGTGGGTAGCGCTGCAGGCCGGAGTCCGGAAGCGCGCTCCCCGGGCGATCCGGCCCGAAACTCGGCCGTGCCGCCGGGGCGGTGACCGGCGGAGGCGGCAGCGGCGTCAGTCCGCTGCCTTCGAGCTTCTTCAGGCGCTCGAGCATTTCCTTGCCCTGGCCTTCGAGCTCGGCATTGCGCTGCGCGAGGTCGCGCGAGCGCTGCTCGATCGCCTTCAGCTGCGCATCGGCCTGGCCACGCCACGCGTCGCGAGGATCGACCTGCGCACCCGGCGCGAGGATGTTCGTCGACTGCGGCTTCGCGGGCTGCGCCTCGTTGCCTTTCGTGCCGGTCAGAGAGACCGATAGCAGCGTGCCGGCCACGATCGTGCCGGCGATGCCGGCAAGCAGCAGGACCTGACGGCGCTTGATGGCCGCAGCCGTTGGCTCCCCCGGGGTCGACGGGGACCCTTGGCCCGATGGATGAGACGCGCCGGTCGGCGACATGCCCGGTGGCAGGACGGGATCAGTCATCGGCGCGGCGCTCCCGGATCACGAACAGCTGCGTGGTCTCGCCCGGACGCAGGGCCGCCTGCTCGACGCTCACGGCCATCACGCCGCGCTTGAAGAGATCGCGCTCGGCGAGTTCGAGCGCGGACGCGCCGGTGTTGACGAGCATGAACTTCTCGCCGACCACGCCGCTGCCCAGCCACTGGTGCTGCAACGTGAGCCTCGCGCCGGGCCACAGCGTCAGTTCGCGCCCAGGCTCGCGCACCTCCATGTCGTCGGGCAGCGCGTCCTCGGCCATCGCGAGCAGGAGGTTCTTCATCGTGCGCACGTGGCGGCCGCTGCGCTCGATGCGTGCGGGCCCGGTCACGGCGTCGCGGGCCTCGCGGATCACGATGGCGTCGCTCGGGGTGTCCACCGGCTGCAGCAGCAGCCCGATCGTCGAGCGCTCCGTGCTGACGAAGAGGTTGATGGGCTTGGTGCTGTCCGGGGAGAGCGGCCGGATGAAGACCTGGCCCTTCTCGTCGTCCTTCTCCAGAACGAATTCGCCGGCGTTGCCCGTCACCTTGCGGATGCGGCCACGATCGACGGAGATGCGCGTCACCTCCTTGCGCGAGACCTTGGCGAGCACGGTCTCGCCGTCGCGCGCATCGACGACCTGCAGCGCCAGGGCGGGCTGGCTAGCGGCCAGTGCCAGCAGCAGGAGCCAGGCGAAGCTGGGACTGAGCTTGGATTTCGAGCGGGTCATTGGGACTGGTCTCCCGGAACGCCTTCAGAAAGATCCGGCCGCCGGCGTACTGCAGCTCGATGGCGTAGCCCTTCGAGACCTCGGACACGCGGCGGTCGCTGATGAATGTGGTGAGCAGGCCGCGCACGCCGACACGCTGGGTGCGCTCGTCGACGGCGAGGTCCTGGGCGCTGAACACGGTGGAGGCGCCGTCGCGCTTGACGCGCTCGGCGGCGGTGGCCAGCACGCTGCGCAGCTCCCCGTAGGAGGCCGGCGCGGCGTACTGGAGCAGCACCCGGGACTGGTGGTCGATGCTCTGCGGCGTGACGTTCAGCGTGAGTTGCAGGAGGAAATAGGCCATCTGTTCGAGGTACTCTGCGCTCACGCGTTCGGACTCGACCCAGAAGGTCTTGCTGATGCTGGGCGGCACCACCACCACGCGCTCGCGGCCGGCCATGTGCATCGCGAAGGCCGCCAGCGTCACGTTGGCGAGCATCGAGCCGGCGAGCAGCAGCACGAGCAGGGCGCTCGCGCGGCGCGCGCTGGCGATGTCGGCGCGCAGCCAGTCGAGCTTCATCCGGCCAGCTCGCGCAGGTAGGAAGGCGGGGTGCGCTTCAGGCCCGTCATGAAGGCCGGCAGGTGCCAGTACAGCAGGTGCAGCGCGAAGGCGGGGTGCTTGCCCGCCTTCGCGCGACCGTAGGCCGAGGCGAGCAGCAGGCCGACCGCGCAGCCGCTCACGAAGAAGCCCGCGACCATGCCTGCCAGCGCGGCCCCCAGCACCAGCAGGGCCACGTCGATGTCCCACCAGAACATGCGCGGCGGGTCATTGAGACGGCGGGGGATGTCGAGGGACGCGTCGATCACGGCACAAACCCCGTCAGATCACGGCGGTCATGATCGAGTCGATGATGGTCGGCACGTAGACCATGAAGAGCGCGAAGACGACGCCGGCGAGCGCCGGGATCGGCGAGGAGCGCGCGATGCCGATGCCGGCACCGAGGATGAAGGCGGCAATCGCGATCGACTTGCCCAGGAAGCCGGTCGCCCAGTTGAGCAGGGTCGTGTACATCGTCTGGAACTCGGTACCGGTGGTGCCCGCCAGGGCGGAGCCGGCGGCGAGGGTCAGGACGAGGGCGAGTGCGGTGGCAATAGTGGCAGTGCTGCGGGTCTTGCTCATGGCTTGGATCTCCAATGGTTGGGTTGGGTGAAACGGCGGGACTTCATGGGGCAGAAACTCATTCGTGATCGAGGCAGGGCCGGCTAGCGCAGCGATGCGAAAGTCATTCTTCGCGCCGGGGGTGCAGAGGCGGGGATAGCGGCAGGCAGGTGGCGGCGCACCTTGTCGGCATAGGCACGGCGCAAGGCAGGGCGGGTGGCGTTGTAGGCGCCGACGGCGTCCCAGGTGTAGCCGAGGCGGGAGACATTCCCGGCAAGAATCCAGGCACCGACATGGATGTTGGTGCAGGGCTCGAACAGATCGCGCTCATTGATGCCATGAGACGCCAGCGTCGGCAGCCAGGCGGAATTGATCTGCATCAGCCCGATGTCGCGCGAGCCATTGCCGTTGCGGCCGATGGCCAGCGGGTTGAGGCCGGATTCGGTGCGGGCGATGGCGTAGAGCAGGGCGCTGCTGACCTGGTAGCGCTGTGCGGCATCGACCCAGCAGGCCTGCGCGGGGAGGGCGGCACCAAAGGCGAGATGGATGCTCAGTCGCACCGCTAAGGCTCGCCTCCATGGTCTTTGCATGCTGTTCTCCTGGTCTGATGTCTGCGCGCCTGGCGGGAATGCCGCTGCGCAAAAGGTGGAGCGCATCGTAAGCAGGGAGGACGGGCAACTGAGCCTGAATCGGGGCCTCGATGAGGCCTCCAATCCGCTTGACATCGGGTGACGGTTCACGAAACAGCCTGCCAAACCGGGGTGTTTGCGTGGGTGAGCGAATTGCTGGCGCGCGTCAAGGGGTTTTGGGGGCCTCATCGAGGCCTCAATTGCCGCAGATGTCCCGAAACGGACCGGCAATACTCGGTCGATGATGATCAAGTGGGTAATGCGGCGTGAGGGTCGATCGGAACCGGCAAGCGCGTTCGCGCGAACCGGTTCTTCGATTCTGCGCAGGCCACTGCCGGCGAACACGCCTCAGTGCTTGCAGGACGAGGCCCTGGTCGACCTCATCCAGATCAAGATGGGTTTCCCCAGGGAGGTGTTCGAGCCGGTGGTGCGTCCGGTCATCGAGGGCTATGCGGCGTTCGTGTACCGGCTGCCGGCGACGGAATCACGGCCGGAGGCGGCTACCAGTGCTCGTTTCACGCACGCCCTGCAGGTCGGCAGTCGCGCGCTCGATTTCCGTCGCGGCCAGATCCTGCCGCGAGGGGCAGCGCCAGAGGTGATCGGCGCGCAGGCGCATCGCTGGACCTACGCGGTGTTTGTCGCCGCCTTGCTGCACGACACCCGGCACGAGGGGCTTGCGGAGCAATTGCTGAATCGCTTCGTACCGCCCCTGGTTCTCGAATGGCTGGCGGCGGACCCCGCGTTGATGCGCGAGCTTGTTACATTCCTCTCGGGAGACGACTCGGCGCCGACTGGAGCGATCAGTGATCTGGTACGGCGAGCCGCCGGTCAATCGCCGAGCCGAGATCTTCGTCCGAGTGGTCGAGGCGATCCCAAAGTGCAGGTGGCTGTGCCGGCCCCTAGTCCGCTGGGCGTGAAAGCCGAAGGCGACGTCGAAGGCTCCGCCGCCGCTTCGAATCCGACAGTGGCAACGGACCCGCCGGCACTTCCAGTCGAGGAAACGGAATACCTCGAAGCTGTCGACGACGGTCAGACGGAACCAGCCTCGCCGCCATCGCCGAAATTCAAGATGGCGGATTGCGGATTGGTGCAAGCACCAGATACGGCGCATCGCTTCATGGCCTGGCTGCAGCAAGGACTCGCCGATGGCACGCTTCCGGTCAACGTGGCCGGAGCGCTCGTGCATTTCGTCCCCGAGGGCATGCTTCTGGTATCGCCCCGCATTTTCCGTGAGTTCGCCACGCGTTTCGGCGACGACAGTAACGGTCCGGCTTCCGCTGTCGGCGACCCGGATATCGGCAAATCGATCCAGCGCCAGTTCCTGCGCGCAGGCTGGCATCGGCGGGCCGGGAAGGGCGTCAATATCCTGAGCTACCAGGTGATGCGCGGAGAGCGCGCCGTGTCACAACTCTCGGGCGTCGTGATCCCGAACCCGGAACGCTTCATCCACCCGGTGCCTGCCATCAATCCGCTGCTGGTCCACCTGCCCGCCAAGGAAGGAGAAGCGTAAGCCCATGGCCTACCCGCTCGAATCCCTGCTGCGGCCCGCCTACGAATTGCGTGCGGCGGCTGTTTCCGCACTCGCCGCCGCTGTCGTGATGACGAAGCCATCGGCCTTCCTGCTGACGCGAGAGCTGGCTTTGGGGTTAGCTGGCGTCCTGATTTGTCACGCCGCCTGGCGTTGCATTGCGGGGCTCAGAATCCTGCGGTACCGCGCCAACCTGCGGCGCCAGCGCCGCTATGTCGTGGCATCCGAAGATATCCCGTGGTCGGCCGAGCGCTTGTTTCTGGGCCGGGGTTTCAAGTGGGATCAGCGCCACACCCAGCGCCTGCACGAAGCCCGCCTTCCCGAAAAGCAGGACCTGCTGAAGCCCGGACTGATTGGCAGGACCACAGAGTTCCTGCGTGACCTGCCGCCGGAGCACTCCGCCGTCGGCGGCGACCCCGCCATCCACGGCGTCGAGCCCGAAGAGTCCGACATCTGGATGGACATCAGCGACCGAGTCGGCCACACCCTGGTTCTCGGCACCACCCGCGTCGGCAAGACCCGGCTCGCGGAAGTGCTCCTGACGCAGGACATCCGGCGCGGCGAGGTGGTCATCGTGTTCGACCCCAAGGGCGACATCGATCTGCTGCGCCGCGTCTATGCCGAAGCGAAGCGCGCGGGACGGCAAAACGAGTTCTTCATGTTCCACTTGGGACATCCGGAGGTTTCGGCACGCTACAACCCGGTGGGCAGCTTCTCGCGCATCACCGAGGTGGCCACACGCATTGCGGGGCAGCTTCCGTCCGAGGGTCAGTCGGCGGCGTTCAAGGAGTTCGTCTGGCGCTTCGTGAACGTCATGGCCCGGGCACTGGTCGCGCTCGGGCGCAAGCCCGATTACGAGCAGATCAATCGCTATGCCTCGAACGTCGAGCCGCTCCTGATTGACTACTTCGAGCACTGGCTGGACAGTGAGCCGGGCGCCGCCGGCTGGCGCGAAGAGGTCGAATCGATGGCAATCGACAAGAAGAGCCTCGACAAGGGGCTACAGTCGAGAGGGTTTCGTGCGGTGACCCTGGTCGAATACGCGCGGCGCAAGAAGCTCTACGACCCCATCGCCAACGCGCTGGCTTCGACGCTCAACTACGAAAAGAGCTACTTCGACAAGCTGGTGGCGTCGCTCCTGCCCCTGATGGAGAAACTCACCACCGGGCGCACGGCGGCGCTCCTATCGCCGGATCTGGATGATGCCGGCGACTGGCGACCGGTGTTCGACTGGGCTTCCGTGATCAACCTGGGTGGCATCGTCTATATCGGGCTGGATTCCCTGTCCGACTACGAGGTGGCCGCTGCCGTGGGCAATTCGATGTTCGCGGATCTCACCAGCGTGGCGGGAAGCATCTACAAGTTCGGCACGGGGAGGGGGCTTCCGGGCGAAACGCCGCCGCGCCGCATTGCGATCCATGCTGACGAGTTCAATGAACTGATCGGCGACGAGTTCATCCCGCTGCTCAACAAGGCAGGTGGGGCGGGTTTCCAGGTGACGGCTTACACCCAGACCTGGTCGGACGTGGAAGCGCGCATCGGGTCGCAGGCCAAGGCGGGGCAGATCGCCGGCAACTTCAATACGTTGATCATGCTGCGGGTCAAGGAGGTGGCGACGGCGGAGCTCTTGACCAGCCAGTTGCCGGAGGTTCGCATCGTGTCGACGATTGTGTCGTCCTCGGTCTCGGATACCAATGATCCGGGGGATTTTGCGGACTTCGCCAGTCGCAATGAGGATCGCATCACAACGGAGAGTGCTCCGATGCTGGCGCCGAGCGACCTGGTGCAATTGCCCAAGGGACAGGCCTTTGCGCTGATTCATGGCGGGCAATTGCACAAGATCCGCATGCCGTTGCCGGATGCGAGCCATGATCCGCTGATGCCTGCCAGCCTCGAAGCGATCGGCAGCGAGGTGCGGGGCCGCATGGAAGGCCGGTCGAACCCGGCGCCGTAGAGGGGAAGAGTTTGGCTTCCAGGAATGCATCGTTTAACGAGGGCGTAGTTGCCGGGGCACTGCTGGCACCGCTGAAGCTCGGCTTCATGTTGCTGCTGGGCTTGGTGGGGATCCTCGTTGTGACCTGGATAGTTGACTGGACCTTCGTGTTCAAGGTCTGGCCGGAGGGTGTCGGCCGATTGAAAGGCATCCTGGCTGCCGACCTTGCCCGCACGCTCGAACTCGCCGAGTGGCAGGGCGAGGTGCCGAGCGTCGTGACTGGAACGGCGAACTTTCTGTATGGGCTGGTGTTTGGGGTGACGGGGATCCACGACATGGGGTTGCGGTTTGCGCAGGGAACGGCGCTTTCGATTCCGGACACGATCGTGCGCAATACCTATCTGGCCAACCGCGAGGCCATAGAAGTGACAATGATCGGCACGCAACTGCTTGGTGTTCGGCTGGCGACGCTGGGGATGATGGCGCCACTGCTCGTGCTGGCGTATCTGGTTGCAGCGGCTGATGGATTGACACAGCGTGCGATACGCCGGGCCTGCGGCGGGCGGGAATCAGCGAGTCTTTATCACCGTGCCAAGCATTTGCAGGTCATGCTTCTGGGGATGGGCGGGGTGCTGGTTCTGATTCAGCCGGTATCGATCGATCCACGCCTGGTAGGGGTGCCGGTCGCGTTGCTTACGAGCTTACTGGCGCGACTGCAGTGGGCCTGTTACAAGAAACATCTGTGAGCATTGTCGTCCGAGGCTACATTGCGTTAGCATATCGTCTTCATCAATTACATCGAAGGAGCTGACCATGGCTCGGAAGAAGAAGCTGGATTTTTCTGATATTGCAGTTACCCGGCAGAAGATGAATCTCAATCAGAAGGACTTCTGGAAGCGTTACGGCGTGACGCAGTCGGGTGGGTCGCGCTACGAATCCGGTCGGAATATTCCGAAGCCATTGGCGATCCTGTTATGGCTGCATCAGTCAGGGAAGGTGACGGATAAGGATCTGGCGGACGCGTTGAAATAAGGTAAGCGGAACGATCGACCCTACGCAGTTAATACGCCACGACATTTTGGAAACTGCGAACACCCCCAGAATTCTTTTCCGGCATTCTCTCCGCCCTTAGCCGTTCGCTTGATCATGGGACCGGAACACTTCGGGCACACCGGCGTCGTCTGTTCTTCACTTCCGCCTATTGCTGAGGGTTCGTCTTGTTGCGCCTGTACTTGCGGTCTGCTTACCATCGCGACCCGATCGGAAGGAGCAATGTCCTTGATCGTCAGCGCCTCAGAGATTTGTTTGGTCAATTCTGTCGGGGAGTATGCAGCTTGAACCGGGAAGACGACGAGCGGCAGTCGCGCTGCCTTGCAAGCGGCCTCAAGGAAATCATCTCGATCCTGTCGCTTCTTCTGGAAATGCGATGCGTCGTTGAGCTCGATGACGCAAAGGACGGATAGGTCGGTCGGAGAACATAGTACAAAGTCAAAGTGTTTGGCGCTGATGCGATTGAAAGCACCGTTACGAATTGACGGTTTCAGCCCGCCATTGACGTTCAAGACATCTGCTACTCGCACTTTGCCAAAGACTTGGAAATCCTTTCCTGCGGCTTGTGCAAGGACACCAAAGAATGATCGCTCTGCCGGCGTGAACAAGGCTGGCGCTTTTGAATAGGGCAGAAGCGCGGCCGGTACGCCACTCTCAGCCCGAAGTCGCGATACAGCGAAGACTGCCAATGCAAGAACTACTACCGCCACAGCAATCCAGACCATTGAGACCCCTTGCTTGAAAGTCAGAAACTCCAATTAGCGCAGCAGGCTATCTCAAATTAATGACGTTGGAAAGATGTGTGGCACCGCATATGTGCTGGCCGACGAGCTGCCGGGATTGCCAGCCGACTTGATGAACTACAGAACGACCTATGTATGCCGACAGGCGGACCGACGAATATGCGGTTGTGGACTGGGATTACGTTGTCGGCGCGTCAGTGATGGGACGGAAATAGCCCTTGATGCAGTTTTCCGGTTTGACGATGCAAATCTGGATATGGTTGCCCACGCGGAACTCTGCGCCGGGATACACGCGGCGGTCTTCGAGAAATGGGGCACGCACCGAGTCGTAGTCGGGCATATTGCGTTCCTGCCGGTAGGCGTGCACCGCTTGAATCACCTGGCAGTCGAGTTCGCGCCGAACATTGTCGTCGCCGCCAGTGTTCTTGGGTAGTTCCAAGCCTGCGGTAGCGTAGGAGTCGCGCAAGGTCGCAAAGGCTTCGGCAACTTCATCGAGGCCGATGCGGGTGGTCAGGTCGAGACACAGGCCCAAGTCGATGATTGCGCCCACCACGTCTGGATGCTCGATCTTGCGCTTGGTGTTACCGTGATCAGCCCATTCCAGACCGCGTTGCGGATCATTTTCCCAGAAATAGATGCCATGACCCAGCCACTCAAAACGTCCTTCTGATTTCTTTAGGTGACCGGTCTTGCGGCTTACTACGTGATCTACGACGGCACGCTCCGTGCCGTGAAATCCCAGCACGAAAGAGGCGTGGCGCTGATAAAGTGCCCAGGGTCTAGGCACGGATCAGTTGTTTAAGCTTGCCGCTGGGGGTCAAGACACCTACGCGCGTCAGGAAGTCCCGCGCGGTATCGGGCGTCGCAGTCACCTGTCGGCGATGCGCTTGCATGTCTGCGAGAAGGGCGTTCGCGGCCAACGGATTCCCAACGCTGTGCATCGCAACTTTGCTGGATTTGCCCGTTGCTTTCTTAGCTGGTGCTTTGGTCGCGGTTTTCATGAAAACCTCCATGTCGATCAACTCTACGTGATGGCGTGGTGCCTGAATTGTTGGGAAAGAACGCAAATTTTACGCTTTATTCGCGGTGTGTATCTAGTCGTGTGTGAGCTTGATCAATTCGGCGAAACTCCTGCACAGTATTCGTAGCGTCATCAGTCAGGTTGCGCATGAGTGCACCGCTCAGGGGAAAAGAGAGGCAAGTCACGCCGTTTGTATCACCGGTATTGCTCCATCCATGGCCACAATTCTTTGTCCTTTACTTTCTGGCCAAGGAAACTGTCCTTTCGTTCCTTCTCGTTCTTTGCGATAGATGACTCGATGGTGCCAATGTTGATTGTCACTGCATCGCGCTTCCATGGCTCGGCGCCTTTCAGTCCGCTACCATCGATCCATAGCCAGAAACGGCGATCTACACAGCGCAGGAACAAACGAAAGGCGGCCCAACTTTCGGTTCGGTCGTTCCGAGACAAGAAGCGACCAAACCAGCAGCGAGCCCAGACATTTCGTCGATGATTCAGCAGCGCGTTCTCCGCTACGTCGCGCACCCAGCAGTCGGCATGTTCCGCGATCCAGTTGGTCAGGAGGACACCGTCCGCATCCTCGTTGGAATAACCTAGGAGGGCGATCCCGCGGGATCGGTTGTAGTCGTGATCGGTTATCAGCCACTCACTGGCCAAGTGTCGCATCCAGTCTGCTCTACCGCCGAACTGGCAGAGCAGGACACTCTCGAACAAGTCCAGATCAGTCGTACCGCTGTCGATATGTTCGCGCAATATTTGATCTACCTCAGGCGATGCCGGTGCCGTGAAGGCGTCCATGAGCAGCACAGGCAAATCCAGGCGCGCATCCGTGATGCGGATTGTCGAACGCGAGCGTATTGCCTGGAAAAGGGCAAATCCATGTTCTGGTGCGTGAGATAGGAGTGCGGCGCAGAGCTTCTCATAGAAGCCGCGGCACAGCGCCAGTAGCTGCCAGGCACGTCGATCATCGCGCAGGACGGGCTCTATCCATGATCGCCACAGCGTATCATCTCGTGCAAGAACCTCGGCCAGCCCACCGTCTCGGAAAGCGTAGTCAAACCATGGGTTGCCGTTGTCGTGTTCGTCGTCGGCCAACGTCGCGACTTGCTCGCTAAGCGCGTTGTGCTTTTCGATTTGAGCCTCGTGGTCGGTGCTGCGCATTAGGTCTTCGATTGAACATGTTCCTGCGCTGCCGCCCCAAGTGTTGTTGGCGAAACGGATTGTGCCTGGACCGGATTCCGCTGTCGAAAGCGTGTCGGCCAGCCGTTCGTTCCCGGGGTTGACCTCAAGTACGACATAGCGGCTGAGCGATTCAACTTCCGGTGGCAGTGTTCTTGCGCCAATACGGCGCCACACGGCATCCAGCAAGCTGCCATAAGCCACGACTTCTTCGGTTCGGTATCCCCGCTTCTTTACCGCATATCCCAACCATTCTGGGCTGATTCTGTCGGTAAGTTCGCCGAACGACAGGTCCGTGCCAAACTCGGATAGAAGAATGCAGCCCCAGGAGTTCTCCAGAAAGTGATCCCGACCAGTTCGGGCGCGCCAGCCAGCTGCAATGACTTGTTGTGCGGCATTTGCATCGCCCGTGTTAACGAATATTTCCAGGCAGCAACCACGAGCCACCGTGTCGAATTGTCCGAAACCGGCGAGGAGGTATTTCCGTACTTCGTTGTTGGGGCAGCTCAACGCGTTGGACAGATACCACAGCAGGTTGTAGATCCGCTGCTGTGCTAAAGGATCGACCGCCTTTAGGGTGGCCAGAATTTCTGGTTCGTGCTCGGGGGAGAGGGGGAGGAAGCAAGGAGCATGTTTGGTGATGTATCCGTTTGCATCGCCACGCTCCCTCAATCGCTGAAATTGTTCCCATGAAGGTAGATCGAACACCACCGCCGGAAACAATGCAAACTGCGCGATCTTGTCGTGCTCGTCGTGAAGAAGGAGAGTTGAGCGCCATGCAGCGAGAACAATTTCCCTTTCTTCGTCGTCAAAAACAGGAAAGTGTTCAAGAAGATGCCATGCCAGTTGTCTCCGCGCCAAGCCTTCTCGCGTGGCCATGTTGCGAGCGAGGGTACGCATCAGATTCTGGTAGCGACCGGCTGCGAAGGCACACAGAGCGGGTTCCATTTCGTCAAAATGATGCTGCTCGACACTTGTTCCCATTGAGCGACCGATTCGGGTCAAGTCGAGTCCATTTCCGGCTTCGTCAAGCCGGGGACGATGGACCGACGGGAAATCGATGTCCGGGTTGAGAGCGATGTCCTTCAGCTGGCGAGCGATAAAGCTGGGGTGGCCGCTGGTTCGTTCCAGACAATCCAGATAGTTGTCTTCATCCCACGACCAGAGGTGCGAATCGCAGGGATTGTCCTCACGCATTTTCGTGTAAGGATGAACGAAGCAGAATTCGGAGGGGATGGTCTTCAGCAACGCCCGCGCTTCTTCATTGCCGGTGCAAGCGAGCAACTTTCTTGCGACCAGATAGGCGGTCGGCTTGTCGACGGCGAGCAAGCTCTTGACTGCACGCAACAGAGCTTCCCGGGTTTCGGTGCAACAGGTATGCAGCAGCCATGCGAATTCTGAGTGACTGCCGTCCATCACCGTGCTTGCGACAAGGCCCGTGAGAATGGCATTTGCATAGCCCTTCGCGTGGTCGTGGGAGATGACGGCCAGCGCCACTTGTGCAAGGCGCAAAAGACCGACATCGCTCACGACTTCAAGCTCTACCCCGAGTAGCGTCGCAGGACCCGGTGTGGCCGCTCGCCCCAGGCGCAGTTCCACTCCTTGACGCGCTTCAGCGAGTTTTTCCTCATTCTTTTCGTAGTGGGCCCGAAAGCCCCACGGATAGACAAATCCTAGCCAGCGCGTGAAGGCCGGCGAGAGTTCATTTCTCACGTCTAGCAGTTCCCTGTGGCGTAGAAAACCGACCATGAAGGCGTCTTGAGCTTCACGGTTGTTGGCTTCGCCCCAGATAAATTCCGCCATGCGTAGATAAGTCTTGGGACGTAACGGCAGATAGGCTGCGACTTTCTCCAGGTCGTTGTCATCCAGATTGCGGCCTTCAATCCAGGCTCGCAGCAAGGCCAGACAGCCGGCTTCGGAATAGTCCCTGGTGTTGAGCGCATGGAATAGCGCCATTCCGCAGATGCGTACTTGCAAGTCCGCTTCCCGGTACGAGCCCATCCGATTGGCAATGATTTCGCCCAGCGCTACTGGATCAACCTCGCCGCTCTCTTCCACCTCGGCAGCCAGTACCAGCCCAAGTCCGAGGGGAAGATAACGTGGCGCGATAGTCAGTTTCCCATTATGAATATCAAGGATGCGGACGCTAACAAGTTCCTCGCGCAAGGCAACCAGATCGTTTGTGATGCCTTGCGCTTGCTGGGCAAATTCAGGAATTGCAAAGCGACGGGCTTCGTATAGCTTGGCAAGGTCAGCAATCAGCGCATGGAACTCATCGGCGCTGCAACTCTGCTGCCGCTTGCGGCCCGTCATGTCGCGCCAGTCTTCATATATCAAACGTTCGATAGTGAGGCCACCACTTTTCACTTCGTTTTGAAGTCGGAAGGCCAAGTCGAAATATCGAGGACGCGCCATCAAGTGCAGCACTTCGGCATCGAACTGCCCGCGCGTACTACCGCGCTGCGCAAGAGCCTGATCCAGTTCTTCTTCGTTGAAGGGTGGAAGTGTCCAGGGCGTGATCAGGCCATCATCGGGGACCCTGACGTGTTCCCAGTAGGGGCTGCGACACAGGGCCAGCAAGGCCACGTGTTCTCGCCAGGGTGAGGCACGAATGGTGTCGAAGAGCTCTCGCCAGTCAAGGTAGGCGCGCTCATTGAGAGCATCGACCACCAGCAGGAAAAGAGGCGCTTTGCTCGGGGTCTGATCGGCCAAATCACGTAGGTGCCTTGGCCAGCTTTCAGACGGGGTTGGCAGGGATTGTTCCAGGCAGGCAGTGAGAATTTCCGTAACAGTGGGGCTTGTCATGCGTAGAGCAGGCGCGAACACAATTGGCACGGAAAAATCGCTCATCGCCAACTTTCCGGCCAGCCAGTCCGCCGTAGCCCAACTCTTTCCGTCGCCTTCCTCGCCGAGTAAGACGAAGGCTTGGTGGTGATCCGCCCAGGTGTTCCACCATGCGTCGAGTGCGGATAGGGCGGCAAGCCGTTTGATGGGCTTCCTTGCTGGCGCCCTCACGGCGATATCCTGACTGAAGCGGACAATGGATTGATCGGGTGACATCAGCCCTTCGCGCACCCACGTATTCTGCCGCTGGGCACGCAGGCCAGGGCAGCGGGCATTTATCAACCCGATCAGGGTGCCGAAGTCTTCGCGATATTCCTCCGCGCCATCACGCATCCGAAGTGCCTGAATGTCGGCCAAACCGGCCAACTCAGGCGGCAGCATATCTACTGATGGCATGCCGGCGCCGCCGGTCAGGATGGGAATCAGGTCGTAACCTCCACCGGCCTCGAAGCACTCGAGTGCGATGCGGATTTCGTTGCGGGTGACGTCGTGTTCCTCGAATAACCTGAGTCGGTTGCGGTCTGAGAACCAGTGCTGACCTATCACCACAAGGCATATTCGCGCTCGGTGAACGGCTTCGGCAAGGTCCTGCCGGTAAGGCTGGCCGGGCGTGAGGTCTTCCCGGTCGATGAATACCGCATCGACGGAGAAGGTCTCGGCTAGGCGGTCGTAGAGCCTTCCTGCATGGCCACCATCATCGCGGCGGTAGCCGATGAATACTTGGTTGGACGTGCTCATCATGCTAGCGCCAGCAACAGCGCTGACTGGACGAATTGCCGAAGGCAGGTAAGTTCCACGATATTTTTTAGATTCGGCTTCGTCATTATCGCTGCTTGAACTTATCGACTAACTGTTTCAGTTTGGCTTGATGCTCTTGGGCTTTCAGCGACTTCCGACGCTGTTCTGCCAGTTTCCGAAAGCGGTCCTTAAGAGCTTGGTTGGCCTGCTGTTGCTGTTCCGGGGTGATGTCGCCGGCGGGTTGGCCGTCAAGGCCGAAACGGGTACTGCTTGATGCGACAGATTTGAGGTATTTGGTAGATGCGGTATGGCGCTGGAGCGTCTTGCGCAAGGCATTCCTGTCAATCTCCGGGTGCACCACCAAGATGGCTTTGTGAATCCCTATGGCGAGAGGCTGTGCGCCGCGAAATACGGAATATGCGGCGATCAATTGCGCGAGGACCGGATCGCGCGGCTGGGGGAGGTCAGGCATAGGGTGAATTATGCGTGACGGATCGTTGGTTTTCCTTTGCACGCGAGAGCCGCCTGGTGTCTATCTCGAAAGCTTCCCATGACCACCGGCAGCCTCCTGGCACCCGTATTTGAACGGTTCCTTTGCGGCAGCGAGCTTGAGAACCTCAATTTCGGCTCCTGGCCACTATGTATGTGTTGGCAAAGGTTGAAAACGCCCGTACCGGCAGCACCCGTTAGCGAAGCGGCTTTCTAAGCGACAGTAATTTTGTAGGTGCGACCTAGGATTGGGCGACATCAGTAGCTCGAAAGTCGGCGCTGGTGATGCGGTGGCGACTTGGCAACCGATCCATGTATTGATAGTCAAATTGATAGTTTAGAATGCTATAAAAACAAAAAAGCCCACATAATCATGGGCTTAAATGTTGTAACTGGCGGAGACGCAGGGATTCGAACCCTGGATCCAGGTTTTGCCCAGATGCACCCTTAGCAGGGGTGTGCCTTCGACCACTCGGCCACGTCTCCGGAAACGGCGATGTCGTAAATTCCACGGCCGTCAGCAGGGGGCGGAGTATACCCGATTCGCCCGCGGCGGGCGGCCCTATCGCGCCGCGGATCGCGCTGGTGTCAGCGGCGCAGGCTGATGCGCAGCCAGTCGCGCTGGTCGGCGACGCTGGCCAGCGTCGGGTCGGCATCGACTGCGACGGGATGGGTGACCTTTTCCAGCAGCGGCAGGTCGTTCAGGGAATCGCTGTAGAACCAGCTCTGCTCGAAGCCGCCGAGCCACATGCCGAGCGACTCGAGCCAGGCCTCGACGCGTGCGATCTTGCCTTCGCGGAAGGAGGGCAGGCCGCGCGGTTTTCCGGTGAAGCGGCCATTATCCTGCGCCGGGATGGTGGCGATCAGGTGCGGGATGCCGAACTCGCGGGCGATGGGGCCGGTGACGAAGCTGTTGGTGGCGGTGACGATGGCCAGCAGGTCGCCAGCTTCGGCGTGGCCTTGCACCAGCGCGCGGGCGGCCGGCGCGATCAGCGGCCGGATGCGCGTGGCGAGGAATTCGGCGTGCCAGGCGTCGAGCTCGGCGCGCGCGTGGCGTGCCAGCGGCGCCAGCTGGAAATCGAGGAAGGCATGGATGTCGAGCGTGCCGGCCTTGTACTGCTCGAAGAATTCGAGGTTGCGCGCTTCATGAACTTCTCGGTCGAGCACGCCCTTGCCGATCAGGAATTGCGCCCACTCGAAATCCGAATCGCCGTTGAGCAGGGTGTTGTCGAGGTCGAACAGGGCGAGTTTCATTCTTTTTCCAGGTCGAAAGAGGTTTGCATCAGTTCGCGCAACAGCGGCAGCGTGGGCGGGCGCTTCTGTTCCAGCGAGGCGCGGTCCAGACTGCCGAGCATGGCCATCAGCGAAGGCAGGTCGCGGCGGCCGTGGCGCAGCAGGTAATGCACCACGCTAGGGTCCATCAACATGCCGCGTTCGATGGCGTGGCGGCGCAGGGCGGCGGCCTTTTCCTCGTCGGAAAGGGCATGGATTTCGTAGATCAGGGTCTGGCCGATGCGGGTGCGCAGGTCTTCGCGCAGCGCCAGTCGCAAGGGCGGTTCGTCGCCGGACAGCAGCATGGCGAGGCCGATGAAGCGCGCCGCGTTGAAGGCGCGGAAGAGGGCGACCGTGGCCTCGACGCCGAGCTGGCCGACGTCGTCGATCACCAGCAGGCAGCCCGGCGCCAGTTGCAGTTCGGCGCCGGCCTCGGCACCGGCAAGGCGGACCACCGGGCGCAGGGCGCGGGCGCTTTCGGCGGTGGCCGTGAGCAGGTGGCTCTTGCCGCAGCCCTGGCCGCCCCACAGGTAGATCGCCTCGAAGCTGCGCGCGTCGGCGAGGCCGCGCAGGCGTTCGACCAGCTCGACATTGGCGCCGGCGACGAAGTTGTCCAGGCTCGGCACCTGTTCCGGCTTCAGGTCGAGGAGCATCTGGCGCTGCGTTGTACCCATTCAGCCCCCCCGGTAGAAGCGGCTGGCCAGGTACAGGCCGCGCACTTCGCGCAGGCCCACCAGCAGGGCGGCCGAGGCCGGCAGCGCGGCGAGCACGCCGACGAAGCCGAACAATTGGCCGAAGGCCATCAGGGCGAAGATCACCGCCAGCGGATGCAGGCCGATGCGCTCGCCGACCAGGAAGGGCGTCAGCACGAAGCTTTCCAGCACCTGGCCGATGCCATACACGACCAGCACGGCGACGATCGGCCCCCAGCCGGCGAATTGCAACGCGGCGACCAGCAGGGCCAGGATCAGGCCGGTGGCATAGCCGAGGTAGGGAATGAAGATCAGCAGGCCGGTGACGACGCCGATCGAGAATGCCGATGGAATGTCCGCCAGCCACAGCGCGACGCAGTAGTAGGCGGCGAGGATGGCCATCACCAGTATCTGGCCGCGCAGGTATTGCGAGAGCACGGCGTCGATGTCGGCGGCGATGTGCCGGAGCTTGTCGTGCCAGGGGCGCGGCACGATGCCGCTGAAACGGGCCAGCATGCCGTGCCAGTCGAGCAGCAGGTAGAACATCACCACCGGCGTCAGGAGCAGGTTCACCAGCACGCCGACCAGTGCGACGCCGCCGATCTTGAGCGAGCTGTAGAGGCGTTCGAGGATCACTTGTACGGTGTCCCAGTTGCCGGCAGCGAGTTTTTGCAGCGAGGCGGCGTCGAGCTTGAGCCGGATGCCGAAATTCTGCCGCAGCCAGGGCAGCAGTTTCTCGTTGGCCAGCGCCATCGCCTCCGGCGTGCGTGCGGCCAGCACGGTGGCCTCCTCGTAGAGCAGCGGCAGCACGATCAGGACCAGCCCGGCGCTCAGCGCGGCCAGCGCGAGCAACACCAGCACCACCGCCAGCATGCGTGGCAGGCCCAAGCCGGCGAGGCGATCGGTGACGGGGTTGCAGACGTAGGCGAGTATGCCCGCCAGCAGGAAGGGCGTCAGGATCGGCGACAGCGCATACAGTAGCGCGAGGACCGCCAGCCCGGCCGCAATCCACAGGGCGGCCTGCAGGCGATGGCTGTGCGGTTCGGCGGACGATGGGGGCAATTCCGGTAAAATCATGTGCTTCGGCCGTGTTCGGGAGCGGCGATTATCGCCCATCCGGCCGGCATCCGCGCCCCAGCCGTGTTTTCGGCCCGCGAATCCAAGGACTTCATCTTGACTGCTTCGAGTACTTCTTCATCACCGCTCACCTACCGCGATGCCGGTGTCGATATCGATGCCGGCGACGCGCTGGTCGAACGCATCAAGCCGGCGGCCAGGCGCACCATGCGCCCCGAAGTGCTGGCCGGCATCGGCGGCTTCGGCGCGCTGTTCGAGATTTCGAAGAAGTACCGCGAGCCGGTGCTGGTCTCCGGCACCGACGGCGTCGGCACCAAGCTCAAGCTGGCCTTCCAGTGGCGCCGCCACGACACCGTCGGGCAGGACCTGGTGGCGATGAGCGTCAATGACATCCTGGTGCAGGGCGCCGAGCCGCTGTTCTTCCTCGACTACTTTGCCTGCGGCCGGCTCGACGTGAATACCGCCGCCACCGTGGTCGAAGGCATCGCGCGCGGCTGCGAACTGGCTGGCTGCGCATTGATCGGCGGCGAAACCGCCGAAATGCCCAGCATGTACCCGGACGGCGAATACGACCTCGCCGGCTTCGCCGTGGGCGCCGTGGAAAAGTCGCAGATCATCGACGGTCGAGCCATTCATGCCGGCGACGTGGTGCTGGGCCTGGCCTCGTCCGGCGCGCATTCCAACGGGTATTCGCTGATCCGCAAGATCATCGAGCGCGCCGCGCCCAGCCTGGAACTGGATATCGGCGGCGTGGCACTGGCCGACGCGGTGATGGCGCCGACGCGCATCTATGTCAAATCACTGCTGGCGCTGATCCAGGCGCTGCCGGTGAAGGGCATGGCGCACATCACGGGCGGCGGCCTCACCGAGAACATCCCGCGCGTGCTGCCCGAGCACCTGACCGCCGTCATCGATCGCGCCAACTGGACGCTGCCGCCGCTGTTCCAGTGGCTGCAGAAGGAAGGCCAGGTCGCCGACGCCGAGATGCATCGCGTTTTCAACTGCGGCATCGGCATGGTGGTGATCGTCGCCAAGGCCGACGCCGGCGTCGCCATGCAACTGCTGGCGGCGGCCGGCGAGCAGGTGCACCACATCGGCCTGATCGAGGAACGCCAAGGCCGCGCACAGACCATCGTCGCCTGAAAAGTCGGCGCTGGCGGCACGGCGATCGCCGTACCGCCGGCGCCGACTCTCAGGCCAGGTGCCGTTCGACGGCGGCCAGGACGCGCGCCGAGGCGTCTGCGGCGAGCGGGTCGACCACCGTCAGGGCGTCCATCGAGCGCAGCCAGGTCAGTTGCCGCTTGGCGAACTGGCGCGTGGCGAAGACGCCGCGATCGCGCAGCTCGGCGCGCGGCAGGGTTCCCTCCAGCATGTCCCAGACCTGGCGATAGCCGACGCAGCGCATCGAGGGCAGGTCCGCATCGAGCCGGTACTTCTCGCGCAGCAGCAGGACTTCCTCGACCAGGCCGGCATTGAGCATGGCGTCGAAGCGCTGTTCGATGCGCCGGTGCAGCAGGCTGCGGTCCTCGGGCACCAGCGCCAGGTTCAGCAGGCGGAAGGGCGGCAGGCTGGCCGCCTGTTCGGCGAAGAAGCTGCCCAGGCTGCGGCCGGAAAGGCGCAGCACTTCCAGCGCGCGCTGGATGCGCTGGGCATCGGTGGGCTTGAGCCGCGCCGCGGTTTCCGGGTCGAGCGTCGCCAGCTCCGCATGCAGCGCGGGCCAGCCGCGCGCGGCGGCTTCGGCGTCGATCGCGGCGCGCAATGCGGCGTCGGCTTGCGGCAGGTCGGCGAGCCCCTCGCGCAAGGCCTTCACGTAGAGCATGGTGCCGCCGACCAGCAGCGGGATGCGTCCGGCGGCGGCGATGCTTGCCATCTCGCGCAGGGCGTCGGCGCGAAACTGCGCCGCCGAGTAGCGTTGCTCGGGCGTGATCAGGTCGATCAGGCGGTGCGGGAAGCGCGCCAGCGTCGCCGCGTCGGGTTTCGCGGTGCCGACGTTCATGTCGCGGAACACCTGCGCCGAATCGACGCTGACGATGTCGCAGGGAAAGCGCGTCGCCAGTTCGAAGGCCAGCGCGGTCTTGCCGCTGGCCGTTGGTCCCACGAGCAGGATGGCCGGCGGCAGCGCCATCAGCGCCCGCGCATGAACAGTCTGTCCAGCTCCGCCATGGAAAGCTGAACCCAGGTCGGGCGGCCGTGGTTGCATTGGTCGGCGCGCTCGGTGGCTTCCATCTGGCGCAGCAGCGCGTTCATTTCCATCTGGCCCAGCGTGCGGTGGGCGCGCACAGCGCCGTGGCAGGCCATGGTCGCCAGCAGTTCGTTGCGCCGCGCCTCGATGACGCGGCTGGCGGGATGCTCGGCGAGGTCGCGCAGCAGCGAGCGCACCAGTTCGTTGACGTTGCCGCCGGCGAGCAGCGCCGGCAGGCGGCGCACGGCGATTTCGCGCGGGCCGGCGGCGGCCATGTCGAAGCCCAGCGCGGCGAGCGTTTCGCCCTGTTCCTCGACGATGGCCAGCTCGGTCGCGCTGGCGGCGAGCAGCAGCGGCACCAGCAGCGCCTGCGTCGCCGGCGGCCCGGCGTCGAGGCCGGTCTTGAGCTTTTCGTAGAGGATGCGTTCGTGGGCTGCGTGCATGTCCACCAGCACCAGGCCGGCGGCGTTCTGCGCCAGGATGTAGACGCCATGCAATTGGGCGATGGCGTAGCCGAGCAGGGGTGCGGCTGCATCCTCGGTCGGAGTAATAGTTGGCGCCCCACTGGGACTTCCTTTGGTCGCCGGCGACACGGGGTTCGCGTCGTCGGCGAAGGCGGCACGGGCGAACTCCAGGTAGGCGCGCGTCGCCGGTTCGCCGACGCCGAGGCTGCCCTGGTGCGCCTGCGGATAGGCGGCAGGGACGAAGCGGGGCGCCGCCGCTTCCTCACTGCCAGCGGCGGCCAGCGGCGTGGCCAGGGTGCGCTGCAGGGCGTGGAAGATGAACTGGTGGATGCCGCGCGCATCGCGGAAGCGCACCTCGGTCTTGGCCGGATGCACGTTCACATCGACGCCGGCCGGGTCGAGTTCGAGGAACAGCACGTAGGCCGGATGGCGCGCGCCGTGCAGGATGTCGGCCCAGGCCTGCCGTGCGGCATGGGTCAGCAGCTTGTCGCGGACGAAGCGGCCGTTGACGAAAAAGTACTGTTCGTCGCGCCCGGCGCGCGAATAGGCCGGCAGCGCGGCAAGGCCGGACAGGCGCAGCGGCCCGGCGACGGCGTCCAGCGGGCGCGCTTGGGGAAAGAAATCCTCGCCGATGATTTCGCGGGCACGGTGCGGAAAGTCGGCGCTGGCGAGACGGCGTTTCGCGGCTTTGTTATGGCTCAGGCTAAAGGCGACATCGGGGCGCGCCAGCGCCATGCGCCGCAGCACTTCGTCGCAGTGCGCGAATTCGGTGGCTTCGGTCTTGAGGAACTTGCGCCGCGCCGGGGTGTTGAAGTAAAGGTCGGCGACCTCGATCACCGTGCCGCCGGCCAGAGCCGCCGGTTCGACGCTGTCCGCATCGCTGCGCAGGCGGAAGGCGTGCGCCTGCGACGGATGACGGCTCGAAATCGTGACCCGCGCGACGGAGGCGATGGATGCCAGCGCCTCGCCGCGAAAGCCGTAGCTGCCGACGCGTTCCAGGTCGTCGAGGCTGGCGATCTTGCTTGTGGCGTGGCGCGCCAGGGCCAGCGGCAGGTCGTCGGGGGCGATGCCGCCGCCATCGTCGGCGACGCGGATCAGGCGCACGCCGCCTTCTTCCAGCTGCACGTCGATGCGCGTGGCGCCGGCGTCGAGGCAATTCTCCAGCAGCTCCTTGAGCACCGAGGCCGGGCGTTCCACCACCTCGCCGGCTGCGATCTGGCTGATCAGTAAGTCCGGCAGCGGCTTGATGATTCCCATGGGGGTCGGATTATAGCTTCCGGTAAAATCGCGCCTTTCCGTGCTGACCGCTGCTCCGTGGAAATCCTCGCCCAATTCATCGACGTCATCCTGCACGTGGACAAGTACCTGGCCGCGCTGTTGGCGCAGTACGGCACCTGGATCTACGCGATCCTGTTCCTCATCGTCTTCTGCGAAACCGGCCTCGTCGTCACGCCCTTCCTGCCCGGCGATTCGCTGCTATTCGTCGCGGGTGCGCTGGCGGCGACTAGCGGCGGCGCGTTCCAGATCGAAATCGTGATCGCGGTCCTGCTTTCTGCGGCGATACTGGGCGACAACACCAATTACTGGATCGGGCGCTGGGCCGGCAGGCGCATCCTGGCCTGGGGCGAAACCTCGCGCTACTTCAACCGCAAGGCCTTCGACCTGACGCACGACTACTACGAGAAGCACGGCGGCAAGACCATGCTGGTGGCGCGCTTCATGCCCTTCGTGCGCACCTTCGCACCCTTCGTCGCCGGCGTCGGCAACATGAGCTACCCGCGCTATTTCGCCTTCGACCTGGCCGGCGCCATCCTCTGGGTGTTTTCGCTGTGCCTGGCCGGTTACTGGTTTGGCAACATTTCCTGGGTCAAGTCCAACCTGTCGCTGATCATCTTCGGCACCATCGGCCTCTCGCTGCTGCCGCTGTTCCTTGCCTGGCTGCGCCATCGCCTGGCGCCACGCACGTCCTGATCCTGCGCGTGCTGCCATGAAGCGCTATGTCATCCTGATTTCCGGTCGCGGCAGCAACATGGAGTCGCTGCTCGACGCGGGCTTGCCCGGAACCTGCGCGGCGGTGATCAGCAACCGCCCCGATGCGGCCGGCTTGGCGGGCGCGGCGACGCGCGGGATCTTGACGGCGGTGATCGACCACCGCGACTTTGCCGCGCGCGAGGAATTCGATGCCGCGCTCGCCGCCGAGATCGAGCGCCATGCGCCGGACCTGGTGCTGCTGGCCGGCTTCATGCGCATCCTGGGGGATGCCTTCGTGCGTCGCTTCGAGGGCCGCACGCTGAACATCCACCCATCCCTGCTGCCGGCCTTCCCCGGCGTCAGAACGCATGCCCAGGCGCTCGCTGCCGGGGTACGGCTGCACGGCTGCAGCGTGCATTTCGTGACCCCGGCGCTCGACGGCGGCCCCATCGTCGCCCAGGCCGCGGTGCCGGTGCAGGCTGACGATGACGAGGCCAGCCTGGCCCGGCGCGTGCTGGCCGAGGAGCACCTGCTCTACCCGCGCGTCGCGCGCTGGTTCCTCGAAGGCCGGCTGCAACTGGTCGATGGACGGGCTCGCCTTGCCGGCGAGGTGCCGGTGGCCGGCGCGCTGCACGCGCCGCGCGTCGGCTGAGCGCGGCCGCCGCCC
>NZ_JAFLDR010000055.1 GCF_017302275.1 Sulfuritalea sp.
ATCTACCTTGACACCAGCGCGGCGGTTCCCATGTTCGTCCCGGAACCGGCGAGCTCCGCAATCGATGTCTGGTTTGAGTCCTGCACCGACCCCTTGGTATCGTCCGACTGGATAGTGACGGAGTTTTCGAGCGCCTTGTCCATCAAGGTTCGAAAAGGGGAGATCAGTGCCAGGCAGGCGCAGGCGGCGTGGAAGGACTTTGACGCTTTCTGCAAGTCTGGGTTGCGTTTGTTGCCGGTGAGTCGGAAAGCGTTTGCAGAGGCCGCCGGGATGGCGCGGCATGCGGCAAGTGGCTTGCGCTCCGGTGATGCCTTGCACCTGGCGATGGCGTTGGAAGCAGGCGCCAGCGGGATTGCGACGGCAGACGAGACGCTGGCGAAGAACGCGAAAGCGAGCGGATTGGCGGTAGGCCAGATAATCTGACTGTTTCTCAACTCATGACCCGATCCGAACTGGTTGACCGGCTGCATTCCCGCATTCCAACGCTTACTCATGACGACGCCAAGTCCGTGGTCGACGTGATTCTTGAGGCCATTACAAGCAGTCTGGTGGCCAACAGTCGCGTTGAGATCCGCGGCTTCGGCAGTTTCAGCCTGAGCTACCGGCAACCACGGGTGGGGCGCAATCCGAAGTCGGGTGAAAAGGTTCAGGTTCCGGGAAAGCACGTTCCCTATTTCAAGGCGGGAAAAGAGATGCGGGAGGGCGTGAACGCAACCGGGGTATAGGGTTCGGGCATGCCAGCCAGAATTACTTCGAAATCGCGATGCGGAGCATTGAACATATTGCTCATATTCGCCGCATGGACGTAAAGCCGCTACCCCGCTACACGATCACCTGCGAGACCGTCGGCAAGACACATAAAGGTACCTACTGGGTAGCCGGAAGGATCCTCACTGTCTCCACCGGCCTCGGGGGCAAGTGCAAACAGGTTGGTACTACGGAGCCTGAAGCCCTGGCAGAACAACTCCTGCTCCAACTGGTCAAGGCAGGTAAGGCGTACCCGTTTGTTTGACCGGGTAGTTTGGATGCTCCGTGCAGCCGGTTGCTGATCACATTGCTGACGTACGTGGTCCAAGGCCTGTCGGGCAACAGCTCGGCCTTATGTTGAGCTCCACATGCTGATCTCCATTCTGCAAGCGCTCCTCCCAGTCCACCATTTGGAATGGATATGCGATAATTAGCAGTTTCAGTAGGTTACGGCTCAGTCTGCGTCGAGCAGACTGAGTTGGAAAATCTACCGTACGCGAAATAGGCCCTAGCGTTACTGGTTATAGGCGGGCTGGCTAGATCCAAGAGATTGTCGAGGTCGCAATGCAAACGCCAGATGAGTTGATGGCAAATGAGCCGAAACACGGCGAGCAAAGGATACCCGCTTTTGCGGTGATGCCTGGTATCGCCACCGTATTGGCAGTCGAAACTTGCGTCAACAAGATTCTCTCGGAGTGCTGTAGCGAGCCATCTAGCCTCACACTGGATTTTTCCGAAAGCACCTATATCGAGATTGCGAGTCTGCAGTACGTGACTGCGCTTGTTTGCCGGCGGAAGAAGGCAAATCTTGAGACTCGACTGAAGTTACCTGCAGGGTTAGATGGTTTTCCTGCTCGTTCGATGCTACGCCGATGGAACTACCCTGCTGCAATACGCCTTGCGGCGAAAATTAAGTTCGAGGACTTCGTCGTTGAAAGTGACCACCAGTACTTTCAAGGAAACGGCGGCGATTTGGAAGTCAACCCGTATGCAAGGACAGAGGAGACTTACGACCTCCCATCAGGGCCGGTGACATTCACGCGAGATGCTCACCGATTCTTTGAATTCGCAACTTGGGATATCGAAAAGTATCTTGAAGCAAAGCGACTCGTTATTGACGCGTATGAGGCTTGGGATATTGATGCGGTGCGCGCAGTATTGAACCGAAACTTGCAAGGGCCCAGACAGTCGTCCGCAAGAAATAGTGCAGCGGGAACGTCTGATGTTTATCTGGCAAGTCGCGTTTTCTATGAAGCAATAACCAACGCTGTTCGCCATCCGGGCGCTCGAGTAGTTCAGACGAGTTCACACCTTGACACGCAGAGCAAGGCCAAGCAGTTCTTCACCATAGTCTTCTGGGACGACGGAAAGAGCATGCTCCGGACGATAGCAAATGCAATTGATTCAAAGCGGAATATCAGACGCCCGTATCCAAAGCACTTCGACACGGATTTCGAATTGACGAAAGTTGACGAAGAGGGTAACAGGAGTCCGCCCGAGGTGGTTAAGTCATGCGATACGCCGGTGTCCTCACAAGATGAAGAGCGACTCTTGCTTGCCACCCTATATCCTGGAACTACCTGCAATATCGACGGCGTTGGGCATCACTCGCTTTTGGGAGAATCAGGTGAGACCGATGCTGGTCTAGGTGAGCCCGGGATGGGCCTGTTTGTTTTGATCAGCACAGCTATTGATATGTTTGGCGGAAGCGTGGCGTTTAGAACTGATCGCTTCTTCATGAATGTCAAAGCCAAGCGTGTCAAGGGTAGGCATACAGATGGTATGTCTGAGGCAACGAAATATTCCGTCAAGATCCAGCGCTTTCCCGCCGCCATTCCCTCATTTCTGGGAAATATGGTCACTGTTCGACTGCCGTTGGGTGCTCAGTAGTGCCAACCATATCTGTACTTCCGTTACGCCTCTACCGTGTCACTGCTGAGGTGTTGACATTGGGCGAGAAGGAGTTCTACGGCCGCGTGGCGGCGCTCTTGTTTCCTGCCTCGGAAGGGCAGGAAGGGCAACCAGTCATCCAGTTTCCCACGGTTACTACGCCGCTCGATCATCAGCGCTGTTCGCGCAGTGATCAAGTCAGCGAAGCGTTAAGTCTCGGCTTCGTTAGAACGAATTCAAAGGTCGATTGCCTCATTGTCGACCTAACCAATCCACCGTATCGACTCCTGCCAGATCACCACATTCTTGGCGGCCTGCTCGATTTTCTCGGTAAGGAAGTGTATTGCCAGGCTGAAGGAACGATCCCGGTCGTGTTGCTTATGCCCGTCATATTGGTTGAGACTGATATCGCGATGCGGGCCCTTAGGCCATATTTGGATGATGGGCGGATAGGTCTAATTGCTGACGATGGGGCCGTTGCTGGTTCATGGAGGGCTCTCCAATCAGTTAGTCAAGGCGAGTATTCAGGGGCGCTCAAGAGGATTCGCCAAGACACGAAGTCGCGGCTTGGTCAGAAGATGATTCGGCAGCCAGGGCATTTCAAGAGGATGAGGCCTGACGGAACTCACGACCACTGCCTACCATTCTTCTTCGATGGGCGGTTCTGTCAAAAGGAGCTGATTGAACTGATTGGGCAATATGTCGTAGGTGCAAAGGTTGAGGACGGATTGCCTACCATCCTCTATCACTGCCCTGAGTCCCGCTGGCTCTATGATGCGGTAATGGCCGTAAGCCATACGGCTCGCGTTGAAACCATTGACGTTGATGTACTTGACAAGACGCCGAATGTACCGCTTTTGGTGCCGAGGAACTGCGTGTTGGTCGTTCCGTTGATCGATACCCTGCGAACAGTCAAGAGACTGTTGGACGCTATCCTGAGCCGCAATCCCACTGCTCGGATCAGCATTCTGTCAGTAATCACAACTGACCAGGCAGCTAGCGACTTGGGCGCAGTGCATATTGATGTTCGGGGCACTCGATACGAGATTTCTTACTTACTTCGGGCCAATCGTTCGCCAATGACTTCGGGGAACTGCCCTGCATGTCGAATGAACCTTGATGCAACTATGCCTGATAGTGATGGCCGGTACCTCAAGCTAACTTCCTACAATCTTTGGACGATGTTTCTGGAAGCAGGGACTAAGCCGGAGGCTGACGTTCCCGATACCAGACCTTCGATCGGTCAGGTGCCCGATCTACTCTCGGTCCTCAAGAACAACAGTCCTTACTTAGCGCTCAAGATAAATACAATGCTCCGAGCTATTGGTCAGCTTCCCGCTGACCCGATCATTTTGCATCCTGGTGAAGATGGCGCACGAGCACTTGCGGCATCATTGTCGAGCTTGTACTCGTATACGACCATCGAAGTTCCGCAAGAATTGCTTCGCTCTCAGTTGCCTGAACAAAACGGGGAAATGATGAAGTGGCGAGCATCGGTCGTTGCTGACCAAGAACGCAATAATGCTCGTTGGGTCACGGAATTGGCCTCGTTGGAGCGGCGAGGTGGGATCCGAATAGTTTTGATGGATGAATTCAATAGGTCCGGGGGAACGCGTTCGAGACTGGAGCGAATTGCCCGCGCATTTGCTCTCGAGGTGTGGTGCTATTTCTGCTTTGTCGACTTCCAGTCGGCATCGGATCGGAGGACCGCCTACCCTCACCTGTCTCTATATGATCTCGACCCTGACCTAGCTCAGTAGCATGTTTGCTATCATTCCACCAGGAGTCGAGATGCAGGAGCCGCTAGAGGACGCGTGTGGCGTATTGGCATGCACGTTTGAGCGGTTGAATGGTTTGGGGTGGAAACCCGAGCAGCGAGAGGCTCTGAGACGGTATCTTTGCGCTGATTTGGCCTCGAAGTCGACAACACTGCACGTCGATATTCAACACAGTCTTTGGGACAAGACACATCATCCAAGGCTACCAGACGTTGTACGCAACCGCATTGCAATTCGGTCGGACGCTCCCACGAAAGGCAGACCCCAAGTCAATGACGATCCGGTACCGCCACCTCACACCCATCGAGTGCACGCAGATGTTTGCGTTGTTACCGTCATCCCCGAGGAATATGAGGCCGTCTTACGCGCTTTTGGAATAGATCCGCAGGACCCTCCGAGCCAGACTATTCGCGGCCGCGACTTCTACGCCAAAAAGGTAACAAGGCAACACCAAAGCGATCTGAGTGTCTACGTAACCATGATCGGTCAGCCGAGAAACGGACCGTGCATTAACGCATGTAGAGACATTTTTGAGAACTTCAACCTTGGCGCTTGTATCTTGGTCGGAATTGCCGGTGGCAGGCGGGAGAAGGTGCGCCTCGGGGACGTCGTGGCGTCACTCCAGGTACATGATATTGAAGGGGGTAAATCCAAACTTCGGTATCTCGGCCTAAGTGAGTACGTAGTCCAACGACCGCAGGACTATAGACCCCCGGACGAAATCAAACAGTACATCCTAAATCTTGTGCCAGGCGAACAGTGGCAAGATAGCTACCGCAGTGTTCTCCAAACATACAGGACGTCCGCTCCAGACAAAGCAATCAACGACACCGCTTGGACGACCAAGCCTAGTCTTCATCGGGCTGATATTGTTGTAGGCGAGAAAGTACTCGCAAATGGCAGACTACCAAGAATTGCGCGTGACAACGACGAAGTATATGCAGTGGAAATGGAAGGTAGCGGGTTTGCCTCAGCCTGTGAGCACTGCCGCGTTCCATGGATGATAATTCGCGGGATAACCGACTATGCCGATAAGCACAAGAACGACGGCTGGCACGTGCCTGCGTCGGTAGCGGCCGCGACGTTGACACGAATCTTCCTGCAACGCGCGTATAGAAACGAAGATATGACATACTGATTGCATCACCTTCGATGAATTCTTGATTGCAGTGCTTCGACAGCGAGGTGGACGACTTGTATTGAGTCTAGTTGCTGTTGAACAAGACCGCTGACGCGGTGGTTGGGCGCCGCGATACGCAGCGTCAGCAGTGTTAACAGCCATGTGACTTCGCAAGAACATCGCCTTCGACGAGGCAGATCATCTGCCTACGTAAATCGCAGTAATCTGCTCGCGCTCATGCCCCAGTTCCCGACTGATCGTGAGTCGTGCCTCCCGGTCAATCTGCTTTTGCGCGGCCATCAATTCCTTGGAGCGCGGACCGCCGGCGGCTGGCGCAGCCCACCCGGTGATTTCTTGGTACCGAGTCTGCGCGTACTGGTGGCGGTGGCCGTGCACCCGGTGGCTGCCGGCCTTGGCGCACTGGTACTCGAAGCGTCGGAGCTGCTCCACGTAGCGCTTATCAGCCGGAATGAGGCTGCCCCTGCCGGCGAAGCGCTTCGCCTCGTCGAGCACCCGGCGCTGATTTTCATTGCGGATCGGGATTTCCCGCTCGCGGCCGCCCTTGGTCCAGGTGTCCTTCAGAACAAGCGTGTCGCCACGATCCGCCCACTCAGGCCGGATCTTGATCGATTCCCCGCGCCGTAATCCGAATGCCGCCTGTAGCTGCAGTGACATCCGCGTGTACGGGTCGGTGATCTTCGCCAGGTCGCCGGCCGTAAGCTCGCGCGCCTTGCTGACGTTGGTGACGTACTGTCGGTGACCGATGCCATAGTGGTCGTTGTCCTTCGCGACGACGTTTTGCTTGCCGATCTTCTCGGCCCACCAGCGAAGCTCCGCCATCCGATTCTTGATCGTGCCGACAGCCAGACCGTCAGCTTTCCATCGCTCGACCAATCCATCGACGTGCTTCGGTTTCAGGCCGGCGACAACCATATGCCGAAAGCCCAGTTCCTGGAGTTGGTCGGCGATCTGGTCGAGCACGCGCTCGCGGTCGTGCTGGGTCGCATAGCTGCCGTCGCGGTTCCGATTACAGAGCTGTTTCAATTCGTAGTTCAGGTCCCGCATACATTCCTCGCCAGGTTCAATCCCTTTTCTCCATTTGCTGCCCCTTTGTTCCTGCCCTTTGCTCTGCTGCTGGTGTGTGAAGCCTGTCCGGTAAGTGTTTCTGTCCGTCCCGAACGCCTAAGCGTGTCGGGAGTTTCGAGGGACCCGGGACACCACTCCCGTTTCATGCCGTTTGCTTTGCTGCTTGCCACCGCGGCACGCGGCATTGGCGTCGATGGCGCTTCCTGTTGGAAGCCGATCCATCGAGATAAGCCCTTGACCCAGGACTCGGAGGTGCGCCTTTGCGGCGCGGCTTTGGACTGAGCCCGCTGGGAGCGGGAAGGTAGAAGGACCGTATTGCGCGGTCCAGCATGACGATGGGTCAGGGAGCCCATCACTTGGGGTCGTCACTTGCGCCAGCCACCGATCAGTCCTTGTCGGCTGGGGCATGGTGCGCGTCGTCACTACCGGCTGTCGCCGCGGTAGTGACGACGCGATTGGCGCAGGGGTGCTGCCGCTTGGCGCGGCTGTCATTGCCGCAGCAGTCGTGTTGGCTGCCGCTGTGGCTTGCGTGTCACAGGACGTGAACCGACGCGGTACTCGACTTGATGTAGCGAGGCATGCCGCTGGGGCAGGGGAATCGGGCTGTCGCTCGCATTGGCGGGAGACGCCTGTGGACCGTGCCGCTGTGAACTGCGGCAGACGGGTGCTTGCTGAGAGAACGTTTGCTGCGACTGACGTATATCTCCTGGCCTTGTGGCCAGCGGCTTTCAGGAGATGAGGCCGGCTTCGACGCTCGACGATGCGAGCAAGGGCGATGGGATAACGGCCATCAACCGGGCTGACTCAGCCAGCGTAAGGCGTTGTTCATTGTCCGTCTGGTGTGGCATCGCAAACGCATAACGGCATGCAATGCCCGAGCGCTCTGGCTATGACCAACGGCTCATCGCACAAGTTCCGTGTTGATAGAACCTGGTCTGTCAGCATTGCTAACGACGTTGCGGATGAATGGTTGCCCCAGGTGGCTTACCCACCGCCGCGCGTTCCGTGCGTGATAGGCGCCTCCACGCGCGACCGTGGATAAGGCCTTCTCTGGCCGCGTCAGGGATTCGGTGTGCGTGCCGCAAGATCCATCACCGGCTCAAGCGCGGAGCGGATTCTGGTGACCACATCGGCAAGTGGAATCATCGCGAGGTCATTCTTTCTCACGAACGCTGCCCACAGGGCTTGTCTCGACGGATCGGCTACAAATTCATCGGAAAGCCCCATCGGCAAGTCCGTGGGTACCGCCATGCCGCGCCGCGTGAATGTTGCCGAGATAGCTTGCGCCAGGGTGTTCATGTTCAGCGATTCGCGATCCAGCATTACCCAGAGGTCGAGGTAGTCCTTGACCCGGCTGTTGGTCATGCCGAGCAGGGCGATGGCGTGCAGCTTTTCCGAGATGACGGTATAGACCGGGTAGGTCCGCAAGCGTGGTGCGGGAAAGTCGTCAAGTAGGACGGGGTACTCGGACTGAACCGGGCCTGGAGTGACCGCGTCACCGAAGCCGATGTCGATTTGGGTTTTGCAGCGCGCCTTGGCGAGTTCGCCGGTAATCACGACCCGGGCGCCTGCGTAACCTGCCTCCTTGCGGATGTCTTCGGCAATGACGCTTTCGGGATCGAAGGTGATGCCGTCATTGACCGTGATGGAGGCGATATCACGGAATGTCTGGCTGATCGATTGCAGGTCGCTCGGCCCGAAGCCGAGCAGGTCGGCGTCCCGTGTCGGCCGGTGCGGCATGTCATACCAGAGGGTGAAAAGCAGGGCGCCTTTGAGAAGAAAGCGGTCCGCGTGCGGAGATTGGCTCAAGCGGTACAGGAATCGCTCCAGGGCATAGCGGACCAGAACCTGGTTGAAGTTCGACCCTTCGGACTTGGCGATGTTCAGCAGGCGTGCTCGTACCGATGCGGCGAGGTTTTTGGTCATTCGGTGGCTTCGAGGTAAGGGCGCATGACATTGGCGACGCGACAGATCTTGGCGTAACGCCAGAGGTCGTCGGCGGAGGCTTTCTTTTGCGAGCGGGCATCCTTCAGCGCCTCCAGCGCCACGTCGAGCCCGATCTTGTTTCGATGCTTGAAGCAATCCGCCACCGTCTTGGCGGCGCTGTAGACCCGGATATCGACCTGGTCGATGCGGTGCGTTTCGATGCCTTGCGTGAACGCGTCGCCGCTGTACTGGATGAACTTGACTGGGGGGTAATCCATCTTTGGGGCATGGCTTCCCTGGGGCAGGGCGATCCAGACCTGCCGGGGAAGCTGTGTGGTCAGCCCGTGGAACTGCAGGGCGGTGAGGAGGCAGAAAACGGCTTGCGGCGCCCGTGCCGCCACGATGGCCAGGCTTTCGTTTTCCGAGAGGGATGCATCGGCCGGCCGGTAGACACCGCGGGCGGCTCTGGCGAGTTTGCCGCTGGCGGTGAGGCGGGTGAGGTAAACCCGGGGAATGCCTAGCTCAGCAAGATCGCTGGGGCGCAGCAGGCCCTTCTGCTGGGCGAGCAGCAGGAGCCGATCAGTGTGGTGTGGCTGGATAGACATGGTGCGACATTATGTTCCTTATAAGCGTTATTAGTAAAGTAATAACGAAATATTGGAACGCCTATCCTCTGCACCACGGTCAGTCGCGAAGTCTGTTGCTGATACTGGACAGCAATCGAGGACGCCGACAGCGCGCTTCTCGGTGCAATCGACAAATTCGAGATTTGACCGAGAATCGGATCGCGTCGAACAGGGCGTCATCCACAGTGGCGGACTGACGGCGCCTCTCACGCAAGGATCGGGCGACGCGGTGGGTAACACCGACCCGCAGCGCGGTCAGGCCTCGAAAATCGAGCAGGACACGTCTCGGGTTAGCAGCGTCAGGGGGTGCTGCGGCTCCAAGACGTATTCGGGCCATTCGTCGGCAACATTCTTGACCGTGCCCTTGTAGCTAGCCCATTCGCCAGGACGGGCGCTGGATCGTGCCTTGTCGATCATGTTTTCGAAGACTTCGATCACCCGTTGTTCGCCGAGGATTGCGGGGATCGTCACGCGGATGCTGTCCGCGCGATCATCGAGGCAGATATGTGCGACGTGCTGGTGCAGCCGGCGCGTGTTCTCCAGCCAATTCTGGTAATCAAAGTGCCGGCGCCGGCTTCCGCGAAGGTAGATGGTGGCATCGTAAAAGATGCCCTCCTTGCCAGCCACGGGTTCCGTCCATTTCGCCCAAGGCCGGACGGTTGCGGCAACTGATACGCCGAACCAGGCGTCATGCGGGATGGAGCCCACCTGTGCCCACTCGCGTGGTGCGACTTCGACGAAGGGAAGCAGGTCGAGTGGTAGGAAATGCGCGAAGACCGAGTCGCCAACCTGCGGCAGGACGTGGCGCTGGTCGTTATATGACGTGATGAACTTCCAGAATCCCTTGTCCAGGTCACGCAGCAGGTGCACGACACGGTCCAGATCTCGCTCGTTTCCCTGACGGAAATGTGCGACGCGGTGTCGGACCTGGGAAACTTCCGCCATGCGGCCTTCCCAAACCTTCTGCGGCGGCAGGACTGGATCGAAGAGAAGGCGGTTTTCCGAAATGATGCGGAGGACCTCGGAAAGCTGGACGTAGCTGAGCGGGTCTTCCTCCGGAGTTGGCATGTGAACGAGGGCTTTGTCTTCCTTCTGCGGGAATTCCGCCTTATCGACCTTGACCTTGCTCGTCCAGCCATCGCCGAGCTTTGCCCGCAATTCCAGGTACACCATTCGCCGGAGCCAGGATTCCAGCTGCCAGAGGCGAGCGTAGGTTTGCAGAATCCGCTGAGGGAGCTCGCGAACGTCGTGCGCCCTCCGCCGAGGCAGAGACGGTGGCAGGAGCAGAGGGTTCTCGTCCATTGCAATCAGACCCCTTGGGACGCGTTGATGGCACGCATGTTCTCGACGATTGCCGCTCTGTTGGCGGTACGCTTCGGATTGGGGTCGGGAACGGCGACGACGGCTTCGATCTTCGCAATGTAGTCGGCGGGCAGCCGGTGATACCGGGCACCGAGTACGACCATGTCCTTGTACCAGGTGTAAGGGACAAGCGTGGGGTCGATGTGCGTCGAGGCGGCAACGTACACGAGTGCGTGGTGTGTGACGCCGTTCAGGGAGAACGAAACCTGTTGCTCGTTGTAGCCCTTGTCTAGCCCTTCCAGATCGTCAAGGATCGGCTTTTCGGCCATGTCGATCTCATAGGCGACGCCGTACATCAAGTCTTCGGTGCCGCCCGGTTCATAAAACAGGCACTTGCCGGAACCGTCGTCGCTTTTCTTGTGAAAGGCGAGTCGCTTGCCTGGCACCGGTACTACTCCAATCGGTGTGGCCGAGTGCACGCGCTGCGTCAACCTGTATGGATGCAGGTTCGAGCCATACGCAAGAGAAATGAACCGTGCGAGGGCCATAGTTTCCCATTCGTTGAGATCAAGAAAGTTACACAAATATCGGACAAAGGCTGTTACCGAGGTCTTACCAAGGTTGACCTGGACACACTTAGCTTGCAACGATTTCGTTGCCAGCAACCGCTATGGTGCGCACTGAACCCATTGACGAGTGGCGCCCGTGTGCGCTTGCGTATAAGAAATACCTACTCTATATCATCCTTGCGAACCGAGGACCGAATTGCAGTATTCCACCGCGTCGCTCAGAGGTGTGGACAACATGGTCTTCAGATCGTAGTAGGCATCTTTGGCGTCGCCGTCCTTTGTGAGCAACTCGTCGAAGAATGACGCGATGACGATGTAGTCCTGGTCGAGAGAATGATTCAGCGCTTTGGCCGAATCCAGGTTCTGCCAGCCGCTTTGCGCGGCCCACCAAAGCGCGTGCCGCGTGTAGGCATAGAGGTAGCGGAGCACCAGTGGCTGCGTATCCAGAAATGCCGTCGCGGCCTCGTCGGACATTCCGCTTTCCCTCGCGATCTGCTCACTGAACAGGCGTGCGTTGACCTGTATCAGAGTCAAGCGGAATCGATCATCGACGGGGTCACGTCGGAGGATGCTCAATACCGGCTTCTTGAGGCCCTTCAGCCAGGGCTCCACGAGCCCGGCGAGGCGCGCCTTGGCATGGGATTCAAGCAGATCGTTGGCCTTCAGGTCGGAGAATACGCCAGCGAAATCGGCTTGCATCTTCGCCACGGACGGCCCAACGCGGCTCTCGGCGAATTCCTCGATGAGCAAGCGCAGAAATTGCGTGAACTCATCCGGCAAGAGTTTTGGCCAGACCGACTGGTGGGTTTGAAGTTCGGTCTGAAGGCCTTCGCCCACCGACATGGACATGAATGTCCGTGCCACCGCAGGGTAGAAATTGAAGAGCGAGGGGCGCATGGTGCCTTCCCAGTTTCCGTTCTCGCTCATTTCCACCATCGCGACATCGGGAATGACAAAGCGGCTCTGCGGTTCGGCCGCTATAAGATTCGCCAGCTTGGAGCAGCGCATCCACCCTTGGTCGACCACGTAAGTTTTCGGTTGACTCATGAGGGTCGCTACGCGGCGTTATCGAAGTCAATGTCGAGAAACAGAAGTCGCAATCGCTATAGCGGGTTTGGCCATTCTGGCGTGCCGGCGTATCGCCTTTGGGCTCTCGAACTTCGCCCTGCGCCTCGCCGCGGATCGCGGCCATGCGGTTTCGATCCCGCCTGCGGCAGCCGGGCTGCTGCGCGCTGAAGCGCTGAAGTGTATGGCGGAGCGGTCTTGCTGTTCCCTTCACGGATACATGTCACTTCGGCCGAATCACGGTGCGCCCCTGTCAAAGCCCTTTTCTCAGAGCCCGCGGCGCCGCAAATGTTTCGTCCCGAGGGGTATTCCCGACTGAGTAAGTCCCGGCAGAGATAGTCTCGACCGAGTCCGTTGACCGTAGTCATGACAGGCGTATCATCATAAAATTGATTCAATTGTGAGTGTGTTGTGAGCATCGAGCCAAAATCTCTCCGTGAATACCTGACCGACTGGTTTGCGAATCTGGCCATCACGATTCGCGCCGCTTTGTCGGCGCCGTTGGTGCCAGATGGTGAGAGCGCGGAAACGAACCGCGGCATTGATCCGGACTTTGTCGGGTGGGTACATAACGACCCGATGGTCACAGGGAATCCTGCCAGCCGATACTACGACGACGCACCTGGATACCTTACTCGCAATGGTCGTGGCAGCTTGGAGATTGGTAGCTCAATCGATTGAAATTCGGCTGTTCCTGCTGCCCTCCGGTCGAAGTCCTGTTAGTCGACCAGACGATCAGCATCTCATGGTTTTGGAGATCGCTCAGGCTTATCAGGAGATACTGCTGCATCCCCTGATCCAGCCTTCGGGCCGGTAGCCGGGATGCCGTCTTTGTTCAGATCCCACTCGCCGATGCTCGGCCTTTCCGGAGGCGTACCCAGCCTGGCGCGGTTATCGGCCTGCGCGCCAACGGTGTCCCAAACTGCTTTGTTCCCGCTGTGATTCGGGCTTACCTTGTCGACTTGCACTGCCGCGTTGTAGTTCTCGCTCAGGGCGCCTTGTTCCTGGGAGACTTCCCTTCTCCGCGTATCGATGGTCGTGGCAGCCCCGCTTTCCTTCACGCGAACTCGTGCCGCGAGATCATTGCCTACGCCTTGACCGGGTTCCACGCGTTGCCGGGACTGGTCGTTTCGAACGACGCCGTCGTTTGTCGCCGCCTGACCCCGTACAGTATCGACGTTCCCGGACGCATCGCTTGGGTTGAAATCATCGCGCAGCGTCAATGAGCCCCAGCCGAGGAGTTGAGGCAGCGGGTTACTCGGCGCCAAGGGACTATCGCCGGGGACGAACTGACTGCCTACTTCACCACCTTTTGCGTAGCCGAAGGCGATCTCTGTGACGGCGCGCTGCAGCTTGATCGGATCGTCCTCGCGAAGCAATCCACGTTCGGAAAGTCGTCGCGCGGCATAGTTGGTGAAATCAGTCTGGGCACCGCTGCTCCACTCGCTCATGAACTGCGCAGCTCGGGTGAGTTCCTTTGACCGACCATAGGCGTTCTCACTGGCGGATTGATGATCAACTGCCTCGCGATACGATGAGTCGAAGCCCGAGGTGCCGGTGGTTCGGCTGCCGCGCGCCCACTGGTAGGCATCCGACGATCGGAACTCCTTGACCAGCGCGGTGGCTTCCGACAATTGTGAAGTCTCGACAACCTTGCGCGCATAGTCGTAGGCGCTCTGGAGTTTTTGCTGGTCGACGTGCTGACCCTCTGCCCGGATCTGTGAACCAATCTGGGTGAGAGGGATCATTGCTCCTGCGGAGGCTGATGCGGCAACGCTCTTGCCGACAATCGAGTCTTCCCCCAATCCCAGCCGCCGGTTCACCTCGCGGGCGACCGAGTTGAGTTTCTGGAGCTGCGTCGAGGTGGATCCGCCATCGGACGTAGTGCTTGCGCCCGACCGTTGCTGTGAGCTGTCGAAATTGTCCTGGATGCCGAGTGCATTGGTGAGGGCGGCGGACTGGCTGCGCTGCATCGAATCGCGTTCGGTTCTGGCAAGGGTTTCCGATTCGCGGGCGTTTTCTGAAAGGGTGGTTGCTTGTCGCTCGCCGAATGTGAAGGTGGTGGCCAAGCGGCTCAGGGTGGCCTGGTAGCGGAAGACGCCCGCATCCGGTCCGCTGCCCTGAATGGTGCTGCCGTGGGCATTGCTCGTGGTGGACATGAACGCGGAGGTCCGGTTCGGTGCGAGTTGCTGCTGGTCGATGGAGACCGAGTCTTGGGTGACGTTACCCTTGCTCGTCGCGCTGGACTCTCCCGACACGGCCGACTGCATCGGCCCGACGCCGGTGACCGCCTGGAAGGCGACTTCGCCGCCCTTGATAATGGCCGTGGCGATGATCGGGATCGAGATCACCATGTAGCCCGCCACAGCCTGATCGGAGATGGCGCCGTGGTAGATGCTCGATGCGGTTTCGAGGGCCAGGCCCTGGGTCGATGCGCCCATGCGCGCTGCGGCTTCGAGGTTCTTGGCACTGGCCAGGGTCGCCACGTAGTTTAGGATCGCATAGAGCGGCGGCCAGAGCTGGATCCAGACGAGACTCAGGACAAAGCTCTTGAGCGCCAGCCCGAGGCCTCGGCCCTGGGCCAGCAGAAACAGCAGGAACACGAACGGGAATACCGCATAGATGATCGCCTCGATCACGTTGCGCACCAGCGGCAGGGCCTGCTCGGCGACCTTCCCCATGGTCAGGAACGAGGAGTTGATCGACGCCGTGGCGTTCGCCCGGGAGGTCGCGATCATGATGGACGCGGGGTCGTTGATCTTCTGACCGACGATGCTGCTCGTATCCTGCATCAGGTTGATCATGATGTTCTGGCGCAGGAGGTCGGCCGCACCCTGGGCGGCGGTCGCGATCTTCGTCTTGGTGTAGGCCTGTTCGATCTGGCTGTCGATCACGCCTTGTGCGGCGGTGGGGTCCAGCGAGGGATTCAACTGGAAGGCGAGCATCGCCCGGGCACGCGCGACCTCGGCCGGCAGGCGACTGGCGACGTAGTTGTAGACGTTGGGGCACGTATCGACCTGCACCGGGTTGCCATATGTAGAAAATCTTCCTGGGTTAGGCGTTCCCATCAGAGCCCAGATGTCGGTGCTCTGGGAGAAGGCCGCCGGGTCGATGGTGCCGTCCTGCAGGTCGTAGAGGGTGCAGTTATAGACGTAGGCGATCAGGTCGGTACGAAGCTGCGGGTCGGCGACGTTGGCCCGGCGGGAAGCCTGGATCAGCCGGTTGCCGAACAGCACCCCGTTCTTCTGGTAGGCCAGCTCGCTGGGAAGCTGTGCATTCGGCGCCGGGATCACCTGGAACGCGGTCTCGAAGAACCGCGTCATCACGTCGCCCACCTTGCTCGTGTAGTGGCCGAAGAAGGCCACACCGATCGGGACATTGCCAACCACCACCGGCGACTGACTGCCCAGCTTGTCCACGATCACCACATCGGCCCTGGGCAGGAACAGACCGTAGTAGAGCAGCATGAAGCCGATCAGCCAGCTCCAGCCGTGAAACCGACCTGGCGTGAACAATCCGGCGAAGGCCGCGACCAGCACCCCGGTCACCGCGACGGTCTTGACCAGCCCGAAGTAGTCGTCGCCACCCATGATGGCGGCGATGGCGTTGAACACCCCGGTCAGGGTGTCGACGTTGCCGTAGGCGTAGATTTCAAACATGGATGGTTGAGCCGGGCGGTACGGCCAGCACTGTGGCCGGCACTGTGACTCGCACCGTGGTCAGTCGGCTAGGAACCGCGTGCGCCCGAATTGGCGCTGAAGTCGAGCATCGCTTTCACCGTCGATGGCATCGAACTCCAGAGTTGCCGTTCCAGGGTTTGCAGGTCCTGTGTCATGGACGAGACCGAGCGCACCTTGGCGTAGGCGGTCTGTTTCTCGGCGAGAAGCTGGCGGTGGGCTTCCTGGGCGTTCTGGCGCAAGGTCTCCACGTACTGCTGCTCGACCCCGGTACGCTTCAGGGTCTGTGACAGCGCGCTCAATGCCTGGCGGATCGCGCGGCTGAGGAAGGTCTCGGCGTAGTCGAGGGCGATCACGTCCTTGTAGGTCTCGATCAGGGTCTCGGCGGTGTTGGAGCCGGGGACCGCGTTGGCGACGGCCAGCATCTTGTAGACCGGTTCCGTAGTGTTGTTGATGAAGCCGATGTCGGCAGGCGTTTGCGGCGTGCGCGTGGCGATGTTGTCGGATAGGCGGCGCAGCCGCTCCGACACCAGGCGCGTGAAGGGTTTGGCGGAAACGGTGGTGCGCACGGGGTTGAGGCACTCGACCGCTTCGTCGCAGACGTAGACCTCGATATCGACGTTGCCTTCCGTGGCGGAGGCGCCGCTGCCAAGCAGCAGATCACGCAGGCCGACGATGCTCGGCTCGATGTAGCGCGGCATCGCGCCGCTGCCGTCGTCCGCCGGCGGGTAGAGGATGACGCTGCCGATCACGCTCATGATCAGTTCCTTCTCCTGCTGGCTGATGGTGCCGCCCACCTGGTTCAGCGCCAGCCAGATCACGTTGCCCTTGACGAAGGTGGCATTGCGGATATTCGGATCGCCGGAATTGGCGGCGTTCTTGACCACCGCCGGAGCGTTGGTGGCACACGTGAGCCGGGCATCGACCCGGTCGGTGACGCTGCCCAGGTACTGGGAGATGTTGGCGCAGCCGCTTTGCACCGAATTGTCGTATTCGCCGACGAGGCCGTTGACCAGCGATTGCGCCGCCTCGCAGGAGTTGATGTTCATGGCGTTGATCTTGTTCATCTGGTCCTGCAGTTCGGTCAGCAGCTTGTCGATATCGGGCGAGATCGACTGGAGAGCGAGCTTGAAGGCGTAGCCGATGGCGTTGGAGCCGATGTTCTGCAGGAGGGCGACGAACTGCGCCTTGTTGATGAAGGAGAAGGCTCCGCCGAAGAGATCGATACCGCCGCAACCGGCCCGCAGGCTCGGCAACTGGGCGTTGACGAGCGGGTAGTTGCGTCCCGGTGCGCGCACCATGAGGCCGCCGCCCGTGTAGAGGTTCATCGCCTGGCCACGGAAGGCGCCGGGAGACGTGACATTGCCCAGTGCTCCCAGATCGTTGAACATCGCCTGCATCTCGGCATTGAGATTGGCGGACTGGCTGGCGGTGGGCGCCGTCGCCAGCGTGATGGCGAGCAGGCAGGCTGTGAGGCGTTTGGATCGAGTGGTCATCGAAGGTCCTTTCAATCGCTAGAGCGGGTCCTGGCGCGGATCCTGCGCAAGGGCGGCGATGCGCTCGACCAGCTCTGTCATCGCCATCAGGCCGAAACCGACGGGGCGGATCTGCCGCGTCGACGGCGCCGTGAGGTAGAGCGCCGGCACGATCGTGCTGTTCAAGCGCGCGGCGATACCGTTGTCCGCTTGAGGATTCGGATAGTCGGGCAGGCCGCGGCCGTCGAGGCTCACGGCGAAGACTGTCATGCCGAACTCCTGCTCGAAGCGCTTCAGTATCGGTGCGAGGCGATGGCAGTACGGGCAGTCGCTTCTGAATATGAACAGCAGTCCCTGCGTTGCGGCGAGATTCCGCACTGTCTGGGCCTGCCGCTCCCGCTGCTGCTCGTCGAAGGCGGCGACGGCCATCGAGTTCGTCGGTCGGCCGGTCAGGCCGTAGTCGAGGTCGGGTACCGTCCAGACCAGACGCTGCCAGTTCTGCGCGAACAGCTCCGACTTGTTCATGACGAATCGCTGATAGCGCATGTAGGCCAGGAGATTCGCATCGCTCGGGTTCATGACGGCGACGCGCTTCAGGTCGTCGAGGCGCTTTTGCATCGCCTCGAAGCCGACCAGCTCCGGCGGGCGGATCGGCGAGGCAGGCGATTCCTTCGGCGGAGGCAGGATCTGGGGCGGGTCGCGGTACCAGAACCATCCCTCGCGCTTGCGCAGCCAGTAGGTCGCGTTCGATTCCACATCGGTCTGAGCGCCGATGATGCTGATGGAGGGTGTGCTCTCGTCGGCGGCCAGGGCGGCGACCGGCAGCGTGACGAGCGACAGCGCAGCGAGGGCAAAAAGCATCCGCATCACGCTCTACCGCTTCTCCGGAAAACGCCCATCACGGCAGTAGCTCACCTGGTAGGCGAGTTCCTTGTCACCGCGCTGCGCCTTCTCCAGTACGTCCTTCTGCCGCGTCGTCACTTCGAGTCGGCTGCAGCCTGGCTGGGGTAGGGCGTACAGCGTGCGCACGTCGATCTCGATCGGGGCGCTCGACTCGAACTTCTGTCGGACATAGGTGGCGGCCTCACCCACCAGCACGCCGTGGGCGGAACCCTGATCGATGGCACGGATCAGGAGCGGCTTGATGTCGGATACCTGGAGGCGGGCGGTCGGATTCGCCGATGCACGCTGGCCGAGAGCCAGAGCCGCGAGGGTGCCGACGACAAAGAGCTTCAAATAGTTCATGGGCCGAAGTAACCGTTGATTTTTTGTTGAGCGCGGGAGCGCAGGGTGCCCACGTCGGGCAAGGTCGGCGCGATCTCGGCGTAGAACTCCGCGAGGTTCATCCGGGAGAAGTCGAGCGCCTGCAATTGCGCGACGGTGAAGCCGCTGCAGTCTGGGCTCTCGGCGCCGCCCCAGTCGCGGCCCAACTGGGTGCGTCCCTGCTCGTTGAGGATGCGGGCCAGACGCGAGTTGAAGCAGCAGTAGGATTCGGTGGTCTCGATGCAGAGACGAATGATCGGCAGACGTGACGAGCAGTAGCTGCCCACGCCATGACAGAGCCGGTTGTCGCGCTTCATGGCGAGGATCTGTTCGGCCTGCTCGCAGGAGAGGATGCCCGAGAGCTGGATCGCCAGTATGGCGATGGTCCAGGGGCCGGGTACCAGGGTCTCAATGAAGGATGCCACCGAGACATCGCCGGCCATGAGGCCAGCCAGCGCCGAGGAGCCGCCCCCGACTCCGAACAGCGCCTCGAAGCCGGCGATGGCCAGGTCCGGTGCATCGGAGGCGAACAGCGCGTCGAAGGTGTAGCTCGATCCCACGGCGCCCATCACCTGTCCGCCGGCGCCAAGGATCAGGTTCAGGTTGCTGAAGAGCGAGCCGTCCGAGCCAGCCCCCTTGCAGCAGCTGACCAGGCCGAAGAGCTTCTTGCGGCAACGGTTGTCGTAACCCTTGAACACCACCAGGGTCGTGGGGTCCACGTACTTGCCGGCTTCCCGCTGGACTTCGAGTGCGGTGACCACCTTGGCGAAGTCGGCGTCCGGTGTGTGGCCCGTATCGAAGCAGTGACCGTCGAGGCAGAACTGCTGACCGCCACAGTTGGTGATGGTCGAGCTCGATCCGCTAGCCACCCGGCATTGCCAAGTCTGCTCATGGAGCATGCAGGCGCCCAGCGGGTTGGTGTCGATGCAGCGCGATCCGATCTGACTGCAACCGCGGTCGCGCAGGGGCTGGCAGTCATCGCTCATGGCCTGCGAGACGCAACTGAATTGCGACCGGTAGCGCCAACAGTCCCGGTGCACCGGGTAGCCTCCGACGTTGCGGGTCTCCGCGCCTTCGACGCAGGATTCGGCGGTTTTCTGGCAGTCGGCGGCGCGCACCGACGACACCATGCCGAAGAGGAGGGCGAGGAAGAACGCGCAGAGGCGGCGCCGCTTCATTGCGCGCGCGCCTCCAGCGCCGCGCACTGGTTGTCCCAGGTATCGGTGAAGCTCACCGTGGTGGGCATGGCGAAGGTGCTCACGCCGTAGTAGCTGGTGCCCTGGCAGGGGTTGTAGAACCAGGCGCCGATAGAGCAGTTGGCGCCGGAGCACGACTGGCTGTAGTAGGTCTGGTAGCAGTAGTAGCCATCGATCCGCGACGGTCCTGGACTCTGGCCGATCTGGGTGTTCAGCGTGCCGGGCACGTATTGCGAGCCGAGCTCCATGTAGACGCCGCCGCTCCCCTTGTCGATGGTGAAGGCGTGCATCAGGTAGTTGTTCGCGCCACAGCTGAAGTCGAAGGCGAGGTAGTCGATACAGGCCGGACAGGGGTCCGCGGTCACTCGTGTCAGGAACTGCCCCGGCGAGCAGCCGGGCGTCTGGATCGGCGTGACGATCAGGACCTTGTCGCATGTCGTGTTCTCCATGGTCCGGTACTGGTGGCAGAGCAGCGTCTCGAAGATGTCCGGGCGTGTCACCGTCTGTACGGTGCAGCCGCTGTAGGTGCCGGCGAGATTTCCGGCGATGGCCTGCGGGTCGGCAGTGATGGTTTTGGCGCGGGTCAGCAGCGGGTCATTGGGACCGATGCTGTAGGTCGGTCGCCGCGACGGATTGGTCTGCGAGAAATCCACTGCATTGCAGCCCTGCTGGGCAAAGTTGGCTGTTTGCCCGGTGGCGCCCGCGCAGGCGCTGACATGGGCCGAGGAGAGTGTGGACAGGCCGGGGCTGCCGAAGTAGGAGGCCTCGGGCGGCGCAGTAGTGTAATTCGGCACCGTCGCTTGCGCGGTAGTCCCGCTGATCTGGCCGCGCGCGGCGGCGTTGCCGCTGCGGCCGAGCGTGGCGCCCTGGTTGAAGGCGTCGGACAATGCGTCGGCGTGAGCGGGCCAAGTGTGCATGGCGAGCGCGGCGATGAGGAAGAGGATAAGTCGTCGGAACATCACGATCCCCTCAACCTCTTGAGGAGGGGCTCGGCACGCGGTGCCGCTTGCGGCTGGCGGCGCTGGATGGTTTCCAGCGCGTAGTCCAGGCTGACATCGCCGGCCACACTGACGAAGCTGGCAGGCGTGGCGCATCCGGCGTTGCAGCCGCGCTGTGCGTCATTGGCAGCATCATTGAGCGTGAGCACGAAAGTCGGCGCCTGGCGTACGGCGAAGCGCGTGAAGGCTTCGGGATCGATAACCCAGGCGACGCGGCGCTTGCCGATCAGTTCTTGCACCACAGCGACGGTCTGTCGCATCGACTGTGACTTGAGGCCGCGCAGCACCAGGACCGCGCCTGCCCGGGCCGCCTGATCGGTGAGCAGTTGCAGGCTTGCCCGTGGCATATCCAGCGTGATGAAGATTCTGAGCGGTGTCGGTGCCGCGCCGGAAGAGCCCCCGGCGTTCGGCAGAGGGGTCTTGCCCCTTGCCAGCGCTTCTATATCGATCGCGCCGCGCTGCGGATCCACACGCGGCGGCCGGGGAATCGGCTGCGAGCCGATCCTGTCCGCATCGGGGAAGGGGTTCGCCTTCAGTGCGCGGTCGATATCCTGCGCGGTAGGCCATTGCGGCGTTTGTGCCAGCGCAAAGCAGGACAAAAGGCATGGCAGGAGACAGGCCAACGCCCGAAGGGCGATGCGATCAATACGCGCCAGCACAGCAGTTCCTTTTGCGGAAAATCTGGTACGAGAAATCCTCGCCCGTCACCGGGAATGACTTGCCGGCGCCCCAGATCATCGTCGTGCGGCCGTAGGGCTGGCAGCACTGACCGGCATCCTTCTGGGTGTTGGGGACCGGGTAGACCATTTGCAACTTGTAGTGGGTCTTGTCCATGATCGGCTGCATGTAGTAGCCGCACAGGCCCGCCGCCCCGGCGCCGTCGTAGGTGGCAAGCTGCCGGTGCATCTTGGCGGTCATGCGCTGGGTGAGCAGAGCGGAGGCCTGCACGCCGCCGATATGGGCGGCGACGTGGCCCGACATCGGGTAGATCGAGCCCTGACAGCCGGCGCACCAGAATAAGCTCGCGATGCCGAGTCCGGCGGTGGACGCGACGCAGTCGGCAGCGCAGGCGGCTTTCGCCGGCGCGTTGGCGAAGAGCACGGCTTCCGGGTTGAGGATGGCGGTCAGCTCGTCGTCGGCCCACAGCGGATCGACTTCGGTGAGGTAGACCAGATCGAGCGCACCCTGCTCCAGACACGGGAAATCCAGCAGCACTTCGAGCCAGTAGAGGATCGGATTGGTGTACCAATGCACGTGGTAGAAGCTGTTGCGGGTCTGGCTGTCGTGGCCCACCTGGGCGCCGCGCGGGACCTCGATGCCCGGATCGATGGCGATGCCGCCGAGAGCGACCATGCAGAACGGTGTGCGGGTCACATCGACCAGGCGCACCGGTTCCCAGAAGCCGATCGTCACGCCGACACGCGGTGGATTATTGCAATAGCAGATCGGCGTGGACGGATTGTCGATGTCATTTTGCCCGTCTGACAATAGGGATGCCGAGCCGATCGTGAGCGGAAAAACACAGCTCCAGCAGATGTCGGTGATGGGGTTCATGAACCGGCCCTGGCAGGTCGGTCCGGCCGTAGCCGATCCTTGCAGGGCAAGGCCGGCAACCAGCAGAAGAACCGCGACGAGACGCTTACAGGGCCTCATCCTGGAATCTCCTCGATCTTCAGCCTCTTGCCGTCCTGGGTGACGAGCGCCGGCACGTGGCGGATGCCGAGCTTCTCGGTCAGCGTTCCCTGCTGATCGAAGAACACCGGCCGCTTCCAGCGGCGCATCAGATCCAGGTAGGAACCGCCGGTCAGAATCACCTTCAGCTTGCCGCCGTGCTCATCAAGAATTCCGCTGGCGCGTTTGACCTGCGCGGTGTCGCGCGCATCGATGAAGAGCAGCGCCTGCGAGAGCGACACTGTATCGAGCGGGTTGACCGTCGTGCCGGGTGGGACCAGCAGCTTGCCATCGGCATCGAGAATGGCGTAGGGGACGACGATGCTCGGGTCGTAGTAGAAGCTGCGCGCCTTGGTGGTCTTCGTCAGCTTGACGATGGCAGCGGGCTGCTCGATCTGGTGCTTCGCTCGGGCTTGCGCGTCTCGTTGAAGTCGGGCGAGCACGCCGCTGGCTTCCGCGTCGCGCAGCCTGGCGAGGATCACTTCCAGGAGGCTGGGCTCGGCGATCGGATACACCGGACCGATGACCCCGAGGTCATGCGCACGAACAGCGAGCGACAGCAGCATCGCGATGGCGACGAGTGCCATGCGACCAGGGTGGCGGCGGGGCTGACACAAATGCTCAGAACAGCGCATAGGCCCGTCCGATGATCTGTGCGTCCGAGATCCAGTCGGTCAGCCGGTAGCGCGAATCGAGACTGTCCGGGTGCGGCGCCCGCACGTAGTAGCGGCCGGCGGGCAGTATCCCGGTGGGGCCAGGTTCGAGCGGCAGGCCCATGCGGCTCGTGGTCTTCGCCTGCCCGACCGGCATCCCGTTCACGAAGAACTCCCGATCCGCGCGCGTGACGGCGTCGCCCGCCATGCCAGCGATGATCTTGACGAAGGTGACGCCCGCCGGGTAGGGCCCGCCGCCAGGCCAGCGGAAGGCCACATAGTGCCCACGCAGCGGCAGCTCACCCTTGTGGATCAGGAAGAATCTCTGCGGCAGGCTGGGCGAGACATTCAGGCCGACGGCATAGTGCGCCTGGAACAGAGCGGCAGCCACGATCAGCAGCAGGTAGACGATGCCCCAGCGGCGCAGATGGTGGCTCAAGCGGCGCCGGAAGGATTCGCGATCGAAGCGCTCGAACAGGATAGGTTTGTAGAACAGGGTACGCATCGTGCGACCTACAGCCCAAGGCGCCGACGCACTTCCGGCGTCAGATCGGGAAGCAGCGGGGCCGGACCGACGACGGCGCCGCGGGCGAGGATCAGGCAGTGGCACTCTTCCGGCAGCGACTGGATCAGGTTCGTCATTTCCAGGCCGAAGGCGCTCGCACGCTGGAGTGCCAGGGCGCGATCTTCGTGGGTGGCGTCGAGCTTCACCAGTACTTTGGCCACCTGGGTTTCCTTCAGGCGATACAGCTCACCGACATCGAGGACGGCGAGGCGGGGTGCGGCGGCGGGGCCAAACCACAGGGCATAGGCGAGGACGATGAGGGCGCTCAGCAGTGCGTTGGCGACAATCAGGAGGGCGGAGGTCTTGAGGTTCACGACACCGCCTCCGGTCGGGTATCCATGGATCGGGAACCGTGCGGTCGGCGGTTTGGCAGCACTCGCGGCCGGTCGCATCCCCGCAAGCGGGGCCCCTGTTTCCTGCTCATGCTGCC
>NZ_JAFLDR010000056.1 GCF_017302275.1 Sulfuritalea sp.
AGCCGCCAGCCGCGCCCGGGCCCAGGCCGCCGCGGCGAGGCATTCGGCCTCCGCGTCGGGCAGCTCGATGCCGCGCGCTGCGCCCGCCGCGTGATGGCTGAAATCGACGCGGACCAGCTCGACGCCACAGGCTTCGAGCACCACCAGCAGGCGCGCGACCCAGGGATCGGGCATGAGGAAACCGGCCAGGCCGATGCGCCCCGGCAGGCCGCCCAAGCCGCGTTCGATGCAGGCGATGCGCCAGGCGAGGACCTCGTCGCGGCCGCGCCAGCCGCCGTCGCGGCAGGATGTGTCGAACGCCGCCGACCAGCGCAGGAAGGCTTCGTACTCGGCGGTGTGCATGGCCTCAGGCACTTCGATGCGCCAGCTGCGCTGCAGGCTCGCCGCCTCCATCGCCGCCAGCGCCATGCCTTCGCGGTCGAAAAGCTCGGCCGCCGCGCCGGCGTCAATGGCGATGGCCTGCTCCCACAGGTTGCGTTCCTGCGCGCGGCCGAGGAAGCCACCGGCGGCGGCATCGGGCGGAACCTCGCCGCAGAGCAGCGCACGCGACACCAGCATGTCGAGCCACTGCGCCGGCGTTGAACTCTGCAGCGCGCGCCAGGTCCGCATCCCGCGCGCCTGCTGCAGGTCGCCGTGCGCGCGGCGCAGATCCACGGCGAGCCGCGCCGTGGCGCACAACACCACCGGCTCCGGCCCGCCGGGCAGGTCGGCAAGCGATACGAGGGGAAGGTCGGGGCGGATCACCCGCGGTTCATCCGGCCAGCGGCAGCATCAGTGCACCGAGGGCGCACAGCGTGGTGGTGATGACGAACACCGCGATGTCGGCGGAATGGGCTGGCTGAGCCGGGGTGGCCGGGGTGGCCGGGCGGTTGGGCTGCTGGACGAAGATCGGATCGATGAACATGTGACTGCCTCCATGGGAATGGAGCACAGTCTGCCGCCCTCAAGGCTCATGGCGTGAGCCTGCCGGATCGCCCGCCAGCAATTCCGGCGCCTGCAACTCGCGCGGCAGGGATTCGACCGGATTGAGGTCGCCGATTTCCTTGTCCTCGCCGGCCGCCTTGAGCTCGCGGAACTTGCGCGCGGAAACCAGCACGCGCGTTTCCATCGAGGCCACCGATTTGTTGTAGGCACCGACCGCCTCGCCGAGGTTCTTGCCGACGCGGCCCCAGTGTTCGGTGACGGTGGCGATGCGCTCATAGAGTTCGCGGCCGAGCTGGCTGATGCGCTCGGCGTTCTCGGTCAACGCGTGCTGCGTCCAGCCGTAGGCCACGGCGCGCAGCAGGGCGATCAGCGTGGTCGGCGTGGCGAGGATGACGCGCGCATCGACGCCGGCTTCGATCAGCGACGGGTCGGCCTCCAGCGCGGCCGAGTAGAACATCTCGCCGGGCAGGAACAGCACGACGAAATCCGGCGAGGGCTGGAACTGCTCCCAGTAGGATTTCTGGCCGAGCTTCTTCAGGTGGTCGCGCACCTGGCGCGCGTGGTCGGCCAGCTTGCGCTTCTTGGCGTCCTCGTCGGCGGCTTCGAGCGCTTCGAGGTAGGCGGCGAGCGGCGCCTTGGCATCGACCACGATGTTCTTGCCGCCGGGCAGCCTGACCACCATGTCGGGGCGCAGGCGGCCGTCCTCGGTGGTGGTGCTTTCCTGTTCGTGGAAATCGCAATGGTCGAGCATGCCGGCCATCTCGACCACGCGCTTGAGTTGCAGTTCGCCCCAGCGCCCGCGGGTTTGCGGCGCGCGCAGGGCCTTGACCAGGTTGCCGGTCTCATGGCGCAACTGCTCCTGCCCGCCGGCCAGTGCGCGCACCTGTTCGCTGAGCGTGGCATAGGCATCGACGCGGGCCTTTTCCAGGCCGACGATCTGCTGCTCGAACTTTTCCAGCGAGGTCTTGACCGGCGCGACCAGGTCGCCTATCGCCACCTGGCGCTTGTCGAGGTCGCCGCGCGCCGCGGCCAGCGCCGCCGCCTGCTGCGCTTCCAGCGTGGCGCGGGCGAGTTCGAGGAAGCTCTGGTTGTTCTTCGCCAGCGCGTCGGCCGAAAGGGCCTTGAAGGCATCGGCGAAGCTGTTGCGCGCCGCTTCGAGCGTGGCCTGGCGCTCGGCGAACAGGGCGCGCTCGCTTTCCAGCTCGCTTTGCAGCGTGGCGCACCGTATCGCCAGCGCCGACTCCTTGTCGCGCAGCAAGGCCAGCTCGGCTTCACGCTGCGCCAGCGCGCCTCGCGCCTCGCGCACGCGCGCGGCGAAGACGAATGCGACCAGGCCGCCGCCGAGCAGCAGGCCGGCCAGAAGTGCAAGGCTCATTTCCATGGTTCGAAGAGTATCACCCGTGACAGGCTCGCCAGGTGAGCCAGAGCCATCATTCGTTGAAGCCGCGTATCAGGCGCCCCGCCTTCTTGGTCGGCCGCCCCTTGAGCCCGGCGCCGGGCATCGGCGCGAGGCGCCCGACTTCCTCCAGGCGCTGCCGGCTTGCGGCGCTCTCCGCCGTTTCCTCGTAAAGCAGGCGTGCTTCGGGCGCCGGCCGGCGCTGCTGGTTCACGCCGCGCACGATGACCGTCCAGCGCTGTTCCCCGGTGGAGATTTCCAGTTCGTCGCCGGGCTTGGCCTCGCGCGCCGGCTTCACGGCCTGTCCGTTCCAGCGCACCTTGCCGCCCGCGATGGCGTCGGCGGCGAGGCTGCGCGTCTTGTAGAAGCGCGCCGCCCAAAGCCATTTATCGAGCCGCTGGCGCGCGCCTTCGTCCACTTCACTCATGGAAGACGACGAACTCCTCCAGCGCGGCGCGCTCGGTGGCTAGCGTGTTCTCGATCGCGTCCGGGTCGGCGTGGCCCAGCGACATGCCGCACACCAGCATTTCCTGTACGCCGAAGCCGAGCACCTCGCCGATGATGCGGTGGTAGTCGAGCCAGGCCACCTGCGGGCAGGTGTCGAGGCCGCGGGCGCGCGCGGCGAGCATCACGTTCTGCAGGAACATGCCGTAGTCGAGCCAGCCGCCGCGCCCCATGCGCCGGTCGATGCTGAAGACGAGGCCCACCGGGGCGCCGAAGAACTCGTAGTTGCGGCGCGCCTGGGCGCGCATTTTCGTGGCGTCGCCTTTTTCTATGCCGAGCAGGCCGTAGAGTCCCCAGCCGATCTTGCGCCGGCGCGCCAGATAGGGCTCGAAGAATTCGGCCGGGTAGTAGTCGTATTCGGCTGTGTGGCCGGGTGCCGCCGCGTCGTAGGCGGCGCACACGGCATCGACCAGGCGCTGCCGCGACGCGCCGGTCAGCACGTGCACGCGCCAGGGCTGCAGGTTGGTGCCCGACGGCGCGCGGCGCGCGACGGCCAGGATGTCCTCCACCACCTGGCGCGGCACCGGGTCGGGCAGGAAGGCGCGCACGCAATGGCGGCCGGCCATGACGGAATCGACAGGAGTCGGATCGACACCCGGAAATTCTGTTGCCACGCCTGCTACTTGCCGGCGGCTTCGCGCTTCGCCCGCGAGGTGGCCATGACCATCGCCTCGCCGTCGATCACCACCTTGCCGCCGACGCTGCACACGGTGTCGAGCACCACGCGCGATTTTTCGGCGATGACCTCCTTGACCGTGACCTTGGCATGCACGGTGTCGCCGATGCGCACCGGCGCCTTGAAGCGCAGCGACTGGCTCATGTAGATCACGCCGGGGCCCGGCAGGCGCGTGCCGAGCACGGCCGAGACCAGGCTCGCCGAAAGCATGCCGTGGGCGATGCGGCCGCCGAACATGGTGGTCTTGCCGAATTCCTCGTCGAGGTGCACGGCGTTGGTGTCGGTCGATACGGCCGAGAACAACAGGATGTCCGCCTCGGTGATGGTCTTGGCGGTCTCCGCGCTCATGCCGACCGCGATGTCTTCGATGTCGTATCCGTTCTGTGGGTTCATATCAGGTCCTTGTCGTGGAAAGGAGGGGCGATACCGCTGCCCGCTGGATAGTTCAGGCGCGATGCAAAATGCTCAGCCGCCCAGCCGCAAATCGGCGTCGAGCCGCTTCAGCATGGCCTCGATGCCGGTGGAAAGTTCGAGGTAGGCGACGATGGCCGGATCCTCCGTGTGGATAATCCGGCCGCTGCGGATCTCGTCGGCGATGGCCTGCGACTGGCGATGGAACTCGACGTGTACCGGCAGCAGCTCACGAACCACGGGAAATCGCTCGAGTTCGCCGGCGTTGGCCGTCAGCCACCGGCCGAGGCCGCAGGCGTCGGCATCGCCGATACCCTGCGTATCGAAATCCCGGCTTTGCACGCTGCCCAGCGCCAGCTGGAATTTCATCTTCCAGGACCGGTGCATGGTCAGCGCCTGGTCCAGATCGAATGCTTCCATGATCGTCGCAACTCCTTTCCGTCGATGTGAAACCGATATTCCCCAGCCCCGCCCGGCTCGTTGCCGCTCAGCCGCCGAGCACTTGCCAACCGGCGGCGCCCATCCGCAGCGCGCCGGCCACCAGCAGGGCCACGCCGACCGAGATCGACACCGAGATTAGCGCATCGCGCCGGCCTATGGTCTTCAACATCACGGCGAAAGTCGATACGCAAGGCACGTAAAAACTGATGAACAAAAGCAGCGCCAGCATCTGCACGGCATCCAGCCGGGTGCCGATCTCCTGCGTACCCAGCGCCTGGTAGATCATCAGCAGCGACAACTCCTTGCGCAAGACACCGAACAGCAGCGGCACGCCGAGCACCGCCGGCAGCCCCAGCCACCACACCGTGACCGGCGTCAGCAGGGTGTTGACCACGTCGTCGGCGCCGACGTGGGTAAGCAGGGCGAGCAGGACGCTGCCACCCACCAGCAGGGGTGTGACGATGGTCAGGATGTCGCCGGTGCGTTCCCGCGTTTCGCCCAGCAGCTTGCGCCATGTCGGCAGGGCGTAGGGCGGGATTTCCTGCAGGCGGCCGGGGCCGGGCGCCGCGCGGCCGCGCGACAGCAGGCGCCCCATGACGGCGATCACCACCAGGGTGAGGGCGAAGATGCCCATCACGCCGCCGACACCGAGGTACTTGCCGGCGATGGCGAGGATGATGGCCGAGCGCGCGGAACAGGGCACGAAGCTGATCAGCACCGAGGCGATCACTCGTTCGCGGCCGCGGGTGACGCCGGCGGCGCCCGAGATGGCGGGCACATTGCAACCGAGGCCGAGCAGGAAAGGCACGGCGACTCCGCCATGGAGTCCGATCTGGTGGAAACCGCGGTCGACGACGAAGGCGATGCGCTGCATCAGCCCGGCTTCCTCCAGCGTCACCAGCAGCATCACCAGCGGGACCATGTAAGGCAACACGATGCCGACCAGTCCGATCAGGCCGTCGAGCACCGCGCGTCCGACCACGCCGCCGACCGATTGCGGCTGCCAGTCGGCGAATGCGGCGGCAATTTTCACGGTGGTCATCGCGTCGATCCAGCCGCTGATCTCGAAGACGACGAACAGCACGGCGGCGAACACGGCGAGGCTGCCGATCAGGCCCCATTGCGGATGCAGGAACAGCTCGTCGAGCCAGTAGCGCCAGTCCCGGGAATGCGCCGGCGAGCCGATGCGCAGGGCCGCTTCGACCAGGGTCGCGGCGCGATGGTGGCGGTCGGCGTGAAGTTCTTCGGCCAAAGGTCGCGGCAGTCCGGCACCGGCCTCGTCGCGCAGGCGGCGCAGCATGGGCAGCAGTTGCCGGAAATGCTGGTTCAACTCGTCCTCGATGAAGCCGTCGGCGCCGGCGAATTGCGTCAGGACGAAGGCCTGCGGCAGGCGAAATGCCTCGTGCAGGCCCGGACGGTTGAGTTCGGCATCGAGTGGCCGCAGGCGATTCGCGATGTGGGCACTGGGCGCTTGCGGCAGCGGACAGCTGTCGTCGCGAGCCGCGTCGGCGGCGGCCCGGAACAGGTCCGCGATACCCTGCCCCATCAGCGCCACGGTCGGCACCACGCGCATGCCGAGCAGCAATTCGAGCGCCTTGACGTTGATGTAAAGGCCTTTTTTCAGGGCCTCGTCCATCCGGTTGACAGCCAGCACCATGGGCCGTCCGAGCTGGCTCAATTCCAGCGTCAACTCGAGATGGCTTTGCAGGTTGGCGGCATCGACCACCTGCACGATCACGTCCGGCGGAGCGAAGGGCGCCGGCGGGCCGGCCTTTTCGTGCAGGGACACGGCGGGACGCTGGTCGCCCCAGAGCAGGTACTTGAGCGCCGACAGGTCGCCGCCTTCGAGGTGGTGCAGGGAATGGGTGCCCGGCAGATCGACCACACTGGCCTCGTCGAGGCCGATCTGCACGCTGCACTCACGCCAACTGCGCTGCGTTCCGATCAATTCCCCCCGCGCCGGCGCCGTGCTCGATACCGCGTCGAACAGGGTCGTCTTTCCGGCGCCAGGCAGCCCGACCAGCGCGATGCGCAGGCGCCGCGCGCCGCGCAACAGCGGGGTGCGCAGGGGCACCCGGGCAACCGCGACGGGGCCCGGGGAAGTCATGACCGGCGTATCGCCCGCGGCGGCGCCGCGGCGTCAGCTTGCACGCGCCTCCCGCATCACAGGCGGAATTCCAGCTGCAGGCGCGACTGCAGGCGTTTGGCCTGCTTGAAGGCTTCGCGCAACACCAGACGGTCGAGCTCGTTCAGGCGATCCGGGTCGACACGGTTGGCGGCGCCCTCGCTGAACTCGCCTTGCTGGTTCTTCAGGCGCAACTGCTGGATGAAGAAGAAGCTCTCGACGAGGGCATGAACGTCGTCCCCCCCCAGCTTGCCCCGCTCGGCCAGCGCGCGCAGGCGCTGCGCGGTGCCGGTCTCGGTCACTCCGTGGGCGAGTGACAGAATGCGCGCGACATCGACGAACAGCCTCGCGCCGCCGGCCTTGAGGTCGAGGGTGTGCGGAAACTCGGGGTTCTTGTCGAAGGTGAAATCACGGATGAAGCCGATCGGCGGCTCGACCTGGACGGCGTTGCCGGCCATGAAGCGCAGGAACAGCGTCTCGCTGGGAACGCGCTTGAGCACCCACTCGCGCAGCTGGTCGGCGAGCTCCTCCTCGCCGTAAATGGGGCGGAAATCGAAGTAGATGGTGGCGTCGAGCAGTGCCTGCGGGCTGTTGGCGCGCATCCAGCCGCCAAACTTGCCGTGCCACTCGTCCACCGACAGGCACAGCTCGGGGTTGCTGGCCATGACGTTGCCCTTGCACAGCGGGAAGCCGCACAGCGCCAGGCGTTCGTTGACGGCACGGGCGAAGGGCAGGAAGGCTTCGCGCAGCGCAGCCGCGTCTTGCTCCGGCGCGGCGAACACCAGCCCGTTGTCCTGGTCGGTCGACAGGGTCTGCTCGAAGCGGCCCTCCGAGCCGAAGGCAAGCCAGCACCATGACACCTCGGGCAGCTTGAAATCGTTGCGTGTCAGTTCGATGATCCGCACCGTCAGGTGGTCGTTGAGGCTGGAAATCAGTTGAGTCAGCGGCTCGGCTGCCGCACCTTCGGCCAGCATGCCGATCGCCTGGCGGCGGATGCCCTCGGAGGCCGCCACCAGGGCGTTCATGTCGCGCGCGGTGCGGATCGCGCCGGAGATCGCCTTGCCACCGCCGCCTTGCAGTTCGTAGATGTCTTCCTGCGAGACGACACCCGCCAGCTTGCCGGCGGCATCGACGATGATCACGTGATGCACGCCATGCCGCGCCATCACCAGCGCGGCCTGGTAGATGGTCGAACGCCAGTTGAGCATGAGCAGTCCCGTATCGCTCATCACCGACATGATGATCTGGTCGAGGTCGCAGGACTTGGCGGCGACGCGGTGCAGCAGGTCGCGCAAGGTGAAGATGCCCAGCGGACGACCGCTCTCGGGCTCGACGACGATGATGGAGCCGACACGGTTCTCCGACATCGCCAGCACTGCCTCGCGCAGCGGCGTCTCGGGTGTCGCGGTGACAGGCTGTCGGCGCACGAGCGCGGCGAGCGGACTGTGCAGGTTGGGGCGGTAACTCGTCTGAAGGGTTTGGGGGGTATCGTTCATGCGGATTCATCCTGGATAGCGAAAACGGAATGGGAACGGCGGAACGGCGGGGCCGCCCGGCGGGTATCGGTTGCCATGGCCATGGCCAGTTTCAGGTTTCGATTCGGCGGCGTGGCCTCGGTAGTCGTTGCACGGTGCGTGCCTGGCGCAGCGCTTCCGGCAGGACCGCGGCAGTCGAACCCGTCCTGGTCCTGCGACGCGATCCGGTTGCCCGCCGCACCGTCGCCGGCACCTGCCGGCACCACGAAGCGGATTTCCTGCAAGGCACGAAAGGCATTCACCGCCGCGTCGGCATCGGCGGGCGCCATTATCCCATCCGCGCCGATTCGCTGCAGGTGCGTCGCGGCGGATGTTTCGCCGACACCCGCTCGGATTGCCGGCCATGGCCTCGCCATCGCGCGGCGCAAAGCCGCTTTCGGCCAGCGCCCGGTTCGCCGCGCGGGGCTGTTTCTCGCCAGCCGTCATGCCAAACGCGCAAGCCGCGAACGCATCAGGCAGTCGCGATCGGTCAATACGTGATTCGGGCAAAGTAGGTTTTCTGCGCGGCATCGAGGGCCTGGCGAAGTGTGACGATGCCCATGTCGGCGAGCAGCGGCACCATCTTGAGGAACACCTCGCCGGTGACGAAGGCATCGCCCAGCGCAGTATGCCGGCCGATGACGTTGATACCGAGGCGCTCGGCTATGGTTTCCAGCCGGTGCGACTCCTGGTTGGGATGGATCACCGCCGACAGCAGCAGGGTATCGAGCACGGGCTGTGTGAAGCGCACGCCGAGGCTGTCCTCCTTCAACTGGAAGAAGCGCATGTCGAAGGCCGCGTTGTGCGCGACCAGCACCGTTTCGGCACAGAACTCGTGGAAGGCCGGCAGCACCACGTCCAGTTTGGGCTGGCCATGAACCATGGCCTCGGTAATGCCGTGGATCGGGATCCCGGCGGGCTTCAGCGGTATGCCCGGATCCACCAGCTGATCGAAGACCTCCTGTCGCAGCAGGCGGTTGTTTACCACGCGGACGGCGCCCATCTGGATGATCTCGTCGCCGCTGGAGGGCTCCAGCCCGGTGGTCTCGGTGTCGAATACGGAGTAGGTCAATTCGCTGAGCTTGCGATCGAGGTCGATGCCGGAGCCCGCGGCGTCGCGCGCGGCGAACAGGTCGAAGTCGTAGTACTCGGGCCGGCTGTCGCTGTGCAGGTGCTGCACCTGATCACTGGCGGCTAGGTCGGGCGTCACGGCCGCCGGCACCACCATGCGGAAGAATGCCCGGTGCGCCGCCTTGTCGCGCTGGTACCAGATCTCGCCGCCGTGGCGATCGATGACATCGCGCAAGGTGAGCGGGCTGGTCTCGGCGCCCACCGTCATCGGCTCCAGTTCCCACGTGTAGAGCGTTTCCGACGAGACCGGCGTGCCCGACCAGATCAGGTCGAGGAAGACCATCTTGCCTTCGGCCGACAGCCGCAGGCGCAGCTCGCGTATCGCGTAGTGGTCCTGCAACCGCGCGGCAAGGAAGGTAATGGCCTGGATCAGCGAGAAGCTGTCGACCCGCATCCACAGGCTGGCATCCTGTTCCTCGTGCTTGATCGGCAGCTTGAGCCGGTCCTCGATGCGGCGCGCGGCGGCGGCCAGGATGTCGATCGCGAGCACGTCCTCCAGCGGCCAGCGCGTCTTCAGCGAATCGGCGAAGCGGCTCATGGTGGCGTCGAGCCGCTGGCTCATGGCGGCGGCCTCGTCGGCGATCACGCGGGTGAAGCGCTCACGGTAGTCCGCCTCCATGTCCGGCGTATCGATCAGCGTTTCCACCGCTGCACGGATGTTCCCCAGCGCCGCCCGATTGCCGTCCGTCAGCGCCTGCAGCGCCTGGTCGCGCTCCGCCTCGCGCTCGAAGTTGCGCGTGATGTTCTCGATGGTCAACACGTAGCCGGTGACCTCCAACTCGTCGCCCGGCAGTGCCGTCGTCCGTTCCTCCTGGGCAGGCCCGGCCTGCCTGACCTCGTCACCCCCTTTCCCGGAAAGGGGGCCGGGGGGATTGTCCATATTTGCGCCCTGGGCGACGCCAACGGCGGCGCTGTCGGCGCCCGTGCGCAGCACGGGCGCCATCTGACAGCGCAGCAGTGCCCCGCCGCGCGTCGCCGTGATGAAATTGGCGGTCGGCGCGGCGCTGCCCTTGCGCAGTCGCTGCTGGATGTTCTCCAGCGAATGGGTGATCTGCCCGCGCTCGAGGATGGAAAAGATCGAACGGCCGAGCCCGATCAGGGCGCCGCCGCTGGTCGAGGTCGGCCCCTGCGCGAGGGCCTTGAACTGCAGTCGGGCGCGGCTGTTGTAGAGCAGGATGCGGCCATCGAGGTTGCAGACCACGACGCCCAGGGCCAGTTCCGACATCAGGGCGGCAAGCCGGTTCTTTTCTTCCTCGACGGTCGCCTTGGCCTGGCGAATCTGCGCGTCCACATCGGTCAGCAGTTCGTCGCGCTGCTGCGCGAGGTCGTTGGCGGCGCGCGCCAGTTCGCGGACTTCCGGCGGACCGTCGGGCGTCACCCGAAAATTGCGGTTGGCACCGAGCATCAGGCGCAGGGTCTCGGCCATGCGCAGGAGACCCTGCACGTATTGCTGGAACAGGCCACGCAGCAACATCAATCCGGCGATGAAGCCGAAGGTGGTTATCAATCCGCCCAAGGGCAGCCTCGGCAGCAGGAATTGGGCGAAGGCGGCGCGTTCGGCATCCTTCGAGTCGGCATAGAGCAGCAGGGCCGTCACCGCGAACGGACCCGTCATGAGCAGCCCCAGCACGCAGGCGGCAATGATGAAGCGCAACTTTGCTTTCAATTCGCTACCCTCTCAATGGCAATTCGGAAAGCCTTGGCGGCGGACATGACAACCGGCTGCTCCGGGCCCATCGTCCGCGTATCACCCCAGCAAGGCCTTGATGCGCGCCACCAGCTCCTTGGTCGAGAAGGGCTTGGTGATGTAGGCGTCGGCGCCCAGCGCCAGGCCCTTGGTGACTTCGGTTTCGCGCCCCCGCGCGGTGAGCATGACGATCTTCACGCCGGCGAGGGCGGGATTGGCGCGCAAGGTTTCGCAGACTTCAAAGCCGGACTTCTTCGGCATCATCACGTCGAGCAGGACGAGGTCGGGCAGAAACTGCCCGGCCTGTTGCAACGCCGCCTCGCCATCACCGGCGACGGCGACGACATATCCCTCCTTTTTCAGGAGGAACTCAAGAGAAATGACGATGTTGGGTTCATCGTCGACGACCAGAATACGATGACTCACTGACTCCCTCCCCTGACTCCGTTGTGTTTCCCGCCGCTGTCGGAGAGCGCAGCGCCGGCAGCCGGGCCACCGCGTTGCGACTCGCGCTCCGCGGTGGCGAGCTTGTTATTATCGCCCGCCTGTCGCGGTAGTGTGAACACGAAGCAGGCCCCCGCGCCGGACGTGCTTTCGACCCACAGCCGGCCATGGAAATACTCGATGATCTGGCGGCTGATCGGCAGCCCGAGGCCGGTGCCCTGCGGCTTGTCGGTAAGCACGTCGGTGCCGCCCGAGCCTTGGCGAAACTTGTCGAAAATCACCTCGTGGTCGGCGGCATGGATGCCCGGCCCGTTGTCCCATACCCTGACGCGGACCTCGCTCGCCGTCCCCTCGGCGCCGACTCTCACGCGACCGCTGTCGGCTGGCACGAACTTCAGCGCGTTGGACAGCAGGTTCACCATCACCTGCATCAGGCGGTCGCGGTCGGCCATCACCGTCAGGCCGGGGTGCAGGTCGTCCATGTCGAGCGCCACGCGCTTCTCGGCGAACAAGGCGGTCAGCGAATCGGCCGCCTCGCGAATTACCTCGCCGACATCGACCGCGGCGACGGTCCACTCCGCGCGGCCGGATTCGAGCTTGGCGAGGTCGAGGATCTGGTTGATCAGGCGCGACAGGCGAACCGTTTCACTGACGATGATGGCGAGGAAGCGCGTGCGCTGCGCCAGGTCGATCTTCGGGTCCTCGTGCAACATCTCGGAAAAGGCGCGGATCGAGGTCAGCGGCGTGCGCAACTCGTGGGTCACCGTCGAGATGAAGTCGTCCTTCATGCGGTCGAGTTCGCGCAGGCGCTCGTTGGCCTGGCGCAGTTCCGCGGTGGCCCGTGTCAGCTCCTGCGACTTCTGCTCCAGTTCGCGCGAATAGGCGCGCACCTGCGAAGCCTCGTCGAGTATGTTCATCACCTCGTCAAGGCCGAGCGGCTCCTCGCTGACCACCGAAGCGACCATGGCGCGCGCCGAGGCCGAGCCGATGGCACCCGCCAGCAGGGTCTCGGCGAAGTTGGCCAGGCGCGCGTCGCCCGGCAGTTCATCCACCGATTTCAGGCTGCGGCTGCGCGCATGGCGCAGGAAGCCTTCCTCGGCACGTTCCCGTCCGAGGAAGCGGGCGGCCAGCGGCAGCAGGTCGGCCACGCCGGCACTGCCGCCCCAGGCCGTATGGCCGGCGAGGTCGGTGCCGCCGACGAAGAGCGAGGCCTGGCGCGCCTCGCGCGCATTGGGCACGCGCAGCAGCGAGACGCCGACATAGGCACCCAGGTTGGCCAGCAGACTCCACACCAGGCAGTGGGTGATCTCGTCCAGTCCAGTCAGCCCGAGCAGTTGTTGCGGCCGCAGCAGTTCGATGCCGAACAGGCCGTGGGCGATGAAGCCTTCGGGCAGCCAGCCCGACTTGGCAAAGGATGGCAGCAGCAGCGTATAGGCCCAGAGCACGAAACCGGCGACCAGCCCCGCCACCGCGCCGTCGCGCGTACCACCCTTCCAGAACAGGCCGCCGATCACCACCGGCGCGAACTGGGCCACGGCGGCGAAGGAGATGAGGCCGATCGAGACCAGCGCGTAGGCTTCGCCGGCGACCCGGAAGTAAAGGTAACCCAGACCGAGGATGACGGCGATCGCCCAGCGCCGGATTTCCAGCAGCAGACCCGAAAGGTCGGCCTTCTCGGCCAGGCCCAGCCAGCGCAGGCGCAGCAGCAGCGGCATCACCAGGTCGTTGCAGACCATGGTGGACAGCGCGATGGTCTCGACGATGACCATGCCGGTCGCCGCCGAGAGCCCGCCGATGAAAACGAACAGCGCCAGGCCTTCCTGTTGGTGGGCCATCGGCAGGGTCAGGACGAAGGTGTCGGCGTCCACGGTGCCGGCCGGGAAATGCAGCAACCCGGCCAGGGCCACCGGCAGCACGAAGAGGTTTATGAGGAACAGGTAGAGCGGAAACATCCACACCGCGCGATTGAGGTGCTTGACGTCGACGTTCTCCACCACCGCGATCTGGAACTGGCGCGGCAGCAGCAGGGCCGCGAACAGCGAGAGGAAGATCAGCGTGCCCCAGCTGCCGTAGGCGGCGGAGGTGTCGGCGCGGGTCAGGCGGCGCGCCACCTCGGGCACCTCGGCGGCGCGCGCGAATATGTCGGCGACGCCGCCGTGCAGGCCCCAGACGACGAAGGCGCCGACGGCGAGGAAGGCCACCAGCTTGACGATGGATTCGACCGCGATTGCCGCCACCATGCCTTCGTGGCGCTCGGTGGCGTCGAGGTGGCGCGTGCCGAACAGGATGGTGAAGGCGGCGAGGATCATCGCCACGTAGAGCGCGCTGTCCTGGAACAGCGGTACCGCGCCGGCGCTGGCTGGCATGACGATGTCCGGGTAGCTGGAAAGAATGGTGAAGCTGTTCGACACCGCCTTGAGTTGCAGTGCGATGTAGGGAATCACGCCGACCACCGCGATCACGGTGACCAGGCCGCCGAGCAGCTGGCTCTTGCCGTAACGCGAGGCGACCAAGTCGGCGATCGAGGTGATGCGGTTGGACTTGGCCACCCGGATCATGCGGTAGAGGATGAAGCCGGCGAGCGCAAAGAGCAGGGTTGGCCCCAGGTAGATCGGCAGGAAGCCGATGCCGTTCGCCGCGGCGCGGCCGACGCTGCCGTAGAAGGTCCAGGTCGTGCAATACACGCCCAGCGAGAGGGCATACACGACCGGGTTGGCAATCAGAGAACGGCCGTGGTCGGCCCGATGGTCCGCATACCAGGCGATGCCGAACAGCACCCCGAGGTAGAGGAAGGAAGCGAGGACGATGACCCAGCCTTGCAGCATCAGTCGTGTTTCCGCTCGACCACCAGCGCCAGCAGCGCGATCAGAACCAGCCAGGAAGCCATCAGCCAGGCATACAGGGGCGGCATGCCAAACAGGCTGCCACCCTGGTTGAACACCGATAGCAACGGATAATTGAAGAATAAGCACCCGAGCAGGAACAGGAAGGCCAGGCGCTGGGCAACGAGGCGGGTGCGGATCATGCTGTCATCTCCCCATATCTTCGTGCCATGGTACCCCGCCGCGACCCTTTTGCGCTTGGCTCATCCCGCAAGGAGATGCCGTCCCGTCTGGCGCCGGGAAAAAAAACGCCCGTCCGAAGACGGGCGTTTTCCACTCGCGTGAAACCCTATCAGGCGTTCTGCTTGAGTTGATCCAGAATGTGCGGGTTCTCCAGCGTGGACACGTCCTGCGTGATCTCCTCGTTCTTGGCCAGGCTGCGCAGCAGGCGGCGCATGATCTTGCCTGAACGTGTCTTGGGCAGGTTCTCGCCGAAGCGGATGTCCTTGGGCTTGGCTATCGGGCCGATTTCCTTGCCGACCCAGTTGCGCAGCTCATTGGCGATCTTCTTGGCTTCCTCGGCGCTGGGGCGCGCCTGCTTGAGCACCACGAAGGCACAGATGGCCTCGCCGGTCAGGTCGTCGGGACGGCCGACCACGGCGGCTTCCGCCACCAGCGGGTTCGACACCAGCGCCGACTCGATTTCCATTGTGCCCATGCGGTGGCCGGAAACGTTCAGCACGTCGTCGATGCGGCCCATGATGGTGAAGTAGCCGGTCTTGGCATCGCGCATCGCGCCGTCGCCGGCGAGGTACAGGTTGCCGCCGAAATCCACCGGGAAGTAGGACTTCTTGTAGCGTTCCGGATCGCCGTAGATGGTGCGGATCATCGACGGCCAGGGCTTCTTGACGACCAGGAAGCCGCCCTTGCCCCATTCGACGTCGTTGCCCGTCTCGTCGACGATCGCGGCTGCGATGCCCGGGAAGGGCAGCGTGCAGGAACCTGGAACGAGCGGCGTGACGCCCGGCAGCGGGGTAATCATGTGACCGCCGGTCTCGGTCTGCCAGAAGGTATCGACAATCGGGCAGCGCGCGCCGCCGACGTTGGTGTAGTACCACATCCAGGCTTCCGGATTGATCGGCTCACCGACCGAGCCGAGGATGCGCAGACTCGTCAGGTCGTAGTTCTTCGGATGGGTCGCCGGGGTGTTCTCGCCCGACTTGATGAGCGAACGGATGGCCGTCGGCGCGGTGTAGAAGATGTTGACCTTGTGCGCCTGGATGGTCTTCCAGAAGCGGCCGGCATCCGGATAGGTCGGTACGCCTTCGAACACGATCTCGGTGGCGCCGCAGGCCAGCGGGCCGTAAGTGATGTAGGTGTGGCCCGTGACCCAGCCGATGTCGGCGGTGCACCAGAAGATGTCGTCCGGCTTGATGTCGAAGGTCCACTTCATGGTCAGGATCGCGTGCAGCAGGTAACCGCCCGAGCTGTGCTGGACGCCCTTCGGCTTGCCGGTGGAACCCGAGGTATAGAGCAGGAACAGGGGATGCTCGGCATCCACCCACTCCGGTTCGCAAACCGCAGACTGGCCGGCGCAGACGTCGTCCCACCAGACGTCGCGACCGGCGACCATGTTGCAGGCGCCGCCGGTACGCTTGAAGACGATCACCGTCTTGATCGACTCGCAACCGCCCATGGCGATGCCCTCGTCGACCGCGGGCTTGAGCGGGATGTTCTTGCCGCCGCGGCACTGCTCGTCGGAGGTGATCACGGCCACGGCGCCGGCGTCCTGGATGCGCTCCTGCACCGACTTGGCGGAGAAGCCGCCGAACACCACTGAGTGGATGGCGCCGATGCGGGCGCAGGCCTGCATGGCAACCACGCCCTCGACCGACATCGGCATGTAGATCAGGACGCGATCGCCCTTCTTGATGCCCTTGGCCTTGAGCGCGTTGGCGAAGGTCGCGACCTTGGCCAGCAATTCCTTGTAGGTGACCTTGGTGGCCTGGCCGCCGTCGGCTTCGAAAATGATGGCGACCTTGTCGCCAAGGCCGGCCTCGACGTTGCGGTCAAGGCAGTTGTAGGAAACGTTCAGCTTGCCGTCGGCGAACCATTTGTAGAAGGGGGCGTTGGACTCGTCAAGCGACTGTGTGAAGGGCTGCTTCCAGCTGATGTGTTCACGGGCAAGGCGGGCCCAATAGCCGGCATAGTCCGTATCGGCTTCCTTGCAGAGGGCCTCATAGGCTGCCATTCCGGAAATGGTGGCCTTCTTGACCACTGCATCCGCGGGGGGGAACACACGACTTTCCGTAACATTTGATTCGATGCTGGACATTGACACCTCTCCTATCGCATGAAACCGGACTGAACCGGATGACTGAAAAGCGGCTGCCGCTCAGGCACCGAACAGGCACCGAAAACGCCGGGCAGGTATTGTTTTCGCTGGAAGAATCACGACCGGCAACGATAGCAACTGCCGTCGCGAATTCGAATTCTAAGTGCTTCCATATTAAAGTAAAAGAGTCTTACATAGGACTTACGCTGGTACCGCATGAAGCTGCGCGGGCTGGGGTAAGATTGCTGCCCCGCACCACCGACGCCACGACATCATGAACCAGATCATCAAGCCAATGGAATTCTTCATTTTCTGGAGCCGCTGGCTGCAGGCGCCGCTTTATCTTGGGCTGATAATCGCCCAGGGCGTCTATGTTTACCAGTTCATGCACGAACTCGCCATACTGGTGACCAAGGCCGGTACCCTCAGCGAGAACGAGGTGATGCTGATCGTGCTGGGCTTGATCGACGTGGTCATGATCGCCAACCTGCTGATCATGGTCATCATCGGCGGCTACGAAACCTTCGTTTCGCGGCTTGACCTCGAAGGTCACCCCGACCAACCGGAATGGCTCTCCCACGTCAATGCCGGCGTGCTCAAGGTCAAGCTGGCGGTGGCCCTGATCAGTATCTCCTCGATCCACCTGCTGCGTACCTTCATCAACGCCCCGCAGACCGAGGACCGCGTGATCATCGCGCAGATAGCGATTCACGTTTCCTTCCTTATCTCCGCGATCGCCATCGCCTACACCGACAAGATCATGATGCAGACGCTGACCGTCGCAAAACATTGAACCGGAGCCCCTCCATGTCCGCCCCCATCCGCCAGGAAGATTTCATCCAGTCCGTCGCCGACGCCTTCCAGTTCATCAGCTATTACCATCCGCTGGACTACATCACCGCGCTGGGAGAGGCCTACGAGCGCGAGGAATCACCGGCGGCCAAGGACGCCATCGCGCAGATCCTCACCAACAGCCGCATGTCGGCCGAAGGCCGCCGCCCGATCTGCCAGGACACCGGCATCGCCCTGGTCTTCCTCAAGGTCGGCATGAACCTGCGCTGGGAAGCCTCGCTTTCGGTGCAGGAAATGGTCAACGAAGGCGTGCGTCGCGCCTACAGCAACGCAGAAAATCCGCTGCGCGCCTCGGTCCTGGCCGACCCGGCAGGCGCTCGCCGGAACACCAAGGACAACACGCCGGCGGTGGTGCACTACGAGATCGTTCCCGGCGACCACGTCGAAGTCATCTGCGCGGCCAAGGGCGGCGGTTCGGAAGCCAAGGCCAAGTTCGCCATGCTGAACCCCTCCGACGACCTGGTCGAGTGGATCCTCAAGACCATACCGACCATGGGCGCCGGCTGGTGCCCGCCCGGCATCCTCGGCGTCGGCATCGGCGGCACACCGGAAAAGGCCATGCTGCTGGCGAAGGAAGCCATCATGGCGCCGGTGGACATCCATGAACTGAAGGCCCGCGGGGCCCGGGGTGACAAACTCACCAGGGCCGAAGAACTGCGCCTCGAATTGCACGAGAAGATCAACGCGCTGGGTATCGGGGCCCAGGGGCTCGGCGGCCTCACCACGGTGCTCGACGTCAAGGTGCTCGACTACCCGACCCACGCCGCCAACCTGCCGGTGGCGCTGATTCCCAACTGCGCAGCGACGCGCCATTGCCACTTCCACCTCGACGGCTCCGGTCCGGCAAAGCTGAGCCCGCCCAGCCTCGCAGACTGGCCCAAGGTGACCTGGCAGGCCGATGCCGCGACCGCCACCCGCGTCGATCTCAACAGCCTGACCAAGGCCCAGGTCGCGGCCTGGAAGCCCGGCCAGAAACTGTTGCTCAACGGCAAGATGCTGACCGGCCGCGACGCCGCCCACAAGCGCATCGCCGACATGCTGGCGAAGGGCGAGGAGCTGCCGGTGGATTTCACGAACCGGGTCATCTACTACGTCGGGCCGGTCGATCCGGTCAGGGACGAGGTCGTCGGCCCGGCCGGCCCCACTACCGCGACGCGGATGGACAAGTTCACGCGCATGATGCTGGAGCAGACCGGCCTGATTTCCATGGTCGGCAAGTCCGAGCGCGGCCCTGCGGCGATCGAGGCAATCAAGGACAACCAGTCGGCCTACCTGATGGCCGTCGGCGGCGCTGCCTATCTGGTGGCCAAGGCGATCCAGTCGGCCAGGGTGGTCGGCTTCGCGGATCTGGGCATGGAAGCCATCTACGAATTCGACGTCAAGGACATGCCGGTCACCGTCGCCGTCGATTCGCTGGGCACGTCGGTGCACGTCACCGGGCCGAAGGAATGGCAGGCGAAGATCGGCAAGATTCCGGTGGTGAAGGCCTGATCCCGCTCGCGGCGGTCTGAATCGCCGTAGCGCCAGCGCCGACTCTTGAGCACCGCATGATCGGCGTCTTCGATTCCGGACTGGGCGGCCTCTCGGTGCTCGCCGCGCTGGTCGAGGCCCTGCCGCAGGCGGACTTCCGCTATCACGCCGACACGGCCCACGTGCCCTACGGCAACAAGAGCGACGCCGAGATCCAGCGCCGCGTACTGGCCGTCGGCGGGGAACTCGCCGCCATGGGCTGCGACCTGCTCGTGGTGGCCTGCAACACCGCCACGGCCGCCGCCGTGCAGGCCCTGCGCGCCGCGCATCCTGGCATCCCGGTGGTCGGCGTCGAACCCGGCATCAAGCCTGCCGCGCAGGAAACGCGCAGCGGGCGCATTGCGGTTCTGGCGACGGAAAGCACGGCGAAAAGCGCCCGCCTGCACAAGCTGATCCGCGAACATGCCGGCGGCGTCGAGGTCCATGTCGAACCCTGCCCGGGCTGGGCGACCCACGTCGAATTGCTGCAGCTCGACGACCCGGCGCTGGCCACGGACATCCACGCGCGCATCGAACCGCTGCTGGCCGCGGGTGTGGACCGCATCGTCCTTGGCTGCACCCATTACAGCTTCCTCGCACCCTTGCTGCGGCGGGCGATCGGCAAGCGCGCGCGCCTGATCGACGTCGCCGACGCCGTGGCGCGCCAGGCGCGACGCCTGTCCGGCCACCTGGCCCACGGCAACGGACGCCTTCACCTGCATGCCTCGGCGCACCCGGAACGCCTGCATGCCGCCCTGCCGCGCCTGAACCTCGGGTACCTGTCCGCCCGGATCGCCTGATGCGCATCGCCGTCGTCTCCGACATCCACGGCAATCTCGCCGCGCTGGAAGCCGTGGTCGCCGATTTCACCCGGCGCGGCGTCGATGCCGTCGTCAATCTGGGCGACGCGCTGTCCGGTCCGCTGCTGCCGCTGGAGACGGCCCGCTACCTGATGGCGACGGGCTGGAGGCACCTTGCCGGCAACCATGAACGCCAGGTGCTGGCGACGCCGGCGACGGACGACGACCCCTCGGATGCCTATGCCCGCAGCCGCCTCGGAGAAGCCGAACTCGGCTGGATCGCTGCCCTGCCCCATTGCCTAGCTTTCGATGACGAGATCCTGCTATGCCACGGTACTCCGCGCCAGGACAACGAATGCCTGCTCGAAACCATACAACCCGGCCGGCCGCGCCCGGCCACGGCGACGGAAATCGAGGAGCGCCTGGGACAGATCGATGCTGCCGTCGTGCTCTGCGGCCATACCCACATTCCGCGCATCGTCCGTAGCAGGCGTGGTGCCCTGCTGGTGAACCCGGGCAGTGTCGGCCAGCCGGCCTGGTACGACGAACTGCCCTTCTACCATGCGGTGGAGAACGGGGTGCCGGATGCGCGCTACGCGATCGTCGAACGCCACAACGGCGCCTGGCGCGCCGAGTCTATCGCCCTGCCCTATGACCATCGTGCCATGGCGGATCTCGCCATACAAAACGGCCGGCCGGACTGGGAAAGCATCCTCTGCCGCGGCTACGTCGAGGAGCATGTAACTGGCAGGAACTAGCGGCTAGGCCTCACCGAAGGCCACGACGCGGTTTCGTCCGCGCGATTTGGCATGGTACAGCGCCTGGTCGGCGCAGCGTATCAGACCCTCGGCCGTGGTTGAATGATCCGGGGTCGCAGAGATGCCGATCGAGGTGGTAACCGGTATCCGAAAGTTATCGAACGGTACGGTGGTCCGCCGGAACAACTCCAGCAGTTGCGCGGCGCGCTCGCGGCCGACGGACAGGGGCATTTTCGGCAACACGAGGAGGAACTCCTCGCCGCCGTAGCGACACACGATGTCTTCAGTGCGCGAGCATTCCTGGAGAGCCTGGCCAAAAACGCGCAAAACCTCGTCGCCCGCCTGGTGGCCATAGGTGTCATTGACCAGCTTGAAATAGTCGATGTCGAGCAGCAGCATGGTCAACGGCGCGTCCTCCCGCCGGCACCGTGCCAGTTCGCGTTCCAGCGTACCTTCCAGATAGCGACGATTGAAGAGGCCGGTGAGTGAATCACGATTGGCCTGATCGCGGAGCTTTTCCTGCAGGTCGTGAATCTGGAAAATTTGCTGGTGCAAGGCCGCATTGGCCTCTTCCAGGGTGTTCTTTTGCTGATCGACCGCGTTCTGCACCTCGTGCAGGCGACGGATGTAGGTGAAGAACTCGATGCCCATCAGCGACAGGTATACCGCCAGCCCGATGATGGACGAAAGGGTCACCAGTCCGTCTGTATCGGTCGATACGTGAAAGGCGATCACCGTGGTCGAGGCCAGCGCGCCGGCGGACACTGCCAGCGGGCAGATCACGACTCCGGTCATGCCGCGCGTGATGGCGTGGTTGAGCAGCGTGGCGAGGAACAGCGCGACGCTGATCCAGAGCGGAAAACCGAGTCCCGCCGCCCAGGCTCCGGACAACACGGAATCCGTCACGAGATTGTGCATTTCCGCCCGCTCCCGATTCGCCGCCCGCGACGCATGCAACTGGGCCAGGTGCGGATAGACCAGAAACTGGAGGAAGAAGAGCGTCCACAGTGCCGGCCCATGGTTCAGCGGCAGCATGTGCAGGCAGGTCGGCACGCCGATCAGGGCGAACGCGGTAACCCGCACGCGGTAGCTATTCACCGCGATCCAGTGGTGCGTCCGTCCGCGGTCGATGGCGATTGAGTTCAGACTAGTTTCCTTCCGTGGATTCCGGACCCGGTCCGCTTGGTTCCGCTCAGGATCTTCGCGCGCCCAGCACGCCGGGTACCTCATGCAGCAAGGATAGCACTCTCGCCAGGGCTTCCGCACCGGAAAGCTCGATGACGAAGCTCATATGCGCGATGCCTGCCCGCGACTGCGTATTGACCGCCGTGACATTGATTTTTTCGCGGGACAGGATATCGGATATGTCGCGCAGCAGGCCCTGGCGATCGCCGGCATCGACCGTCAGCCCCGCCGAATAGACACTCCCGGCCCGTTCGCCCCAGGTGGCATCGATCACCCGCTCGGGATTGCGCGCCGCCATGTTGCGGAAGTTGCTGCATTCGATGCGATGGATGGAAATCCCGTTGCCGCGAGTGACGAAGCCGGTGATGGCGTCGGGCGGCATCGGCTTGCAGCAGGTCCCGACCCGGGTCATCAGTTTGTCCACGCCCACGATCAGGATCTGGCTGTCTCCGGCGCGGCTCTTGCGCGTCTGGATCTCCGGCTCGGGCGGCAGTGGCTCGGCGCCGCCACGCAAGGCGACATCGATGGCGCGCAGGCCGACCTCGCCGCGCGCCGCCGCCAGGAACAGGGCTTCGGCGCTTTTCAGCCCTAGCTTTTCGGCCAGTTCGTCGAGGTTGGCCTGGGTCTGCCCTTCGCGCTGCAGTTCGCGCGTGACCAGGCCACGTCCCTGCGCCAGCATCTCGGCCTCGTCCTGGGCCGCAAACCACTGCTTGACCTTCGAACGCGCGCGCGGCGTCGCCAGGTAGCCCTGCGCAGGGTTCAGCCAGTCGCGCGACGGTCCGCCGCTCTTCACGGTGACGACCTCCACCCGCTGACCGTTCTGCAAGGCCGTGTTGAGCGGCACCATGTGGCCATCGACACGCGCGCCGCGGCAACGATGCCCGAGGTCGGTATGCAGGCGGTAGGCGAAATCCAGCGCGGTCGCACCGCGCGGCAGGTCGATCACCTTGTCCTGCGGCGTCAGGACATAGACCGTGTCGTCCAGCGCGGCCTGCTTGAACTGATGCACCCATTCCGCGGAATCCGCGATCTCGTCGCGCCATGAGAGCAACTGCCGTAGCCAGGAGATCTTGTCCTCGTAGGCGCCGGCCGCCTTCACCGACGTGCCGGATTCCTTGTAGCGCCAGTGGGCGGCAACGCCCAGTTCGGCATGCTGGTGCATCTCCGGGGTGCGTATCTGCACTTCCAGCGAACGTCCGTCCTCGACCTCGACGGCGGTGTGCAGGGAACGGTAGTAGTTGCCCTTGGGATGCGAGATGTAGTCGTCGAACTCGCCGTGGATCGGTTGCCACAGGTGGTGCACGATGCCGAGCACGGTGTAGCAGTCCCTGACCTCCGGAACGATGATGCGCACCGCCCGCACGTCGTACACTCGGTCGAAATCGATGTCCTTGCCGCGCATCTTGTTCCAGATGCTGTAGATGTGCTTGGGCCGGCCGTGGATCTCGGCCGCGACGCCGACGGCGGCGAGTTCCGCTTTCAGCCGTTCGACCGCGGCCGCGATGAAGCCCTCGCGCTCGGAGCGCTTTTCGTCGAGCATGGTCGCGATGCGCTTGTAGGTCTCCGGCTCCAGGTAGCGGAAGGAAAGATCCTCCAGTTCCCACTTGACATGCCAGATGCCGAGCCGGTTGGCCAGCGGTGCGTAGATCAGCTGGCTTTCGCGCGCCATTTCGTCGCGCAGCGAGCCGGGCCGGCCGTTGAGGAAGCGCAGGGTCTGCACCCGGCTCGCCAGTCGCAACATGACCACGCGAATGTCGTCGACCATCGCCAGCAGCATCTTGCGCAGGATCTCGGTCTGCGTCCGCATTTCGCCGGCCCCGGCCCCGGCGCCGGCCCCGGCGGCCGC
>NZ_JAFLDR010000057.1 GCF_017302275.1 Sulfuritalea sp.
CTCACCTTCAGCGGCGGGCCGCCGTCGACCGGCGCCAGCGCCGTTTCGCCCTCGCCCAGCACCACCTCGGCGCCGCCTTGCGCCAGCCCGACGGCGCCTTCCAGAACGGAAACATAAACGCCGTTGCGCGCCTTGCCGTTGTCACCCGCCGTGGCGTCGGCACCGAAAAAGCGCGCGCGATCAACGTCGATGCGGTCTGGCGAAAGCGTGGCGAACGTGAGCGGGATCTCGCCCTTGAGCGGTGGCTTGCCGTCGCTTGCCCCGGCCGTCTCGCCGCGCGCCAGGCGCAACTCGTCGCCGTAGCGGCTGAACAGGCTGACGTTGCCGTCGGTGACGCCGACGCGCGAACCCGACCTGCCGCGCGACCCGCCGGCGCCGATGCTGTCGCCAGTGTCCGCGCCGGTGCCGGGCGGACCGGCGAGCGTACCGGGGTTGGGCCCCGACAACGCGGCCTGGCGCGCGCCGAGAAACTCGCCGACGAGTGAGTTGAGCGCCTGCGGATTGCCGGAAACCAGGCGGCTGCCGTCGGCGAGGGTAATGCTGCCGGTGACGGGCGGCGGCGGCGCGGCGGTGGTTACCGTGCCGTCGGGATCGGTCTGCAGGCTGTAACGCGATGCGACCTGACGCCCGGTACCAGTAGCGTGATCATTGTGCTCGTTGCTACCCTCGTTCTCGCGATAGGGCCGATCGGCGGTGAACACCAGGCGGCCATCCCGCACCAGCGCCGCGCCGACCGGAACCGCGAAGGGTTCGCTGCGTGTCGCCCCGGTCGTCTCGGTGTTGCCCACATCGACAAACACGGCCTGATCGCCGCGCAGTTCGAAACGCCATTCGATGCTGCCATCGGTGCCGGGTGCCGGATTGGCATACAAGGGCGAGCCGTCCGGCAGGCGGCCGATGGGCTCGCCGCGATCGATCTTCTCGAAGAAGCGCATCTGGCCGCTGGCGTCGCGGCGGGCTTCGAGCACCCTCCCATTGGGCAGCACCACGTCGCCGCTGCTGCCCAGCGGCGCCTGCGCCACCGGGGGCGGCGGAGGTGGTGGGGGAGGCGGCGGATGCTGCGTGAGGAAGGTGTCGCGCGCGCCGAGAAACTCGCCGACGAGTGAGTTGAGCGCCTGCGGATTGCCGGAAACCAGGCGGCTGCCGTCGGCGAGGGTAATGCTGCCGGTGACGGGCGGCGGCGGCGCGGTGGTGGTCACCGTACCGTCGGGATTGGTCTGCAGCGCGAAGCGTGCTTCGGCCGTGCGCCCGGAGCCGACCAATCCCGCGCCTGCGCCGCCGCCTTCGTTCTCGCGATAGGGCCGATCGGTGGTGAACACCAGGCGGCCATCCTGCACCAGCGCCGCGCCGACCGGAACCGCGACGGATTCGCTGCGCGTCGCCCCGGTCGTCTCGGAGTTGCCCACATCGACAAACACGGCCTGATCGCCGCGCAGTTCGAAACGCCATTCGATGCTGCCATCGGTGCCGGGTGCCGGATCGGCATACAAGGGCGAGCCGTCCGGCAGGCGGCCGATGGGCTCGCCGCGATCGATCTTCTCGAAGAAGCGCATCTGGCCGCTGCCATCGCGGCGGGCTTCGAGCACCTTGCCGCCGGGCAGCACCACGTCGCCGCTGCTGCCCAGCGGCGCCTGCGCCACCGGGGGCGGCGGGGGTGGTGGGGGAGGCGGCGGATGCTGCGTGAGGAAGGTGTCGCGCGCGCCGAGATATTCGCCGACGAGGGCGTTGATGGCCTGCGGATTGCCGGAAACCAGGCGGCTGCCATCGGCGAGGGTGACGTTGCCGGCGATCGGTGGGAGCGGCGTGGTGGTTGTCACCGAGCCGTCGGGATTGGTCTGCAGCGCGAAGCGTGCTTCGGCCGTGCGCCCGGAGCCGACCAATCCCGCGCCTGCGCCGCCGCCTTCGTTCTCGCGATAGGGCGTGCCGGAAGTGAACACCAGGCGACCGTCCTGCACCAGCGCAGCGCCGACCGGAACCGCGAAGGGTTCGCTGCGCGTCGTCCCGGGCGCCCCGGTGTTGCCCACATCGACGAACACCGCCTGATCGCCGCGCAGCTCAAAGCGCCATTCGATGCTGCCATCGGTGCGCGGCGCCGGGTCGGCATACAAGTGCGAGCCGTCCGGCAGGCGGCAGATGGGCTCGCCGCGATCGATCTTCTCGAAGAAGCGCATCTGGCCGCTGCCATCGCGGCGGGCTTCGAGCACCTTGCCGCCGGGCAGCACCACGTCGCCGTTCATGCCAAGCGTCGGGTTCTTCGGAAGTTCCGGCGGCGGAGCAGCAAGGGGATTGGCGGGGGCCGGATTGTCGTCCGGGAAGCGCAGGCGCTGGGCGCCCACCGTGGTGCCGTGTACCCGCACCGACTGCTCGCCGACGACGAAGCGGAAACGCTCGGGGTTCTGTTTGGCGAGTTGGCCGCTGGCGAACTGGGCCTTGCCGTCGACCAGTTCCAGCGTGATGCGGCCCTGGCGCGGCGCGGCTTCGTCGTAGCGGAACTCGCGGATCGCCAGGCGCGAGTTCGGGTCGAGCGCGATGCGCGTGCCATCGCGCAGCACCAGCACGGCGATGCCGGTGGCGCCGGTGAGTATCTGGTCGCCTTCGCGCAGCGCGGCGGAGGTCGGCAATTCGCGCCAGCGTCCGCGCGCGTCGATCGCGGAAACGTCACCGGCGGTGCCGCCGACGCGGCCGGCAAGCTCTTCGCCGGCGCGTGCCACGGTCGGGCCTTCGGCGGGCACGCAATCGTCGTCGCACAGGCGCACCACGAAATCGGTGCCACGGATGCCTATGGTCGCAGTATGGGCGACGAACCGCGCATTGCGCGGCTGGCGCTTGGCGATTGTCCCGGTGACGACCCGCATGGCTCCGGCCAGCAGGCGCGAAACGAAGCGCTCCTCGCCGGCTTGCTGCGGGGCCAGGCGGTATTCCGGCACGGTGAAGCGCGAGCGGGCCGCCAGGCGGACCACGGTGCCGTCGTCGTAGCGCAATTCGGCGCCGGAGTTGGCCTGGGTTTCGATGACGTCGCCGGTGGCCAGCGGTGAGCCGCCGCCGAGCAGTTCGGGCGCGCCCGCTGCCTTGATGCGCACCACCGTGCCGGAGGTTTCCGCGACGCGCCCGATGGTTTCGGCCGCCGCCAGCGGCGGCGCGAACAACGCGGCGACCAGTGCGGCGCAGAGCAGGTGCCGGCCGGGCCAGTCGCACGGCCGCGTCATGCGCCTACCTGCAGACGAGGATGCCGCCATCGTCATTCTCCTTGTCGCTTTCGTCTGCGGTTGCCGGTACCGGCGTGAACGTCGGGCTTACCTTGTCGAGGCTGTCGAACATGTCCACGGCGGCGACCTTCAGCGCCAGTGGCGTTGCTGCCGTGGCGATGGCCGCGACAAGCGTCGCGTTGCGCGTCAGGCGGTAGGTGGTTGCACCCGCGTCGGCCGTGGTTGCGGTGTCCGGGAGCGCCCGCGTGGCGAAGTCGCCGATTCTGGTGGCATAGGTAACTACGTCAAAAATATCGCCCGGGCTGGCGACGTAGGGACCGATGTAGCTGGCGTTTAGCGCGCCGTCGAGCGCAGCGGTGCCAGTCACTGCCAGGCGGTCGTAGCCGGTGCCGGGGACGGTGCCGCCCAGTTCGATATTGAGTTGCCCGCCGGCGCCCTGTGTGTAGTCTCCGGCAACGGTAAGCAGTCCGGGCGAGTTGCCGGGCGCCACGATTCCACTGGTATTGACGAGGTTGCCGGTGAGCGTGCCGGCGCCGCCGAGCGTGCCGCCATTCAGCGTTAGGTTTCCGGCGAGTGCGCCGCCGCCCAGCATGACCTGCCCGGCCGATTGCACGAAACCGCCGGAGAAGGCGAGCAACCCGGCATTCGCGTTGACGGTTCCCGAATTGCTGAAGGCTGCGGAAATGGTGGTGGTCCCGGCAGATGTCTTGGTGAAGGTTCCTGCGTTGGCCAAGTTGCCGGTGGCGGTGAAGGTTCCGCCCGATACCAGCAGTGTCGCGCCAGCCGAAGTGCTCGCTGCGCCGGTAAGGTTGAGCGTGCCGGCCTGCACGTCCAGGCTACCGCCCGGAAGACTCAAGTTATTGATGGTAAACGTGGGGCCATTCAGGACGCGCGCGCCGCTGCCGCTTATCGAAAGGCCCCCGGTCAGGTTGTAGGTTCCGGTGCCGGCCAGCGTGCCGCCCTGCCAATCGAGTCCGGTGCCAGCGACATCAAGTGTGCGTCCTGGCGCAACCGTTATCGCACCGGACAGAGAACTCAATCCCCCGGAGACCGTCACGTTGCCCGTCGTCACATTGAACGTGCCCTCGTTGACCAAGCTTCCGCCCAGCGTAGTACTGGCGGCGTTGAACGTGCCTTGATTGGTCAGCTTGCCCGTACTGCCAAAATTCTGGCCCGAAAGCGTCAGTGTCGATCCGGCATTGATCGTAGTGCCTGCGGCAACACCCGTGAGGTTGATCGCGCCGGATGCGAAGTTGAGGTTGTCTGCCAGGGAAAGGGCCGATCCGTCGCCGAGATTCACCGTCGCACCGGTAACGTTGAACGCGCTTCCCGGGGCCGCCGTCAGCGTGCCAGTGACGTTGTGCGTGCCGGCGGCGAAGTTCACCGCCGTTCCGGTAAGGGTGATTGCGCCCGAGTGGCTACCGCCGCTGTTCAGGTTGAGCGTTCCGGCGCCGCTGGCAAGAGTGCCGCCGGCGTTGGTGAAGGCCACGTTGTTCACGGCGTTGGTAATTGCGCCACTGACCTCCAGCGTACCGGTGTTGTTGAAGGTGCCGGTTCCGCTGGTCACGTTGAAGTTGTCGCCGTTGCCGAGGAAGCGGAAGGTGCCGCTATTGTTGAAGATGGAGCTGTTGTTCAACACTAGCTGAGCCCCACCGATATTGGAGGTGGTGGTACCGGCGTTATTGAAGGTGGCGGCGTTGATGATGCCACGGGTTGCGGCGCCGCTCATCGCCAGGGTCTGGCCGGAGGGCAGCGAGATGGTGCCCGGGCCATTGATGTTGACCCCGCCGGTCCAGTTCATGCCGCCCTTCAGAGTCAGGGTCTTGCCGCTGGCGACGCTCAGGCTGCCGACCGAATAGGTAAGGAGCCCGAAGGTTTCAGCGTCCTGGGCAAAGCTCACGTTGCTGCCGATCATGAGCTTGCCCGAGTACTCCTTGCCCAAGTCGCCGACGATCAGCGGTGCGTCGATGGTGACCGAACCCAAGGTCACCGCGCCCGCGCCGGAGGCATCGGTGTCGGCTTCGAGGCGAAGGTTGCCGCCGCCGGAAGTGGTGACGTTTGCATTGACGTTCACGTTGTTGATGGCTGCGAGCTTCAGGCTCACGCCGGATTGCATGGTGACGGCCGTGTTGACCGTGATGTCGTTGTCGGCCTGCAACTCGACGGTGCCCGACGTGAAACCGGTCAACGCCGTGACGTCCAGCGTTCCGGTAACCCCGGTAGCATCGCCGAAGGCTAGCGTCGGGTCGCCGGGGACGGTGAGTTCGCCGTCGAGCGTACCTGCGCCAGCCTGTACGGTGATGTTGAGCGGGTCGAGCAGCAGGGTTCCGGCGCGGCCCAGCGGCGCGTCCAGCGCGACGCTGCCGCGGAACTCGAGCGCCTGCTTGCCCGACACTTCGACCAGGCCGCCGTCGCCGCCCTGGGCTCCGCCCTTGACCGAGGCGTGCCCATGGTAGCGGGTGACTTCGTCCGCCCAGATGATTACCTTGCCGCCGTCGCCGGTACCGATCGCATCCGCAGTGAGCGTCACGTCCGTGCCGACAAACGAGCGGGCGGCATTGATTACGTCCGGATTCCTGCCCTGGTAGTCGCCGCCAACGAGGATTTCGCCGCCACCCGCCGTGCCGCCGGCGCCGACTCTTGCGGAATCGAAAAGGCCGACGCGCGTTCCGAGCACATGCACCGAGCCGCCCCGGCCGTCGGCGTTGTCGGCGCTGGCCACGGCGCTGCCTTCGAGCAGGGTGTCGCCGGCCGAGACCAGGCGAATGCGACCGCCTTCGACGCGCAGGCCGATCGCATCGGCCGCCGCCGGCACCGCCACGGTGAGAACGCCGCGGTTGAGCACGCGATGCAACTGGGCGTCGCTGGCGGTGTCGAGCCGGACGCGGATGTTGGGCGAATAGGCGTCGACCAGTTCCACGCCGCGCGCGGCGGCGGCCACCACCGTGCCGCCGGCGGACTCGATGCTGCCGTGGTTTTCCACCTGGGCGCCGATCAGCGCCACCAGCGAACCGTTGCCGTGGATCGCGCCGCGGTTGATGACGCTGCCGGCCGCGTCGCCGCTGCCGAAGCGCAGGCGGCCGGACAGGAAATCGGCATCGGACAGCGCCAGCGAAGAAGCGATGAAGCCGGCGGTGTCGATGCGCGCGCCGTTGCCGATGACGATGCCATTGGGGTTGATCAGGTACACGCGTCCGTTCGACTGCAACTGCCCGAGCAGTTCCGAGGGCATCGCGCCGGTGACGCGGTTGAGCACGGTCGAGGCGGCGCCGGACTGGACGAAGCGCGTGGTTTCGCCGGCGGCGATCGAGAATCCGCCCCAGTTGATGATGCTGCGGTCGCTGTTGGTGATGGTCAGCAGCTTGCCCTGCTGGGCGATGGCGACCTGGCCGGCGACCACCTGCGGGTTGGTCGGGTTGGCGCCGGCCGGCGCGACCCAGCAGGTGGCTATGGCCAAGGCGATGGTGCTGCGTTGCAAAGACTTCATGCGCGCCTCCTAAGCCGGCCAAGCCGGACCCAAACAGGGAAGGCTTCGATGAAGTATTTCGGTGCCTGGCCGGAAAAGCGAATTGAAGGCCCGCCCCTCCCTTCCTCCCCTCACGGGGAGGCTACTGATTTGCTCGCTTCGCTCGAGATTCTTTGCAGGATTCGTCATGACTTGGCCGATTTGTGACTAGAAGCTGCTCGCCAGCGAGAAATGCACGGTGCCGGTTTCCGGCGCGGCGCCGGTGCGCTGGTGCACCGGCTTGCCGAGGTCCATGCGCAGCACGATGGGGCCCCAGTTGGCGCGCAGGCCAATGCCGAGGCTGGCGATGGCGCCGGTCGCGGCTTCCAGCACCGTCGGGCTGTTGCGACGGGCGTGCGCGGCATCGAGGAAGACCAGGCCAAGCACCTGCGCTCCGGCGGATTCGTCCAGCAGCGGGGGGCCCAGCGCTTCGAGCTGCAGGCGCAGGCCGCTGTCGCCGGAGATGCCGCGAGCGCTGAAGCCGCGCACGGTGCCGATGCCGCCGGCGGAAAACTGCTCGGCCGGCACCAGCAGGTCGCCGCTCCATTGCCCTTCGATGCTGCCGTCCAGGCGCCAGTCGCCGAGCGGCAGGTTGATGCCGCCGCCATAGCGCAGCAGGGAGTAAGCGGGTTTGGCACCGGCGCGGCTGGCCGTGAATGCGGCGTCGCGGCCGTGTGCGCCGCCGGGAACGTTGGCCCAGACCCCGCCATGGAAGCGCAGCGCGAGCGCCTGCTGCGGCGTCGCCGGGCGGCTGCCGGAAATGCCGAGCGAGAGCGGATGCAGGCTGATCGGCACGCCGAGGTCGACATTTCCGAACAGCAGCTGGCTCTTGAAATCGCGCCAGTCGGCGCCGGCGAACCAGCGTAGTTCCCAGCCGCGCAGTGGCGCGCCTTGCGGCCGGTCGAGCAGTTGCGTCCAGTTGAAGGCCGCGCTGCTGCCCTTGCCGCGGATGGTGAAGAGTTGGTCGACCTGGCCGGAATTGACGTCCGAGTAGCCCAGGGTGAGGTTGGCGGAAGCGCCGAGGGCGTAGTAGGGCACCCGGTAGCCGAGGCCGAAGATGCGCACCTTGCTGCTCGGCGCCAGGCTCAGGTGCTGCGGCCGGTCGGCGTCGTGCGGCGCCGAGATGAATTGCGCATTGACCTGATGGTCGGCGTCGAACAGGTTGCCGTGGCGCCAGGCCAGGCCGTAGCGCAGGCGGCCGGTCTGGCTGTTGCCGGTGTTGTCGAGGAAGCCGATCCAGCCGGCGGGCGGCGCGTCCTCGGCGCGTATCGTGGCGTTCACTTCGTCCGCCGTGGCCCCGGCGGCAAAGGCGACCTGCGGGCGCTTGGCCGCGTTTTCGGCGGCCAGCGTCAGCGCCTTGTCCAGCGCCGCCAGGTTGGGCGCCGCGCCTTCGCGCAGCATCGGAAAGGTGGCGCGCCAGTTTGTCGTATCGAAGTTGCGGTTGCCGGCAACAGTGACGCGGCCGATGCGCGGCTCGACGACATCCATGCGGATGCGTCCGCCTTCGACGTCCTGCGCCGGAATGCGCACCTGCACCAGACGCCAGCCGGCGGCATGGAAGCGCGCTTCGATCGCCGCGCGCAGGGCTTCCAGGTCGGCGAAGTCGATCTCGCGACCCCGCGCCGCATCCAGCAGGTCCTGCCACTCCGTCGCGGGCAGCAGGGTGGCGCCCCTCAGGTCGATCGCTACGAGGCGAAAGCGCGCCGGCGGCGTGTCCGCCGGCTGCGCCCAAAGCGGCGGCGCGGCATTGCACAGCAGCGCCAGGCAGATGGCGATGACGCGGCGGTGGCGGCGTGTCGGGTCCGGAGCGGAATCCCGCCGCCGCTCACCGCTTGCCCCTGTTGCCGTAGCTTTTCGCATTGCCGCTGCTTCCCCTGGACATGCCTCGCGAATCGGGAGGCCGGTCCGGATGACCATAACAAGCGGGGGAGGGCGTCACAATGATGCAAATGCATCATGTTTCAATAATTGCAATTTATGGATTCGGATGCCGTGGCCGGCCGCGAATGAAATGCGGGCGCATCACGAAGAGGGAACATCCCGCGGCATGGAGCCGGCGCCGACTTTCGGGTAGAAAGTCGGCGCCGATGAACCCCTGCTATACAAGGCGGTCGAGCAGAAAACGCTCTCCGCGCCGTCGTGTTGCTACTTCACGTCGAAGCGATCCAGGTTCATCACCTTGTTCCAGGCGGCGACGAAGTCACTGACGAATTTCTCCTTCGCATCGGCCTGGGCATAGACCTCGGCCAGCGCCCGGAGTTGCGAGTTCGAGCCGAAGACGAGATCGACTCGCGTCGCGGTCCACTTCGGCTTGCCGGACGCGCGATCGCGCCCGTCGAAGGTTTCAGCCGCATCGGAAGTCGGCGTCCACGCCGTGCCCATGTCGAGCACATTGGTGAAGAAGTCGTTGCTCAACACGCCGGGTCGTGAAGTGAACACGCCATGGGAAGCCTGGCTGATGCCCAGCGCACGCAGGCCGCCCACCAGCACCGTCATCTCGGGTGCGGTCAGCGTCAGCAACTGGGCCTTGTCGAGCAGCCGCTCCTCGGCCCGCACGCCGCTGGCCTTGAGGTAGTTGCGGAAGCCGTCGGCGACGGGTTCGAGCACCGCGAACGAAACGACATCGGTCTGCTCCTGCGTGGCATCGGTACGGCCGGGAGTGAAGGGCACCGTGACGGCATGGCCGGCAGCCTTGGCGGCCTGCTCGATCGCGGCGCAGCCGCCGAGCACGATCAGGTCGGCCAGCGAGACCTTCTTGCCGAAGGATTTCTGCACGCCTTCTAGCGCGGCCAGCACCTTCGCGAGTTGCGCGGGCTGGTTGGCTTCCCAATCCTTCTGCGGCGCGAGGCGGATGCGCGCACCGTTGGCGCCGCCGCGCTTGTCGGAGCCGCGGAAAGTCGACGCGGACGCCCAGGCGGTGGCCACCAGTTCGGAGACCGACAGACCGGTGGCGAGGATTTTCGCCTTGAGATCGGCGATGTCTTTCGCGTCGATCAGCGGATGATCGATGGCGGGGACCGGGTCCTGCCAGACCAGCACTTCCTTCGGCACCTCGGCGCCGAGGTAGCGCGAACGCGGGCCGAGGTCGCGGTGCGTCAGCTTGAACCAGGCGCGGGCGAAGGCGTCGGCGAAGGCTTGCGGATCCTTGTGGAAGCGGCGCGATATCGGGCCGTAGATCGGGTCCATGCGCAGCGCGAGGTCGGCCGTGGTCATGATGGTGGTGACCTTCTTCGACGCGTCGTGCGCGGCGGGCGCGAGGTCCTTGTCGGCCACGTTGGCCGGCACCCACTGCCAGGCGCCGGAGGGGCTCTTCACCAGGTTCCAGTCGTAGCCGAAGAGCATGTCGAAGTAACCGTTGTCCCATTGCGTCGGGTTCGGCGTCCAGGCGCCTTCGATGCCGCTGCTGGTGGTGTCGCCGCCCTTGCCGGTGCCGAAGGCGTTCTTCCAACCCAGGCCCATCTGTTCGAGCGCAGCGGCTTCGGGCTCGGGCCCGACCAGCTTCGGGTCACCCGCGCCGTGGCATTTGCCGAAGGTGTGGCCGCCGGCGACCAGCGCCACGGTTTCCTCGTCGTCCATCGCCATGCGGCGGAAGGTCTCGCGGATGTCGCGGCCGGAGGCGATCACATCCGGCTGGCCGTTGGGGCCTTCCGGGTTCACGTAGATCAGGCCCATCTGCACGGCGGCCAGCGGGTTCTCGAGATCGCGCTCGCCGCTATAGCGTTTGTCGCCCAGCCACTCGGCCTCGCCACCCCAGTAGATGTCCTCTTCCGGTTCCCAGATGTCCACGCGGCCGCCGGCGAAGCCGAAGGTCTTGAAGCCCATGGATTCGAGCGCAACATTGCCGGTGAGGATGAAGAGGTCGGCCCAGGAAATCCGGTTGCCGTATTTCTGCTTGATCGGCCAGAGCAGGCGACGCGCCTTGTCGAGGTTGACGTTGTCGGGCCAGCTATTCACCGGAGCGAAGCGCTGGTTGCCGGTGCCGGCGCCGCCGCGCCCATCGGTGATGCGATAGGTGCCCGCGCTGTGCCAGGCCATGCGGATGAAGAGGCCGCCGTAGTGGCCCCAGTCGGCCGGCCACCAGTCCTGCGAATCGGTCATCAGCGCGGTGAGGTCCTTCTTCAGCGCCGCAAGGTCGAGCTTCCTGAATTCCTCGGGATAGTTGAAATCCTTGCCCAGCGGGTTGGATTTCTCGCCGTGCTGGTGCAGGATGCCGAGGTTCAGTTGCTTCGGCCACCAGTCGGCGTTCGACTGCATGCTGGCCGTGGTGCGGGCGCCGTGTTGCGCGGCGAAGGGACATTTGGCTTCGTTGGTCATGGCTTGTTCTCCTTATTCTTCGAGCAGGCTGCGCAACATCCACGCCGTTTTCTCGTGCACCTCGATGCGCTGCGTCAGCAGGTCGGCGGTCGGCTGGTCGTTGGCCTTGTCCACCAGCGGGAACAGCTTCCGCGCGGTGCGCGCCGTGGCTTCCTGCGCGGCGACCAGGTGGCGCACCATGTCCATGGCCTTTGGCTGACCTTCGACTTCCTTGATCGTCGCCAGCTTGACGAACTCCTTGTAGGTGCCGGGCGCCGGGTGGCCCAGGGCGCGGATGCGTTCGGCGATCAGGTCGAGTGCGTTCCACTGCTCCGTGTACTGGCCCATGAACATCAGGTGCAGGCTGTTGAACTGCGGCCCGGTGACGTTCCAGTGGAAGTTGTGCGTCATCAGGTAGAGCGTGTAGCTGTCGGCCAGCAGGCCGGAGAGGCCCTGGGCGATGGCGCTGCGGTCCTTGTCGGTGATGCCGATGTCGAGCTTGGCGACTTTGGTGGTCTTTTTCATGATGTTTCTCCCATGTGGATCGAAACGACTTCTGAATGTAAGCCTAACCGCTTGCGGATCAGGCGGGCTGACCCAGATCAAGGGTCCGGGCTGCGGCCGGCGCCGGGCTGCGGATCAGGTGGTCGAAGGCCGAGAGCGAAGCCTTGGCGCCCTCGCCCATGGCGATGATGATCTGCTTGTAGGGCGTGGTCGTCGCGTCGCCGGCGGCAAAGACGCCGGGTAGCGAGGTCTGGCCGCGCGCGTCGACCTCGATCTCGCCGCGCGGCGAGAGCTTGACGGTGCCCTTGAGCCAATCCGTGTTGGGCAAGAGGCCGATCTGGACGAAGATGCCTTCGAGCTCGACGCGCTGCGTGGCGCCGCTGACACGATCCTGATAGACGATGCCATTCACCTTCTCGCCGTCGCCGGTGACTTCGGTGGTCAGCGCGCTGGTGATGATGGTGACGTTGGGCAGGCTGCCAAGCTTGGCCTGCAGCACGGCGTCGGCCCTGAGCTTGCTGTCGAATTCGAGCAGCGTGACATGGCTGACGATGCCGGCGAGGTCGATTGCCGCCTCGACGCCGGAATTGCCGCCGCCGATCACCGCAACGCGCTTGCCGCGGAACAAGGGGCCGTCGCAGTGCGGGCAGAAGCAGACGCCTTTCCCTTTGTAGTCCTTCTCGCCGGGCACGTTCATCTCCCGCCAGCGCGCGCCGGTAGCGAGGATCACGCTTTTCGCCTTGAGCGTGGCGCCGTTGGCGAGCTTCACCTGCGCCAGGCCGTCATCGCCGGCCGGGACCAGGGCCTCGGCGCGCTGCAGATTCATGATGTCGACTTCGTATTGCTTGACGTGTTGTTCCAGCGCCATGGCGAGCTTGGGCCCTTCGGTGCGCTGAACGGAAATGAAGTTCTCGATGCCGAGGGTGTCGAGCACCTGGCCGCCGAAGCGCTCGGCCACCACGCCGGTGCGGATGCCCTTGCGTGCGGCGTAGATCGCCGCCGCCGATCCGGCCGGCCCGCCGCCGACCACGAGCACGTCGTAGGCGTCCTTGGCGTTCAGCTTTTCGGCGTCGCGGGCGGAGGCGCCGGTATCCACCTTGGCGAGGATTTCCTCGATCGTCATGCGGCCCTGGCCGAAGGGCTCACCGTTCAGCATCACCGTCGGCACGGCCATGATCTTGCGTGCACTCACTTCGTCCTGATACAGCGCGCCGTCAATCATCACGCTCTCGACGCCGGGGTTGAGCACGGCCATCAGGTTGAGCGCCTGCACCACGTCCGGGCAGTTGTGGCAGGAGAGCGAGATGTAGGTCTCGAAACGGAACTTGCCACCGAGACCCGCGATCTGTTCGATCACGGCCGCATCGACCTTGGGCGGGTGACCGCCGGTCTGCAACAGGGCCAGCACCAGCGAGGTGAATTCGTGGCCCATCGGAATGCCGGCGAAGCGGATGCGCGCGGCTTCACCGAGACGGCCGATGGAGAACGAAGGCTTGCGGGCGTCGTTGCCATCTTCGCGCACGCTGACCTTGGGCGAGAGCACGGCGATGTCGGCCAGCAGTTCGCGCATCTGGCGCGCGGCGTCGCTGGCGTCGAGCGAGGCGACGAGTTCGATCGGGGTCTGGAGCTTTTCGAGATAGGCGGAAAGCTGGGTCTTGATGGCGGCGTCGAGCATGATGGTTCTCCGGGTTGAAGCGTGAGCAGGTAGCAATGTCTTATGTCGGGTCGAGCGAAGCGAGCCATTCAGTCGCCTCCCCCGCGAGGGGGAGGGTGGGAGGGGGCGGGCGTTTTGGCCGGATTTGCGCGTCGCTCGCGACGCGTCAAATCTTGCCGACCAAGTCCAGCGACGGCGCCAGGGTGGCTTCGCCTTCCTTCCACTTGGCGGGGCAGACTTCGCCCGGGTGGCTGGCGACGTACTGGGCGGCCGTGACCTTGCGCAACAGTTCGTTTGCGTCGCGGCCGATGCCGCCGGCGTTGATCTCGATGATCTGGATCCTGCCCTGCGGGTCAATGACGAAGGTGCCGCGCTCGGCCAGGCCTTCTTCCTCGATCATCACGCCGAAGTTGCGGGTGATGGCGCCCGTCGGGTCGCCGATCATCGGGTACTTGATCTTGCCGATGGTTTCCGACGAGTCATGCCAGGCCTTATGCGTGAAGTGGGTGTCGGTCGAAACGGCGTAGATCTCGACGCCGAGCGACTTGAAGGTGGCGTAGTGGTCGGCCAGGTCGCCCAGCTCGGTCGGGCAGACGAAGGTGAAGTCGGCCGGGTAGAAGAACACGACGGACCACTTGCCCTTGAGGTCGTCCTGGGTGACGGGGACGAACTTGCCGTTGTGGAAGGCGGTGGCCTTGAAGGGGAGGATTTCGGTGTTGATCAGCGATGCGTTCATGGTGTGGCTCCTTGGGGTGGTTGAGATGTTTTGCTGCGATGGAGTGAATATTAAATATCGCAATCGCCATCGTCTAATTGATTGTTGAAATCGATTAGATAGGCGCGGGCTATCGGTGCCGACCGAATCGTCGAATCAGCCGGTTTTCGATGCGGGGAGCGCCGTGCCGCCAGCGCCGACTTTCGTGGCGCAGCCGGTAATCAGCGTTCTAGAAGGCTCTCGCTGTCGAAGCCGCCGGCGTCTGGGCGGCGCGCCTGAGTCGAGCGGCGGTGGTCGATTACGCTGGGCGGGCAGTCCGGTCAAGCCCGGAAAGTCGGCGCTGGCGGGACGGCGGTTATTCGGCCTTATGTGGAGCTCAACATAAGGCCGACAAGCAGCCCCACCCTCCTGCGAAAGTCGGCGCCGGCGGGACGGCGGCCCGCCGGCTTTCAGCCGCGTTCTCGTTCGTCGCGGAAATGCTCGAACAGCCCGGCCAGCGGCAATGCGGCGATGCGCTCGTCCATCGGCCAGGCTTTGGCGCCCGCATGCACGACGTAGAGCTTGTCCAGGCGCAGCACGTCCAGCGCCGAGCGCATCGATGGGGTAACGCGCGGGGCGTCGGTGCGCTTGATCTCGAAGCCGATGCGACGTTGGCCGCGCGTCACCAGCAGGTCGAGTTCGGCGCCGGTGTGCAGGCGCCAGTGGTGGCAGTCGCGCCAATCGGCGGCCAGCGCGCGCACGATCTGGTGCAGGGCGAAACCTTCCCAGGAGGCGCCGACGCGCGGGTGGCTGAGCAGGGATTCCCGGTCCGCGCCGATGTCCAGCAGCGCATGTAGCAGGCCGCTGTCGGCGAGGTAGATCTTGGGCGCCTTGACCTGGCGTTTGCCGACGTTCTCGTGCCAGGGCGGCAGGATGCGCACCATGCAGGTGGCGGCGAGGATGTCGAGGTAGTGGCGCACCGTCGGTTCGGAGACGCCGAAGGCGCGCGCCAGTTCGGCGCCGTTCCACAATTGGCCGGAATAGTGGGCGAGCATGCTCCAGAAGCGGCGCAGCGTGGCGGGCGCAAGGCGGAAACCGAGGGCGGGGATGTCGCGCTCCAGGTAGGCGCGGATGTACTCGCGGCGCCAGCGCAGGCTGGCGATGTCGCCGGCGGCGAGTAGCGATCGTGGCAGCCCGCCGCGTCGCCAGAGTGAATCGACCTGCTCTGCGCCCACCTCGGCCAGGTCGAGTCCCGGCAATTCGTGGAAGGCGATGCGTCCGGCAAGGCTTTCGCCGCCCCCTTGCACCAGCTCCGGCGCCGCCGAACCGAGGATCAGGTAGCGCACGCGCGTGCCGGCGCGGTCGGCCAGCACGCGCAGGACGGGGAACAGGTCCGGCCGCCGCTGCACTTCGTCGATGATCACCAGGCCGTCGAGGGGTTCGAGAGCGAGCATGGGCGAAGCCAGGCGCGCATCGTCGCGCGGGTCTTCGAGGTCGAAGCGGTGCGTGGCGCCGCCGAAGCTGTCGCCGATGGCTTGCGCGAGCGTCGTCTTGCCGGTCTGCCGGGCTCCGACGATGGCGACGACGGGAAACTCGCGCAGCAGAACGCCGATCTCGGCGGCATGGGAAGAGCGTGTGATCATGGGTCGCACAATACCATGAAAAACGAAAGACAGACTTCAGATATTCATGGTCAGTCATGGCGGCGGCGCTCGCCGTGAAAAGTCGGCGCTGGTGATACGGCGATGTACGGCAGCGCACCGCCGCCACGCGGTTCAGCTCTCGTCGAGCAGCACCCAGTGGTTGTCCAGCGCCATCGGCTTTGGCCAGGGGATCGCCACCGGCCCGGCGGTCGGGTGCGCGCGGACCAGGCCGAGCGCGGTGGCGACCAGCACGCCGCCGCCCTTGCCGGGGCCATTCCAGGGGGCGAGCGCATAGGTCTCTTCCATCCTGACGAGGGCGGCCATCTTTTCGGGCGCGCCGGGATGCCATAGCTGGGTGAGGCCGGCCTGGTTGCTGGAGAGCGCGAAGCCGCCGTTGTAGGCGGCGGCGATATCGCCGGCGTAGCCGATGCCGTCGTTGGCGCGGGTGGGGACGAGCAGTTGCTCGCCGTCGAGGACGGCGAGTATCGGCGCTGCGGCGCGCTTGGCTGCATCGTCGTGTTCGGCCTGGATGGCGATGCCGAGGATGGCGTCGGCATCGCCCGTGCCGCGGCTCCAGGCCAGGTGGCGCAGGCTCAGGCGCGGGTCGTCGAGCCGCCACTGGCGCAGCAGCGTGCCGCTGGTCGCATCAATACGGACCAGCGAGGAGTCCATTCGGTGCAGATCGTATTTCTTGTCGGCCGGTGTGCGCGGCACGCCGCCATTGGCAACGATCAAATGGCCTTCGCGGTCGAGCAGCAATTGGTGCGGGTCGGTGCCATGCGTGCCCCATTCCGCCAGCTTGCGCAGGGTCCGGCGGTCGCGCACGCCGATTCTTCCGCGTCCGGTTTTCAGGTCGGTCTCGGTGGTGTAGAGCACATCGCCCCTGGCTCCGACGACGGCATGGCCGTTGAGCCGGGCGGTGGTACCTTCTTCATCGACGCGCAGTTGCTGCGTTACGTCGCCCTTGCCGTCGCAACGCAGCAGCCAGGTGCCGGGGCGCACGCCGACGACCAGCAGCCCGCCGTCCGCATCGGCCAGCAATCCATGCGGACGGGTGGGCAGCGGAACGGCGTAGCGGATCGCCAGCTTGCGGGTTTCCCAGTCGGCGACCAGCGCGCCGGCAAAATACGGGTCGCTCTTGTTCGGGCCGCGCCAGGCGGCGCCGATGACGGCTTGGCGCGGACTGGCGGCGCCCAGGGCAAGCCGGGGCAAGCAGGCGGCGGCGCCCGAGGCGGCGAGCGCGAGCAGGAGTTGACGACGGTTCATGGGTGCTGGTCCCGGATCAGAATTTGAATTCGCCGGTGAGGATGATGGAGCGTCGCGGTCCGGGAATCGCGAAGCCGCCGTTGTCATACACGGCATCCCAATACAGGCGGTCGAAGATGTTCTTGACGTTGAGGCGCACGGCCCAATCCTTTGCCTCGTAGCTGGCCATCGCGTCCCAGCGCGCATAGGCCGGGGCGGTGTTGGCGGCGAAGGTGGTGCCGCCGGTGACGACGGGGAAGGCGCCGGTTGGGCTGTAGGCGTAGCGGTGGGCCTTGGCTTCCAGCCCGCCGCCGAGTTTCCATTGCGGCGTCAGCTTGTAGGTGGACCACAGGTTGATCGTCCACGGCGGCGTGTTGCGCGCCGGCTGGCCGACATACCGTGCATCAGCGACGGTGATGGCGCCGGTGGTGGCGTTGATGTTTTCGGCCACTTCGAGGATGCGTGCGTCCATCAGGGCGAGGCCGGAGAATACCTCCCAGCGCTCGCCGATGCGGCCGGCGGCTTCGAGCTCGATGCCCTTGGTGCGGCGCTTTTTGGTCAGGATGGCGGCGGTCGATTCGAGGTCGCCATTGCGTTCCCAGTCCTTGGTCGCCTGGTAGAGCGCGGCGCGCAAGGCGAGGTCACCCTCGAACAGCAGCCACTTGGCGCCGAGCTCGACGACCTCGCTGCGCTCGGCCGGCTGCGGGCGCACGGTGAGCTGGTAGAGGTCGGCGGTGGGGCTGAAGGAATCGCTCCAGCCGAGGTAATAGTGGGTGTCTTCCGCCGGATGGAAGGACAGCGCGGCGCGCAGGCTGTTCTCGCCGAACGTGAGCCTTGGCGAGGTGGCGCTGCTGTACTGCGCATCCATCAGGTCGCGGCGGGCGCCCAGCGTGGCCTTCCAGCGCGGGACGAACTCGACCGTGTCCTGGGCGTAGACGGCGTAGGAATCCGAGTTGAAGCGCGTCGCGGTGGCGGTGGTGTTGGCGTCGTAGGGTTCGTACCAGGGCGGGTTGGCCGTGGTGGTGCCGCCGCGGTTGCGCAGCGATGTGCGGAAGGCGTTCTCCTTCAGGTACTCGATGCCGGCGATGACCTCGTGCTTCATGCCCAGCGCCGAGAAGCGCGTGTTGAAGTCGGATTGCAGGGTTACTGTCTCGTAGTCGGAGACCCGCGTCGGGCCGCCGTTGCAGGTGGCGGGTGCGGTGCACAGCGCGCCATCGGCCCTGGGCGCCACCGTCAGGCTGGGCGTGCGCGCCCAGTAGCTGCGTTCGTAATCGGCGCTGCGCAACTGGGTGCGCAACTGGCTGTCGGCGGAAATGCGGTACTCGTGCACCAGCGTGGTGATGCGTGTGTCGCTCTTGTCGAAGGTGCGATCGGCGCCCCAGAAGGTATCGGGTGAAAAGCGCGAACTGGTGCCCGGCTGCTTGGTCGTGCCGTCGAAGGAAATGCCGTAGTCCGGATTGTCGTTGGTGCTCAAGATGTAGTGGTTGAGCCAGAAGCGGTGGTCGCCGCGCTGGTTCAGGGCCAGGCTGAAGGCGAGTCCCTTGCGGTGGATTTCGGGCTCGGCGCCGGAAGCGGGGTTGGAACGCCAACTGCCTTCGTCGCGCTGCATGGCGTTGATGCGCAATGCCGTGCCGTCGTCGATCGGCTTGTTGATGTCGGCCGTGAATTCGCGGTAGCCGTAGTCGCCGATGCTGCCGGTCAGTTTGTACTGGTCGATGCGCAGCGGCGTCTTGCTCACCTGGTTGATCACGCCGCCGGCCTGGCCGCGGCCGAAGAGCATGGCGCCGGCGCCGCGCAGCACGTCGATCTGCTCGTAGTTGAAGGTCTCGCGATTGTACTGCGCGGTGTCGCGGATGCCGTCGAGATACATGTCGCCAAAGGTGTAGAAGCCGCGCAGGTTCATGTTGTCGCCCGAGCGGCCGCCCTCGGCGGAGTTGAAGCTGAGGCCGGAGACGTTGCGCAGCGCCTCCTTGAGGCTGCCGACCTGCTGCTCTTCGAGCAGGGCGCCGGTCAGCGTGGTGATCGCCTGCGGGATGTCGTGCGGGTCCTGCAGCACCTTGCCGACGCGCGTTGCCGTGGCGCGGTAGCCGTCGGGCTTGTCGACATCGGCTTGGACGCTGACGGTGGGGAGTTCCCTGGTGGCTTCCTGGGCCAACGCGGGAAGGGCAACTACGATCGCGGCAAAAGCAAATGCGTGCTGGGTTCGGGCGATTCTCGGGTTCATGTCTGTCCTCGTGGTGGTGTGGCTGGCTGGTCCGAGGACGGGCTGGCTGGTGGTGGGGTTTGTCTTGGCGTCTTAGCGGGCCTTGGGTTCGGTTACAAAGCCGATGCGGGTCAGCCCTTCGCGCGCCGCCGCCGCCATGACCTCGGCGACCTTCTCGTAGGCCGTCGTGCGCTCGGCTCGCAGGTGCAGCTCGGGCTGCGGCTGGAGTGCGGCGGCGGCGCGCAGCTTCTGTTCCAGCGCCGGGGCGGCAATCACCTCGCCGTTCCAGTACACCTGGCCGGCGCCGTCGATGGCGACTTGCACGTTGTCCGGCTTGGTCAGGTTGGGCGCGGAACTGGCCTTGGGCAGGTCAACCTTCACCGCATGCGTCAGCAGGGGCGCGGTGACGATGAAGATCACCAGCAGCACCAGCATGACGTCGATCAGCGGGATCATGTTGATCTCGGCCAGGGCTTCGTTGCCGTCGTCGTCGTTGAGGGAGGCGAAGCTCATGCTGCCTCCACCGGGCCACCCCAAGGCGGCAGCGAGTCAGCAAGCTGGAGCGGGCGCAGCCCGCGAACCATGGTCACCCCCTTTCGTGGAAAGGGGGCCGGGCGGAAGGTCGTCATGATTGTTTCCTCAGGCGCCGGCGCGGCTTGAATTGTTGGCCACGACACGGGCGATGATGCGTTCCGAAGTCGTGGCGACATCGACTTCACGCGGCGCGCTCTTGAGGCCCGTGGCGAGGAAGTTGAACAGGTCGTGGGCGAAGGAATTCAGTTCCGCCAGGGTGTTGCGGTTGGCGCGGGCGAAGGCGTTGTAGGCCACGGCGGCCGGGATCGCCACGGCGAGGCCGATGGCGGTCATGATCAGCGCCTCGCCGACCGGGCCGGCGACCTTGTCCAGCGTGCCCTGGCCGCTCATGCCGATCGCCATCAGCGCGTGATAGATGCCCCAGACGGTGCCGAACAGGCCGACGAAGGGCGCCGAGGAGGCGACCGTGGCGAGGAAGGTCTGGCCGTGTTCGAGCCGCGCCTTGTCCTGGGCGATGGCGCGCTTCAGCGCCCGGGTAAGGAATTCGTCCGGCGTACCGGCGTCGACCAGGCCGCGCCCCTGGTGTCCGTCGCGCCCCGCCTTGTGCTGCTCGATGGCGGTGAAGCCGTGATGCACCAGGTGCGAGAAGGCCTCGGTGACGCCGGTCTGGCGCAGGTGGCGGGCCACGGCGTCGAGGCTGGGTGCGGCCCAGAAGGCGGCGAGGAATTCGGCGCTCTTCTTCTGTGCGCGGATGAGCTGGAGACCCTTGGTTGCGATCAGGTACCAGGTGCCGACCGACATGATCAGCATCAGCGCGAGGATGAAGCGGGCGATGCCATCCGAGTTGGCGAGGAAGTGGCCGAGGCCCAGTGTTGTTTCCATGGTCAGTCCTTCAGGGTGAATGCGATGGGAACCAGTACGGAAGCGGCGACGGGTTCGTTGCCGAGTCGTGCCGGGACAAATTTCCAGCGGCGCACGGTTTGCAATGCGGAGGCGTCGAGGCGTTCGGAACCGCTCGACGCATGGAGCTGGACGTCGATCGGCAGCCCCTGCGCATCAACGCGCACGCGCAGCACGACGCGGCCCTGCTCGCCCATGCGGCGCGCGATGGCCGGGTAGGGCGGCTTGGGGTTGTCGAGGTAGTCGGCATCGAAGCGCGGCGGCGTGGGTGCGGCGACGGGAGCCGCGGCCACCGGCGCGGGCGCCGGCACGGGAGT
>NZ_JAFLDR010000058.1 GCF_017302275.1 Sulfuritalea sp.
GTACTTTGCCGATGACCCGGCTGTCCGTCCCCTGAAACCCTGAAACTTCGTCCGCTACCCGGTCTTCAACCCGGCGGGGGTGCAGTCGCTGAACGGCATCGCCTGGTGGGCCGTGGTTCGTGATGATTACCGGCGTCGAACTCGACCTCAGACAGGCCTGGGCGCATCGCCGCGAGAGCAGCCTCACCGCCGGACTGGCGCTCGGCATGCCGCTCGCCTTCGGCTGCCTGGCCGCCGGCCTGATGCTGCTGCACGATGGCTGGATCGGGCCGCGGGCGATGGCCTGGCAGTTTGTCCTCGGCATCGGCATGGCCTGCGCGGTGACGGCGCTGCCGATCCTGATCCTGCTGATGGAAAAACTCGCCATCCTGCGCCAGCCGATCGGCCAGCGCATCCTGCGCTACGCCAGCCTGGACGATATCGCCATCTGGGTTAGGCTTTCGGACTCGTCCATCGGGATTCTCCATAGTCGTGTGCTTGGCGGCTGACGGCTTGAAGTTTCCTGATGGACTCCCTGAAATGTCAAACATGGTGAGGCGATTCACGTGTGGGCCGGGACGTCGATGACGCCGGACCAGTCGGTGCAGTACCTGCAAGCGTTGGAGGTGCCGAGAATGATCACGTTGACTGGCTTTCAGCAGAGCGTCGAGCGCTTCATACACAGCGTGCTGGCCCGCTTGGATGCCAAGGGGCTCGCTGGGTCGAATTTGGCGCACCTGTGGGCCCTCGTGCAGGAAGATTTAGCGGACCCCGAGGCGGTCCGCCGGCGGAAGCTGGAGGCCGAACTGGGATTCGATCCCGAGGAGTGCCCGGAGCAGGCGCTGAACGCGGCACTGCAGTGGGAGAGCCAGGTCGGAGACGCGGCACTGTCAGAGCTGGTACCGGCGATTGCAGCGTCGGGAGCCACCCCGGATTTGGCGCTCATTGGGCAGCTGGCTAGCGTCGGCGGAATTGTGGGCATCCCCGAACTCTCGCCTGACAGCATCGATCACCTGGACCACTGGGCACCCTGGGAGCGCGCGATTCATGACGCTCGTGCTCTTCGTAACAAGATTGGCAATGTCAGCGGCCCAGTTCCCGACCGCAGTCTGCATGACCTGCTGGGCATGAGCAGTGAAGCTGCTGCCAATTGGTCGGCGCCGGTTGGACGGTCGCCAGTCGCGGTGGCGATACCGATGAACGATCACCGATTGAAGTTCGTTCCGCGCAGGCACAGTCCTGCCGGGAAACGCTTCGAGCTGGCACGTTTCTTGGGGGAGTATCTCCGTCCCTCGACTCACGAATTGCGTTGGCTTGTATCAACTGACCTATCGACTTTCCGTCAGAAGTACCAGCGCGCTTTCGCCGCAGAGTTTCTTTGCCCCATCGATTTATTGACGTCTTTTCTGGACTGCGATTTCTCTTCATACGCCATCGAAGAAGCCGCTGCCGAGTTCGACGTCAGCGAGCAGACGATAACAAGCCTGTTGCTCAACAATGGCTACATTCACCATCATGGGACTGGTAGCATGCCGTATCGAATGGCAGCCTGATCTGCTTTTCGTGATCTCAACTTCCGCTTAGGGTCGAGAGTTCGAGTTTCCCAAGGTAAGCAGCTTGAAAGATCGGACTTGCTCGTTGAGCGCTACAGAGGGTTACAGTATTTTGCCGATGACCCGATTACCCGGCTCCTGAAACTTCGTCAACTGCCCGGTCTTCAACCCGGCGGGGGTGCCGTCGCTGAACGGCATCGCCTGGTGGGCCGTGGTTCGTGATGATCGCTGGCGTCGAACTCGACCTGAGGCCAGGCCTGGGCGCATCGTCGCGAGAGCAGCCTCACCGCCGGACTGGCGCTCGGATTGCGGGCAAGCTCGAAGACGCGCTTCACTTCGGTCAAAAACCCCGAGCGATAACTGACAGACAGCCCGTCGGCCAAAGCAACCGGCGATGTCACGAAAACAAACCGACTGCAATGACCAATTGACTACACATACAGAGTCGTAGACATTGTGGAGTCTCCTCTTTACCCCGGCGGAAACATTCCACCTAGTATTTCCGCAGCGCACAATCGATCACACAGACTCGGATGCGGCGGCTCTCCTCGACGGAGAGCGTCTGCCGTAAGCGCTCTTCGAGTTCGGCCGCGCTACGCGGCTTCTTTCCTTCCTGGGGCAACGGCATGTCATTGCCGCCAAACCAGAACACCAGATAGATACCGAAGCCGGCAGCACCGGGGTCGCGGGTGTAGCGTTCGATCAGTTGTTCGTGGATCGCACGCCATAAATCGGAGTGGTTGTCCTTCTTGATCTCAATGGGCACGTTGAAGCCCTGCGCGCCGCCGAAGGAGACGCGAATATCGGCGCGCTTGTCCTCGGCGTAATAACCTTCCTTTATGGCGTCGACGCCGAGCCGGCCGAGGCGTTCGGCCAAGTCAGACAGCAGGGCATCGCGACAATCGTTCTCCGGTTTCGATCGTGACAGCTTCTTGTTCGACTCGTCGAGGCTCCAGTACTGTCGGTAATCATTGGTATTGCCGTCGCGAATCTTGCCAGCCAGATCGCGCAGATGCGCATCCGCCAGTGCCACTAGATCGGCGGCATTGGCCGGCCCGCGGTTGGCCAGGGTGCGACAGACCTCAGCGACCTCCAGCCGCTGGAAGCACGCCTTGCGGCGAGCGATACGCTGGACCTGCGCGGCATGACATAAGCGCTTGTGCCACGGTTCCAGCTTTGACATGGTCAGCAGACGCTCCAGCTCCAGCCTGGCGGCTTCGCTCGGGTTGCCGCCGAGCGCGTCGATGAAGGCACGCACCTCGTCAGCGGTCTGCATGGTCGGGCTGACCCAGTGCGTGCCCAGCGGGCGTTCGGGAGGACTGCCCGGTGCCAGCAGTTCGATCAGCAGGGCCAGCGTCGACTCGGGCAGATTGTCGCTCGCGCAAGGGAGCCTTTCGCGATCACGCAGAAATGCTCCGAGATGCACAGCCAAGGTCCTGCTCTTGCCGATGTGGGCGGCAAGCAATGCCCCATACCCATGCGGCGCGATCATCAGGCCGCAGGCGAGCCAATACACGCGCTGCGCAGCGCTCATGCTGCACTGCGCCAGCCGTGCCGAGACAATGCCGGCGAGTGTCGTTCGGTCGAGATGGCGCAGCGCGCCCTTGAGCAGCGGGTCGAGCACGTTCGCCAACAGTTGGTTCTTGGCCCGCAGAGGAAAGCCCTTGAGCAGATCGGGCAGCGCCGTACGGGCGACTGCGGCGAAGTCGTCGTCGTAAGCGAGTTGCCAAATGCCGTACAAGTGCTCACGCCCCTTGCGCAGCAGCGGCAGGGCGCAGGCAACGAGTGCCTCGGCAACCAGCACAGGCCGGGCCTTGACCAAGGCAGTAAACCAGTCCGAATCCTTCTCGGCGACCCAGGTGAGGCGAAAGGCCAGTAGCTTGCGCAGCACTTCTTCGCCGAGTTGCATGGCCGCGTCTGGATCGCTACCGTAGAGTTCTTCCATGCCGGCCAGGCAAGGCTGGCGGATGAGGTGCATGCGACCTTTTGTTTCGAGATCGATGATCTCGGTGACGCTGGGTAGGTCGTCGCGGTCGAGGGAGCGACGGAAGCCGGCGTAGGCGGCTGCGATGAGTTCTTCGTCGCCGCCGAGAAAATCGGCAAGACGCTCGTGCGGCGTCTCCCCCTCGATGTCGAGAAATCGCCGGAGATGGACCTGCGCCAGCTCGTGCAGGATGCCTGGATGGGCGCTGCCGGCGCGGATCGCGTCGAGATGCTCATGGAAATGCCGGCGCCAGCCCTCTTGCCGTTGCTCGCGATCCTTGTCCCGCTCGCGCTTTCTGGCCGCGTCTTTCCTGCGCCAATCGTCGATGTCGCAAGAAACGAAACCTCGTAGATAGGCTTCAAACTCCGGATGCGCGGCAATCCAGGGGGAAAGGTAGTCCAGAGCATCAAGCGTCAGAAATCCCTGTCCACCTTGGCCGATCAGCCGCCATGCGGCCTGCGCAAAATAAAAGTGCTGAAATTCGCCGTGCGTTGCGGCTGCCGCCCGGTCCAGGTACCAGGGAACGATGTCGGCTGGTGGCTCCGCGCCGTACAGGCGGGACGCACAATTTGACAGGCAGAACCAGACGTTTTCCTTGCCGATGCAGCGTGCAGCGCCGACAAGCAACGTCACCTTGTAGCGTTCCGGCCGCGCCGCAAGCCAGGCGGCGACACGCTTTTGGTGCTGGTCATCAATGCGCGGCGAGTCGTGTTCGTCCAATCCCGCACCAAGCCAATCGTACAGGCGCGTATCGTCAATGGTGTCACCGTGCGCTTCCAGTGCGCGCGCCAGCAGGCCGCCAGCCATACGTTCCACCTGCAGATCGTCGAGCGATTTGCGCAAGGCCGGACTTCGTTGTGCCAACTGGTCGAGAAGTTCTGGCAACGTTTCCGCCTGCGCAGTTTTCGGCAGATGATGTCCCCAGAACATGCGATAGACGCCGATGAGGCGATCCCGCTTTTCCTGGTGCAGGAAGTCGAACAATTCCGCCGGCCGGATGAACTCGGGGAACAACTCCGTCAGCAAGCAACCGAGCAACTCGTCGTCGTTGTCCTCGACTATTCCGGCTTGCACGCTTCTGGCAATGGCGACCAGGCGAGCGGCATGGCGCGGCAGGTCGCGCAGCAGAATCTTCAGGGCCGAGTGGCGGATGTGCGAAGGGTAGCTCGCATCCCGCGCCACGGCCTCGAGCAGCGCATCGAAGCGCAGCAATTCCTCCGGCGCTGCGATTTCGGCCAACCGCGGGCCGTAGTGCAGCGCATCCAGCGCGCAGTCGAGCAGGGCGATGTCGGCCTCGGAGCGTGCGGGGTCAGCGAGCAATTCCAGGAATGTCGGCACCATGTCGGGCGTGGCCAGAGCGCCGAAAGGTACGGCGGTCCAGTCCTGAAAGCGGAAATGGGGATAGCGCTTGGCTTCGGCTTCGAGCGCGGCGAGCACGCGGCGCTTGTCATCGATCGGGAAGTCGCGCACATCGCCATAGAGCACGACGCCAAGTGGATCGCGTTCGACGAGTTCGGCGCGCGCGCCGCGGCAATGTACCGAGAGCCAAGCGGCTACGCCGCGCAGGTCGGACACGATGCCGCCGTCCTCGCCGGCCATGAGTGCAACGACGCGACCGAGCGGCAAGCCTTGTCTGTCGATCAGGGCCGCCAGATGCCGTGCGCCGAGGTATTCGGCGATGCTGCGATGGACAGGGATGCGTTGCTGTTCGCGGTCGTCGCGCTGAAACAGGCCGCTGGCCAGCGCATCGAGCAATGGTGTGTCACAGGAGGCGGCAAGCTCGCGCCAGAGACTGTGCTGATCGTCCACCGCGTCGTCGTCGAGGGCAAAGCCGGCGATACCCGCGAGCAGCTGCACGGCGCAGAGGAAACCTGCCGCGTCGAGCAGGGCATCGTCCGTCCGTGCGCTGGCGCGCGTCGCCGCACGGCGCTCCGCGTTGGGTTCGCGCACCAGTTGCCGGCAGGCGAGTTCGTAGGTCTTGCGGCGACCGTCGGGCCAGCTTTCGCCAACAGCGCGAGCCAGCAGGGTCAGCGTCTGCGGGTTGCGTAGCAGCCCGGCCAGTCCGTGGCGTTCCGCTTGGTGGACGAAATCCGCCGGATCGGTGCGGCCGAACTTGCATGCGAGCAACCAGGCGATATCGGCGTCGCTCAGCGGGTCGAGGTGCAGGACGGCGAGCAAGCCACCAGGCGCAACCTCTAGCAGGGCGGCACGGTCGCTGTCGCCGTACCAGTCGGCCTCGCGGCATGAGAGCCGGAAGGCCCGACGACCGAGACGGTCGAGATGCTGCCGAACCTGGTACAGCGGTGTGCGGCCGTCGCCGCCGGCCGCACGCATTTCGTCGAGGCCATCGATGAACAATGTTTTGCCGGCAAGCTGTGGGCCAGGTTCGAGGGTGGCGAAGGTGCGCGCCGGGAGGTAATGGCCGCCGGTGGCCGCTGCCTCGCGCTTCAACGATTTGGTCTTGCCGGCACCGGGGTCACCGAGCAGCACATAGGCCGGTACGGCACGAAAATCCTCCAGCGGCTGGCTCTTGCGTTCGCCGCTTTGCTCGTTGCGCGTCGTGCAGGTGCGCGGCACCAGCAGGTCGGGATCGACGACTTGGCTCAAAACCAGTGCTCCGCCGGATAGGAAAGGAACTCGGCCAGAGGGATGCCACCGTCGCCGATCAACAGGTGGCGGCAGGCGCCGAATTCGCGTTCGAAGGTGGCAAGGCCACGCAGTTGCGCCGGCACGGCACCGCTTTTTACTTCAATGGCGACGAGCCGTTGTCCGCGTTCGAGGACGAAATCCACCTCGTCGGTTCCATCTCGCCAGTAATGGAGGCGGCAGTCCGGCGCAGCCGTGTTGTGCAGGTGTGCGCCGACAACGCTCTCCACTACGCGGCCGCGATAGCTGCGGTCGGCTTGGGCCTCGGCTTTTGTGTAACCGGACCCGGCCGACATCAAGGCCATATTCAGTACCATGAGCTTGGGTGATGATGAACGGCGGCGATGGTGTTGTCCGGCGTATTTCTGCAGACCACGGATCAACCCGGCGTTACCGAGCAGTTCAAGGTAGTGGGCCAGTGTCACGGTATTTCCCGCATCCTGCAACTGGCCCATCATCTTTGTGTAGGAAAGTTCTTGCCCCGAGTAGCGGCAGCCGAGATGAAACAGCCGGCGCAGCAGCGCGGGCTTGTCGACCCGTGTCATCATCAGAATGTCCTTCTCGATGCTTGGCTCGATCAGGCCGGTAGTGACGTAGTTGCGCCAGCGCGGCTCACTGCGGATCAGCGGAGCACTGCCGGGGTAGCCACCGAAATAGAGGTAGTCCTCCAGGTCGAAATCGAAGGCATCGGCCATTTCACGGAAAGACCAATGGGTGAGGTGGATGGGCTCGAAGCGGCCAACAAGGCTTTCACTCATGCCTTGCAGCATCAGCAACGGCGACGAGCCAAGAAGGACGACGTGCAGCGCCAGCCCTTCCGCGCGATCAGCATCCCACAAGCCCTTCACGGTGTCGGACCAGCGCGAAATCTTCTGAATTTCGTCGAGGACAAGGACGTGGCCATCCGCGCTTCTCTGCGCTGCTTTTCTGGCTCGCTGCCAGATGTCGACCAGCCAGGCGCAGTCGCGGGGCGCAGTCGCTTGGCGCCGGGTAGGGGTAGAACTCGGATCTGCGCGCGGCAAAGAAGAGTCTTCCGGATCATCCACGGCGACGAAGGAGTAGCGTTCTGGCGGATAGGTAGCAAGCACACTGCGCACCAATGTCGTCTTGCCAACTTGGCGTGGGCCAGCGACAACAATCAGGAATCGTGGCGGCTCGCGCAGACGCTCTTTCAGTGTTGCGGTTTCAGGGCGTTGATAGGCTGGAATCACTGAATTTACAATGGTGAGTAAAATTACTCAGTATTGTAAACGAGCGATGGTTCAATATCAATCAATGAGTTGCGGGCTTTCCTGATCAATATTCGAATGATTCCAAAGTAGCCGTCAGGGTGGGAGATAGAGAATACGGTTGTTCGGTTTCCGACCCTCGGCAACGGCTGGTATCAAACTTCTAGCTGGCATGGCTCGTTCGGAACGGCTACGACAGCTTTGACCGACGACCTGCCCTATGGCGAAACGTTACGCCCTGCCCGTTTCCTGGGGATCTGCAGAAATGGGTGTAATTGGATGTAGTATGGTCGGCCATGATCGCCTCGCATGCCGGCCAGATAACCCCGGAAATCCTGAGTCTCATCGCAGGAATCGATGAGTTCAAGGGGGCTTGGCGCGCGCTTGGCACGCTGGCGCCGGATCGGCTGGCTGCGCTGCGGCGGGTCGCCACCATCGAGAGCATCGGTTCATCGACCCGCATCGAGGGCAGCAGGCTGTCCGATGACGGGAAACCACTGGGCGTCGTTTTCGCAACGGCGACGCCATTCGACACGCCATCCCTGATGGCTGAACTGATCAGCTGCTTCAACGCAGAGCGTCAGGCGGGACAGTTTCACCCCTTGCTGCTGATCGGTATCTGGATCGTGGTCTTCCTCAAGATCCATCCCTTCCAGGACGGCAACGGCCGGCTCAGCCGTGTTCTCACAACCCTGTTGCTCTCTGGCAGGCCGGCTATGCCTACGTGCCTTACAGTTCGTTGGAAAGCGTGGTCGAGCAAAGATTGCGGGCAAGGTCGCAGATCGGCTTCACTTCGGTCAGAATTTCCTGGCACTGGGAACGTCAGATCTTTGGCCAAGGCTGACTCATGGTCGCCAAAAGCGGACTGTCCGTTATGCGCGCCGGGTAGGACATTCAGAAAGAATAAGCGCTACGTCTCTCGCACCCAAAAGCAGCCCTTGAAATGCTACCCTTGGCTTGATCTTGTCAGGCAGTGCTCATGCATACCGGAAAGTCAAATGGTCGTGATCATCACGGGCACAAGAAATCGGGCAATTGCGATGCCAATTGACTCCTCACATCTCAGAATCAAGACATGAGCGCCACCGCTAACTTTCAACAACTTGCCAACTTCATCTGGTCTGTCGCCGACCTACTGCGCGGCCCCTACCGCCCACCGCAATACGAGCGCGTGATGCTGCCGCTTACGGTGCTGCGCCGCTTCGACGCTGTGCTGGCGCCCAGCAAGGAGGCCGTGCTCAAGCGCCATGCCGAATTGAGCAGCAAGGGCATCCCCAATATCGACGCCATCCTCAACAATCTGGCGAAGGATGAAGACGGCACCGCGCTGGGCTTTCACAACCACAGCCAACTCGACTTCCCCAAGCTCAAAGGCGATCCGGACAACATCGGCCGCCATCTGGCCGACTATATCGCGGGTTTTTCCGAGAACATCCGCAAGATCTTCGAGCGCTTCGAGTTCGAAAAGGAGATCGAGAAACTCGAAGAGTCCAATCGTCTGTATCAAGTGGTCGCCCAGTTCGCCGAGATCGACCTGCACCCGCGCAAGGTCGACAACATCACCATGGGCCTGGTGTTCGAAGACCTGATCCGGCGCTTCAATGAAGCCGCCAACGAAACGGCCGGCGATCATTTCACCCCGCGCGAAGTGATCCAGCTCATGGTCAACCTGCTGCTGGAACCCGACACCAGTGTGCTCACTCAGGCCGGCGTCATCGTCACCATCTGCGATCCGGCTTGCGGCACGGGTGGCATGCTGGCGGAGGCGCAGAACTGGATCCGCGCCCACAACGAACAAGCCACAGTCAAGGTCTTCGGGCAGGACTACAACCCACGCTCCTATGCCGTGGCCGCCTCCGACCTCTTGATCAAGGGCCACAAGGACGGCCAGGTGATGCTGGGCAACACCCTCACCGACGACCCGTTTCCGGAGCACCGCTTCGACTACCTGCTGGCCAACCCGCCCTTCGGCGTGGACTGGAAGGCGGAAAGGAAGGTCATCGACCGCTGGCCCAACTTCCGCGGCTACAGCGGCAAGCTGCCGCGCATCAACGACGGTGCCCTGCTGTTCCTGCTCTACATGATGAGCAAGTTTCAGGACTACAAATCCGGCGACCGCGACAAGCCGGGCTCGCGTGCTGCCATCGTCTTCAACGGCTCGCCCCTGTTCACCGGCAGCGCTGGCAGCGGCGAAAGCGAGATCCGCCGCTGGATCATCGAGCGCGACCAGCTCGAAGCCATCGTCGCCCTGCCCGAACAGATGTTCTACAACACCGGCATCGGCACCTTCATCTGGGTGGTCACCAACCGCAAGGCCGACCACCGCAAGGGCAAGATCCAGCTCATCGACGCCCGTGAGCGCTACACAACAATGAAGCGCAGCCTGGGCGACAAGCGACGCTACCTCGACCAAGCGGCGCTCGACGCCGTTACCCGCGAACACGGCGCTTGTGCAGACAGCAAGACCAGCCGCGTATTCGACAACACCGACTTCGGCTATCGCCGCATCAGCGTGCTGCGCCCGCTACGCCTGCGCTTCCAGATCACTGACGAGGCCCGCGAGCGCTTCCTCAACACCTGCCCCGATCTGTTCGATGCCCTGCAGGCCGTGCAGGACGAGCTCGGCAACGAACCGCTGCTGGACTGGAACCAGGCCTGGGACGCTATTCAGCAGGTGTTCAGGACCTTGCCCGACGACATCGAGGGTTGGGCAAAGGGTGCCAAGGGCACGGTGCAGAAGAAGATCTTCCGCGACTGCTTCACCACGGTGGACCCCGAGGCTGCGCCCGTCATCGCCAAGCATCACAAGGTCGCGCCACTGGACCGTGCCGCTCTGTTCCCCGGCCAGACCGTGCCCGTCGACATCAACAAGGATGAGCTTTACGCCCTGTTGGGCCTCCATAAGATTCCCTCTTCTCCCCGCGGGGGAGGGGCTCGGGGCGAGGGCGTCTGCATCGAGTACGAACCCGACCCAGCACTCAAGGATGCCGAGAACATCCCACTGAAGGAGGACATCGCCAGCTACGTGCTGCGCGAGGTGCGCCCCTACGTGGCCGACGCCTGGATCGACCGCGAAACCTTGGACGAGCAGGACGGCGGCCTCGGCAAGGTGGGCTACGAGATCAATTTCAACCGCGTGTTCTTCCAGTACCAGCCGCCGCGCCCGTTGCACGAGATCGATGCCGAACTGGCCGCCGTGGAAAAGCGCATCCTCTGCCTGCTCAGCGAGGTAACGCAGTGACCGCGCAGGAACTGCTCGAACATCTCAACCTGCTGGACGAAAACGAGCGCATCGAGGCCAAGCGCGCCGACGAGATCGGCAAATCGCTGCTCGAAACCGTCTGCGCTTTTGCCAACGAGCCGGGCCTCGGAGGCGGCTGGCTGCTGCTCGGCGTGACGCGCGAAGAGCTGGCCCTGTTCCCCGCCTATGAGATCCAGGGACTCAACCACCCAGACAAGGTCAGCGCTGATCTGGCCAGCCAGGCTGCGAGCATGTTCAACCGGCCGCTGCGGCTCGACATCCAGGCCGAGGTGCTCGACGGCAAGACGGTGATCGCCGTATTCGTGCCCGAGGCTGCGCCACAGGACAAGCCGCTCTATCTCAAGGCGCAGGGCTTGCCGCGCGGCGCCTTTCGGCGCATCGGCAGCACCGATCAGCGCTGTAGCGAAGACGACCTGATTGCGCTCTACCAGGTTCGACAGCACGAGAGCTTCGATGCCGGTCTGGTGCCGGACGGCACGTTCGACGACTTCTCCCCCGACGCCCTCGCCGACTACCGCCAGTCGCGCCGCGACACCAACCCCGATGCCGAGGAACTGCGCTGGAGTGATGAAGATTTGCTGCAGGCGCTAGGCTGCGTGCGGCTCAACGCGGACGGGAAATGGCAGCCCACCGTTGCCGGGCTGGTCCTGTTCGGCAAGCCGGTCGCCTTGCGCCGCATCTTCCCGATGACGCGGGTCGACTACATCCGCGTTCCCGGCCGCGAGTGGGTGCCCGACCCCGAGCGGCGCTTCGACAGCCTGGAACTGCGCGACCCCTTGTTCCGGCTCATCCGCCGCGTGCAGGCGGCCATCCTCGACGACCTGCCCAAGGCGTTCGGCCTCGCCGAAGGCGACCTGCAGCGCAAGGACAGCCCCATCGTGCCGCAACGCGTGATCCGCGAAGCCGTCGTCAATGCGCTGATGCACCGCAGCTACCGCAGCCATGCGTCGGTGCAGATCATCCGCTACAGCAATCGCCTGGAAATCCGCAACCCCGGCTTTTCGCTCAAATCACCCGATCACCTGAGCGAACCTGGTTCGCTGCCGCGCAACCCCAAGCTCGCCGCCGCGCTCTACGATACCCGCTTTGCCGAAACCAAGGGCAGCGGCGTGCGCGTCATGCGCGAGATGTGCGAGAAGGCCGGGCTGGCGCCACCGCTGTTCGAATCCGACCGCGGGCAGGATCAGTTCGTCGTTCGCCTATTTTTCCACCACTTTCTGGGCCCGGAGGATCTGGCGTGGCTGGCGCGCTTCAAGAATCTTCACCTGTCCGAGGCCGAGGCCCGCGCGCTCGTCGTCGCCCGCGAAGTCGGCGCCATCGACAACGCCACCTGGCGTGACATCAACAAGGTGGACACCCTGACCGCCAGCCAGTCGCTGAAAAAATTGCGCGACGCGGGTCTGCTCCAGCAAAAGGGTCGTGGCTCGGCCACCTGGTACCAGCCCACCGGCAAGATGCTGGGTGACGATGACAGCTTGTCCAGTAACCCCGACGGCTTATCTAGTAACCCCCTGAGCTTATCTAGGGACTTGGGCGCCTTGTCTAGGGACCCCAACTCCCTAGATAAGGCCGAAGCCGAACGGAAAACCAAACTCCGCCAGACGCTGCTTGCCGGTCTTCCCGGTGAGTTGGCGGCCCGCGTTGGCGCTCTGGGGCGTCGCAGCCCGCCTGATGCCGTCCGCGATGTCGTCCTCGACCTGTTGCACCAGCGCCCTTGGCGGCTGGAAGAGTTGGGGCAGCTACTGCAACGCAACCCGGAGTACGTCCGGCAAAAATATGTGCAGCCCTTGCTGGAAGCGGCGCGCATCCGCATGACCCGGCCCGAGGTGCCCAACGACCCGGAACAGGCGTATCGCGCTGTGGAGGAGCGGCCATGATGAGATCGGACACGGCGGCAGTGCCGCCGGTTAATCGGCGCGAGATTGACGCGCGAGCCCGCGCGGAGCAGCGGATTCGGGAGTTGCTGCGGGAGGTCACTGAATGACACCCACGACAGCATCAAGCCTTGTTACTGCTTGGCAAACAGCGCGCTTGAAGTTTGCGGCGCCACTGCGAAACGAGCGCACAGCAGCAGGTTCCGATACCCCTGACTATCTCGGACTTGAGAACATCGAGTCTTGGACTGGTCGGATTATCGAATCCGTACCACGATCGGCAAATGAGATCGAAGGCGATGCAGGTCTGGCCAATGTTTTCCGGAAAGGCGACGTTCTTTTTGGGAAGCTTCGCCCCTACTTGGCGAAGGCATGCTATGCCCCTCGCGACGGTGTATGTTCCACTGAGTTACTCGTAATGCGGCCGGTGGAAGTTCTTCACCCTCCATTTCTGCTTTACTCGGTACTCGCTCCTGACTTTGTCGGGGCTGTTAATGCATCAACCTTCGGCGCAAAGATGCCGCGGGCAAGCTGGGATTTCATTGGCTCGCTCGCGATTGGATTTCCGAAGATTGAAACACAGGCGATCATCGCCGACTACCTCGACCGAGAAACCGCCCGCATCGACGGGCTGATTGCCGAGAAAGAGCGCATGCTGGCGCTGCTGGAAGAAAAGCGCGCCGCCCTCATCAGCCGCGTCGTCACCCGTGGCCTCGACCCCAAAGCCCCGCTCAAACCCACCGGCCAGGAATGGCTGGGCGAGATTCCGGCGCATTGGCCAACGACCAAGTTCTCATGGGATGTATTCATATCTGAAGGGCAGGTAGACCCTGAAGATGACAGATTTTTAGAAATGATTCTCGTGGCGCCCAATCACATCGAGTCACGCACCGGTGAAGTTACGCATACGGAGACCTCTGCGGATCAAGGTGCCATGAGCGGCAAGTACTTGTGCAAGCAAGGAGATGTTCTCTACTCGAAAATTCGTCCCGCGTTGCGCAAGGTGGTGCTGGCCGAGGACGACTGTTTGTGCAGCGCGGACATGTATGCGCTCCGTCCTTCTGAAAGGTTGATGCCGGAATATCTCCAGTATTTCCTTCTCTCCGAGGATTTCTCGGCGTGGGCCGAACTCGAATCGGCTCGGGTGGCAATGCCAAAAATCAATCGAGAGACTCTCAGCGCGATACGCATACCGGTCCCTCCCCTTGAAGAGCAAGAGCGCATCGTTTTTGAAATTAGGGACGGCGCCAAACGAATCGATCTTCAGCGGAAGGCTGTCCGAGGTAGTGTGGAGTTGCTGAAAGAACGCCGCGCCGCGCTGATCACCGCCGCCGTCACCGACCAGATCCCGCTGGAGGAAATGACCGGATGACCCGCACCTGCTGGATCATCGCTGGCCCCAACGGCGCGGGCAAGACCACCTTTGCGCTGGAGTACCTGCCCACGGTGGTGGGCTGCTCCCACTTCGTCAACGCCGACCTGATCGCCGCCGGGCTTGCGCCGCTCGCCCCGGAGCGGGAGTTGCTGGCCGCCAGCCGCATCTTCCTGCGGGAGCTGGAAACCCGGATCATGGCCGGTGAAAGCTTCGCGTTCGAAACCACCCTGGCTGGACGCACCTATCTGCGCATGGTCGACCGGCTGCGCCGCGACGGCTGGCGGGTGGACCTGATCTATCTGGCGCTGCCCAGCGCCGAGATGTCAAAGCTGCGCGTCGCCGAGCGGGTGGCCCACGGTGGGCACGCCATCCCGGAGGCGGACATCGAGCGGCGCTTCCCGCGCAGCCTGCGCCACCTGCTGGACGACTTCAGTCAGCGCGTCGACCGCTGCATCTGCTTCATGAACGATGGTGAAAATCCGGAGCTGGTCTTCGAACAGTGCGGAGACCAGCGCGACATCCTGCGCGCTGACCACTATCAGTTATTGCTTGAGAAGGCCGAACGATGAACGCCAGGCGAATCACGACCCCATCCCCGGAGGGCCAGAAGCAACTGGACGCCCTCCGGAAGTCCGTTGCGAATGTTCTGGAGAAGAAGCGGCGTCTGGGTCAGTACGCCGTCACCTGGGAGAACGGCAAGCCGGTGGTGCGGGGTGAAGATGCGCCCGTCGTGCCGGCCAGGGCGCGCTGACTGCGGTGGTGCTTTGACCCTTCTCGACCCCCACCGACCACGGAACCCAGCATGAAGCGCACCAGCGAAGCCGCTTTTGAAACCGCCATCGAGTCGGTCCTGCTTGGCGAGGGCTATACGCCGCTCGACGGCACGGGCTTTGACCGCGAGCGGGCGATCTTCCCCGATGAAGCGCTGGACTTCATCTGTGCCACCCAGGCCAAGGTGTGGGAGAAGCTGGCGGCGTTGCACGGCGAGCAGACCGGCACGCGGGTGCTGGAATCGCTGTGCAAGTGGCTGGACACCCACGGCACGCTGGCCACGCTGCGTCACGGTTTCAAATGTTTCGGCAAGACCTTGCGGATCGCCTTCTTCCGCCCGGCGCACGGCCTGAACCCGGAGCTGGAGGCGCGCTATCAGGCCAATCGGCTGGGGCTCACCCGCCAGTTGCACTTCAGCCCGAAGTCGGAAAAGTCGCTGGATGTGGTGTTGTCCGTCAATGGCATCCCGGTGGTGACACTGGAACTCAAGAACCCCTTGAGCGGACAGACGGCGGCGAATGCGATCCACCAGTACCGCCACGACCGTGACCCGCGTGAACCGATCTTCGTGTTCACCAAACGCACGCTGGTACATTTCGCGGTCGATACCGAAGAAGCTCACATGGCCACGCGCCTGGCCGGTTCCTCCACTCACTTCTTGCCCTTCAACCGGGGCGTGGACGGCGGAGCAGGCAACCCGCCCGACTTTGATGCGCGCAACTACAAGACGGCGTACGTGTGGGAAGAGGCCATGCAACGCGACAGCCTGCTCGACCTGCTCGCCCGCTTTCTGCATCTCGATGTGGCAGAGAAGACGACCGACGACGGCAAGAAGATTCGCAAGGAAAGCCTGATCTTCCCGCGCTATCACCAGTTGCAGGCGGTGCGCCAGATGGTGACAGCCGCTGCCAGCGAAGGTGTGGGACATAACTATCTGATCGAGCACTCGGCAGGCAGCGGCAAGAGCAATACGATTGCCTGGCTGGCGCACCGCCTGTCCAGCCTGCACAACGAACGCGATGAGCGGGTTTTCGACAGCGTGGTGGTCATCACCGACCGGGTGGTGTTGGATCGTCAGTTGCAGAACACCATTTACCAGTTCGACCACCGGCAGGGCGTGGTGCAGAAGATCGACGAGGATTCGCGCCAGCTCGCCGAGGCGCTGGAAGCCGGCGTGCCGATCATCATCACCACCTTGCAGAAATTTCCGTTCGTGTCCGGGCAGCTGGCCAGGCTGAGCGAGGAGCGCGGCGAAGGCAGCAAGAGCCATCTGCCCACGCGCAAGTACGCGGTGATCATCGACGAGGCGCACAGCTCGCAATCGGGCGAGACGGCGACGGAACTCAAGGGCGTACTCGGCGGCGCGGAGCTGCGCCGCAAGGCGCAGGAGATGGCAAAAGAGGAAGGCGAAGTTGAGCTGGAGCGCCTGTTCCTCGCCATGGCCAAGCGGGGCCATCAGCCGAACATGAGCTTTTTCGCCTTCACCGCCACGCCCAAACACAAGACGCTGGCGATCTTCGGCCGCAATGGCCAAGCCTTCCACCGTTACACCATGCGCCAGGCGATCGAGGAAGGCTTCATCGAGGACGTGCTGAAGAATTACGTCACCTACAAGACCTACTACAAGCTGATCAAGAAGGCCGAGGACGACCCCAACGTCGAGCGCAAGAAGGCCGCCAAGGCGCTGGCCCGCTTCATGCGCCTACATCCACATAATATTGGGCAGAAGGCCGAAGTGATGGTCGAGCACTTCCAGCACTTCACCCGGCACAAGATCGGCGGGCATGCCAAGGCGATGGTGGTGACCGGTTCGCGGCTGGAGGCGGTTCGTTACAAACAGGAGTTCGACCGTTACATCCAGGAAAAGAGCTACCCGATCAAGAGCCTGGTGGCGTTCTCCGGTACGGTGGAAGACGACAGAATTCCGGAGAAGTCGTACACGGAGGTCGAGATGAATCGCGGCCTCAAGGAGAAGGAACTGCCCGACGCCTTCGCCAAGCCGGACTTCCGCGTGCTGTTGGTGGCCGAGAAGTACCAGACCGGCTTCGATCAGCCGCTGCTGCACACGATGTATGTGGACAAGCGCCTGGCAGGTATTCAGGCCGTGCAGACGCTGTCGCGCTTGAACCGTACCCATCCGCTCAAGGACGACACTTTCGTGCTCGATTTCGTCAATGAGCCCGGCGAGATCCAGGAGGCTTTCCGTCAATACTACGAAGGCTCCGAGATGGGCGAGCAGGTCGATCCCGACAGGCTTTACGAGGTCAAGGCCGAGCTCGATGCCTCGGGGATCTACCTCCAGACGGAAGTGGCCGAACTGGCACAGGTGTTCTTCGCCCCGAAGCGCCGCCAGAGCCCCGGCGACCACAAGACGATGAACGCGATTCTCGATCAGGCGGTCGCGCGCTTCGTGCAGTGGCAGAACACGGAAGAAGAGGAGGCCGAGCTGTGGCGTGGCAAGTTGCAGGCCTTCCGCAATCTTTACGGTTTTCTGAGCCAGGTGATCCCCTACCAGGACAGCGATCTGGAGAAGCTGTTCACGTACCTGCGGCACCTCGCGTTGAAGCTGCCCAAGCGCAAGAGCGGGCCGGGTTACCAGTTCGACGAGGAGGTCGAGCTCGACTACTATCGCTTGCAGAAGATCAGTGAAGGCTCGATCAGCCTCGACGAGGGCTATGCCAAACCGCTGGACGGCCCGCGCGAGGTGGGGTCGGGCATGGTACGTGAAGAGCTCGTTTCGCTGTCTCGCCTGATCGATATGATCAACCAGCGCTTCGGCGGCGAGTTGAACGAGGCGGACCAGTTATTCTTCGATCAGATCGCTGAAGCGGCGAGCCTGAACGAATCACTGCAGAAGGCGGCAGCGGTCAACTCCCTCGACAAGTTCCAGCTGGTGTTCCGGCAGGTGCTCGAGTCCCTGTTCATCGAGCGGATGGAACTGAACGAGGACCTGTTCTCCGATTACATGGGCAAGCCGGAGATGCAAGAACTCGTCTCAAAATGGCTGGGTAGCCAGGTCTATGACCGACTGGCTGAGGCAAGGAAGGCGGGCAGATAATCACCCTCACTTGTTCCCTAGGATTGCTGCGGCAGCTTCATGGCCGACAGACGACTTGGGATTCAAACTCCTTGAGCGACCGCAAAGGCCGATAGGCGCGCAATCCCGGGGTGCCTGGACCATGCCTCTTGGACGACACCTCGTAGGCAGAGAGAGTACAGAGAGTGCTCTCCACGTGTGCCCTTGACCTCGAATTGCCCCTTCACGCGAAGCGCCAGATCAGCGCGCCGTTGATCTGGATTGCCTGGCCCGAGATTTGGGCGGCCTGATCCGAGGCCAGGAAGCCGACGAGATCGGCGACCTACTCGTGATCATCTTCGCCAACCGCGTCGGCTTTGCCCGAGCGACCTGCCCCATGGCGAAACGTTACGCCCTGCACGGTTCCTGGGCTCCTGTTGAAATGGGTGTAATTGAATGTAGTATTGTCGGCCATGATCGTCTCGCATGCCGTCCAGATAACCCCGGAAATCCTGAGTCTCATCGCCGGAATCGATGAGCTCAAGGGGGCTTGGCGCGCGCTTGGCACGCTGGCGCCGGATCGGCTGGCTGCGCTGCGGCGGGTCGCCACCATCGAGAGCATCGGTTTATCCACCCGCATCGAGGGCAGCAGGCTGTCCGATCGCGAGGTCCAGCGCCTGCTATCCAATCTGCAGATCAAGTCTTTCGCCACCCGCGACGAACAAGAGGTAGCCGGCTACGCCGAGGTCATGGAACGGGTATTCTCGTCCTGGCAGGACATCGAGCTGACCGAGAAGCACATCAAGCAGTTGCACCGCGATCTCCTGATCTACAGCGAGGAGGATGCATGGCATCGGGGCAACTACAAGACGACTACCAACAGCGTAGTGGCCTTTGCTGAGGGCGGGAAACCACTGGGCGTCGTCTTCGCAACGGCGACGCCATTCGACACGCCTGATGGCTGAACTGATCGGCTGGTTCAACGCAGAGCGTCAGGCGGGACAGCTTCACCCTTTACTGCTGATCGGTATCCGGATCGTGGTCTTCCTCGAGATCCATCCCTTCCAGGACGGCAACGCCCGGCTCAGCCGTGTTCTCACAACCCTGTTGCTCTTGCAGGCCGGCTATGCCTACGTGCCTTACAGCTCGTTGGAAAGCGTGGTCGAGCAAAGCAAGGAGGCCTACTACCTGGCGTTGCGGCAAACGCAAGGCACGATCCGCACGCGTGCGCCGAATTGGCAACCATGGCTGATGTTCTTCCTGCGTGCGCTCGCCGAGCAGGTCCGCCGTCTCGATCGCAAGATCGAGCGTGAGAAGCTGGTATTGGCCTCGCTACCCGAGTTGTCGCTACGAATCGTCGAGTTCACACGCGAGCATGGACGCATCACGATGGGCGATGCGATTCGACTGACCGGCGGCAATCGCAACACGCTCAAGCAGCATTTCCGGGCGTTGGTCGAGCAAGGTCATCTGGGTCAGCACGGCGCTGGCAGGGGCGTCTGGTACGCCTTGCGATAGGGGAAATTCACGCGCGGCGTTCGCCACCAAGGCGATCTTTCGCAACGCGAGGTCCACGACGAGCAGTGCGAGCGATTCGATTTGGTCGCCGCGCGTTGCTTTGCCGATGACCCGACCACCTGCCTCCTGAACCCTGGTCAACTGCCCGGCGCGTACACCAGCTCGGGAACCACCATCTCCCAGGATTCGCACTGCGCGTTGATCCGCGACTTGTATGCCTCCGCCACGTCCTTCGGCCGGCGCACATGGATGGCGGCGACGCGGGCTTCGATGCAGTGCATGTCGGTTTCCGGTTCGAAGTGTTGCGACAGGGCGCCGATGTCGACCCCTTGCGCATCGCACAATCGCCAGGCGCCGGCCGATGTCTGGCGCAGCGCGATCCGGCTGCCTACCGCGAGCGCGGCCAGTGCCCGGTGAATGGCGTGGCCGGGGGGGTGGCGCGCGGCAAAGTCGAGGTCGATCTGCCGCCAGCCCAGTCGCCGATGGCGACGCGCCAGTTCGGGTGGCGGCGCTGGCAGCGGCGCCGCGAGGCGACGCAGCAAGGCCGGCGAGTCGGACGAAGAGCGGGACGACGAGTCCGCCGGTCCTCCCGCCAACGCGTCGAGCCAGGCCTGGCCGCGAGCGAAGCGCG
>NZ_JAFLDR010000059.1 GCF_017302275.1 Sulfuritalea sp.
ATCTGAGCGAACTGCACACGACCGCACGCAACAAACTCAAGAGCGCTCAAAAGCGCCCCTCGATCATCGCCGCTTGCTGGATGCAGGCTACCTTGTGGTGATGTCATGAATTACGGAAGTCTCAATAGGTGACGTTGAGTCTGCGCAAATCTCTTCTTACCTCAGAAGGACGCGCAGCATTTATTCAGAAGTAGATATTATGATTGTGGCTCATCATGGGGCAGATAATGGTTTCACTACCTCCACGTTTCTCAAGACTGTGAAGCCGACGTTCGCTATTGCCACTTCGAACTACGGGAATCAGTTCGACCATCCAAAACCAGAGATAAGGGAGCTTTTGGACAAACACGAAGTGCGACTCTTTACAACCAAAACTGGTGACGTAATTGTCAGGTCCATTGGTAACCACACGGGTCAGTTTGAGGTTATTAATCTCAAGGCCGGAAGCACTGAGATATCTAGTCGCCATTTGGGGCAAGCTCGAAAGGGTAAGTACCTAAGAAACAACGAAGACACCCTGCGGGATCGTCAAACAACGCACAACAGAGGGCCCAAGCGTTGAGGCAACAATAGGAGACATTTGCCGTTGTTCTTGATGACTTCAGCATTTCGAACCATCTGGGGTCGACGTGATTTAGTTTTGTGAGAGCGCATTCGCCGTCCCACCAGCGACCGAAGGAAGTCCCTGTGGGGCGCCGACTTTCAAGTAGCTATCCTGGAGCGAGCATGCCCTACCAAATCACTCCCGAACACCTCGCCGCCATCGCCGGGAAACCCACGCGGCTCATGCCTGGCCTGGCCGAATGGTTGAACGCAACCTGTCCGCTCTACGAGATCGACACGCCGCAGGAGTACTGCCACTTTCTCGCTCAGGCCTGCCACGAGACGGATCACTTCATGACCCTGCGCGAGTATGCGTCGGGTCGCGCCTACGAGGGGCGCGCCGACCTCGGCAACACGCAGGCAGGCGACGACGTGCGCTTCAAGGGGCGTGGCATCTTCCAGACCACCGGGCGCGCCAACTACCTGCAGCTCGGCATCAGGAAGGGTCGACGCGACCTCTTCATCAACACCCCGGAACTGCTCGAACAGCCGGAGTTTGCGGTGTGGAGCGTTTGCGAGTTCTGGCAGACGCGCGGCCTCAACGACGTCGCCAACCATGCCGACAGCGACGTGCTGAAGAAGAAGTATCGGCGCCAGATCATCGACGTCTCCCCGGTGGAGTACATCGGCATCACCATCAATGGCGGCTACAACGGCATGGACGAGCGCAAGAAGTTCTACGCCATTGCGCAGCAGGTACTGGTCTAGGCGCCCGCCGCCCCGATTGCCGTGCCAGCAGCGACCGAGGGAAGTTCCAGTGGGGCGCCGAGTTTCTGAATTTGATCCGTCCGACTTTCAGCGCGTATCATTTCATCCATGAGTCCAACCATATTTCGCAAGGGCGGCTTCCGGTTCTACTTCTTCTCACGAGAAGAACCGAGAATGCATGTCCATGTTCAGGGGCAGAACGGTGAGGCGAAGTTCTGGCTTGAACCCGCAATCGAGGTTGCCCAACACACCGGTTTGTCCCGGCGAGAAATCAGCGAGGCTCTTCGCCTTGTTCAGGAGCATGAAAATGACATTCGCAGCGCTTGGTGCAGGCATTTCCCCAGCTGAAGTCACCAACATCTCCCAGCATGGTTTCTGGGTCTTGCTGGATTCGGAGGAATTGTTTCTTCCGTTCGCCGAGTTCCCGTGGTTTCGTGATGTGGCAATTGGCAAAATCCTCCATGTCGAACTGCCATCGCCCAATCATCTTTACTGGCCGGAACTGGATGTCGACTTGGCGGTTGAGTCCATCCGGCATCCCGAGCGTTTTCCGCTCGTCAGCCAAGCCAAAGCCTGAGTTTCAGAACAGATCGGCGACATTTGACTTCCGCAGTTCTGTGACGGCGTATTGCATAAGTACGTGGCACCCCGTTCCGGTTTCGCTTGCCGGTGCCCAGTGCAATAGGGGTCTGCAATAGGGGGCAGAGATATTTGACATCCCGCCGCTCTGAGCCGGCATTCATGAACGCATGCGTGGCTGGCCATTTTCGTCGCGCTTGCCCGTACCCACGCCACGGGGCGTTGAGCAGTAGAAAGTCGGCCCCGGCGGCACGGTACGCATCGAGGTCTTCCCATGCCGCGCGCGGACGCTGTCTATACTCGGGGTCGTGATCGCGTTCGCCGGCGGCGACATCGCGCGATCGTCCGTCTTGCCATTCCAGCCAAAGGCCCTGCCATGCACCCTATCCACGACGTGGATGTACTGCTCCTGATGTCCACCGCGCTCGCCACCAAGCGGCGGCCGGCGGAGCTCGTGGAAATCATGGCGGCGATGCATCTGCTGCGTGGCTCGATTCCGCTCGACGTGGATGTCGCCGCGTCCTTCCTGCGGCTGTCCACGGAGGGCTTGCTGGTCGAGGAGGCGGGCGGCTACACGCTGACGGCGGTGGGGGTGGCGCTGATGGGCGGGGTGCGTAACAAGCGCAAGGCGGAAACCGCGGAGCGCCTGCTCGCGATTCGCCAGGAGCTTGCCGCCTACCGGCCGAAGGCCGAGGGGCAGCCTATCCGTCTGGCGACGGAAGCCGTCAGTGCCGCGATCCTTGCGCACCGCAATTTTCTCAAGGCCCCGGGCCGCAACATGCTGGTGCCCAAGCCCAAGGCCGCCACGGACAAGCCCAGGCCGCCCGGCCAGTGGCGCCGGCTCGACGGCGGCAAGCGCGCCAAGCGCTGAGTCCTCCGGGCTGCGGCGTCACCGCGCAAGTCGTTCCCGGTGCCGACTATTTTCCAGTGAATTGGAAAATAGTCTTGACTTGCTTCCAGTGGACTGGAAAATAGTCGGATGGAACGCGCGCTTGCCCCATTCATCCAGGCCGATCTGGCACGCAAGATGGTCTTTCTGTCAGGCCCCCGCCAGGCCGGAAAGACCACGCTGGCGCGTGCCCTGGCGGAAGCCTGGCCGGGTGCGCAGGTCTTGAACTGGGACGTTGCGGCGGACCGGCGCGTAATGCTCGACCAGAGCTGGTCGCCGGCGGCCGGACTGGTCGTGTTCGACGAACTGCACAAGATGGCGGGCTGGAAGGCCTGGCTCAAGGGTGTGTTCGACGGCCGCCGCGATGGACAGGCGCTACTTGTCACCGCCAGCGCGCGGCTGGATACCCTGCGTCAGGCCGGAGAATCGCTTGCAGGTCGCTACTTTTCCTGGCGCCTGCATCCGGTCACGGTCAAGGAATGGGTGGCGATATCAGGCGCCACTCCCGAGGCGGCACTGGCGCGCATCCTCGAACGCGGCGGCTTCCCCGAGCCGTTCCTGGCCGACGCGGCCGGGGATGCGGAGCGCTGGCGGACCCTGTACCTCGACGGCATGATCCGCGATGACATCCTCGAATTTTCGCGCGTGGCCGAGATTCGCGCCATGCGCGTTTTCGTCGACATGCTCAGGAGCCGCGTCGGATCGCCGCTGTCGCTGGCCTCGCTGGCGCGCGACCTGCAGATATCGCCGACTACGCTGGGCCGTTACCTTGAAATCCTGGAGGCCTTGCACATCGTGTTCACGGTGCGGCCCTTCCACCGCAACATCGCGCGCGCCCTGCTCAAGGAACCGAAGGTCTATTTCTTCGATACCGGCCTGGTGCAGGGCGACGAGGGAATCCGTTTCGAGAATGCCTGCGCCACGATGCTGCTGCGCCATACCCACTTCCTGCAGGATGCCGCGGGTCGCGCCATGAGCCTGAACTATGTGCGCGACAAGGAAGGGCGCGAAATCGACTTCGTCCTCTGCGAAAGCGGCGAGCCCCTCGGCTTCGCCGAATGCAAGCTGAGCGATCCGGTGGTACCGCCCTATTTGGGGGCCATCGCCGAACGCTTCCCGGGCGCCGGGGCAAACCTGCTGGTGCGCCACCTGCGCCAGCCGGAACTGCGCGGGCGCGTCGCCGTCGAGCGCGCGGCGGACTGGCTGGCGCGACTGGCCGCCTGAGGCGGTTTCCCATTGCAGGACGCACCCTGAAGCCGCGCGGCGGCATGCCGGCAGATGCCGCGCCGCAACATCAAATTAGAGTAGGTCCTCTTGACGCGCACAGCCTCGAATGTCAGGATTCAAACATTCGTTTGAAACCATCGTTTGCCGGAGGCCCGCCGTCCCGTGGAAACCGACACCCGCACCCGCATCCTCGATGCCGCCGAGAGCCTCTTTGTCCGGCACGGCCTCGACGCCACCACGCTGCGCATGATCACCGCCGAGGCCCAGGCCAACCTGGCGGCGGTGAATTACCACTTCGGCTCGAAGGAGGCGCTGATCGAAGCCGTGTTCCGCCGCCGCCTGACCTGGCTCAACGAGCAGCGCATCGCCGCCCTGACGGCTTTCGAGGCGGAGGCCAAGGGCGCGCCGCTGAAGCCGCGGCAGATCGTCGAGGCCTTCTTCGGCGTCGCCATCCGCATGGCGGCGGACCGGAACGGCGGCCAGACCTTCATGCGCCTGCTCGGTCGCACCTACACCGAGCCCACCGATTTCATCCGCACATTCCTCGCCGAGGAATACGCCGAAGTCATCGCCCGTTTCAAGGCCGCCTTTTTCAAGGCCCTGCCCGACGTGCCGCAGGAGGAGTTCCTCTGGCGCTTCCATTTCATGATGGGCGCGCTGTCCTATGCGATATCCGGCGCCGATGCCCTGCGCATGCTGGGCCCGATCGACGACACCGACCCCGATGCGCTCTACGCGCGGCTGATGAGCTTCCTCATCGGCGGCCTGCGCGCGCCCTTGCCCGAAGTTTTAGCCAAACCCGCCAGGAAGCCGCGCGCCAAGCGCGCCGCCTGACACTAGGAGACCGCCATGACCTGGTTGCTGATTCTCATCGCTGCCGCCGCTACCGTCCTGCTTTTGCCGCCGCTGCGCCGCGCCGTCCTCACCGGCCCCATCTTCGCCCTCTACAAGAAAATGCTGCCGGCCATGTCGCAGACCGAGCGCGAGGCGCTGGAAGCCGGCACCGTCTGGTGGGAGGGCGAGCTCTTCTCCGGCAAGCCCGCCTGGCAGAAGCTGCTGGACTACCCGCAACCGAAGCTGACCCCCGCCGAGCAGTCCTTCCTCGACAACGAGTGCGAGGCGCTGTGCGCCATGTCCCACGACTGGGACACCACCCAGATCCACCACGACCTGCCGCCCGAAGCCTGGGCCTACATCAAGGACAAGGGCTTCCTCGGCATGATCATCCCGAAGCGCTACGGCGGGCTGGAGTTTTCGGCCTACGCCCATTCGATGGTGGTGCAGAAGCTGTCCACGCGCTGCTCCGCCGCGGCGGTGTCGGTGATGGTGCCGAACTCGCTGGGCCCGGCCGAACTGCTGCTGCACTACGGCACCGAAGAACAGAAGGACCACTACCTGCCGCGCCTGGCCAAGGGCCAGGAGATACCCGCCTTCGCCCTGACCAGCCCGCAGGCGGGGTCGGATGCCGCCTCGATTCCCGACCTCGGCATCGTCTGCAAGGGCCAGTGGCGGGGCAAGGAGGTGATCGGCATGCGCGTCACCTGGGACAAGCGCTACATCACGCTGGGGCCGATCTGCACCGTGCTCGGCCTGGCTTTCCGCCTGCAGGACCCCGAGCATCTGCTCGGCGACAAGGACGACCTCGGCATCACCTGCGCCCTGGTGCCGACCGGCCATCCCGGCGTGAACATCGGCCGCCGCCACTTCCCGCTCAATGCCGCATGGCAGAACGGGCCGAATTCCGGCAAGGACGTCTTCATGCCGCTGGACTGGATCATCGGCGGCCCGGCCATGGCCGGCCAGGGCTGGCGCATGCTCATGGAATGCCTGGCGGCGGGGCGTTCGATTTCGCTGCCCTCGTCCAACACCGGCATGTCCAAGCTTGCGGTGCGCGCCACTGGCGCCTATGCGCGGGTGCGCAGCCAGTTCAAGACCGCCATCGGCCGCTTCGAGGGCATCGAGGAACCGCTGGCGCGCATGGGCGGCAAGCTCTATGCGATGGACGCGGCGCGGACCATGACCGCCGGCGCCATCGACCTCGGCGAGAAGCCCTCGGTGGTCTCGGCCATCGTCAAGTACCACGTCACCGAGGGCGCGCGCCAGGTGGTCAACGACGCGATGGACATCCTCGGCGGCAAGGGCATCTGCCTCGGCCCCAACAATTTCATGGGCCGCGCCTACCAGCAGATCCCGGTGGCGATCACCGTCGAGGGCGCCAACATCCTGACCCGCAGCCTGATCATCTTCGGCCAGGGCGCGATCCGTTGCCATCCCTATGTGCTGAAGGAAATGGCGGCGGCGAAGGAGGCCGACGCGAAAAAGGGCCTGCGTGATTTCGATGCCGCGTTCGCCGCGCACCTGTGGTTCATCTGGACGCGCGGCTTCCGTTCCTGGAGCATGGGCCTCACCGGTTCCAACTTCGCCTCCGTGCCGGTCGAGGTGGCGCCGGAAACGCGCCGCTACTACCAGCAGCTCTCGCGCTTCTCGGCCGCTTTCGCCTTCCTCGCCGACGTCTCGATGTTCGTCATGGGCGGCGACCTCAAGCGCAAAGAGAAGCTCTCGGCGCGCCTGGGCGACATCCTCTCGCTGATGTACCTGGCCTCGGCCACGCTCAAGCGTTATGAAGCCGACGGCCGCCAGGCCGCCGATGCGCCCTTGATGCACTGGGCGATCTGGGATGCCATGTTCCGCATGCAGAACGCCTTCGAGGGCGTGATCTCCAACTACCCGAACCGCTACATCGCCGCGCTGCTGCACTGGTACATCTTCCCGCTCGGCCGCCCCTACGAAGTGCCCTCCGACAAGCTTGGCCACGAAGTCGCGCAGTTGCTGATCGAGCCTTCCGCCACGCGCGCCCGCCTCACCGACGGCATGTTCGTGCCGAGGGATGAGGCGGATGCGGTCGGCGTCATCGAACTGGCGCTGGAAGCCACGATGGCCGCCGAGCCGATCGAGGCGCGCATCCGCAAGGCGGTGAAGGAGGGAAGAGTCGGCGCTGGCGACACGGCGAGGCAAGCCGCCCACGCCTTCGAGGCCGGCGTCATCACCGCCGAGGAACATGCCCTGTTGCAACGCCGCGCCGTGCTGCGCGATCGCGCCATCGCCGTCGACGATTTCCCGCAGGATTTCTCGGTCGAGAAGGTGACGCCCGCGCCGACCCGGCCCGAAGCCCTGCGCAAGGTCGCCTGAAATGAAAAAGTTCGAACCCGTCTACATCATCGATGGCGCGCGCTCGCCTTTCCTCAAGTCGCGCAACGTCCCCGGCCCCTTCTCGGCTTCGGACCTGGCGACGATTTCCGGCCGCGCCCTGCTGGCACGCCAGCCCTTCGCCCCGGAGAACCTCGACGAAGTCATCGTCGGCTGCGCCGGGCCCAGCGTGGACGAGGTCAACATCGGCCGTGTGATTGCCCTGCGCCTGGGTTGCGGCAACAAGGTGCCGGGCTGGACGGTGATGCGCAACTGCGCCTCTGGCATGCAGGCGCTGGATTCGGCCATCGCCAACATCCAGAACGGCCGCTCGCAATTGGTGCTGGCCGGCGGCGTCGATGCGCTGTCGCGCACGCCGCTGCTCTACTCCGACAAGATGGTGATGTGGTTCTCGCGGATGGCGCAGGCACGCAGCCTGGGTGCCAAACTCGGCATGTTCGCCAAGCTGCGCTTGGGCATGCTGCTGACCCCGGTGATCGGCATCGTCAAGGGCCTCACCGACCCGGTGGTGAACCTGATGATGGGCCAGACCGCGGAGAACCTGGCCTGGAAGTTCGGCATCAGCCGCCAGCAGATGGACGAGGTTTCGGTGGCCAGCCACAAGAAGGTTTCCAATGCACAGAAGGCCGGGCACTTCGACGAGATCGTGCCGCTGATCGATGCCAACGGCAAGGTGTATGCCGAGGACGACGGCGTGCGTCACGATTCGAGCATGGAGGGCTTGGCCAAGCTCAAGCCCTTCTTCGACCGCAAGTACGGCAAGATCACTCCGGGCAACAGTTCGCAGATCACCGACGGCGCGGCCTGGCTGCTGCTGGCATCCGCCGAGGCGGTCGAAAGGTACAAGCTGACGCCGATTGGCAAAATCACCGACACGCAATGGGCCGGCCTCGATCCGGCGCAGATGGGCCTGGGCCCGGTGCATGCGGCGACACCCATCCTGCAACGTCACGGATTGGGACTCAACGACCTCGACGCCTGGGAAATCAACGAAGCCTTCGCCGCCCAGGTCATGGGCTGCGTCAAAGCCTGGGAAGACCCGGCCTATTGCAAGGAAGAACTCGGCCTGGCCGCGCCGCTCGGCACGCTGGACCCGGCAAAGCTCAACATCGACGGCGGCGCCGTTGCACTGGGCCACCCGGTCGGTGCCTCCGGTACGCGCATCGTGCTGCACCTGCTGCATGTCCTGCGCCGCGAGAAAAAGCAGCGCGGCATGGCGGCGATCTGCATCGGTGGCGGCCAGGGCGGCGCGGTGCTGGTGGAGGCCGCCTGAGGCGTGGCCTTGCGTCCGTGTCCGTTCGGCTCGACTACCGCAGCAAGCCGGGCTTCCTCGGCTTCATGGCGCAGATGTGGCGGCCCAAGCGCCGCTTCGATGCCGGCGCCGGCTTGCCCGACATCGTCGCCACCTGGCGCGGCCAGCGTTACTCGCCGCGCGAGCTCGCCGACTTCTTCACGCTTTCCGGCTTGCCGGCAGGCGCGGACCTTTCCATCCTCCATCCGCACACCGCCAGCTTCCCCATGCTGATGGCAATGCTCAGCCACCCGGCATTTCCGCTGCCGATCTGGCGCGTGCTGCAGGTGCGCAACCGGATGACGCAGCATGAGGCCATCGCCCCGGATGCCGCACTCGACCTGACGGTGCGCACCGGCGAGCTGCGGGTCCTCGACAAGGGCATCGAGATGGATCTTTGCGTCAGCGCCGAAGCGAACGGCCGCGTCGCCTTCGAGGCCGTGAATACCTTTTACTCCCGCGGCCGTTTCGGCGCGGCGCAGGCCGAGGCACCGCCAAACCCGGTGCCGGACGGCGGGCCCGTCGCCGAATGGCAGATGCCGGCGCACGGACGGCTTGGCTACAGCCGCCTTTCCGGTGACTTCAATCCGCTGCACCTGCATGACGGCTATGCGCGCCGCCAGGGCTTTGCCCGAGCCTTTGCCCACCCGCAGCGGGCCATCGGCCAGTGCCTCGCCCACCTCGGCGCCGCACGGCATGCGGCAATGAGGCTGGAGACGTGGATCAAGGGGCCGGTGTTCTATGGCGCGAAGCTCGCCTTGCGCGCCGAGACCCGTCCCGGGAGCGGTGTGTTCGCGCTGCATGTGGATGGCGACGAGCGCCCGGCCATCGTCGGCCGCTATGAAGTTTTTGACAAGGATTCGACATGAGCAAGTTCAAGCACTGGAAACTCGAACGCGAGGCAGGTGACGCCAATACGGGCATCACCTGGGCCATCCTCGACACCGCGAATTCCTCGACCAACACGCTGGGCGCCGAGGTGATGACCGAACTCGGCCTGATCCTCGACGAATGCGAGAAGATCCCGCCCAGGGGCCTGGTCTTCAAGTCGGCCAAGGAGGCCGGCTTCATCGCCGGCGCAAACATCGAGGAATTCACCTCGGCCGACACGCCGGAGAAAGCGCGAACGCTGATCCAGCGCGGCTGGGATGCCTACAACCGCCTCGCTGCCGTGCGCTATCCGACACTGGCGCTGGTGCGCGGCCACTGCATGGGCGGTGGCACCGAACTGGCGCTGGCCTGCCGCTACCGCATCGCAGTCGATGAACCCGGCACCAAGTTCGCGTTGCCCGAGGTCATGCTCGGCATCGTCCCCGGCTGGGGCGGCATGCTGCGCCTGCCGCAGATCGTCGGCCCCGCCGCCGCGATGGACATGATGCTGACCGGCAAGAACATCGACGCCAAACGGGCGAAGAAAATGGGCCTGGCCGACGAATGCGTGCCGCCGCGCGTCATGGAAAACGCCGCGCGCATGCTGGTGCTCTCCGGCAATGCGCCGCGCCAGGACAAGCTGCCCTTGCTGCAGAAGCTGATGAACGGCCCGCTCAAGGCCATGGTCGCCAGCGGCGCGAAGAAGCAGGTCGCAAAGCGCGCGCGCCAGGAACACTACCCGGCGCCCTATGCCATCATCGACCAGTGGCAGAACTACGGCGGCAACACGCTGGCGGTGCCGGCCGACAAGCCGACCTCGCTCGACGCGCTGGTCAATCATCCCACCACGCGCAACCTGATCCGCGTCTTCTTCCTGCAGGACCGGCTCAAGGGTTTCGGCAAGGATGCAAAGAACTTCGCACCGCAACGTGTGCATGTGGTCGGCGCCGGCGTCATGGGCGGCGACATCGCCGCCTGGTGCGTGCTGCGCGGCATGACCGTGACCCTGCAGGACCAGTCCGTGGAGCGCATCGCGCCCGCTGTCGGCCGTGCCGCAAAATTCTTCGAGAAGAAGCTGCGCGACAAGAAGCTCGCCCGCTTCGCGCTCGACCGCCTGATCGCCGATCCGAAAGGCGAAGGCGTGCGCCAGGCCGATGTCATCATCGAGGCTATCTTCGAGAACCTCGACGCCAAGCAGGCGCTCTTCGCCGACATCGAAGCGCGGGCGAAGCCGGAGGCCGTGATCGCATCGAATACCTCGTCGCTCAAGCTGGCCGACATCGCGGCGACCTTCAAGGATCCTACGCGGCTGGTCGGCATCCACTTCTTCAACCCGGTGGCGATGATGCCGCTGGTCGAGGTCGTGGCCGGCGAGCGCACCGCGCCCGAGGTCGCGCAACGCGCTGCCGCCTTCGTGCGCAGGATCGACAAGCTGCCGTTGCCGGTGAAGGACGCGCCGGGCTTCCTGGTCAATGCCGTGCTCGGCCCCTACATGAACGAAGCCATGAAGTGCGTCGACGAAGGCATCGCGCCCGAGGCGATCGACGCCGCGCTGGTCGCCTTCGGCATGCCCATGGGCCCGATCGAACTCGCCGACACCGTCGGCCTCGACGTTGCCGTGCATGCCGGCAAGCAACTGGTCGGCGATGCCTCGCCGCCGAAGAAACTGGTCGAACTCTTCGAGGCCGGCAAGCTGGGCAAGAAGTCCGGCCAGGGTTTCTACGCCTGGGTGGATGGCAAGGCGCAAAAGTCGGGAGTCGGCCCTTCGACAAGCTCAGGACAGGCTACTGGCGACACGGCGATTCTGGCCGAGCGCATGCTGAAACCCCTGCTCGATGCCACGCAGCGCCTGGTCAGGGAAGGCGTGGTGGCCGATGCCGAACTGGCGGACGCCGGCGTGATCTTCGGCACCGGCTTCGCGCCTTATAGCGGCGGGCCGATGAACTACCTGGCGAACCGCTAAGCGGACCGCCCCAGTTCCCAGGCGTGCAGCGCCAGCTTGCGGTCCACGCCCCAGCGGTAATTGCTGCAGCCGCCGTCGTCGCGGATCACCCGGTGGCAGGGAATCAGCCAGGCGATGCTGTTGGCGGCCACCGCCGAGCCGACGGCGCGCGCCGCGCGCGGCATGCCCAGGTGGCCGGCGAGGCGGCCGTAGGACACCAGCGATGACGGTGGTATTTTCAGCAGCGCTTCCCAGACCTTGATCTGGAAGTTGGTGCCCTTCAGCAGCAGGTGCAGCCTGCCCGGCGCCGGTGTCGCGGGAAAGACGCGTGTCGCCAGTTCGGCGGCGCCGGCGTCGTCGCGGACGAAGTCCGCCGCCGGCCAGTCCGCGCGCAGGACCGCCAGCTTCGCCGCGGCATCGGCGTCGACGAAAGCCAGATGACATACGCCGCGCGTGGTCCAGCCGAACAGTGCTTCGCCCAGCGGCGTGCCGGCGAAACCGTGGCGTAGCACGACGCCCGCGCCCCGGGCGCGGATTTCGCCCGGCGTCAGCGCTTCGCAACTGACCATCAGGTCGTGCAGCCGCCCCGGCCCCGAGAGGCCGGCGTCCAGCGCCGCGTCGAGCACGCCGGTCGAGGCGCGCAAGGCCGCTCGCGCATGCTCCTTGGTCAGGTATTGCAGGAAGCGCTTGGGCGAAAGCCCGGCCCAGGCCGAGAACAGGCGCTGCAGGTGGAACTCGCTCAAGTGCGCGGCAGCGGCGACCTCGGCCAGCTCCGGCTGGCGCGCGGCATGGGCGCGGATGAAGGCGATGGCGCGCGCCACCGCCTCGTACTGGCGCCGCTGTTCGTCGCCGGGTTCGGCGAGCACGGTGTCGAGTGATGGATCAGACATTCGCGGCCTCCTTGCGCAGGGTCAGCAGGCGCGGCGAAAAGCCGGTGACCAGCGCCGTGCCGGCGATCACCACGGCACCGCCAGCCAAGGTGTGCCAGCCGACCGCCTCGTCGAGGAAGAACCAGCCGAAGCCGGTGCCGAACAGGGGGATCAGGAAGGTCACGGTCAGCGCGGGCGCGGCGCCGATGTCCGCGATCAGGCGGAAGTAGAGCAGGTAGGCAACGCCGCTGCAGACCACGCCGAGGGCGAGCACGGCCAGCGCAATGCCGGGCGTCGGTGTGGCGTTCGGCGGGAAGGCCAGCAGCAGGGGCCCGATCAGCAGGCTCGCCGCCCACATGCTGCCGTGGGCATTGGCGAAGGGCTCCACGGTGCGGGCGGTCTTCGCGTAGTTGCTGGCGACGGCGTAGCACAGCGCCGCCGCCAGCGAGGCGACGATGGCGACGCCGGCGCCGGGTTCCAGGGCGACGCGATCGAAGCCGACCAGCAGGCCGATGCCGGCGATGCCCAGCGCCAGTCCGGCCAGCGTGCGGCCCGCCAGCGGCGCCTTCTGCCAGACGACGGCAATCAGCGCGCCCCACAGCGGCGAGGTGGCATTGAGTATCGACAGCATCGCCGCCGAAAGCGTCAGCGCGGCATAGCCGAAGAGCAGGAAGGGCAGCGCCGAGTTGAAAAGGCCGACGAACAGGTAGTGGCGCCAGTGTGTCCGCCAAGCCAGCGGCCGGCGCAGCAGCAGGGCGACCACAGCGAGGAAGATCGCCGCCAGCAGCACCCGCGCCTCCATCAGCGGCACCGGTCCGAGTGCCGGCGCGCCGACGCGGATCAGCAGGAAGGAACCGCCCCAGATGGCGGAGAGCAGCAGCAGGTGAAGGAGGCTGGCGACAGGCATGGGGTCATTATTGCGGACCGGGTTCGACCGCGCCACCCGATTCTTGCGCAAGAGTGATGTCTCCGGTTTGGCCGGAGACGGTATCCCTTGCGGACGGCGCTGGGCGTAGCGGGGGTTTCGCGGAGCACTGCTCCGCGCCCGCGTAGCCGCTCGGCTATGGAGAGCCGACCGCGGAGGGCACGGCGACGCGGCTCCTCCGCCCTATACTGGCGGCCTTGACAGCAGGGGAGAATGGCCATGGGCCATGAAGGCGTGAAGATTGCAGGGCGCGAGCCGGTGCTGCGGGTGATGCCGATGCCGGCGGACATGAACGGCAATGGCGACATCTTCGGCGGCTGGGTCATGGCCCAGTGCGACATCGCCGCCGCGATCCCGGCCATGCGCCTGGCGCGCGGCCGCATCGCCACGGTCGCGGTGAATTCCTTCCTCTTCAAGCAGCCGATCTCGGTCGGCGACATCGTCAGTTTCTATGCCGAGGTGGTCAAGGTCGGCCGCACTTCGATCACCGTCGATATCCAGGTCTATGCCGAACGCAACCCGACCCACCCGGTGGTGGTCAAGGTCACCGAGGCGCAGTTCACCTACGTCGCGATCCACGACGACGGCAGCAAGCGCGAGCTGCCGCCGGCCTGAAGCAGACGGCATCGATGCCTGCCCGGCCTGTACCGGCCGGCCGCTGACGGCGTAAGATAGCGTGATCGGCAATCAACGACCGAACGCCATTCCGCCAGCGCCATCATCCACGGGCCATGAACCAGAACGACCAGACAGGCGTCAACACCGACGACGAGATCGAGGCGCAGATCTCCTGGGAGCCATCGATCGTTTTTTTCAGGCTCGCCATCTACGCTTTGCTCGTGGGCGCCGCGGTCACGCTTCTGGTGATTCGTATCCTGGCGCCGGATCAGCCGATACGAATCATTGGCCCGGCAATGGTAAGCGTGCTGGCCCTGGCGGGTTGGTATCTGCTTGCTCGGGGCAACATACGTTCCGCCGTCACCCTGATGGCATGGGGCGGGTGGACATCCGTGGCGGTGATATCCATCTTTACCGGCGGCGCGCGCGCGCCGATTGTCGTGGCCTTCCCGATCGTCATCATGATGATCGGGTGGTTGATCAGCGTGCGCGCGGCGGCAGCAGTGGCGACGCTAACCGCATTGGCGATGTTTGGTCTGGTCCGGGCGGAGGCCTTGGGCGTTCTGCCGCCGCCGCCGCCTTTCCTGCCAGCCCTTCATGGCGCAGTGCTGGCCGTGGCCGGTGCATTGTCGGCCGCCCTGGTCACGTTTTTTGTACGCGCCTACCTCAACCGGCTACGGGAATTGCGGACGCTGGGCGAGGACCTCGCCCGGCGTGGTGCGGAGCTCGAAGCCAACCGTGCCGACCTCAACCGGGCGCAGGCGGTCGGCAAGATCGGCAGCTGGACCTACGACATCGCCCATGACCGGATGATCCTGTCGGCCGAAACCAGCCGCATCTTCGGCCTGCCGGAGGGCATCGAGGGCAATCGTGCCAGCTACCTGGCGCGGACCTGGGCGGCGGATCGCGAGACCGTCGATCGCGCCTGGCAGGACGGACTACGCAGCGGCAGCTTCGATCACGAGCATCGCGTGGCGATCGGCAAGGAGGCGCGCTGGATCCGCCAGAAGGCGGAATTCGAACTCGGCCCGGATGGCAAACCGGTGCGCGCGGTGGGGGTGACCCAGGACATCACCGAGCGCAAGGCGATCGAGGCGCGACTGGCCGACTACCAGGCGCACCTCGAGGAACAAGTCGCCGCGCGCACCGTGGAACTGGCGTCGGCGCGGGATGCGGCGGAAGCGGCCAACGAGGCGAAGAGCCGCTTCCTGGCCAACATGAGCCACGAGATACGCACGCCGCTGAACGCCATCATCGGCCTGACGCACATGATGCGGCGGGCGGAAGCGACGGCGGAACAGGCGGAACGCCTGCGCAAGGTGGACGAGGCGGCGGAACATCTGCTGGCCATCCTCAACGATGTGCTCGATCTGTCGAAGATCGAGGCCGGCAAGGTCGAGCTCGAGCAAACCGACTTTGCCCTGGAGTCGGTGCTCGACCATGTCGTCTCGATGAACGCCGCCGCGGCGCGCACCAAGGGACTTGAGATCCGCATGGACAGCGGCGAGGTGCCGCGCTGGCTGCGCGGAGACCCGACGCGATTGCGGCAGGCCCTGTACAACTACGTAAGCAACGCCATCAAGTTCACCGAGCGCGGTAACGTGACGCTGCGCGCGCGCTTGGTGCAGGATGGCGGCGACAGCCTGCTGCTGCGTTTCGACGTGGCCGACACGGGCGTCGGCATCGATGCGGACAAGATCGGGGAGCTGTTCCACGCCTTCGAGCAGGCCGACAGCTCGACCACGCGCAAGTATGGCGGCACCGGGCTGGGCCTGGTGATCACGCGGCGCCTGGCGCAGCTGATGGGTGGCGAAGTCGGCGCCGACAGTACGGTGGGCGTGGGCAGCACGTTCTGGTTTACCGCGCGCCTGCGGCGCGGGCTAGGTTCCATTCCGGCCGCGGTCACGGCCGCCGGCGAAAGCGCGGAAGTCCGGCTGCGGCACGGCCATTCCGGGGCGCGCTTGCTGCTGGCCGAGGACAACGCCGTCAATCGCGAAGTGGCGCTCGACCTGCTGCACGCTGCCGGCCTCGATGCCGACATCGCGGCCGACGGTCGCGAAGCGGTCGCCAGGGCGGCGGCGGTCGCCTATGACCTGATCCTGATGGACATGCAGATGCCGCACATGGACGGGCTCGATGCGACGCGGGCCATCCGCCGCTTGCCGGGGCGCGAGCAGGTACCGGTGGTGGCGATGACGGCCAACGCCTTCGACGATGACCGGCGCGCCTGCACCGCGGCGGGCATGAACGATTTCGTCGCCAAGCCTGTTAATCCGCGGGATCTCTACGCGATGTTGCTGAAATGGCTGCCGCCTGCCCCGCAGGCGCCGGGGTCGGCGATCCCGCGCCCGATGGCGGCGGCAGCACCGGCGACGCAGGACCGGGTCGGGCAGGAATGGGCGGCGGTCGCCGGTCTCGACGCGGCGCTGGGCATCGCCTCGATCGGCGGCGACGAGGCGATGTACGGGCGCCTGCTGAAACTGTTTGCCGATACCCACGCCGGGGATCCGCAGCGACTGGCCCTGGCCGTGGCGGCCGACGACGCTGCCGCCGTGAAAAAGGTGGCGCACAGCCTGAAAGGTTCGGCCGGCGCGGTGGGAGCCACCGCGGTGGCGGCCAGCGCAAGCGCGCTCGACGCCGCACTGCGCGCCGGCGCCGGCGTGAGCGAGGTCGAAGACGCCGCCGCGTCGCTGGCCGCGCAGCTTGCGACGCTGATCGGGGATTTGGGCGGATCGCCGGTCGCGGCGCAGGTTCAATGATGCAGCCGGAGCGATCCCCGGCCCGGGCGATGCGATAGATGGCGCGCGAGGAACACCATCCCGCCCTGGCGCCGACACCGTCGGCGGACGAACTGGGCGCCGGCATTTCCGTCGGCGACATCCCGCTGCCGGACTTCATCACGATGGACGGCGCCGGCGTGCGCGTCCATGTCGCGTTCATGGACGAGCCGGCGCAGTTGAAGCGCTTCGTCGACCGGGTCTTCGGCGCTGGGGCCTACTTCGTCGGCCTCGACCACGCCGCGCTGTCGGGCCTGCTGTACGCCAAGGCGCCGGCGGAAGCCGGTGCCAAGAGACGCCCGCCGTTGCGCATCGCAAGTGCGCTGGCGGCCTTTGCGCCGGAGCGGCGGGAGCTTTACAAGAAGGCCAAGTCGATCGACGATGGCGCCCGCATCGAATACCTGTTCGAGCCGGCCCGGCTGGAACGCGTGGTCGAGCTTCCCCTCTTCGGCGAGCAGGACGCAAGCGGGCAGCCGGTGGTCACCGGCTACGAAAGGCAGGTCCGCTCGGAGCCGACCCGGCTCGACGAGGACGAGTTCATCGCCGCGATGTGGACCCAGGGCATACGCAGCGGCATCGACATCGCGGCGGTGCGTGCCGCGATCGCGTCCGGGCGCGTGGAACGGGTCGACATCGCGCGCCGCGTCGATCCGTCACCCGGGGCCGATGCGACGGTGCAGGAGCAGACCGACCTGCTGCACCGCGACGATTCGCCCTCGATACTGCCCAGCGGCAAGATGGACCTGGGCCATTTCAAGAACCACTTTCCGCAGGTGACGGCCGGCACCCACCTGTTGCAGAAGCAGCCGCGCAGGCTCGGCGAATCGGGTCTCGACACGGACGGCACGGTGCTGGAGCCGGACCTGCCGCGCGATTTCGAGCTGGAGGACATGGCCGGCCCCGGCACCCGCGTCGAGCGCACGGCCAAGGGCGAATTCCTGGTTGCGGTGCATGACGGCTTCCTCAACATCGACAAGAAGACCCACCAGATATCGATCACCGAAAAGATCGTCAATCGGGAAGGCGTCAGCCAGCGCACCACCGGCAACCTGCAACTGGTCGGTGACGAGTACGAGGAACACGGCGAGGTGCAGGAGCAAAGGCTGGTGGAAGGCCGCCACATGAGTTTCCATGCCGACGTATTCGGCGAGATCGTTTCCTGTGGCGGCAACGTGCATCTGCACGCCAATCTGACAGGCGGCAGCGTGAAGAATCCGGGCGGCGTGACCCGGTTCGACGGCCGCGTGTCGCGGGCCGTGATCGAGGCGCGCGGCGGCGAGCTGCAGGCCAACCATGCCGAGGGCAGCACCCTGGTTGCCGCCACGGTGCGGCTGGGCCGCGCGGTGGCCTGCGACATCGTGGCCGAGGAGGTCGAGATCGACGAGGCCCTGGGCTGCACCATCGCCGCGCGCCGTGTTTGCATCAAGCGCGGCGGCGCGCGGCGCGACACGGAAACCCTGGTCACGATCGGCGTTCCGGACTATGCCGAGCTCGACAAGCGCCGTGCCGAACTGGAGAAGGAGGTCGGCGCCATCAGGAAGCGGCTCGCCGGCAAGCAGCAAATGCTCGATGCGTGCATGGCGCCCGCCGAAGTGAGGAACTACCTGGCCGCCGCAAAGCGCATCCACGACGGCGGCATCACGCTCAGCGAAGCCCAGGCCGCGCAGTGGCGACAGATGACGCAGAAGTTCGCCAAACCCCTGGCCGAGATCCAGGCGCTGCGCCAGGAAATGGACAAGCTAGCAGCCGCCATGGCGGCACCGGACGAGCAGCTCGCCGAACTCGATGTGCGGCGCGAGCAGGCCGCTGCGGACATTCGCTGCGAGGTGGCGCAGGTGGTCGGCGAGGTAGCCGTGCAAACCGCCGCGCTTGCGCCGGATGCCGCCGTGTTCGGCGCGATCGAGACGGCGAAGCTGAAGCAGGCGTTGCGCGACACGCGCATCGTGCGCCAGCGTCTGTTCCGCGCCGCCACGGGCAGCTTTACCTGGAGCTGGAAAGCGCCCGCGGCGACTTGAACGCTTCGTTGGCGGCCAGTGCCGCCAGCACCAGGGCGCCGCCCGCCAGCGTGCTGTCGGCCGGCACCTCGCCGGCGCCGAGCCAGGCCAGCAGCACACCGAAGATCACTTCCAGCAAGGCCAGCAGCGCGATTTCCGGCGCCGGCAATTCGCGGCTCAGACGCACCACCAGCAGGCAGGGTATCGCCAGTTGCACCGTGCCGAGCAGCGCCAGCAAGCCGATGTCATGGGTCGACGCCTGCAGCGGCCAGGCCAGCGGCAGCGTGGCGGCGGCCGAGAGCGTGGCGCCGAGCAGCACCGCCGGCAGCATGTCCTGCCTTTCCCCGCCCGCCTGCGCGACTCCCGCGCGCTGCTGCAGCAGCGTGAAATTGGCCGCGGCGGCGAGCGGCACCCCCAGCGCCACCAGGCTGCCCAGCAGCGAGGTGCCCGAGGTGGTGTTGCTGGCGGCTTCGGCGCCGAACATCCAGGCGATGCCCAGCCCGGCGACGCCGATCGCGATCCAGGTTCGTGCCGGCAGCCGGTGGCCGAGAAACAGCCGCGCGGCCAGCGCCGTCAGCAGCGGGCCAGTGGCCATCGCCACCAGCACGTTGGCGACGCTGGCCAGGGTCAGCGCCACCATGAAGGCGGTATACATCACCGCCCAGCACAGCCCGGAAAACCAGATCACGCGATTGCCGGCGAGGATGTCGCGCCACAGTGCCGCGCCGCGCAGCGGGACCAGCAGTACCAGCAGTGCCAGCGCGTTGAACAGGCTGCGCCAGAAGGTGACCTCGAAGCTGCGCGCAGCCTCGAGGTGGCGCGTGACGACGCCGGCAATGCTCCACAGCAACGTCGCCAGCACCATCAGCACCACCGCCCGCCGGTGCGACATGCCGTCGCTGCCGTCGCGCCGGCGCCGACTATTCGCCGGGCTCACGCCTCGCCGGAAAGTCGGCGCTCCATGGGGACTTCCTTCAGCCGCCGGCGCGGCGGCGCGGCGGCGGCCCGCGGCG
>NZ_JAFLDR010000006.1 GCF_017302275.1 Sulfuritalea sp.
CCTGTCGCTGGTCTTTGTCGGCGCCGGCCGCAGCCTGCGCGAGCAGGCCCTGCCGGTGCTGTTCCGCATCGGCGCCGCAAAAGGCGCGGCGCAGGAAGTCCCGGTCGTCGTCGGCCAGACACTCAAGGTGCTGGCCGCCACGCGCGCGCGCCAGGCCGGCGTGGCGGTGCCCGCCGCCGCCGTGGTGCGCAACGCCGCCAACGAGACCGTGGTCTGGGTGCATGAGTCGGCCGAACGCTTCGTCGCCCGCCGCGTGCGCACGGCCCCGCTCGATGCTGGCCGCATGCTGGTGGCGGAGGGCCTGGTCGGCACCGAACGCGTGGTGACCGACGGCGCGATGGCGTTGTCGCAGATCCGCTAGGCAACGCCCATGACTCCGAAAGCTCTTCTCGAATCATGAAACGCCCACACTCCTGTCATGTCATGGGCGAGCAAACTCGGCCCGCCCCCCTTCGCCCCCCTCGCGGGGGGTTACCAAACGGCTCGCTTCGCTCGACGTCACCAGCGACCCGATCCCTGGTTTCGACGTAAGGGTTCACCATGTTCAACTCGGTCATCGATTTCAGCCTGCGCAACCGGCTGCTGGTGTTCGCCGCGTCGCTGCTGCTGCTCGCCTATGGCGGCATCGCCGCCTTGCGGACTCCGGTCGATGTCTTCCCCGACCTCAACAAGCCCACCGTGACCCTGATGACCGAGGCCGGCGGCATGGCGCCCGAGGAGGTCGAGCAGCTGGTCAGCTTCCCGGTCGAGGCGGCGATGAACGGCATGCCCGGCGTGACGCGCGTGCGCTCGGTTTCCGGCATCGGCCTCTCGGTGGTCTATGTCGAGTTCGACTGGGGCAGCGACATCTACCGCAATCGCCAGCAGATCGCCGAGCGCCTCAACCTGGTGCGCGAGCAATTGCCGCCCGGCATCGCGCCGCAAATGGGGCCGATTTCCTCGATCATGGGCGAGATCGCGCTGATCGCAATTCCGCTGCAGGGCGATGCGGCGGCGGCCGCGACCGGTCGCGGCGCGGAGCAGTCCGGCTCGGCGGCGATGGCGGCGCGCGAGTATGCCGACTGGGTGATGCGGCCGCGCCTGCTGACCGTGCCCGGCATCGCCCAGGTGATACCGATCGGCGGCGAACTGCGGCAGTACCGCGTCACCCCCGATCCGGCGAAGCTGATGGCGCTCGGCATCACGCTCGACCGCCTGAAGGACGCGATCCGCGACTTCAGCCACAACACCGCGGGCGGCTTTGTCGACGCCGGCGGGCGCGAGTACCTGATCCGCAACCTCGGCCAGAGCACGCGCCTCGACGACCTGGCGCGCCTGCCGGTGGCGGTCAAGAACGGCCAGCCGGTGCTGCTGCGCCAGGTCGCCGAGGCCGGCTTCGCCGCGGCCGTCAAGCGCGGCGACGCCGGTTACGCCGGCAAGCCGGCGGTGATCCTCTCCGTGCAGAAGCAGCCCGGCACCGACACCGTGAAGCTGACGCGCGAAGTCGAGCGCGCGCTGGCCGAGCTGGCGCGCACCCTGCCGGCCGGGGTTGCCGCGCCGCGCTTCCTGTTCCGCCAGGCCGAGTTCATCGAACGCTCGGTGAACAACGTCATCGAGGCGTTGCGCGACGGTGCGGTGATGGTGGCCGTGGTCCTCTTCATCTTCCTTGCCAACTTTCGCACCACGCTGATCTCGCTCACCGCCATCCCGCTCTCGCTGCTGATCGCCGCGCTGGTGTTCAACTACCTCGGCCTGTCGATCAATACCATGACTCTCGGCGGACTCGCCATCGCCATCGGCGAGCTGGTGGACGACGCCGTGGTCGATGTCGAGAACGTCCTCCGTCGCCTGCGCGAAAACCGCGTCGCCGCCTCGCCGCGGCCGGTGCTGGAGGTGATTGCCGCCGCCTCCAGGGAAGTGCGCTCGGGTGTGGTGTATGCGACGCTGATCGTGGTGCTGGTGTTCATCCCGCTGTTCGCCCTGCCCGGCATCGAAGGCCGCCTGTTCACGCCGCTGGGCATCGCCTACATCGTGTCCATCCTCGCCAGCATGCTGGTGGCGATGACCCTGACGCCGGTGCTCTGCTACTGGCTGCTGCCGAAGATGAAGCGCATCGAGCACGGCGACAGCCGGCTGGTGGCCTGGCTCAAGCGCCGCGACGAAGGGCTGCTGCACTGGTCCTTCGACCGCGCGCGGCCGCTGCTGGCGGTCGCCGCCATCGCCGTGCTGGTCGCGGCGGCGAGCGTGCCGCTGTTTCCGCGCGCCTTCCTTCCGCCCTTCAACGAAGGCACGCTGACCGTCAATGTGCTGCTGAATCCCGGCACCGCGCTGGCCGAATCCAACCGCATCGGCGCCGAGGCCGAGCGCCTGATCCTGACCGTGCCGGAGGTGACCCAGGTCGGTCGCCGCACCGGCCGCGCCGAACTCGACGAGCATGCCGAAGGCGTGCATTACGGCGAGCTGGACGTCGATCTCAAGGGCTCGACGCGCGGCCGCGACGCGGTGATCGCCGACATCCGCACCCGGCTGGCGGTGCTGCCGGCGGCGGTCAGCATCGGCCAGCCGATCTCGCACCGCCTCGACCACCTGCTTTCCGGCGTGCGCGCCCAGATCGCGCTGAAGATCTACGGCGACGACCTCGACACCCTGCGCGCCCAGGCCGCCGCCATGCGCGAGCGGCTGGCAAGTGTGCCCGGCATCACCGACCTACAGATCGAAAAGCAGGTGCTGATCCCGCAGTTCAAGATCCACGTCGACCACGAGCAGACCTCGCGCCACGGCATCGCCGCCGGGGTGCTGGTCGCCGAACTCGAGCGTATGCTGCAGGGCGAGGCGGTGGGCCACGTGATCGACGGCAGCCGCCGCTTCAACCTGGTGCTGCGCCTGCCCGAGGCGGCCCGCGCCGGCAGCGGGCTGGAGAACCTGCTGGTGGAAACACCTACCGGCCACGTGCCGCTGGCGCGGCTGGCGCGCATCGAGGACGGCAGCGGGCCGAACCAGATCGGACGCGAGAACGCGCGCCGCCGCATCGTCGTCAGCGCCAATACCGACGGCTCCGACCTGAGCCGCATCGTCGCCGACATCCGCGCCGTGCTCGCCGCGCAACCCATGCCGCAGGGCTACTTCACCGCGCTCGAAGGCCAGTTCCAGGCGCAGGAGGAAGCGGCGCGCCTGATCGCCGGCCTGGCCCTGGTCTCGCTGGCGCTGATCTTCCTGGTGCTGTATTCGCGCTACCGCTCGGCGGTGCTGGCCGCCATCATCATGGGCAACATTCCGCTGGCCCTGGTCGGCAGCGTCGTCGCGCTGTGGCTATCGGGCCAGCCGCTGTCGGTCGCCGCCCTGGTCGGCTTCATCACCCTGACCGGCATCGCCACGCGCAACGGCATCCTCAAGATCAGCCACTACATCAACCTGTGCGCCTTCGAGGGCGAGACCTTCGGCCGGCAGATGATCGTGCGCGGCTCGCTCGAGCGCCTGACCCCGGTGCTGATGACGGCGCTGGTGGCGGCTTTCGCCCTGGTGCCGCTGCTGCTGGCCGCCGACGCCCCGGGCAAGGAAGTGCTGCACCCGGTGGCCGTGGTCATCTTCGGCGGCCTGGTCAGCTCCACCCTGCTCGATACCCTGCTGACCCCGGTGATGTTCTGGCTCTGGGGTCAGAAACCGCTGGAACGCCTGTTGCAGGACGCCTCGTCAACCACTTACTGAAGGAGACACGCATGAAACCAAGACTGGCGCTGTTTGCCGCAATCTTCGCCGCCGCCGCGCTGCCGGCCTGGGCCCACGACGACGCGACCCTGGACACGATGAAGTCGCCCAACGGCGGCCAGGTGCGCATGGCCGGCGTCTATCACTTTGAACTCCTGCTGGCCAGGGACAGCAAGGAAGCGAAGGACAACCCGGTCATTGTCTTCGTCACCGATCATGCCGATGGCAAGGTGGCGAGCAAGGGTATGAAGGCCACGGTGACGATGCTCGGCGGCGGGCAGAAGGCCAGCGTCGAACTGCAGCCCGACGGCGACAATCGCCTCAAGGGCACGGCGCGCTACGCCTCGGCGGCGGACCTCAAGGCCGTGGTGGCGGTGACCCTGCCCGACGGCAAGGTCGAGCAGGCGCGCTTCACGCCCTTCGCCAAGGCGGCGCCGGATCCGCACGCCGGGCACAAGCACTGAGGGATGGATGATCGGCGTCCTGATCCAACTCGACCACACCTGGGATGAGGTTCGGGCATATCGCAAGGTCGAAAATCGCCGTGTCGCCAGCGACCACAGGAAGTTCCCGTGGGGCGCCGACTTGTATGTCGCAGTGATGGAAGGCGCCGCGGAGCGTTTGCGGCCCAAGCTGATGACCGCGGTGGCGATCATGGCCGGCCTGCTGCCGATCATGTGGAGCACCGTCACCGGTTCGGAAGTGATGAGCCGCATCGCCGCGCCCATGGTCGGCGGCATGATTTCGTCGACCATGCCGACCTTGATGGTGACTACGGCGATCTATGCGATCGTCAAGAGGTGGCGGTTCGACGCAAAAGCTTGACAGTATTGACGCGCGCCCAAAACTACCCAGTTTCATGAGGTGGTGCGCGTTCAAAATAGCCCAGGGTGATTTACCTTCCCTGCTCATTTGTTGAACAGGACCAAAAGGAGATGATCACCATGAATCAACTGGGAAGAGTCCGGCTCATGTGGCGCGCCGATTTTGACCCGGCATGCCCACGATTGGCCGAGACGCCTCTCCCTAACAGCAGGTCTAGTTTGGCCTGATACCTGATACCCGCAGACCGGTAGTGAAGTCAATGCGGCCGAAGTATCGGACTGATTCGACCGCCAGCCAGGGCGGCTGCGTTCCTTCGACTTCAGACACGGACGCGGGCCGTAGCGGCCTATCTGCCCAGTACCGCTGGCAGATAGCTCATCGCGATCTGGTTGCGCCCACCTTCCTTGGCGCGGTAAAGGGCTTGATCGGCGGCATGGATCAGATCGACCAGGCGACATCCCGCCTGCCATTGCGACAATCCGCCGGAGACCTTGAGCGTCAACGTGCGCCCGTCTTGCAGCACCAGGGATGTCGCGGCAATGTTCTCGCGCAGTCGATCGGCGACCAGCCTGGCCTGGGCAATTTCGGTCCCGGGCATGAGGACAATCATTTCCTCCCCGCCATAGCGGGCGCACAGGTCGGTTGCGCGCAGGCTTCGCCGCAGCATCATGCCAATGTGGCGCAAGGCCTCGTCGCCGCTCTGGTGTCCGTACTGGTCGTTAACTGCCTTGAAGTGATCGATGTCTACCATCAGAAGCGAGGCATTCTGGCCCGTGCGTTCGCACAATTCCAGTTGTTTGGGGAATACATCCTCGAACCAGGCGCGGTTTTGCAGTCCCGTCAGTGCATCGGTCTCCGCCTTGTTGCGGTACTCGCGCTGCAGCTCCAGGCTACCAAGCAGGACGACGTTGTTTTCTCGAATCCGCCGGGTAAGCACATGCAGGAGGTTGAGTGCCATGGCGGGCTGCAGCGTCAGCATTTGCCAAAATACCGGCTTTGGGATTGCCAGCAGTTCGGTTTCAACCGCTGCCACGACGTAGGCGGACGGTGGGCTGGTGTCGATAATGGATAGCTCGCCGACACAATCCCCAACGGCCAGGCGCACCAGCGGATTGACCACGCGGGGTTCGAGGCAAACCAGCAACTCACCGCCGAGCACAACGAATATGTCGGCATTGATCTGCTTCGGATCAAGCAACACGTTTCCAACGTCGACGCTCATGGTGCGGCTTTCGCCAAGTTCGGCTGCGATCGCCGCAAGATCTACATCCCTGAAAATCGAAGCCGCCGATAGCTGCGCTGCAAGCTTCTCCGACGGGATCCTTGTCTCTGTCATTCCATAGCCCTCCCAGGCACGGCATCGCGATTATTGGTATTCAGGAATGGGGCCACCCTCCTGAGCCGGTTCTGCATCCATGCATGCTAGGCGATTTGCGGGCAATCAACAAATGCCACACCTGCTTGGGAGGGTGCGCCTCCTGGCAATCGAGGAGTCAAGCCGATGGTGATATCCCCCGGGTGTCCGGCGGCGTCGCCGCCCATTGCCTTGGAGTAACTTCCGACCTGCCTCGACGGCAAGATGGATCCGCTGCTTTCGCTTCGTCATTCCTTTTACGCCGCCAAGAGCTGGGATCGGGAGCGGCGCCTGCTCACCCGCATTGAGTTTGGCGCCAGGGCACCAATCCGCACTTCATCGTGACCAAACTCGACCGGCCGGCCGAGGATTTCTGGGACAAGCTGTACTGCCAGCGCAGCGACGCCGAGAACCGGATCAAGGAAACCCAACTCGATTTTTCGGCATGCGCGCGAGTTGCCATAGGTTCCTGGCCTTGCGGCTGCTGGTGATCGCTGCCATCTGGCCGCTGCCCAGGCTTTGGCGCGGGACCGCCGGAATCCTCGGCTGCCTTTCGCCGCCGGGCACCCGGCGCGAATTAACGCAGCAGCGAAATGAATGTCGCAGCGATGATGGCCGAAGTAATGACGCCACTGATGTTGGCACCCAGCGCCTGTGGCAGGACGATCGCTCCCGGATTGGCCTCGGAGGCGATTTTCTGCACGATCTTGGCGGTGGTCGGCACGCAACTGACACCGGCGATGCCGATGACGGGGTTGTACTTGCCGCCGCTCAGGAAGTACAGGGCGTAGCCCCCGAGAAGCCCGCCGAGGGCGGAGATCAGCAGTGCCAGCATGCCCAGCAGCAACAGCTTGAGCACCGTCGGTTCGAGCAGGGTGCTGGCCTCGCAGAGTATTCCCAGCGTCAGCCCGAGGAAGAATGTTGCGCCGTAGAGGAAGGTGTCCTCGAGCAGCTTCTTGAAATTGTCGAGGCCGCTTTCGCGCACCGCCACGCCGAGGAAGAGTGAGAAGAACAAGGGCGCGGCGACCGGGAACAGCAGGCAGAGCAGGGTACAGGCGACCACGGCGAAGGTCAGTTTCTGCGCACGGCTGATTTTCGGTCCGCGGTCGGCGCTCATGTCGATGCCGCGGATGTGCTTCGGCACCAGCCACTTGATCAGGTAGGGATAGGCGCCGTAGGTGAGGCCGAGGTAAAGGTAGCCGACCACGGTGATCGGCACGAACAGGTGCTTGGCCAGGATCAGCGAGGTGAACAGCACCATCGGCCCGTCGGCGCCGCCGATCGTGGCGACCGAGGCCGCTTCGCGCTCGGTGAGTCCGAGGCCGATGGCGATCGGGAAGACGACGATGGTTCCCAGTTCGGCGCAGAGCGCAATGAAGATGCTTTGGAAGGGACGCGCCATGACATAGCCGACATCAAGCAGGACGCCGATGCCCATGAACACCAGGCAGGCGATCAGGCCGTTGCTGAAGGTCAGCGTATAGATCGGCTGCAGCCAGTTGATCTGCAGCACGTTCACCAGTCCAACCGGGTCCGAAAGCAGGGGGTCGACAAACAGGGTACCGGCCTTGTTGCCTTCGAGGAACATCACGCCGGCATTGACCGAGGACATGCCCAAGCCCATCGGAACCATCAGCAGCGGTTCGAGGATGTTGCGCGAGCCAAGGTAGATCAGGACGAAGCCCAGCAGCATCAGGAATATGCGCCCGAACATGATCTTCGGCTCGGAGGCCGCCAGGGTGGCGATGCCCTGGAACAGATCGAGGAAGTTGATGCCGTCCATGCGGCTCAGTCCGGCGCTCCGGCACCGCCTCCACGCCGCGGCGTGCCGCCCGCGTCAGCTGGCTTGAACGGATCCATGGCGCTCACGCGATCGTCACCAGTACCTGCCCGCCTTCGACCGCATCCCTGGGCGAAACCAGTACGCGGGTAACCTTGCCGGCGTGCGTGGCGACCACCGGGGATTTCATCTTCATCGCCTCGAGCACCAGCAAGCGATCGCCGGGGCCAACGGTCTGCCCGACACTGACATGCACTTCGACGACCACGCCCCCCATTCCGGCGACGACGTCACCCGCCGCGCCCGGTGTGGCGGTGGCGGTCGTCGCGGCTGGCGTTGGCGCGACGGGAGCGGTGGCCATGCCGGCGACGCCGAGGGCCGCAACCGGAGGCGGCACCGCTTCGCCGGGGGCTAACTCCAGCACGGAGACGTCGTATTCACGGCCATTCACCGTAACCTTGAAATGTCTGGGCATGTCATTCCTCCTCTAGCGGGGGCCGGGTCTGTGGGAATGCTGGGCGGTGCGCGCGCCGCTCGCCCAGCGATTGCCGGTTTTCGCGATGTGCAGTACGTGGTGCGGCCCGATCATGGCGAAGATCGCGGCCGACAGCGCGGCGACATCATCCTCGGGGACGCCGGGGCCGATCGGGCAAACCTCGCCCAGCGGCACCTCGACCGGTTTCGCCTTTTCCAGGCGGGCGGTGCACCAGACCATGGCCTTGATCAGCATGGCGACGATTGCCGAAATCACGATGGCGATGCCGAAGACCTGGAGGGACTTGATGAGGGCGGCGGTCAGCATGGGGCGGCTTCCTTTCGTCTTCGGCTACAGCGGGATGTTGCCGTGCTTCTTGGCCGGCCTGAGTTCCCGCTTGTCGAGGGTCTTGCGCAGGGCCAGCGCAACCATCCAGCGCGTGTCCTGCGGTTCGATGACGTCCGTGACGTAGAAATTGCTGGCCGAGACATAGGGCGAAGCGAACTCGTCCCGGTATTCCTGGGCCAGTTCGGCGGCCTTGGCTTCGCGATCCTCGGCCTTTTCGAGTTCCTTGCGGTAGAGGATTCGCACCGCCGCTTCGGCGCCCATCACGGCGATCTCGGCCGTCGGCCAGGCGAAGACCATGTCGGCACCGAGTTCCTGGCTGCACATCGCGAGATACGAGCCGCCGTAGGCCTTGCGCAGGATCACGGTGATTTTCGGCGTGGTGCAGGAACCATAGGCAGACAGCATCTTGGCGCCGTGGCGGATGATGCCGCCGCGCTCCTGCTCGACGCCGGGCAGGAAGCCCGGTACATCGACCAGGGTTACCAGCGGGATGTTGAAGGTATTGCAGGTGCGCACGAAGCGCGCGACCTTGTCGGCGGCATTGAGGTCGAGTGCGCCGGCCATGACCATCGGCTGGTTGGCCACCAGGCCGACCACCACGCCGCAGATGCGGGCGAAGCCGACGATCACGTTGCGCGCGAAGCCGGCATGCACTTCAAGCAGTTCGCCGCCATCCACCAGGCGGCGGATCACCGCATGCATGTCCAGCGGCTCGGAGGGGCTGTCCGGGATGCAATCGTTGATGCCGGGATCGGCCAGTTCCTCGATGTCCAGGTCCAGGTTGTGCGGCGGGTCCTCCGTGTTGTTCGGCGGCAGATAGGACAGCAGCTGCTTGACCACGGCGATGGCATGGCGGTCGTCCTCGGCGATGAAGTGGGCATTGCCGCTCACCGTGGCATGCATCTCGGCGCCGCCGACTTCGGCCATGGTCGTAGCGCGGCCGGTGACGGCCTTGATCACTTCCGGCCCGGTGAGGAACATGTGGGCGTTGTGCCGCGTCATGATGACGAAGTCCATCAGTGCCGGCGAATAGGCGGCGCCCCCGGCGCAGGGACCGCAGATCACCGCGATCTGCGGCACGACGCCGGAGAGCAGGACATTGGCGTAGAACACATCGCCGTAACCGGAGAGTGCATCGACGCCTTCCTGGATCCGCGCGCCCCCGGAATCCTTGAACGCCACCACGGGTACGCCGATCTTCAATGCATGCTGCATGATGCGTGCGATTTTCTTCGCCTGCATCTTGCCCAGGGTGCCGGCGACCACGCTGAAATCCTGGCTGATCGCCGCCACCTGCATGTCGCCGACGTAGCCGGTGCCGGCGATCACGCCGTCGGCGGGCAGGGCCCGCCCGGCCATGCCGAAATGGGTGGCATTGTGCGCCGCATGCAGGCCGAACTCCTGGAAGCTGCCTTCCAGTACCAGTTCGCCGATCCGCTCGCGGGCAGACAGTTGTCCTTTGGCGTGCAGGGCGTCCAGCTTTTCCCTGCTGACGTGTTCCGTCAGCTTTGCGCGCTTGTCGCGCAGTTTCTGGATCAACTCCGGTCGAATCGTCATCGGATCTCCTCCCAGACGGTACAGGCAAACGCTTTTCCGTTCATGGCCCCGGTCTTTTTGCCGGCATTGCCTCCGCGTAGTATCCACAGTTTCATGCCGGCACGCCAGTATTGCAGGAACAAGCCGCAAGCCTGCCGATCGGGGTCGGGGTGCCGGGAACAGGCTGAAGCCGGTGCAGACGCATCGACCATGTATTCCCGGAACACGGTGCTGCGGCGCCCGACGGCAAGCCGCCCTGGCGCCGGCATCGGCACGTGACGATGCGTGCCTCGGATATGGTAGCCGCTCTCAAGGTTTGTGAGCCGGAATCATGTTTGTTGCGCTGGTAGCCATCGCCTTGCTGATTGCCTCGGTCGGCGCCATCTATTTCATTTTGAAAAGCATGGGGCAGGATGGCGTGGAAATCGCCGCCCCCGGCAGTTGCAAGAGCGGAACCTGCGGCGTCCGCAAGGTCGCGGGCGGCGAAGGGGGATGCCATCAGGAAGAGTCCTGGTTTAGTGAAGCCGGCGCGATCGACGAGCCGGCCACCCTGGATCGCGAGGGTGCGCTGGCGCAACCGCCGGGCAGCCGCCCGGGCCGAGCTCTGATTGCACCCGGCGACGATTCCACGCCGGCCGCATGGGCCAGGAGGCGCCGTGTTGCCAGCGACCGAAGGAAATTCTGGCGGGCGCCGACTTTCCCTGAAGGACGGTATGGTCCTCGTTGACCACGGTCCTGGTCACCGCCCGGGAAATCGGAACCGTCAAGCTCGGCTGCCTTTCAGACGGCGCGCTGGCGTCGATGCTGCGCTAAATCGTGCCCACCGCTCTCGGCCGATAGTCTGTCACGCAAAAGAAGACCCAATTTGCCACGTAGTTCGGCTCGTCCCCACATCGGGTCCGGGGCAGGCCATTCCGGCGAAAGCCGGAATCCAGGCGACGCCAGCTTCTGGATCCCGGGCCAAGCCCGGGACGACGGCCAATCTTGCGTCCATCGGTTTCTAACTGGCCCTGAACTAGCAGCAGCCGCGGCTTTCGGCGCTGCCACCGCTGCTCGCGCTGCCGGCGGTGTTCGTGCCCGCATTGGCGACCGCATTCGTGCCAAACGGCAGCGCCTTGCCGCAACCCGCGAACAGGCCGTAGTGGCGCGAGAAGTCGCCGATGAAATCGAAGTGCGGCGCCAGCCGGCTTTCCCTGAGCATGCGGAAGGTGTTGCCGCAGACCGGGAAGACGCGCCCCGTTTCGATGCGATGGTGCTTGTCGAGGACGAAGGCCTGCGCGTGCTGCGCGATGCTGCCGCGATACACCACGGCCTGGCCGTAGTCTTCGCAATCGGATTCCAGCCCGTCGAGCTTGAACAGGCGGTAGGTGGCGGAATGGAAGTTCACGCCGGCGGTGCGCGGCGCCAGTTCGGGATCGGTGACCGCCAGCGGCCGGTCTTCCACCAGGCGCGGATCGGCAAAGCCCGCCTGCCGCGCGAGGCCGAGGAAGTCGTTCCAGTACAGCGCGCCGCCCAGGCATTCGCCATACAGCACCGGGTCGTTCCTGACGGCTTCCGGCACGCGCCGGTCGGCATACACGTCGGAGAAATAGAACTCGCCGCCGGGCTTGAGCAGGCGCTGCACGCCGCGCAATACCGCCTCCTTGTCGGGCGACAGGTTCACCACGCAGTTCGAGACGATGACGTCGAAGCTGGCGGGCGCCAGGTCGAGCTCGTCGAGGCGCTCGATGTAGCCGTGCAGGAAGCGCACGTTGGCATAGCCGAAGCGCTCGGCATGCCAGGCGCGGTGCTTGACCGCCACGTCGAGCTGCTCGTCGGTCATGTCCACGCCGACCACTTCGCCCTGCGCGCCGGCGAGCTGCGCCAGCGCATACACGTCGCGCCCGGAACCGCTGCCGAGGTCGAGCACGCGGCAGCCGGCCAGCAGCGGCGGCGCCACCAGGCCGCAGCCGTAGTAGCGTTCCAGCACCTCGGGGTGGATGCGCGCCAGCAGGGGCTTGAGCCAGCCCGGCACGGCGGAGGCGTCGCAGCAGGCGCTGGTCCTGAGGTCGGCGGTGCCGGCAAGCTGCTTGCCGTAGTAGTCCTTGACGAGTTCGTGCATGTCGTTTCCTTGTCGATGGCGTTTGCCGTGGGTTGTTTTACTGCCGCGGTGCTGTTCCGGCGCGGTATACCTCGGTGGCGGGATGGAAGGCATACCAGGCGAACCAGTAGCCGACCATCGTCGCCAGTTGCGTCCCGTCGCTGCCGTGGGCGGTTGCGCGCCGGACCTTGTGGTCGTAGCGGATGCTCACGACAGTATCACCGATGCGGTCGGTGATTTCGCCCGCGGTTTTGCCCAGTTCGGCGAAGGGATAGGCCTTCGCGCGGCCGTCGATGAGGATGCCCAGCACCCGTTCCTTGGGATGGAAGCCGGCGGCGCGAAACTGCACCGGGAACATCAGTTCCCCGGATTTTTCATAGCCGTCGTAGGGGTTGCGCCGGTAGGGGCGCACATTGCCGGTGTTGGTCGACAGCACCTGCGTCGCCGGCTGCGCCTTGCGCCAGTCGGCCCAGGAAGTATGGGTCAGCGGCAACATGGTCAGACGCTTGCCCTTGAGGGGGCCGCTGATGGCCTGCCCAAGTATTTGAGACCACAGGGAATTGGTCTGACGGTCGTAGAGCAGCACGTCGCTGTTGTAGAGCAGGCCGGAAACGCCGAAGGTCAGCTCGCGGCCTTCGACGCGTGCGTCGAAGGCGACCCCGGTGCCGCATAGCGGGCAGAAGGTGATCGTTACCGGATCCTTGCCGATGCGGTCGTTCACCACTTCATGCCAGTTGAGGATGGGCACCGGGTAGGCGCGCGCCGTCTTACCCCTGACCAGGCCCAGCACCTCGTCGTCGTTGCGCAGGAAGGCGGCAAAGCCGGCCATGACGAAATCCGGCTTGTCGATGGAGGGAATCCCGTCCTTCTCCGGTCCGCCGAAATTGATCTGCAGCCAGGGGATCAGCGAGTCCTTCAGATCGAAGCCGTTCATCTCCTGCGCGGCGGGGGCTGCCGAGTAGATTGCGGCAACCAGCACCAGGCCGCCGAGCACGCGCCGCAGCCAAAGCGCATGGCGGGCGATCGGGGATCTGTCGGGCAGCGGTGGGTTCAGGCTTGGCATGCCTCTTGGTCGCGCTCGGGGCGGCTTGCTTACAGGCGGCAGGAACATTTTCCGGGGGTGCGCACACCCGGGCTGGCATCGCACCGCCGTCCGTGCGGCCAAAAAGTCGTGCGTCAGCAGCGGGGGTTCATGGCGATGAGCCGGGCGTTTACGCCGTCCTGCCGCGGCATCGCTGCCGCGCGCTCAGTTCTGGCGGGGCGCGGCCGTGGCGCTCACGCCGGCGCGCAGGAAGTGCTCGACGAATTCGCGGTCGAAGCGATCGACGTGCTCGTTCAGCCATTGCAGGGTGAAGGCCGCCAGTTCGTCCGCGACCTCGAAGTCCTGGGCGCGTTTGCGGAATCTTTCCAGTTGCTGGGTCAGGCTCTGGTGTTCGATGACATGGGTCTCGACGTCGGGAAAGGAAAGCATGCGCATCAGGCTTTCCTCGACGGCGAAATGGATGCGCGTTTCAATCGCCAGTTCGTCGAGGATGGCGTTGGTGGCGTAGCCGTAGTGCTTGCCCACCGCCACGCGCAGCCGCTCCAGCAGCGCGTGCAGGCGCTTGTGCTGGGCATCGAGTTCGGCGATGCCGATCTCGAAGTTGGCGGGCAGGGTCTTGCCGTTAGGAGTCGTCACGTCGGTTGGAGCGGGCTGGGGAAGCGGCATCCTAACATCGTCGCGCCCGAAATATGCCAATCAGGCAGCAGCGAAGCGCCGCCGGTACTCGCGCGGGCCACTGCCGGTCCAGGCGCTGAAGGCGCGATAGAAGGCGGCGGCGTCGGCAAAGCCGAGGTCGGCGCCGATGCGGCCCAGCGGCCGCGACGTCTTGGTCAGCCATTCGATGGCCAGCTCGCGGCGCAGGCCGTCCTTGATGGCGCGGAAACTGGTGCCTTCGTCTTCCAGCCGTCGATGCAGGCTGCGCGGCGAGAGGAACAGGCGTTTGGCCAGTGCCGGCAGCGCGAGGTGCTCGGGCAGGGCGGCGCGCAGGTGTTCGCGCACGCGCAGGGCCAGCGCGCGGTCGCGGCGGTACAGGGTGGTGATGCTGGCCGGCGCGTCGGCGAGAAAGCGCGTCAGCGCCGCCTCGTCGCGGCGCACCGGCAGCGCCAGCCATTCGGCCGGAAAGCGCGCCTCCAGGCGTGGCGCATCGAAGGTATGGCGCGGCGCGAAGACCAGCTCGTAGTCGGCCACATGCAGCGGCGGCGGGTAGGGGAAGCTGACCTCGTCCAGCGGCAGCGGGTGGCCCACCAACCAGGCGGCAAGGCCGTGGATCATGCGCAGCAGCCATTCGTAGGCAAACACGCGCCCGGCGAAACCAACCGGCAGCGGCTGTTCCTCGCTGATGACGATGACGGCGGCACGGCCGCTTTTTTCGACCTCGACGGCCAGGTCATCGAGTACGACATGGAGGTAGCGCGCGATGCGTTCCAGGGCGAGCCCGAGAGTCGGCGCCGACAGCACGGCGCGACAGAGAAACTCGAAGCTGCCGCGGTGCAGGGGGCGCGAGAACAGCGCGAAGCCCTCGTCGTCAAGGCTATCGTTGATCAGGCGGTAGAGGGCGGCATAACGCGCCACGGGGATGCGGGCGGTGCGGTCATGGAGCAAGTCTTTGGCAATTCCTGCATGTTCCAGGAGTTGCGCCGGACTCAGCCCGGCGCGCGCTGTTCCCGACAGGATGCCGGTTACGAAGCCGATGGCGACCGTCGGCGAACTGCCGGCGGCGGCTTGGCGTGCTTGTCCTGTCTTGGCCATGATGGCAGATTATGCATAGTTATCGTCGTTTTGTGTCATGGCGGACCAAGGCGGCCTTGCCTATCATTCGGGTTCTGCCGCCTTTCCGAGGAGCCGTGCCATGACCGATCTCAGCATCGCCGCCAAGCTGGTGCCCTACAAGCCCAGGCACAAGGTTCGCTTCGTCACCGCCACCTCGCTGTTCGACGGCCATGACGCCTCGATCAACATCATGCGGCGCATCCTGCAGGCAACCGGCGCCGAGGTGATCCATCTCGGCCACAACCGTTCCGTGGACGAGATCGTCAACGCCGCCCTGCAGGAAGATGCGCAGGGCATCGCGGTGTCGTCCTACCAGGGCGGCCACGTCGAGTTCTTCAAGTACATGATCGACCTGCTCAGGCAGCGAGGCGGCGAGAACATCAAGGTCTTCGGCGGCGGCGGCGGCGTCATCGTGCCGGCGGAGATGAAGGAGTTGCACGATTACGGCGTTGCCCATCTGTATTCGGTCGAGGACGGCCAGAAGATGGGCCTGCAGGGCATGATCAACGACATGGTGCAGCGCTGCGACCACGATCTGAGCAAACGTGCGCCGCAGGAGCTCAAGGCGCTGGAAGTCGCCGACCGCGCCGAGCGCCTGGGGAATCTGGCGCAGATCATCACCGCGCTGGAAAACGGCGCCTGGCCGGAGAAGGCGAAGAAGGCGCTGATCGAAAAAGCCGCCGTGTCGCCAGCGCCGACTCTTGGCATCACCGGCACCGGCGGCGCCGGCAAGTCCTCGCTGACCGACGAGCTGATCCGCCGCTTCCGCCTCGACCAGGACGATGCGCAGAAGATCGCCGTGATCTCCATCGACCCCTCGCGCAAGCGCACCGGCGGCGCGCTGCTGGGCGACCGCATCCGCATGAACGCGATCCAGCATCCAAATATCTACATGCGTTCGCTGGCCACGCGCGATACAGGCTCGGAAATCTCCAAGGCCCTGCCCGACGTGATCGCCGCCTGCAAGGTGGCCGGCTTCGACCTGATCGTGGTCGAGACCTCCGGCATCGGCCAAGGCGACGCCGCGATCGTGCCGCTGGTCGACGTTTCGCTCTACGTCATGACCCCCGAGTTCGGCGCCGCCTCGCAACTGGAGAAGATCGACATGCTCGACTTCGCCGACTTCGTCGCCATCAACAAGTTCGACCGCAAGGGCGCAGAGGATGCGCTGCGCGACGTGCGCAAGCAGTACCAGCGCAACCGCGAGAAATTCGGCGAGAAGCCCGAGGCCATGCCGGTGTTCGGCACCATGGCGGCGCGTTTCAACGACGACGGCGTCACCGCGCTCTACCAGGCCTTGGTGCCGAAGCTCGCCGAGCGAGGCTTGAAGTTTGCCAAAAGCCGATTGCCGGTTGTCAGCGTCAAGGCTTCCTCGGCCGGCCGGGCCATCGTGCCGGCTGACCGTGTCAGGTATCTCGCCGAAATCGCGGACACCCTGCGCGGCTACCACAAGCACATCGTCGAGCAGGCCTTGCTGGCGCGCGAGCGGCAGTCGCTGCAGACGGCGAAGGCGATTTTCGAGGGCTGCAAGAAGAATGCGAACGATTTCGACGAATTGATCGCCTGGAAGGACGGCCAGCTCACGCCACATGCGAGGAAGCTGCTGGCGATGTGGCCGGACATGAAGAAGGCCTATGCCGGCGACGAATACGTGGTGAAAATCCGCGACAAGGAAATCCGCACCGGCCTGGTGAGCGAGACGCTGTCCGGCACCAAGATCCGCAAGGTGGTGCTGCCGCGCTTCGACGACGAGGGCGAACTGCTCAAGTTCCTGATGCGCGAGAACGTGCCCGGCTCCTTCCCCTACACCGCCGGCGTGTTCGCCTTCAAGCGCGAGAACGAAGACCCGACGCGCATGTTCGCCGGCGAGGGCGACGCCTTCCGCACCAACAAGCGCTTCCTCAAGGTTTCCGAAGGCATGCCGGCCAAGCGTTTGTCGACGGCCTTCGATTCGGTCACGCTCTACGGCTGCGACCCCGATCCGCGCCCGGACATCTACGGCAAGATCGGCAACTCCGGCGTCTCGATCGCCACGCTGGACGACCTCAAGGTGCTGTACTCGGGCTTCGACCTGTGCGATCCGGCGACCTCCGTGTCGATGACCATCAACGGCCCGGCGCCGATGATCCTGGCCATGTTCCTCAATGCGGCGATCGACCAGCAGCTCGGCAAGTTCGTCAGCGACAACGGCCGCCAGCCGACCGAGGACGAAGCCGAGAAGATCCGCGAATGGACGCTCTCATCCGTGCGCGGCACGGTACAGGCCGACATCCTCAAGGAGGACCAGGGCCAGAACACCTGCATCTTCAGCACCGAGTTCGCGCTGAAGATGATGGGCGACATCGCCGAGTTCTTCGTGCACAACCAGATCCGCAATTTCTACTCGGTGTCGATCTCCGGCTACCACATCGCCGAAGCCGGCGCCAACCCGATCAGCCAGCTCGCCTTCACGCTGGCCAACGGCTTCACCTACGTCGAGACTTACCTTGCGCGCGGCATGCACATCGACGACTTCGCGCCGAATCTCTCCTTCTTCTTCAGCAACGGCATGGACCCGGAGTATTCCGTGATCGGCCGAGTCGCGCGCCGCATCTGGGCCGTGGCGATGAAGAACAAGTACGGCGCCAACGAGCGCAGCCAGAAGCTCAAGTACCACATCCAGACCTCCGGCCGCAGCCTGCACGCGCAGGAGATGGACTTCAACGACATCCGCACCACGCTGCAGGCGCTGATCGCCATCTACGACAATTGCAACAGCCTGCACACCAACGCCTACGACGAAGCGATCACCACGCCGACCGAGGAATCGGTAAGGCGCGCGATGGCCATCCAGCTCATCATCAACCGCGAGTGGGGCGTGGCCAAGAACGAGAACCCCAACCAGGGCGCCTTCGTCATGGAAGAGCTGACCGACCTGGTCGAGGAGGCCGTGCTCAAGGAATTCGAGGCCATCGCCAGCCGCGGCGGCGTGCTCGGCGCCATGGAGACCGGCTACCAGCGCGGCAAGATCCAGGAAGAGTCGATGCACTACGAGCACAAGAAGCACGACGGCTCCTACCCCATCATCGGCGTCAATACCTTCCTCAATCCGCACGGCTCGGGCGTCGCCAGCGAGATCGAGCTGGCGCGCTCGACCGAGGACGAAAAGCAGTCGCAGTTGAAGCGGCTGGCGGATTTCCAGCAGCGCAACGCCGGCCAAGCCGACGCCTGCATTGCGAAGCTGAAGCAGGCGGTCATCGGCAACACGAACGTGTTTGCCGTGATGATGGAAGCGGTGCGGCATTGCTCGCTGGGGCAAATCAGCAATGCGCTTTACGAGGTGGGCGGGCAGTATCGGCGGTCGATGTAAAAAGGGCAATTGGGATTCTATTGGGACAATACCAAAGTGATAAGTACTTGCCGCTTCGGTCGCTAGGAGGCAGATGACTTGGTGTTCGTCATATCCTGCCAATGTCGATTGACCGGGTTAATTTCAAAGCGTCGAAACGCCCCTTGTCTCCACTCTGTCGCATTCCCATCGCCTGCGTACTTCTCAAGGGATGTGATGTCGCAGGTCAACTTGGTCTGTAGCAAATTGGATAGCTTCATAAACCTTACGCTTGGCAAAGTGCGACCACTTTCGACTTTGCTTGAGTCAAATGGAGAACCTATCACGGTAAGCCTGTTTGCGTTGTAGGCATGATCGTTGAGATGTTCATGTCCTCCCAAGACGATGAGTGGATTTCCCATTCGGCCAAGTTGCACAAGAAAATCGTTCCACCTACCTGTGTTCTGTTGATCGTCTGGGTCACGACCATGAATTAACACGAGTATGCAAACGCTAGGATCGAGGTGCGACTTGCTAATTTCTGCCAGTGCCTGGTTTGTTGTGGATTTGAAGTCTTGGTCAGAAACAAACGGTGATGGCATTGGGTCTTGATTTTTTCGGTTCAGTACGAGGTGCCCTTCGATAGGCAATTCCAAGATCGCGAACCCAATCTGTTTCCAATGTGGGCGCCAATTGAATGTCTTCCTGTCAATTGATTCACCTATCAGCTGTGAATAGAACCGTTGATATGGAGTTAGGCTAAAGCTCCACAATTCTTCGTTAACTGTCGAATCTGAAAGCTGCCACTCCCAGTTGCCTGAATTGGTATCTTGGGCTTTATTACCGCGTTTGGCAGGCTTTTCAATTCGTTGAAGCCTACTTGATAAGGCGAGTGGCCAGCAACAATCATGGTTTCCCGGAGCAATCGAGAATAGACAAGGCTTAGTTACAAAGTCAGCTTCCTGCAAGTCTCTTGCAAACTGAAAAGCAAGTTCGAATTCGTGGGGATAGCCGTTATCTGTGATATCGCCGGTCCATAGCACAACGTCAGCGTGGAGCAAGCTACCGTTATGATCATGAGCCCCATTCCCTATTGCAAAAACGTTTAAGTAGTCTGGTGCGACGTCGGGGCCGAAGTGCGTATCAGTTATATGGAGAAAGCCAACTTCACCTTCGCGTGCAGGACTCCAGTTTGTTGCATGCCCAAGCGCTTCCGCAAGCATATAGTTCCACATTCCTAATGTGTCGTCTGGAAGCCGTTCGACCTCGGTGCCCGCGACGCTTCTAACGTGACTTCTAATAGACGACGTATAAGGCAAGAATCCGAGCTTGGGAATTGACTTTAGTTCGGCCAACACCGACGTAGCCTTGTGGTCTGCTCCTTGCTCCTCAAATCTGCCACTTAGCAGAACTATCGGATATCCGAGAGCTCGAATGCGAGAATAGATCAATGACGAATTGGTAAGCCACTCGCCAGTGAGGACAACGTCAAGAATTACAAGGCAAGGAGCCCTTGAATCGAGTATCGAAAGTGCTTCACTTGGGCTTTCTGGAACTAATGGAGAAACTGAATAATATAGTTTCGAATCTGCAGAAAGCCTCGCGAAAAAATCGCGATAGATCTCTGTTCTTTCACGTTCATCATCGATGATAAGAACACTTACCCCGTGCTTTGTCATGACTTTCCTCCCAACACCCATGAGAACTGAACCTCTGTACAGAACCACTTTCGATTGTTCTGATCTGGTTTGACCCTTCGTCGAATTTGAGTCCCTAAAGTGCTATGGACTATTGCGAGGCTGTCTTGCTGACGTATAAAGGCGTCCTCATCGGAAGTTTCGCGTCCGCAGTTCCACACGCTCAATAGTATTGTTCCATTGGAACTGCCTATCAGAATAATATTTGCACGCGCCTGAATAGAAATCCCGGCCGACTGGAGCCACGGCGGAATATCAATTCGGCTAGTTGGCGCATTGCGAAGGGCGTCCTTGACTAGGCGATCAAGCAGTACGTCAAGTTCAGTACCAAACAGGAGATAACGCGCCCCCTCTGCCTGGCAGTACTTCCTGTGGCCGACGGCGATAGCAACTTCATTAACTCGTTCCGCAGCGGTCCTTAGCACAGTAGTCTTAATCCGGCTCAACATACTGCTAAAGCCATTTGCGGGAGAAGTGTTCTCAAAACGGGTCATCGAACTCTGAAATGATTCTCTGATGCGAACAACAAGATCAATAGCGTTTCTTACTTCTGTAGATGTTCGCTCACCGACATTCCGAGTACTCATTGCCCGAAGCATTTGCAAGTCCTCTGGGCTAATGGTGCAAAGCGCATTGAATAGTTCGCCCGGCACAACGTCGCTTGTTTGCACTGCGAAGCTAGACGATGCCCCACGGCAAATCATCGAAAGCGCTGTTTGCAGAGTCGTGCGACACAAAGCCCAACTAGGGATCGGTTGATCGCCGGCCCAACTTTCAGCATCCTTTAACCGATCCATGCAGTCGCCATGTGCAATGCCAGCTCCGAAAAATCGCAGGGCGTGGCGGAACTGTTCAGCCAGGGTGTGTTCGCTAAGTGTCAGTGCCCAATAATTCGAACGAACTATGTTTGCAGCATCGGAGTTCTTAATATGATCAGATTTCAATAGTTCTCGAATACGATCTTTGAACGGTGCGTTGAGATCATTGGTTTGCGAGCCTTCATCTGCTGATTCCAAAAGTACGGTCATAAGCGCGATGCGGGTTTCATCATTGATAAAACGTGTGGAAGTCACCAGGTTCAATATCTCATCCAGCAACAGTCGCTTAGTCGGACCATCGAGGTTTATCAAAGCAAGCGAAGTTAGGCCACGAAGACGAGATAGCCGATCGGCGGAAACCTCAGCAATAAAATCGGAAGTCGCCGACTCCAGCATCGCCAGATAACGGAGGAGCTGAACACCTGCAGATTCCTTTACTGCGACAGGGATTTCATGAGAGCTCAAAAGAAGATAGCTTCCCAGCACCTCTATAGCAATCGCGATGCCTGCAAACGTATCCTTTCCTGAATCCTGTTCCTCCGCGAATTCGCGAGCCAGACGCAACGGATAAGTAGGGGTACAAAGTGTCCTCGCAATCTCGATTCCATAGGCGGTTGCTTGGGCACTATCTCGGAGCCAAATATAGTTCCAATTTAGGACTTGATCCCTTTCCCACCATGTTTGGCGTGGCTCTGGATCGCTCAGCGTAGGCTTTCCGTCATCTGATATCAGCGATCGCTGGGCTACCTGTTCTCTATTGACAACAGGCTCGTTTGGACGAATCCGAAATCCAAACTTCTTCGATATTGGCTTCGGCAGCCTAAGTGGGATTAGCCCGTGTTCCTCCCATTGTTGTCCCGGATCGGCAAGCGCCCAGTCTTCGTAGATCTTTTCTACCTGTTGGCGAATCATAGGTTGAAATCTATTGGTGCGTTCCCACAGCGCATCTATTGCACGCAATCCGCTACAAATCGGACAAGAACGCTGGTCGTCCAACGATGGAACATCTAGTCGCCAATAGCACTGAATTTGATTGTCTGTTGAGGACTCAGTAAGTGCCGGAGCACTGGTACGGTTTAGTAAGCCGAACCCAACAACCTTCTCCACGCCGAGCGCAAGCAACTGTCGCTGAGTATGTCGAAAAGTACGATTGCCGACGTATCCAATATCCAAGAAGAACACTGTTCCACCGATCGCGCCTTTAGTCTCACGGATATGCTGTTCGGCGAGCTGAGTGATTTGCTTTAGTCCATCCCCAATGTCAGGGAGATAGCTAATTGGAATTGCGCGCCAACGATCATCTAGTCGCCTATTTCCATTCAGGTCCCTCATCTTGAACAGATGGCGCACCATGATTGCGTTCAATCTGCCTGGAGGATATACGAGCATTGGAAATGCAGCGCCCTTCGCCCGCTCGCTGAGTTGGTTCGCAAGCCATTCGTAGAAGCCTTTGCCTGAAACCGCTGACGTTTGAAGTGCATTCAGATGATTAATTTCGACGAGGTCGTGCCGACGTTCGATGTTCCAATGGCCAATCTTCAGCAACTGATCCCGGTGCCATTCGTGATAGGACTCTGATACTGATGGTTGCCGATGCTCATCAGCTCCTCTGTCTTCGATTACACGTGATACGGGACGAATTAGCGAAATCTTGGTTTGTTCAGATTCACAATCAGGCTTCAAGGGCCGGACAAAGGGTGTACCAGGAATGCGTTCCCAGGCGTACGGGCTGGGAGATCTTTGCGGTACTGATTTGGGAGTCCAGCGCAACGCCGAGAAATACCGAAATCGTTGCTCGTCGAGGGGCATTGACGGATTGGTTGGCGCAATGAAGCAAGCCAATACGGCGCTCGGAATACCACGATAGCGCGCCTCGCGGGTGACCGTAGAGCCTGTAACCACTGAACTAATAACGAAGCATTTCGGCGTTGCACTATCGATTGGAGACCTCTCCATCCAGCGTGACGCATCAGCCAAATCGGGCCTAATCAACTCGTCGATTGGAAGAGCTATGTGACCTGGGAAAGCGGCTAGCGCACGGCGCAATGCCCGCCTGACGATCTTTGCTAACTCTCGGTGTTGAACGGCGAGGGAATAGTCCAAGTAAATCGGAAGGACGCTAGCGTTGCCGCCGTCGAGCGCGGTACTCCAAGAGACATCCTTTAGCAGCAGAGGGACATCTAGGTTATCCGCTCTTTGCCAAAAGGCGTCGGAATCAGTTTCTCGAAGCGCACGTGCAACCTGAGCAACCATGTCGAGGTCATGTCGCCCCATGGGTTTAAAGCAAGCCCTAGAACGCTCAGACGCCCTAAGTTGTAGTGTCAGAGAAATTAGGTCTTCCGAGACAATCAGAATTCGCTTCGGATTGCGCGTACCGAAGGTATTGCCATTAGGCACAAGGGATTGGATGTGTTCGGAAAGTAAAATTGCTTGGGCGCGACTTAAATCACAAAATGCGAGGGTAGTAGCGGTCTCATTATTGGAACAAATCGAAAGCCACCTATCAACTAGCGCATCCGTCAAATTCTTCCGAAAATCACGAGACATCCTAATGACCAAAGTGCTCGTAGATGTTTGGGCTTTTTGCTCAAATGCTTGGGCGATTTGCGCCAAGGTTAGCTCTGGACTGGGATCATCTTGCGCCAAATATGCCGCGAGATCGAATACGGGTAGCGTGCCAGAAGTGGTGACCGAATCGGCGAACACTTCGCGTAATAGAGAACAAAAAGGAACATTTCCCTGGGATGATGACGGCGTCAGCCAACCTTCGAGCGAAAGTGCCGAGTGCGATACTTCTAGTGCAAAGTGAAAATATGTACCTGTGGGATGGCTTCCTTCAGGGAAAATTGGAGCGAAATGCTCTGGCGAAGTATGGTCGTAGCCGGTGGATGGTCGCGGATGGCGCCCAGAGTTCCATATAGGCGAAACAAACAATCGTGATCGGTCGCTCTGTTTAGTCAATACAGTATTGACGTGCCGAAGACCAGTTACGTTACTGCGATCGCGAGTGCCAGCGCCGAAATCTCGTTTGTGACGAGATACTGGTTCTCGGAAGACGAGCGAGACCAATCGGCCGATCTTGACCTTTCGGTTGCCGCGCTGGGCGCTTTCGATCCGTTTCCGTAAGCTCTTATCTGAGCTTGAGGCGGCCCAGTCCGCAGAGTGATGGCAAAGTCCGACTCCAACATCGCAAACAAAGAGTTCGATATATTTTCCACTGGTCACTTCGTGGATGTGGTCTACAAGCGGACAAGCGGAGGTACTTTCTTTGTCCTCATCTGCCAAGTGATCGCCGTGCTGACGAAGACGGGCATAGATGCAGATTGGACCAGGAGGCCCAACTGGATATGCATGCTCAGACGCATTTAGCAGAACCTCGGTGGCGACTTGTCGGACCCTAACAAGCGCGCTATCACGATACATAAATTCAGATTGTCGGCCACTAAACAGCTTCGTATCCATAGACCTTATCGCATCATCAACGAACGATGCGACTTCAGCGGCACTCTTTCCTGACATCAATAGCGTCGGTGGTATTCCGGGGTCGACACCGTATAGCAGGTTGCAACCTGCAGTCATGCTCACCGCCTCCTCGAGTCTTCGAATCGATGACAAACGAAACTCGCGGTCGTAGCCATCAAGGCTGCTTTGAAATTGGAACGTAGTAGATTGGCAAACGTTAGCAATACTTCTAAGAAATCCGTGGGAAGCGAGATACAACCGCGCACGGGACTTCGAAACGTCCTTTGACCGAGTAGATGCCTCTCCGAGATTCACGGAGATCTTCGGGTTGTTGTCAATATGCCGATTTGCCCATAGACATAAATTGCAGAGCATCGCCATTGCGGGAATGGGATCAATCCACTCGCATGCGGACAGATCGATCTCTATCTCGGGACCGGCCGTAGAAAGATAGTCTTGGATTTCCTTGCCGAAGTAGACAGAGAACCATCGATCTCGAAAGGAGTGCGGTAGCTTAAGAGGAGACAAAGGCGCCTCGGCAGAAAGATTGATGGGTCGGGGGATGGATACCAAAGCAACTAGCGAGAACAACGACTTACATCTCTCGGAATCTATGGCAAATGGCCAGATATTCTGTGTCAATAGAATAGCATGTCGTATTTGCTCGCGGCATGCACATCGACGACTTCGCGCCCAACCTCAGCTTCTTCTTCAGCAACGGCATGGACCCGGAATATTCGGTGATCGGCCGCGTCGCGCGCCGCATCTGGGCCGTGGCGATGAAGAACAAGTACGGCGCCAACGAGCGCAGCCAGAAGCTCAAGTACCACATCCAGACTTCCGGCCGCTCGCTCCATGCGCAGGAGATGGACTTCAACGACATCCGCACCACGCTGCAGGCCCTGATCGCCATCTACGACAACTGCAACAGCCTGCACACCAACGCCTACGACGAGGCGATCACCACGCCGACCGAGGAATCCGTGCGCCGCGCCATGGCCATCCAGCTGATCATCAACCGCGAATGGGGCGTGGCGAAGAACGAGAACCCGAACCAGGGCGCCTTCGTCATGGAAGAACTGACCGACCTCGTCGAGGAGGCCGTGCTCAAGGAATTCGAGGCCATCGCCTCAAGGGGCGGAGTGCTCGGCGCCATGGAAACAGGCTACCAGCGCGGCAAAATCCAGGAAGAGTCGATGCACTACGAGCACAAGAAGCACGACGGCTCCTATCCCATCATCGGCGTCAATACCTTCCTCAACCCGCACGGCTCCGGCGTGGCCAGCGAAATCGAGCTGGCGCGCTCGACCGAGGGCGAAAAGCAGTCGCAGTTGAAGCGCCTGGCCGATTTCCAGAAGCGCAACGCCGGCCAAGCCGAGGCCTCGCTGGCGAAACTGCGGCAGGCCGTGATCGATAACACCAACGTCTTCGCCGTGATGATGGAAGCCGTGCGCCACTGCTCGCTGGGGCAGATCAGCAATGCTCTGTATCTGGTGGGCGGGCAGTACCGGCGCAGCATGTGATCCGGGTGATCCCGCCGGACTGAGAGTCGGCGCTGGGGGCACGGCGGCCATGGCCGAGGGCGGGGCGCCGAAGCTTCGGGTAATGGATGAAATATCGGAATCAGACTCCGAATATTCATGGTAGTATCCGGCCATGGATTTCCGTTCCACGCATCTCGATCAGCTTCGTCGCCGCCTCGCCGACTTCCCCGTCATGGCCCTGCTCGGGCCGCGCCAGGTGGGCAAAACCACGCTGGCCAGGCAGCTCGCGGAACGCTGGGATGGTCCGGCCACGCTGTTCGACCTGGAGGACCCGGATCATCTGGCGCGGCTCGCCGATCCCGCATTCGTTCTGCGCCCTCTGCGCGGCCTGGTCGTGCTCGACGAGATCCAGTGGCGGCCGGATTTATTTCCGCTGCTGCGCGTGCTGGCGGACCGGCCCGACTGTCCGGCACGTTTCCTGATTCTCGGTAGCGCATCACCCGAGCTGATGCGCCAGTCCGCCGAATCGCTGGCCGGCCGGATCGGGTTTCACGATCTCGAAGGCTTTGGTCTCGACGAGATCGGCGTCGGCGGCCTGGATGCGCGCTGGCTGCGCGGTGGCTTTCCACGGGCGCTACTGGCGGCTACCGATGCGGCCAGCGCCGAATGGCGCGGCGCGCTGATCCGCACTTACCTTGAACGCGATCTGGCGCAACTCGGCTTTGCGCTGCCGGCCGCGACCATGCGGCGCTTCTGGACCATGCTTGCCCATTGCCACGGACAAACCTGGAATGGCAGCGAGCTGGCGCGCGCGATGGGCGTCACCGACAAGACCGTGACGCGCTGGCTGGATGTGCTGGAGGGCACTTTCGTGGTCCGACGCTTGCGGCCTTGGCATGCCAACGTCGGCAAGCGCGAAATCAAGGCGCCCAAGGTTTACATTGCCGATAGCGGATTGCTGCACAGCCTGCTCGGCATCGGCACGCACGAAGCCCTGCTTGCCCATCCCAAGTGCGGCGCCTCCTGGGAAGGGCTGATCGTCCTCGAACTCGCCCGTCGGTCCGGCGTCGGCCGCGACGGCGCGTGGTTCTGGGGCGTGCATACCGGCGGCGAGCTGGACCTGCTGATCCTGCGCGGGACGGATCGCATCGGCTTCGAGGTCAAGCTGACGCGCTCGCCGGCCGTCACGCCATCCATGCGTTCGGCGCGCGAGGTGCTGAAGCTCGATCACCTCTACGTCGTCTGCCACGGCAGCGAGCCGCCCTGGCCACTGGCCGAGGGAATCACGGCTTTTCCCGCGGGCAATCTGTGCCGAACGCCGAATGTTCCCTGAAGCTTTGCCCGTCTGGCCAGGCGGAAGCAGGCGCTGAACGATAGCGGCAACGTCTTCGCCGTAATGATGGAAGCCGCGCGCTGCTGCTCCCTTGGGCCGATCTCGAACGCTCTGTATCTGGGCGGGGGACAGTACAGGCGGAGTGTGTAAGCCTTTGGGTCTGGTTGCAGCGGATCCCGGCTGGATTTCTCACCGCCAGGCGTACTTCGCGAAACGCAACAGCGGTGGCCCGAGCACAGCGGATATCTTTCCCCGATGACGGGCAAAGAGGGCGTAGGCCGGGTCCAGCAGCCAGCGCAGCCACGGCCGCGACAGCAGCCAAGCCAGGGCCGGCAGGTCGGCGCGACGATAGGCTTCGGCGAATACGGGAACGCCGACGATGGTGCTTCCGTCCTCGAGCACGCCATGGATGTTGTCCATGGCCCGGGCGCAGACGATGTTGCAGGGCAGTTCGGTTCCCGGCTCGCCGAGGTCGACGAACTTCAGCAGCCGACGCCGGTTGCGTGCCGCGAGCATATGGATTTCCGCCGCGCACAGCGGACAGGCCCCGTCGAAGAAGATGGTCATCATCTGCATTGCGGCGTGTCGCTCTCAATAAGGGGATAGGCATCGGCGACAAAGGCCGGGCCCTTCATGATCATGACGATGAAGGCGGCGATCGCTGCGGTGAACAGCGCCGTCCAGTGCAGGATGATGGCGCTTGCGACATAGATATCGACCATCATCAGCGGCGGCGTGTCTGCCGGGGCGCCAGTGAGCCAACTCCAGGCGCGGATGGCAATCGAGGGCAGGCAAAGCAGCAGGGAGCCCGCCCAGAGTGCGGTGGGCAAGGCCCGCAGCACCCTGCGCTCCAGCCCTGGCGTGGCAGGGGTGAAACCGGGCAGACGGTTGAAGAGTTTCATCGGCATTTCCTCAATGACTCAGTGCCGGACTGATGATCATGCAGACACAGGCGATGCCGGTGAGCCGGCCACGCAGCGGCAGATACCAGGCGGGCAGGGCACAGTGCCGCACGAGGCGCCTGTCCTGCCAGTAATGGAGCAGGAAACCGACGACCAGCAAGATGCTGGCTGTCCAGCCCGTCAGCAGCAGCGCCGGCCACGCGATCAGCGCCGGCATCACGCTCCACAGGTAGCGAGCGTCGCGTTGCGCTTCGTCGAGGTCCCGCGCCAGCATGGCGGCTCCCCAGTGCAAGGCACCGACGTAGCTAAGGATCACGGCGCCGTAGGCGTGCTGGATATCGAGCCAGAGCGGATCATGGTGGCTACCTGCTGCGCTGCCCGCGGCTGTGGCGATGAATGGCAGCAGACCGCCGTATCCAAGCCACGCCAGGCGTCGGGGGAGGGCGGCGGCCATCATTTCACCGGGGGGCGGATGGTCGAGAAGCCGCCGTCCAGGGACCAGACCTGCCCAGTGACGCGCGTCGCGGCGGGGGAGAGCAGCCAGGCCATCAAAGCGGCGAGTTCGGCGGCGCTGCCGAGGCCGCCGCTGGCGCAGGTGATCATTATCGTGGGCATGGTCTGGCAATCAGGATGAAGTCGGGAAGACGCATTGGCATGGAATTCGGAAGAGGTTTGGAAAAGGCTTGACTTCGGATATGATAGGCCCAATCATTGTGTTTGTCCAGGACAAAAACTCTGGAAATTTCTGTTGTTGCACCACTGGAAGTCCATTACATGCTGAAACTGACCTTGAAAACCCTTCACATCAGTGGCTTGCTGGTCAGCGCCGGGGTGGCGGTGGCCGCCTTGGCTGCCGGCAAGTATCTTGCGGAGCCACCCACACCGGCCTATTGCAAGGTGGGAGGGAATTGGCTGTCGATGAGCACAATGCCGCCAACGCCTGCAGTTGTCCAGGACATTATTGCCAATGCGGTCAGGCAGGATGTGGTCCTGCTGGGCGAACAGCACGACAACGAAGATCATCATCGCTGGCAGTTGCAAATGCTCTCGGCCCTGCACGCGCAACGCCCGGACATGGTGATCGGCTTCGAGATGTTCCCGCGCCGCGTTCAGCCCGTGCTCGACCAGTGGGTAGCCGGTTCGCTGAGCGCCAAGGACTTCCTGAAGCAGACCGAGTGGGACAAGGTGTGGAATTTCCCCGCGCCGATGTACATGCCCTTGTTCGAATTTGCGCGGATCAACAAAATCCCCATGCGGGCGCTCAATGTGGAATCAACGCTGACACGCATGGTCGCCGACAAGGGTTGGGAGAACGTACCCGAAGCCGCCCGGGAAGGCGTAGGCCGGCCCGCGCCGGCGCTCCCCGCTTACCTCGACTACCTGCGCGAGGTGTATCGAATGCACGAAACCAGGTCGAACGCGCACGCCGAAAACGAAGGGAACTCCCCCGATGCCGGCCTGAAAGGCTTTGTCGACAGCCAACTGACCTGGGACCGCGCGATGGCCGAGGGCTTGAGCCAGGTGCTCAACCGGGATGGCCGAAAAAATCCGGCTTTGGTCCTCGGCATCATGGGCAGCGGGCATATTCGCCATGGCCATGGCGTGCCGCACCAGCTCGGTGATCTGGGGGTAAGCAAAGTCGCCAGCCTGTTGCCGGTGTCGCTGGACGACGATTGCCGCCGACTCGAGGCGGGCTTCGCCACGGCCGTTTTCACTTTGCCCGAGAAGCCCATGGCGCCGAGCGAACCGCCGCGCCTCGGCATTGCGCTGGAGGACACGGCGCAGGGGCTGAAGATCGGCGCCGTGACCGCCGGCAGTCTGGCTGAAAAAACCGGGCTGCGCGTCGGCGATCGGATCATTGAGATTGCCGGCCGCCCGGCCGGCGGCAGTGGCGATGCGGTGGCAACCATCCGCCGCCAGCCGCCCGGCACCTGGCTGCCGCTGCGTATTGCACGCGGTGACAGTCAGATCGAACTGGTGGTCCGCTTCCCGGCGCAGCCATGACCCTCGCCCGTTTCCGTCATGCCGCCAGGTCTCTGCTCGGCCTGTTGTTGTTTGCTGCCGGCGCCCATGCCGCGCCTGCACCCGACCTGCTGCTCGACGTTTCACTCGATCCACAAACACGGCAATTCAAGGCCGAAGCCGAATTGCTGGTCAGGTCACCCAGCTTCCGCTTTCTGCTCCATGAATCCCTGCGCGTTACCGGTGCCCGGGCCGGAGGGCAAACCGCCAGCGTCGAGCAAAGCGGCGGCCCCGCCGGCTTCCGGCAATGGCGTATTCGCCTGGCGCAGGCCGGGGAAAAACTCGCCATCCGCTTCGAAGGCCGCCTGCCGCCCCTCGAGCGCGACCGCGACCACCGCAGCGTGCTTGGCGGCATGCCGCCGATGGCCGCGCCCGAGGGCAGTTTCCTGTCGGCGGGAAGCGGCTGGTATCCGCGCCCGGCGGAGCTCTTCTCCTACCGCGTCAACCTGGCCGTGCCTGCCGGACAACGCGCCTTGGTGGCCGGCAGACGCATTGCCGAAACCGTGCCGGCAGGTGCCGGAGAAAGCTACCGGGCGAGCTTCGAATTCACCCAGCCTGCCGACGGCATCGACCTCATGGCCGGGCCCTGGGTCGTGCGCGAAAAAACCGTGGCGCGCGTCAAACAACCGCCGCTGTTCCTGCGCACCTTCTTCCCGGCCGATCTCGATGCCACGCCAGGGCTGGCGCAAGCCTATCTCGACGACACGCAGGCCTACATCGAACGCTACAGCAAGGAAATCGGCGCCTATCCCTACAGCGAATTTTCCATCGTCGCCAGCCCGCTGCCCACGGGATTCGGCATGCCGACGCTGACCTACCTCGGGGCGGATGTCTTGCGCCTGCCTTTCATCCGCAAGACCTCGCTCGGGCATGAAATCCTGCACAACTGGTGGGGCAACGGTGTTTATGTCGATTACGAGCGCGGCAACTGGTCGGAAGGCCTGACCACCTTCATGGCCGACTACGCCTACAAGGAAGACGAATCGGCCGCCGCCGCCGGCGACATGCGCCTCGCCTGGCTGCGTGATGCCGCCGTTTTCGCCGGGGAGAAATCCGGCTCGCTGCGCGAGTTCCGCTCACGCGCCAACGCCGCGGGCGCCACGGTCGGCTATGGCAAAGCGGCGATGCTGTTCGTCATGCTGCGCGATCGCCTCGGCAGCAAGGTCTTCGAGCAGGGCATTCGAAATTTCTGGGCCGCTCAGCGCTTCAAGATAGCCGGCTGGGACGACCTGCAGGCTGCTTTCGAAAGCGCCTCGGGCGAAAAGCTCGGCGCCTTTTTCGCCGCCTGGCTCGATCAGCAGGCCCTGCCCGATGTATCGATTGTCCGAGCCGAGATCAGGCCAAGCGGCACGCAGCATCAACTGGATATCCGCTTCAACAAGCGGGATGCCCGCCTGCCCTTGCGCCTGCCGCTTGAAATCATGGGTGCCGGCCAGCGCCAGACGCACTGGGTTGATCTCGACGCCGGGCGCAACACCGCCTCGATCAAGCTGGCCTTTGCGCCGCAGACAATGCGACTCGACCCCGAGATGCGCGTCTGGCGTCGCCTCGAGGCCGGTCAGTTGCCGCCGATCCTGCGGCAGTGGATCGCCGCCGGCGCGCCGCAACTGGTCAATGCCGCCCGCGCGCCCGAGGTAAACCTCGCGGTCAACCAGCTCGCCGCGCGATTTTTCGAAGTGAAACCCAAACTGCTTGCCCCCGCTCAACTCGGCACCGCCCTGAGCGGCAAGACTCCCGTCCTGCTCGCCGGCACCCATGCCGAAATCGATCAAGCCCTGGCCGGCGCCGGCCTGCCCGCCCGTCCGGCCAGCCTGGCCGGGCAAGGCAGTGCCCAGGTCTGGACCGTGGCGGGAACCCCCTTCCAGCTTGCCGTCATCTCCGCCCAGGATGCCGCGGCGCTGAATGCCCTGCAGCGCGGCCTGCCCCACTACGGCGGGCAAAGCTGGCTGATCTTCGAACAGGGCAAGGCCATCACCAAAGGCATCTGGCCGGCCAGCGTGCCTGAAATCTCCGTCAACAGCGCCGTGCGCAAGGAAAACCGATGAAACTCCAGACTAGACTCACCACCCTGCTTGTTGGCCTGCTATGGACGGGTAGCCTGATGGCGACTGAAGAACCCAAATTCGAATCGCTGCGCAAGGAAGACAACGTCGAAATCCGCCTTTACGCGCCACTCATCGTCGCTGAAACCGTGGTCGATGGCGACATGGACAGTGCCACCAGCCAAGGCTTCCGACGCATCGCCGGCTACATTTTCGGGGACAACGCGCGCATCGCCATGACGGCCCCCGTGGTTGCCGAACCGCAAGGCAAGGCCGAGAAGATCGCCATGACCGCCCCGGTCAGCATCGAGCCGCAAACTGCCGATGGCAAGCGCATGGCAGGCGCGCAAAGCTGGCGCATCCATTTCGTCATGCCCAGCCAATACACGATGGCCACCCTGCCCAAACCGCTCGATCCGCAGGTCAAGCTACGCGAGATCCCCGCCAGGACCTACGCCGCGCTGACCTACACCGGCTTCAACAGTGAAAGCGCGGTACAGGAGAAAACCGACGAGCTTCTCGACTGGCTCAAGGCGCAGGCGATCGAAACCGTCGGCAAGCCGCAACTCGCCCGCTACAATCCGCCCTGGACGCTGCCGTTCCTGCGCCGGAACGAAATCCTGCAGGAGATCAAAGGGACGCAACCTTGACGTGACCGACAACACGAATGTATTCACGGCGATGATGGAAGCCGTGCTCCACCGTCGCTGGGGCAGGGCAGTATCGCGCTCTACGAGGTCGGCGGCCTGAACCGCCGGAACATGCAAGAGTCGGCGCTGGCGGGACGGCGATGACCGGGGAGTCGGGCCTGGAATCCGTCGTGGCGGGGCAGCGCTGCGATCATTGCGGCGCCCGGCTTACTGAGATCGTCACCGAATGCCCGTTCTGTGGCGCACGCCTGCTGAACCTCGTCAGCCTGGAGGACGAAACGCGGGCCTTCCTTGAATCGACCGAGATTCGTTTGACCGAGGCGATCACCGGCCATGCGGACGGGCTGATGGTGCCGGCCCTGTTCAGCTTCCTGGTCTCCGGGCCGGCCTGCTACCTGATTCTCGATAGTTATACCGATATCGGCTTGCTCGCGCGCATCGGCCTGGCCGTGCTGGCGTGGTTCAGCGCCTTCGTGTTTTTCGGCTGGCAGGTGAACCTGCGCGGCGAACGCGCCGAGAAACACGCCTGGCGAACGGTGGTCCAGCCTGCAGTTCGTGGCTACCTCGCGCGCAAGGGTTTCAGCGACGCCGAGTTCATGGTGCTGGCGCGCCGGCTGCTGGCCGAGGACTAGCAACTGCGCAAGATGCTGCTTCAGCGCCTGGGCGGGTATTCCGCCGAGTGAATCGTGGAGGTTCGCGCGGGATAAAATCGACATTCAGGAACCACAGTTCAAGGGAGCAACAAATGACGATAAAGAAGGTAGGCATCATCGGCGCCGGCACCATGGGCAACGGCATAGCGCAGGCCTGCGCGGTGGTGGGCATTCCGGCCGTGATGCTGGACATCAACGACGCGGCGGTGCAAAAGGGCGTGGCGACGATCTCGGGCAGCCTCGATCGCCTGGTCAAGAAGGAGAAGATGACGGCCGAGCAGAAGGCGGCGGCGATGGCGCTGATCAAGCCGACCACCGCCATGGCCGATTTCGCCGGTGTCGATATCGTCATCGAAGCGGCGACCGAGAACCTCGGCCTCAAGCTCAAGCTGCTCAAGGATGTCGAGGCGGCGATCGGAGCCGATACCATCATCGCCAGCAACACCTCGTCGATCTCGATCACCCAACTGGCGGCGGCGACCGGCCGCGCCGGCAAGTTCATCGGCATGCATTTCTTCAACCCGGTGCCGATGATGGCACTGGTCGAACTGATCCGCGGCCTGCAGACTACCGACGAGACCCATGCCGCGGTCGAGGGCTTGGCCCGCGCCCTGGGCAAGTCGCCGATCACGGTGAAAAACAATCCCGGCTTCGTCGTGAACCGCATCCTTTGCCCGATGATCAACGAGGCGATCTTCGTGCTCGCCGAGGGCCTGGCCTCGGCCGAGGAAATCGACGCCGGCATGAAGCTGGGCTGCAACCATCCGATCGGCCCGCTGGCCTTGGCCGACATGATCGGCCTGGACACCATGCTGGCGGTGATGAACGTTTTCTACGAAGGCTTCAACGATTCCAAGTACCGTCCGGCGCCGCTGCTAAAGGAAATGGTCGCCGCCGGTTACCTCGGGCGCAAGACCGGACGCGGCTTTTACACGTACTGAAAGTCGGCGCTGGCGACACGGCGATCGCGGGCCAAGCGGCCCGTGATCGCCGAGGCTGCGGAACGGCTAGCCGCCGAACCGGCGCAGGCCGTCGAGGTCGAGCACCGTGACGCCGCCATATTGCGTGGTGAGGAAGCCATCCGCTTCCAGCAGGCGCAGCGACTTGTTCACGCGCTGGCGCGAGACGCCGGCGAGGTAGCCGATTTCCTCCTGAGAAATCGCGATGCGCGCCTCGATGCCGGGCTGCAGCACCGGATGGAAGAGGGCGGCGAGGGTGCGCGCCACGCGCGCATCGATGTCGAGCAGCCGTTCCGATTCGAGCAGGCCGATGAACAGCCCCAGCCGCTCGTTGATCTGGTTGATGACGAAGCGGTTGAAGGCGATGCTGTTGTCCAGCAGCCAGTGGAAGGTTTCGCGCTTGACGCAGGCGATGCGGCTGTCGCGCAGGGCGACAACGTCGTAGCGACGCGGCTCGGCTTTCAACATGGACCCTTCGCCAAACCAGCCGCCGGCGGCGATGCCGGTGAAGCTGGCGGTCTTGCCCGTGGCCCAGTCGCTGGACATCTTGACCAGACCCTCGATGACGCCGTGCCAATGGTCTACCGGCTCACCCTTGTGGCATACATAGCTGCCGGCCGGCACCAGGCGTTCCACGGTACCCTCGCGCGCCCGCGCGAAATTCTCGTCAGAAAGCGCCTGCGCCCAGCTTGTGCGGCGCAGCATGTCGTCGAGAGAGATTGCGGTATTTTTGCAATTGTCAGGCACGCGACAATTATAGGCAGGAGAATGCCTTAGACTCAAATGTCGCAGCGGACAAATCGCGTCACAAGCGACCGCGCAACGCAAGTGCTGGAGGAGAGAAAACGCATGGCAGCATCCCAATCGGGGCTGGCTTCAGGCCCGCTCGATACGTTTCCCCGTCTGTTGTTGAACCATGCCGCGACGCGCGGTGATCGTCCGGCGACGCGCGAGAAATATCTCGGCATCTGGCAGACCTGGAGCTGGAGCCAGGTCGCCGAGGAAGTGCGCGCGATCGCCTGCGGCCTCGCCGAACTCGGCTTCAAGCGCGGTGACAACCTGGCCATAATTGGCGACAACCGTCCGCGCCTTTACTGGTCGATGTGCGCAGCACAGATGCTGGGCGGCGTGCCGGTGCCGATGTACCAGGATGCCGTGGCGACCGAAATGGCCTTTGTCCTGACCGATGGCGCGATCCGCTTTGCCATCGTCGAGGACCAGGAGCAGGTCGACAAGCTGCTGGAGATCCAGGCGCAGTGCCCGGATCTTGCGCACATCCTCTATGACGATGCGCGCGGCATGCGCCACTACACCCAGACATCGCTGCAAGGGCTGGACGAAGTCGTCGCCATGGGCAAGATTCACGACAAGAACCAGCCCGACTTCATCCCCGGCGAAATCGCCAAGGGCCATCCGGACGATGTCGCGGTGATGCTGTACACCTCGGGCACCACGGGCAAGCCGAAGGGCGTCTGCCAGACCCATGAGACCTTCATCGCCGCGGCGCAAAGCGGTGTCGGCTTCGATCGCCTGACCGACCAGGAGGATATCCTCTCCTACCTACCCATGGCCTGGGTCGGCGACCACCTGTTTTCCTATGCGCAGGCCATGGTGGCCGGCTTCACCATCAACTGCCCGGAATCCGGCGACACGGTGCTGACCGACCTGCGGGAGATCGGGCCGACCTACTACTTCGCGCCGCCGCGCGTGTTTGAGAACCTGCTGACCACGGTGATGATCCGCATGGAGGACGCGGGTGCGCTGAAGCGCGGCATGTTCCATTACTTCATGGCCGTGGCGAAGCGCTGTGGTGCCGACATCCTTGATCGCAAGCCGGGCGTATCGTCCCCGGATCGCCTGCTGTACGCGCTGGGCGATCTGCTGGTCTACGGGCCTCTGCGCAATGTGCTCGGCATGAGCCGGATTCGCGTCGCCTACACGGCGGGCGCCGCCATCGGCCCCGACCTGTTCCGTTTCTACCGTTCGATCGGCGTGAACCTCAAGCAGCTCTATGGCTCGACCGAAACCTGCGCCGCGGTGTGCCTGCAGCCCGATCGCGAGATCAAGTTCGACAGCGTTGGCAAGCCGGCGCCGGGGGTCGAAGTCAAAATTTCAGACGGCGGCGAGGTGCTGGTGCGCGGCAAGCTGCTGCTCAAGGAATATTACAAGCGTCCCGATGCGACGGCCGAGGTAATCGATGCCGAAGGCTGGTTCCACACCGGTGACGCCGGTTTCTTCGACGACGAGGGCCACCTCAAGATCATCGACCGCGCCAAGGACGTTGGCAAGCTGGCCAAGGGTGCGATATTTGCGCCCAATTACATCGAGAACAAGCTCAAGTTCTTCCCGCACATCAAGGAGGCGGTCTGCTTCGGTCACGACCGCGACATGGTCTGCGCCTTCATCAATATCGACATGGGTGCGGTGGGCAACTGGGCCGAGCGTCGCGGTCTGCCGTATTCCGGCTACACTGACCTGGCCGCGAAGCCTGAGGTGCTCGAACTGATCCGGGAGTGCGTTGAGCAGGTCAATCTGGACCTGTCGCACGACGCAATGGTGGCCGAGACGCAGATCCACCGCTTCCTGGTGCTGCACAAGGAGCTTGATCCGGACGATGACGAACTGACTCGCACGCGCAAGGTGCGGCGGGGATTTGTCGCGGAAAAGTATGGAGTCTTGATTGACGCCCTGTACACCGGCAAGACGTCCCAGTTCATCGAAACCCAGGTCAAGTTCGAGGATGGTCGCACCGGCAAGGTGTCGGCCGATCTGAAGATTTGCGAGGTGAAAACTTTTCCCGCCGGCTTGAAGAAAGCGGCCTAGACCAGCAGCAGCGGACACGGCGAACGACTTATGACCGACAGGACCCATTCGGAACGCATCATTTTCCATGACGCCATCGAGACGATGGAGGTGGATTTCTCGAGCATGACCTTCGCCGACATTGCCCAGGTCGATGCCGTTTACGACGAAATAGAGCGGCAGCTCACCGCGACGGGGCAGCGCTGGTTTTTCCTGGTGCTCTACACCGATTGCGTGATTGCGCCGGAGGCCTGGGATCGCTTCGCCGCGCGGGGCAAGAGCGCCAACGTCAATCACGGCCGGGGCAGCGTGCGGGTTGACGCCAAGGCTGAGACGCGGGAGGCGATCCGGGAGCGTGCGGGGAAGGAGTCCTTCCGCTCGAACATCTACGATACGCGCGATCAGGCTTTGCTGGCGCTGGGGGAGATGCGCAAGCGCCAGCGCGACCTGGCCAAAGGTGCGGATGAAGTATTCCTGCGCGTCGACAATGTCAGTTTGCGTTTCGGCGGCGTCAAGGCCATCACCGACATCAGCTTCGAAATCAAGCGCGGTGAAATTTCGGCCATCATCGGCCCGAACGGGGCCGGCAAGAGCTCGATGCTGAATGTCATCAACGGCGTTTACCATCCGCAGGAAGGCACCATCACCTACCTTGGCGAGGTACGCCAGCAGATGAGTCCGCGTGCGGCCGCTTGCCAGGGAATCGCCCGCACCTTCCAGAACATCGCGCTGTTCAAGGGCATGTCGGTGCTCGACAACATCATGACCGGGCGCAATCTGAAGATGAAGGCCAACCTGCTGCAGCAGGCCCTCTGGTTCGGACCGGCGCAGCGCGAGGAGCTGGCGCACCGTGCCAAGGTCGAGGAAATCATCGACTTCCTGGAAATCCAGCACATCCGCAAGACCCCCGTCGGCCGCCTGCCCTATGGCCTGCAAAAGCGCGTCGACCTGGCGCGCGCGCTGGCCATGGAACCGGAACTGCTGCTGCTCGACGAGCCCATGGCCGGCATGAACGTGGAGGAAAAGCAGGACATGTGCCGCTTCATCCTCGACCTCAACGACCAGTTCGGCACCACGGTCCTGCTGATCGAGCACGACATGGGCGTGGTGATGGATCTTTCCAACTTCGTCGTGGTGCTCGATTACGGCAAGAAGATCGCCGAAGGCACCCCGGACGAAGTCCGTGCCGACCCGAATGTCATCAGCGCCTATCTCGGCGCCAGCCACTGACTTTCATGATGCTAACCATCATGAAAATCAGCAGCCATCAAGTTGCCCCCCACCCCCTGCCCCCGCCCCAGGGCGGGAGACCAAGTCTGCTCGCTGCGCTCGATATCACCAGCGGCACTCGCGGTCGCATCTCAAGTTAAGGACGAACCATGGCATTTTTCCTGGAAACCCTGCTTGGCGGCCTGATGAGCGGCATGCTTTACTCGCTCGTTGCGCTTGGCTTCGTGCTGATCTTCAAGGCCTCCGGCGTGTTCAATTTCGCCCAGGGCGCGATGGTGCTGTTCGCCGCGCTGGCGATGGCGCGCTTCTCCGAATGGATTCCGGCCTGGCTGGGCATGGAGAACCTGTTCGTCGCCAATCTGCTGGCCTTCGTCGTTGCCGTCGCGATCATGTTCGTCGTCGCCTGGCTGATCGAGCGCCTGGCCCTGCGCCATCTGGTCAATCAGGACGGCGCCACCCTGCTGATGGCCACGCTGGGCATTGCCTATGTGCTGGACGGAATCGGCCAGACCATCTTCGGCAGCGACATCTACAAGATCGATGTCGGCATGCCCAAGGAACCGGTAATGATGCTGGAAAGCGTCTTCGAGGGCGGCATCCTGATCAACAAGGAAGACTTCATCGCCGCCCTGATCGCGGCGCTGCTGGTCATTTCGCTGTCGATCTTCTTTCAGAAGACGGCGACCGGCCGGGCGCTGCGCGCGGTGGCCGACGACCACCAGGCGGCGCAGTCGATCGGCATCCCGCTGGACCGCATCTGGGTCATCGTCTGGTGCGTGGCCGGCATCACGGCACTGGTGGCCGGCATCATCTGGGGCTCCAAGCTGGGCGTCCAGTTCTCGCTGTCGACCATCGCGCTGCGCGCGCTGCCGGTGGTGATTCTCGGCGGCCTGACCTCGGTGCCGGGCGCCATCATCGGCGGCCTGATCATCGGTGTCGGCGAGAAGCTTTCCGAGGTCTATCTCGGCCCGTTTGTGGGTGGCGGCATCGAGATCTGGTTTGCCTACATGCTGGCGCTGGTTTTCCTCCTGTTCAGGCCGCAAGGCCTGTTCGGCGAGAAGATCATCGACCGCGTCTGATTCGGGGACTGCGCAATGTTCTATAGAGAAAACGGTCAGTTCAAGACCTCGTACAAGGCCGACCAGCAGGTCTTCGCCATTCCGCAGGATCGCTGGGCGATTTTCGCCCTCGTGGTCTTCGCCTTCGTCGGCGTGCCGATGCTGGTGGACGAGTACATGTTCCGCGCCATCCTGGTGCCCTTCCTGATTCTGTCGCTGGCCGCCCTGGGCGTAAATATCCTGGTCGGCTACTGTGGCCAGATCACCCTCGGCGCCGGCGCGTCGATGGCGGTGGGGGCCTACGCGGCCTACAATTTCCTCATTCGCGTCGATGGCATGCCGGCGCTGGCCGCGATCCTGCTCGGCGGCCTGATGGCCGCCGCCGTGGGCATCGTGTTCGGGGTGCCTAGCCTGCGCGTGCGCGGGCTTTATCTTGCCGTGGCGACGCTGGCGGCGCAGTTCTTCTGCGACTGGGCATTCCTGCGCATCAAGTGGTTTACCAACAATGCCTCGTCCGGGTCGGTGTCGGTCGCCGACATCAGCCTGTTCGGCTGGACCATCAGTTCGCCTACCGACAAGTACCTGTTCTGCCTCGGCATCCTCGTTGTCTTCAGCGTCATGGCGAAGAACCTGGTGCGCGGCAACATGGGCCGGCAGTGGATGGCGATCCGCGACATGGACGTGGCGGCAACCGTGATCGGCATCCGCCCGATGTACTCCAAGCTCACCGCCTTCGCCGTCAGTTCGTTTTACCTGGGCGTCGCCGGGGCCCTGTGGGGTTTCGTCAACCTCGGTTCCTGGGAGCCGGCGGCGTTTTCGATCGACCGCTCGCTGCAATTGTTGTTCATGGTCATCATCGGCGGCATGGGCGCGATTTCCGGCAGCTTCTTCGGCGCCGCCTTCATCGTGATCCTGCCGATCTTCCTCAACCAGATGCTGCCGCTGGTGGGTAGCCTGCTGGGGCTGCAGGTTTCGATCGCCCTGGTTTCCCATGTCGAATTCATCATCTTCGGTTCGCTGATCGTGTTCTTCCTGATCGTCGAGCCGCATGGAATCGCGCGCCTGTGGGCCACGGGTCGCGAAAAACTGCGTTTGTGGCCCTTCCCGCACTGAACATTGCGGCAGCTTTCCGATCAAAACAGGTTCCGCAGGTGTAGCACCCATATCATCCAAGAGGAGACAACATGAAACTACGCAAACTCGCCGTCGCCGCATCGCTCGCCGCGATCGGGCTGTCCGCTGCACTAACTACCCCGGCGTTCGCTGCCGAAGAACAGTTCTTCCCGGTCCTGGCCTATCGCACCGGCGCCTATGCGCCCAACGGCACGCCCTGGGCCAACGGCTTTGTTGACTACCTGAAGCTGACCAATGCCCGCGGCGGCGTCAACGGCGTCAAGATGATCTGGGAAGAGTGCGAAACTGGTTACGCCACCGACCGCGGCGTCGAGTGTTACGAGCGCCTCAAGGGCAAGCACGGCGGCGCCACCGCGGTACAGCCGCTGTCCACCGGCATCACCTTCGCCCTGACCGAAAAGGCCCCGGTCGACAAGATCCCCGTGATCACCGCCGGCTACGGCCGCAGCGAGTCGCAGAACGGCGCCGTGTTCGGCTGGAACTTCCCGTTGGTCGGCACATACTGGATGGGCGCCGACGTGCTGGTGCAGCACATCGGCAAGAAGGAAGGCGGCCTCGACAAGCTCAAGGGCAAGAAGATCGCGCTGGTCTATCACGACAGCCCCTACGGCAAGGAGCCGATCGCCCTGCTGCAGGAACGCGCCAGGATGCACGGCTTTGAAGTCTCCCTGCTGCCGGTTGCCCATCCAGGCGTCGAGCAGAAGGCCACCTGGCTGCAGATTCGCCAAAGCAAGCCGGACTATGTCTTCCTCTGGGGTTGGGGCGTGATGAACTCGACCTCGCTCAAGGAAGCCCAGGCCACCGGCTATCCGCGCGAGAAGATGTACGGTATCTGGTGGGCCGGTGCCGAGCCGGACGTCAAGGACGTCGGCGACGGCGCCAAGGGCTACAACGCCCTGGCCATGCAGCACGGCGCCGAGCCGGACTCCAAGGTGGTCAAGGAAGTCCTCGAAAAGCTCCATGCCAAGGGCCAGGGCACCGGTCCCAAGGAAGAAGTCGGCCAGGTGCTTTACATGCGCGGCCTGATTTCCTCGATGCTGCAGGTCGAGGCCGTGCGCGCGGCGCAGGGTCGTTACGGCAAGGGCAAGCGCATCACCGGCGAGCAAATGCGCTGGGGCCTGGAGAACCTCAACCTCGACCAGAAGGCGCTGGACGGAATGGGCCTGGGCGGCGTGATGCGCCCGGTGCAGACCTCCTGCCTCGACCACATGGGCTCGGCCTGGGCGCGCGTGCACACCTGGGACGGCAAGAAGTGGAACTTCACCTCCGACTGGTACCAAGGTGACGAGAAGGTGTTGCGTCCGATGGTGATGCTGGCTTCGGGCAAGTACGCGGAAGAGAAGAAGATCAAGCCGCGCACGCCGGAAGACTGCAAGAAGTAATCAGCCCGACGGCGGGGAGCGGTTTGCCGTTCCCTGCCTTCTGTCTTTCGTTCCCTGAAAGAACACATGACTACAGCCAACATCCTCCTCAACGTCAACAGCATCGAGGTGATCTACAACCACGTGATCCTCGTGCTCAAGGGCGTTTCGCTGTCCGTGCCCGAAGGCAACATCGTCGCCCTGTTGGGCGGCAACGGCGCCGGCAAGACCACGACCCTGCGCGCCGTGAGCAACCTGCTGCATGGCGAACGCGGCGAGGTCACCAAGGGTTCGATCGAATGCCGCGGCGAGCGCATCGAAGCGCTGACCCCGGCCGACCTGGTCAAGCGCGGCGTGGTGCAGGTCATGGAGGGCCGCCACTGTTTCGGCCACCTGACCATCGAGGAAAACCTGATGACCGGCAGCTATACGCGGACCGATGGCAAGGCCGCCGTGGCGCAGACGCTGGAGAAGGTCTACAACTATTTTCCCCGCCTGAAGACGCGGCGCACCAGCCAGGCGGCCTACACCTCGGGCGGCGAGCAGCAGATGTGCGCCATCGGTCGCGCGTTGATGGCCAACCCGACCATGGTGTTGCTCGACGAACCTTCGATGGGTCTCGCGCCGCAGATCGTCGATGAGGTGTTCGGCATCGTAAAGGACCTCAACCAGCGCGAGAAGGTGACCTTCCTGCTGGCCGAGCAGAATACCAACATGGCCCTGCGCTACGCGGACTTCGGCTACATCCTCGAAAACGGGCGCGTGGTGATGGAAGGCGCGGCGTCGGACCTGGCCAACAACGAGGACGTCAAGGAGTTCTACCTCGGCATTTCCTCGGGCGAGCGCAAGAGCTTCCGCGAGGCGAAGCACTACCGCCGCCGCAAGCGCTGGCTCGCGTGAGTCCCGCGGATCGCGCGGCGCGCTGCGGCGTTGCTCAAGGCCTCGTTTAGAGAAACTAAACGTCGGCCTTTTCGCGCCTTGCATCGCTTGGCGCTCCGCGGTCCTCACCACCCGATTCACCGCCTACAACTTCTGTATCCGGAGCTGTCCATGTCCAAACACCTTGACGCCCTCGAAACCCGCTCAGCCGACGAAAGAAATTCGGCGCTGGCGACACGGCTGCCGCAGCAGATTGCGCACGCCAAGGCCAACACAGCGTATTTCGCCGAATCCCTGATGCACATTGACGCGGCATCGATCAACTCGGTCGAGGCGCTCGCCGCCCTGCCGGTGGTGCGCAAGAGCGACCTGATCGAATTGCAGAAGACGCGGCGTCCGTTCGGCGGGCTGGCGGCTTCAGGCTGGGGCCAGTTGGGGCGCGTGTTTTCGTCGCCCGGCCCGATCTACGAACCCGAAGGCCGCAGCGCCGATTACTGGCGCACGGCGCGTGCCCTGTATGCCGCCGGGTTTCGCGCCGGCGACCTGGTGCACAACAGCTTTTCCTATCACATGACGCCGGGCGCCTGGATCCTCGAAGCCGGGGCGCAGGCGCTTGGTTGCACGGTGTTTCCGGCCGGTGTCGGTCAGACCGAGCAGCAGGTGGCGGCGATGGCCGACCTGCAGCCGAACGGCTATGTCGGCACCCCGTCCTTCCTGCGCATCCTGCTTGAGAAGGCCGACGAACTCGGCGTCAAGCTGCCTTCGCTGACCAAGGCGCTGGTCTCGGGCGAAGCCTTCCTGCCGCCGGTGCGCGATGCGCTGCTGGCGCGCGGTATTGCCGGCTACCAGGCCTATGCCACCGCCGAACTCGGCGTCATCGCCTATGAGACCGAGGCGCGACAGGGCCTGGTCGTCGATGAAGGCGTCATCGTCGAGATCGTCCGTCCCGGCACCGGCGATCCAGTGGCCGAAGGCGAAGTCGGCGAAGTCGTCGTCACCACCTTCAACAGCGACTATCCCCTGATCCGCTTCGGCACCGGGGACCTCTCGGCCGTGCTGGCCGGCGCCTCGCCCTGCGGACGGACCAACATGCGCATCAAGGGCTGGATGGGCCGCGCTGACCAGACCACCAAGATCAAGGGCATGTTCGTGCACCCCGAGCAGGTCGCCGCCGTGGTCAAGCGCCATCCGGAGATCGCCAGGGCGCGGCTGGTGGTGACCAATCCGGACAGCACCGACCAGATGACCCTGAATTGCGAAGTCGCGGCGCCGGGCGCCGACCTGGAAAAGGCCATCGCCGAGAGCGTGCGCGACATCACCAAGCTGCGCGCCGAGGTCAAGCTGGTCGCGGCGGGCAGCCTGGCCAACGACGGCAAGGTGATCGAGGACGAACGCAAGTATGACTGAGCCGGTGGCGCGATCCGGCCCGCTCGCGGGCATCCGCGTTCTTGACCTGACGCGCCTGCTGCCCGGGCCGGTGGCGACCATGCATCTGGCCGACCTCGGCGCCGAGGTTATCAAGATCGAGGGCACGGGCCCCGGCGACTATGCCCGCGCCATGGGCCCGGGCGAGCGCGCCGCCGCCGGCGGCAGCGGCGACAGCGTCTTCTTCCGCATGGTCAATCGCAACAAGAAAAGCCTGCGCCTGGACCTCAAGCAGGCGGCCGGCGTGGCGGCCTTCCTGCGTCTGGCCAGGGATGCCGATGTGATCTTCGAGAGCTTCCGCCCCGGCGTCGTCGACAAGCTCGGCATCGGCTACGAGGCGGTCAAGGCGATCAACCCGCGCATCGTCTATTGCGCGATCACCGGTTACGGCCAGACCGGCCCCTGGGCCGAGCATGCCGGCCACGACATCAACTTCCTGGCGACCTCGGGCCTGCTCGACCAGATCGGCAGCCACGATGGCGAGAAAAGCGGCCCGCCGGCCATCCCCAACCTGCAGGTCGGCGACCTGCTCGGGGGAGCGCTGACTCCGCTGCTCGGCGTTCTTGCCGCCGTGATTGGCGCCAGGGCCACGGGGCAGGGCAGCCACGTCGATGTGGCAATGACCGACGCCGTGCTGGCGCACAACATCTTCCCCCTGGTGACCACCCAGGTCTTCGGCCGGCCGGCGCCGCGCGGCGCCGACCTGTTGACCGGCGGCGTGCCATGCTATGGCGTGTATCGCACGGCCGACGATCGCTACCTCGCGGTCGGCGCGCTGGAGCCGAAATTCTGGCAGGCAATGTGCGCAGCGATCGGCCGTGCCGACCTGGCGCCATTTGGGCTGGCGACGGGCGGCAAGGGACGCGAGGTGAAAGCGGAACTCGCCGCCTTGCTGGCCTCGCAACCCATGGCGCATTGGGAACCGATCTTTGCCGCCGCGGACTGCTGCGTCACGCCGATTCTCCGCGTCGACGAAGCGCTGCGGCACCCGCAGGTACAGGCCCGTGAAATGGTGGTCGAGATCGGTGGCGTCAAGCAGTACGCACCGCCCTTCAAGCTTTCTGCCTGGCCCTGGGAGGTTTCTGCACCGGCGCCCGCCGCCGGTGCCGACAGCGAGGCGGTGCTTGCCGCCGCCGGATTCTCCGCTGCCGAGATCGGCGCCCTGCGTGAGGCCAAGGTAATCTAGGGCGACAATGCCCGTCGATGCCGCGCTCGCCCTCGCACTCTTTCCTGACTTTGCCCTGATCCTGCTCGGCTCCAGCCTGCGCCGCCTCCTGCACCTGGGCGACCACTTCTGGAGCGGCCTGGAGAAATTGGTCTACTACGTGCTGTTCCCGGCGCTGCTGTTCGGCGGCTTGGTCAAGGTGCGTATCGAATGGTCATCAGCGGCGCCCATGCTTGCCGTGGCCGGTGCGGCGATGGGCGGTGGCATGCTGCTGGGGCTGGGCGCGCGCTTCTTGCCGATCACGTCGATCTCCTTTGCATCCCAGTACCAGTGCGCCTTCCGCTTCAATTCCTACATCGGTCTGGCGGTCGCCGGCTCGCTGCATGGCATTCCCGGAATCGCCGCCATGGGCATCGTGGTCGGCCTCATGGTGCCGCCGGCCAATCTGGCGGCGGTGTGGATGCTGGCGCGCCATGGCGAGGCCGGCGTGTTGGGCGAAGTGTTGCGCAATCCCTTGATCCTGGCGACGCTGGCCGGAATTGCCGCCAACCTGGGCGGCCTCGAACTACCGACGGTGGCACTCAAATTCCTCGGCAGGCTGGGTGACGCCGCGATCGTGCTCGGCTTGCTGGCCGTCGGCGGTGGACTGCGCATAGTCGGCGCTGGAGGTACGGCGACGCATCTGGCTGCGGGCTATTTTCTGCTGGTCAAGCTCGTGGCGATGCCCGCGATTGCCTTGTTGCTGATACGCGTCTTCGGTTTGGGCGGTGTGCATGCCGATGTGGCGCTGATTTTCGCCGCCCTGCCGGCCGCGAGTTCGGCCTATATCCTGGCCCAGCGCATGGGCGGCGACGGCGCGCGCGTAGCCTGGCTGATTTCGGCGGGAACGCTGGCGAGCATGCTCAGCATCCCGCTCTGGCTGGGCCTGCGCTGACGCCGGACCGCAAAGGGGAGGCAGGCGGGCAAAGCACTACTTCTTCTTGTCCCTGGCCTTTGTCGCGTCCGCATCAGCCGCTTCCGCGGCTGCGGTAGTTTCGGCGGCCGCGGCCTGGCCGGCACCCTGCATGAAGTTCCACGGCCATAGCGCCGGGTTGGCGAAAGGATTGGCCTGGGCTTCCGGGCTGCTCGCCGACTGGCTGATGGCCTGCAGCGCCGACAGCGTCGCGCGCTGCATCTCCAGACCCTGGATGGTCATCTGCAGCATGCCGAGATTGGTCTTGAGCCAGCCTTCCACGGCCTTGAGGTCCGCGATGCGTTTTTCCAGTTCGTTGGTGTCGAGGGTGGGCGTCACCAGGCCCGGAAGGGGCATGCCGGTGTTGCCCCAGAGGGACTTGAGGAATTCCATCGGATCGGACGGTGTGTTGCTCATGGTGTTGGCTCCCGGAATGGTGGGTCGATCTTACCCCAGCGCCGTGTTCCGCGCTAAACTGCCCTTTGTCATATCCGCAAGCGGCCCGAGGGGAAATCCATGCTCAATCTGTTGGTGGTGGAAGATCATGCCCTGGTGCGCGAGGGCCTGCTTGCGACGCTGAAAAACCTGGGTGAGGACACCCGCACCATCGGCGTGCCGGATGCCAACGAAGCCATCGGTGTGCTCGAGAAGCAGGACATCGACATGATGATCCTCGATCTGATGCTGCCCGGTACCCGCGGCCAGACCTTCCTTCCCGTCGTGCGCCGACGCTTTCCGACCGTGCCTGTCGTCGTGCTGTCGGCCCTGGACGACGCCGACACGGTATCGCGGGTGATGAAGGCGGGCGCTTCGGGTTTCGTTTCCAAGGCCGGATCCAGCACGGAATTGCTCGATGCCTTGCGCGCTGTCCTGGCCGGCGAGGTCTATCTGCCGGCCAAGCTGCAGGAACTGGCCAATCGAAGCGGTTCGGCCCACGGCGACGGCAAATCGCTGGCGCAGCGCTTCGGCCTCACCGCCGCCCAGTCGCGCGTGATGGATTTCCTCGCCGAAGGGCGCAGCAATCGCCAGATCGGCGAACTGCTGGGACTCAGCGAGGGCACCGTCAAGATTCACGTTTCCGCGATCATGAAGGCGATGGGCGTCAGCAACCGCTCGGAAGCCGCTCTGCTCGCCAGCCGCAAGCCGCGCCGCCACTGACGCAGCGACCGCCGCGGGTGTTCAGGCGGTTTCCGCTTCGCTGCGAATCGAGATGTTCAGCAGGTCGAGCACCTGACGGGCGATTCCGCGGCTGGCATTCGCCAGCGGCGAAGGAAGACTGGCCGGCATGGTTTTCTGCAGCAGGTACTTGCTGGCGGAGATGCTGGTCACCGGTTCCAGGATGCGGTCGCCGAAGTGCGACAGAAACTGGTCGACGGTCTTTTCCGCCGCCTCGCGCTGCCAGGCATTGCTCGGCCATTGCGAGGGAATGGCGTAGGCGCGCGGGAACATCTCCAGGTCGCGGATGACGGTGCGGATGTCCTCGTGCGAATCGCGGAACGGCAGCAGCACCAGGTCCGCCATGGCGTAGAGGTTGCGGTCCGCTTCCGTGCGGTTGCCGCCGCCGTCGATCACTCCCATCCAGGCATTGAGTGAGCGGATCTTGCCGGTCACCTTGTGTAGCGCTTCGCGTGACCGCGCATCGGCGATCAGGTAGCGGCGCCCGGCAGGATCCAGCGGTTCGCGGCAGGTGTCGGTCAGCACGCAGACGGCGCGCTGGCCGAGCAGGCCGAGGCCGTGACACAGCATGTGGGACATCGTGGTCTTGCCGGTGCCCCCCTTGTTGCCGATGACGCAGACGATTTCCGCCATTTGCGACTCCTGGTCGATCCCGCCATGCGGCCGGGCTCTGGTTCCCGGCAATTATTGGCCATCGACGCCGCGCTTGAAATCCGAATTTGGGCGGCAATCGCCGCATTCTTCCGGCGGGATGGCGTCGGTCGGCCGGGTAGTCGTTCCTCAGTCGATGCCGAGCTTCGCGCGCAAGGCCGCGCGCTCCGCTGCGACGCCATCGATGCTGCGCCGCCTGACATGGCCGAAGCCGCGAATCTTCTCCGGCAATGCGGCCAGCGCCACGGCGGCGTCGAGCATGCCGTGGTCCAGTTTCCCGAGCACTGCCGCGATGTCGGCTTCATAGTCCGCCAGCAGCGCACGTTCGCGCCTTCGTTCCTCGCTGCGGCCGAAGACATCCCAGCGCGTGCCGCGCAGCCACCGCCCCCTGGCCAGCCATTTCAATGCCGTGAACATCCAGGGGCCGAAGGCCAGTTTGCGCGCCTGGCCGGTCTTCGGATCCGGAGGAGCGAGCAGGGGCGGCGCGAAATGGAAGCGCAGCGTGAAGTCACCCTCGAACCGCTCGCCGATCCTTTGCATGAAGTCGGACTCGGCATACAGCCGCGCCACCTCGTATTCGTCCTTGATCGCCATCAGCTTGAACAGGTTGTTTGCCACTGCGGTGGCGAGTCGCGTTGAACCCAGCGCCGCCTCGGCGGCACGGACCTGCTCGATCTGGTTGCGGTAGCGGCTGGCGTAGGCGGCATCCTGATAGTCGGCCAGGATGTTTTCACGTCTGGCAATCAGCTGTTCAAGAGTCGGCGCCGGCGACACGGCAGCCTGGGGCCGTGCGTGGGCCAGGGCGGCAGCCGCATCCTGCGCGGCGCGCCGGCCCCAGAGAAAAGCGGCGCGGCTCATCGACACCGCCGTGCCGTTCAACTCGATGGCGCGATCGATGGCTTCCCACGAGACGGGCACCAAGCTTTTTTGCCACGCGTAACCGAGCAGGAACAGGTTGCCGGCGATCGAATCGCCGAGCAGGCGCAGGGCGAGGTCCGAGGCATCGACGAAGTGTGCCGCGCCATTGCCGACCGTCTCGCCGATCAGGCCCTGCATTCGATCGAGAGGGAACTGCCAGTCGGGATTGCGGGTGAAATCCGCGGTCGGGGTCGCCGCGCAATTCACCACCACGCGCGTACGCCCGCTCTGCATGCGTGTCAGGGCGTCGGGCGAGGCGGTGACGATGACGTCGCCACCGATCACCGCATCGGCTTCGCCGGTGGCGACGCGCACCGCATGGATGGCGTCGGGGTCGTCGCAGATGCGCACGTGCGAGAACACGGCGCCGCCCTTTTGTGCGAGGCCGGTCATGTCGAGCACGGTGACGCCCTTGCCATCGATGTGCGCCGCCATGCCGATCAGGGCGCCGAGGGTGACCACGCCGGTGCCGCCGACGCCGGTGATGAGGATGTCGTACGGAGTTGCCGTGGCGGCAAGAGTCGGCGCCGGCGGCACGGCGAAGGAATCGGCCGTGGTGCCGGAGCCGGCTGTTCCGCGGCCCTTCCTGACGCTGCCGCCGATCACCGAAACGAAACTGGGGCAGAATCCCTTTTCGCAGGAGTAGTCCTTGTTGCAGGCGGACTGGTCGATCGCGCGCTTGCGTCCGAACTCGGTTTCCAACGGCACCACGGCGAGGCAGTTGGACTGCACGCCGCAATCGCCGCAGCCCTCGCAGACGGCTTCGTTGATGTACAGGCGGCGCGGCGGATCGATCATCTTGCCGCGCTTGCGGCGCCGGCGTTTCTCCGCGGCGCAGGTCTGGTCGTAGATGATGGCGGAAACGCCGGGGCATTCGCGCATGTCGCGCTGGATCGCATCCAGGTCGTCGCGATGGCGGATCGGCACGCCGTGCGGCAGATCGGGATGGCCGTAGGCGCGCGGCGTGCCGTCGGTGACGACGACGACGTGGTGCACGCCTTCCGCATGCAGCTGGTGGGCGATCTGCGGTACCGTCAGGTTGCCGTCGACCGGCTGGCCTCCGGTCATGGCAACGGCATCGTTATAGAGGATCTTGTAGGTGACCCCTTTTTTTTGTTCCTGGGCCAGGGGCGAGCCGTTGAAGGCCGCCACGGCCGCGCGCACCGCGAGCGAGCCGGAGTGGAAGTAGGTGCCGTCGCCGAGATTGACGAAGACATGGCGCTGCTCCGTGAATGGCGCCTGGCCCATCCAGGCCGCGCCTTCGCCGCCCATGTGGGAGTAAGTGGAGGTGGCGCGGTTCATCCACAGCGCCATGAAATGGCAGCCGATGCCGGCCAGCGCGCGCGAGCCTTCGGGCACGCAGGTGGATGTGTTGTGCGGGCATCCGGGGCAGAAGTAGGGCGTCCGTACCACGGGAATCGCCAGCGTGGCGGAGCCCTCCTTAGCCTCCAGCAAAGCCAGCCGCTCACGGATGCGCGGCGAGGTGAAATGCCTGCCTATGCGATCGGCAATGACGCGGGCGATCTGCGCCGGCGACAGTTCGCCTGAGGCAGGCAGCAGCCAGCGACCGTTGGGCAGCGCCCACTCGCCCTGTTCGTCGAACTTGCCGATCACGCGCGGACGGACGTCCTCGCGCCAGTTGTAAAGTTCCTCCTTCAACTGGTATTCGATCAGCTGGCGCTTTTCCTCGACCACCAGGATTTCTTCGAGGCCTTCGGCGAAGCGGCGCACGCCGTCGGATTCCAGCGGCCAGACCATGCCGACCTTGTAGAGGCGGATGCCGATCTCGGCGGCAAGCCGATCGTCGATGCCGAGGTCGTCGAAGGCCTGGCGCACATCGAGGTAGGACTTGCCGGTGGTGATGATGCCCAGCCGCGGATTGGGCGCGTCGATCACGACCTGGTTCAGCCGGTTGGCGCGGCAGTAAGCCAGCGCGGCGTAGAGCTTGTGGTCGAGCAGCCGCGCTTCCTGCAGCAGGCGGTCATCCGGCCAACGGATGTTGAGGCCCTGCGCCGGCAAGGAGTAGTCGTCGGGCAGGACGATCTTTACGCGGTCGGGCGAGATATCGACCGAAGCCGAGGATTCGACCGTATCGGCCACCGCCTTGAAACCGACCCAGCAGCCCGAATAGCGGCTCATGGCCCAGCCGTGCAGGCCGAGGTCGAGGTAGTCCTGCACACCGGCCGGCACCAGTACCGGCATCATTGCCGCCTTGAACGCGTGCTCCGACTGGTGTGCGACGGTGGACGAGCGCGCGGCATGGTCGTCGCCGGCCACCGCCAGTATGCCGCCATGCTTCCACGTACCGGCCGAATTGGCGTGCTTGAAGACATCGCCGCAGCGATCCACGCCCGGCCCCTTGCCGTACCACATGCCGAATACACCGTCATGTTTCGCCCCGGGCGACAGATTGACCTGCTGCGTGCCCCACAGCGCCGTGGCGGCGAGGTCCTCATTGACGCCCGGCTGGAACACCACCTGGTTCGTTGCCAGATGCGGCCTGGCCTTCCACAGCGCCTGGTCGAGCCCGCCCAGCGGCGAGCCGCGGTAGCCGCTGACGTAGCCGGCGGTGTTGAGGCCGGCCAGCGCGTCGCGTTGGCGTTGCAGCAGGAGAAGGCGCACCAGAGCCTGGGTGCCGGTGAGGAACACGCGGCCTGCGCCGAGCGCGTACTTGTCTTCCAGCGTGATGTTGCGCAACGGCGCGTTCATGCCGGCGGCAGGATCTTGCCCGGATTCAGGATGTTGTCGGGGTCGATGGCGCGCTTGATGGTCCGCATCAATTCGATCGCCACGTCACCGTGTTCGAGTGCCATGTAGCCTTGCTTGCCGATGCCGACGCCATGTTCGCCGGTGCAGGTGCCGTCCATGTGGATCGCGCGCTGCGCCAGGCGCGCGGCAAAGCCCTTGGCACGCACCAGGTCGTCGGCGCTGTCGCCATCGACCAGCAGCATGATGTGGAAGTTGCCGTCGCCGACATGGCCGACCAGGGGGCCGGCGAGGCCGCTGGCGTTTTCGTCGAGGTCGCGGAAGGTCTCCGCTATGCAGTCCGCCAGCATCGAGATCGGCACGCAGACGTCGGTGGTGAGCGCCCGGCAGCCCGGCTTGAGCCCGAGGCCGGCGTAATAGGCGTCGTGCCGCGCCTGCCACAGGCGGCTGCGATCTTCGGGGCGCGTCGCCCATTCGAAATCCTGTCCCCCATGCTCGGTCGCAAGCTCCTGGACCGTTTCCGCCTGCTCCTTGACCCCGGTCGGCGAGCCGTGGAACTCGAAAAACAGGGTCGGCGCCTCGCGCAATGCCGTCTTGCTGTGGCGGTTGATGGCGGTGATCGCCAGCGCGTCCAACAGTTCGATGCGCGCCACCGGAACACCGAGTTGTATGGTCTGGATCACGGTCCTCACCGCCGCCGCGAGCGTCGGGAAGGCGCAGACCGCGCTGGAGATGGCCTCGGGTACGGGATAGAGCTTGACCGTCAGTTCGGTGATGATGCCCAGCGTGCCTTCGGAGCCGACCATGAGGCGCGTCAGGTCGTAGCCTGCCGCGGACTTGCGGGCACGGCCCCCGGTCTTGAGGATGCGTCCGTCGGGCAGGACCACCGTCATTCCCAGCACGTTCTCCCGCATCGTGCCGTAGCGCACGGCATTGGTTCCGGACGCGCGGGTCGCCGCCATGCCGCCGATGCTGGCGTCGGCGCCGGGGTCGATGGGGAAGAACAAGCCCGTCCCATTCAGAGCGGCATTGAGTGCCTTGCGCGTCACGCCGCATTGAACCGTTGCGTCGAGATCGTCCTGGCGTATGGCGACGACGGCGTTCATGGCGGAAAGGTCGATGCACACGCCGCCTTGCACGGCCAGAAGGTGACCTTCGAGCGAGGTGCCGGTTCCGAATGCGATGACCGGCGTTCGGAATTGGTGGCAAAGCGCGACGACCGCCGCGACTTCCTCGGTCGACTCGGCGAATACCACGGCGTCGGGGGGCATCGGCGGATGCGAGGACTCGTCCTTGCCGTGGTGGAGGCGAACCGCCGTGGAAACCGAGAAGCGGGGGCCGAAGCGTCTGGCGAGACTGTCGGACAATTCCGACGGAAGCGGGGGGCGCTCGGATGGTGCGTTCATGGCGATCTCCGGCTGGGGGCGTCGCGGAATTGTACGCCGCGCGTCCAGCGGCGTTACCGCCTTCGATGGCGATTGCGGACTTCGTGCCGAACAGCGCTGTGGCACGGCTGGGAGTGCCAGGGATCGCGAATTCGCCAATGTCTGACTTTCTCCTTGACGGCCCCGTCGAATGTGGAGATAATCACGGGTTCAGCTGGAGGGGTTCCCGAGCGGTCAAAGGGATCAGACTGTAAATCTGACGGCTCTGCCTTCGAAGGTTCGAATCCTTCCCCCTCCACCAGCGGATTTTGGAAATGGTCGTGGTTTCAAAGCGGTAAGCGGACAAGTAGGGCGGGCGGCGGTAGTTCAATGGTAGAACATCAGCCTTCCAAGCTGATTACGCGGGTTCGATTCCCGCTCGCCGCTCCAGGTTTGGCAAGTGTTGTTGGCAGTTGAAGATTTCAGCCCTTGTAGCTCAGTGGTAGAGCACTCCCTTGGTAAGGGAGAGGTCGCGTGTTCGATCCACGCCAAGGGCACCATTTTCTAGTGATTGTTTATTTGTTGGGGTGCGACATGGCAAAAGGCAAATTTGAGCGTACGAAGCCGCACGTGAACGTGGGGACGATTGGTCACGTAGACCATGGCAAGACGACATTGACGGCGGCGATCACGACGGTGCTGTCGGCGAAGTTTGGTGGCGAGGCGAAAGCCTATGACCAGATTGATGCGGCGCCGGAAGAAAAGGCACGCGGCATCACGATCAACACCGCGCACGTCGAGTACGAAACCAAGAACCGTCACTACGCCCACGTCGATTGTCCGGGCCACGCCGACTACGTCAAGAACATGATCACCGGCGCCGCGCAGATGGACGGCGCCATCCTGGTCTGTTCCGCCGCCGACGGCCCCATGCCGCAAACCCGCGAGCACATCCTGCTGGCGCGCCAGGTGGGCGTGCCCTACATGGTCGTGTTCATGAACAAGTGCGACATGGTCGATGATGCCGAACTGCTCGAACTCGTCGAAATGGAACTGCGCGAGCTGCTCTCCAAGTACGACTTCCCGGGCGACGACATCCCGATTGTCAAGGGTTCGGCCCTGAAGGCCCTCGAAGGCGACAAGGGCGAGCTCGGCGAAATGGCCATCATGGCCCTGGCCGATGCCCTGGACAGCTACATCCCGACGCCCGAGCGCGCGATCGACAAGCCCTTCCTGATGCCGATCGAAGACGTCTTCTCGATCTCCGGCCGCGGCACCGTCGTGACGGGGCGTGTCGAACGCGGCGTGGTCAAGGTCGGCGAAGAAATCGAAATCGTCGGCATCCGCCCCACCACCAAGACCACCTGCACCGGCGTCGAAATGTTCAGGAAGCTGCTGGACCAGGGGCAGGCCGGTGACAACGTCGGCGTGCTGCTGCGCGGCACCAAGCGTGAAGAAGTCGAGCGCGGCCAGGTGCTGGCCAAGCCGGGCAGCATCACGCCGCACACGCACTTCACCTCCGAGGTGTACATCCTGTCGAAGGACGAAGGTGGCCGTCACACCCCGTTCTTCAATGGCTATCGCCCGCAGTTCTACTTCCGCACCACCGACGTCACGGGCAGCATCGAACTGCCGGCCGGGACGGAAATGGTGATGCCGGGAGACAACGTGGCGATGACAGTGCGACTGATCGCCCCGATCGCCATGGAAGAAGGCCTGCGTTTCGCCATTCGCGAAGGCGGCCGTACCGTCGGCGCCGGTGTCGTCGCCAAGGTCATCGAATAACAACGCGCGGCCTTCACAGGTGGGCGGCACATCGGCAACGAGGTGTCGCCCTGTAGTCTCTGCTGCAGGGGTGTAGCTCAATTGGCAGAGCGGCGGTCTCCAAAACCGCAGGTTGGGGGTTCGATTCCCTCCGCCCCTGCCACTGATTTGAAGCGATTGCGCAATAACTTAATACTTTATGGCCGATAAACTGAAGTTCCTGCTGGCGCTCTTGTTGTTGGCCGCCGGCGTGGCCGGGTTCTACCTCCTCGGCAACCAGCCGATGATTCTGCGCGTGCTGTCCGTGCTCGCCGGTTTGGGCGCGGGAATTGCGGTTGCCTGGTTTACCGCTCCGGGGCAGCGTTTTTTCGAGTTCAGCCAGGAGACGGTGGTTGAAACGAAAAAGGTGGTCTGGCCTTCGCGCAAGGAGACATTGCAGACCACGGGTATCGTGTTTGCGTTCGTGCTGACCATGGCCATCGTGCTTTGGATGACCGACAAGACCCTCGAATGGGTGCTCTACGACCTGGTTCTGGGCTGGAAAAAATCATGACAAAACGCTGGTACGTCGTTCACGCTTATTCCGGATTCGAGAAATCGGTTCAGCGCGCGCTGGTCGAGCGCATCAACCGCGCCGCGATGCAGGACAAGTTTGGCCAGGTTCTGGTGCCGGTCGAGGAAGTCGTTGAAATGAAAAACGGCCAGAAGAGCATTTCCGAGCGGAAATTCTTCCCCGGTTACGTTCTGGTCGAGATGGAGATGGACGACGACTCCTGGCATCTCGTCAAGAGTACGCCCAAGGTCACCGGATTCGTCGGCGGGACGTCTACCAAGCCCACCCCGATTTCGGAAAAGGAAGTTTCCAAGATCATGCAGCAGGTGCAGGACGGGGTCGAAAAACCGCGCCCCAAGGTTCTGTTCGAAGTGGGTGAGATGGTGCGCATCAAGGAAGGCCCGTTTACCGACTTCAACGGCAACGTCGAGGAAGTCAATTACGAGAAGAGCCGCCTGCGTGTCTCCGTGACCATCTTCGGTCGCGCCACGCCGGTGGAACTGGAGTTTGCGCAGGTCGAGAAGGCCTGAGGTTTTCCAGGCCGCGCCGCCGCGGCCGGTTTCGGTGGTACGGCGGCAACGAGGAGCGCAAGTAGCACGTCCATTCGGGCGCATGAACGCGCGTTACGACTCACTTTGATCAGGAGCCTTCATGGCAAAGAAGATTATCGGTTACATCAAGCTGCAGGTACCGGCAGGCAAGGCCAATCCCTCGCCCCCCATCGGTCCGGCACTGGGCCAGCGCGGCCTCAACATCATGGAATTCTGCAAGGCCTTCAATGCCCAGACCCAGGGGTTGGAGCCGGGCCTGCCAATTCCGGTGGTGATCACGGCGTTCGCCGACAAGAGCTTTACCTTCATCATGAAGACGCCGCCGGCGACCATTCTGATCAAGAAGGCGGCTGGCATTACCAAGGGTTCGCCCAAGCCCCATACTGACAAGGTAGGCAAGATCACTCGTGCCCAGGCCGAGGAAATCGCCAAGACCAAGATGAAGGATTTGACCGCTGCCGATCTCGATGCAGCCGTGCGCACCATCGCGGGTTCCGCCCGCAGCATGGGCATCACCGTGGAGGGACTCTGATCATGGCGAAGAAATCCAAGCGCGTAGTAGCGGTCCTGGCCAAGGTCGACCGCAACAAGGCCTATCCGATCGCTGATGCGCTGAACCTGGTCAAGGAATGCGCGACCGCGAAGTTTGACGAGTCGATCGACGTTTCCGTGAATCTTGGCGTCGATGCCAAGAAGTCGGACCAACTGGTGCGCGGTTCCGTCGTATTGCCGGCGGGTACCGGCAAGACCGTTCGCGTCGCCGTGTTTGCGCAGGGCGCCAAGGCAGAGGATGCGCGGGCCGCCGGCGCCGACGTGGTCGGTTTCGATGACTTGGCCGCCGATGTCAAGGCGGGCAACATGAACTTCGACATCGTGATCGCCACGCCCGACGCCATGAAGGTGGTCGGTGCTCTCGGCCAGATCCTCGGCCCGCGCGGCCTGATGCCGAACCCGAAGGTCGGCACCGTGACCATGGACGTGACGACCGCGGTGAAGAATGCCAAGGCAGGCCAGGTGCAGTACCGTACGGACAAGGCCGGCATCATCCACTGCACGATCGGCCGCGCGTCGTTCAGCGTCGATTCGCTGAAGACCAACCTCTCGGCCCTGATTGAGGCACTGCAGAAGGCCAAGCCGGCTGCTTCCAAGGGCGTGTATTTGAAGAAGGTGTCGCTGTCCAGCACCATGGGCGCCGGCGTTCGTGTCGACCAGGCCAGCCTGTCGGCGCAAGCATAGAACTTTGGGCTGCAGCGCTGTCCGCGCTTTCGTGCGGATGGCGCTGCAGGTTGTCAAAGACCGCAGGTGTCCGCAAGGACGTAAAGCATGGCGACGGAACATCGTCGCGGCTGCCGGCGTAGATGGCGTTACCCGATGATGGAATCTCGGTTCCTGAATGAAGGTCGCCGTATCACCAGCGCCGACTTTTCGGCGTTGGGGTTTAATAGGAGTTGACCGTGAGTCTCAATCTTGACGACAAGAAGGCGGTAGTTGCCGAAGTATCCGCAGAAGTTGCGAATGCCCAGTCGATCATCGCCGCAGAGTACCGTGGTCTCGGAGTGGTTGATCTCACCGCATTGCGCGCAACCGCGCGCAAGTCCGGTGTTTACCTGCGTGTTGTAAAGAATACCCTTGTGCGTCGTGCCGTCGCCGGCACCCCGTTCGAAGGCTTGTCCGACAAACTGGCCGGTCCCCTGATTTATGGAATTTCCAGGGACCCGGTGGCTGCCGCCAAGCTGCTCAACGATTTCGCCAAGGGCAACGACAAGCTCACCATCAAAGTCGGCGCAATGCCCAACTACGTCATGGACGCAGTTGGTGTCAAGGCGCTGGCGACGATGCCGAGCCGCGAGGAACTGTTGTCCAAGCTCCTCGGCACCATGCAGGCACCGATCACCCAGTTCGTCCGCACGCTCAACGAAGTCCCGACGAAGTTCGTTCGGGGCCTCGCTGCCGTGCGTGACGCCAAAGAGGCTGCGTAATCGTTTTTTATTGAAGCAATCATTCATTCAGGAGTTGTAATCATGGCTGTAAGCAAAGCTGAAATACTTGATGCCATCGCTGGCATGACCGTTCTGGACCTGTCCGAACTGATCAAGGAAATGGAAGAGAAGTTCGGCGTTTCCGCCGCCGCTGCGGCTGTTGCCGTGGCTGCTCCCGCTGCCGGCGCCGCCGCCGCTGTCGAAGAGCAGACCGAGTTCACCGTGATGCTGCTTGCCGCGGGTGAGAAGAAGGTGGAAGCAATCAAGGTCGTTCGCGCTGCCACGGGCCTCGGCCTCAAGGAAGCCAAGGATCTGGTCGATGGCGCGCCGAAGGCCGTCAAGGAAGGCATCAGCAAGGCCGACGCGGAAGCCCTCAAGAAGCAGTTGGAAGAGGCTGGCGCCAAGGTCGAAGTCAAGTAACCGAAGTTCAATCGCGGGTTGGCGGCGAGGCCGCCAACCCGCTTTTGTGCTTGCAGGAACATGTATTGAAGCAGCACTTCCAGCAATTGACGCGGAAGTCAGACGAGAGTGCTGAACCAGTTTGCCGCAGCCCTGTCTTTTGACCTTGACGTCTGAATCCTGAACGGAGCCACCATGGCCTATTCCTACACCGAGAAAAAGCGCATTCGCAAGAGCTTTGCCAAGCGGGCCAACGTCCTTGACGTTCCCTTCCTGCTGGCCACGCAGATTGAGTCCTATACGCGCTTTCTGCAAGCGGACGTGCCGCCGGCACAGCGCCGCAACGAAGGCCTGCAGGCGGCGTTCACGTCGATCTTCCCGATCGTTGCGCATTCTGGAAATGCACGCCTGCACTTCGTGGAGTTCATGCTAGGCGAGCCGACCTTCGACGTCAAGGAATGCCAGCAGCGAGGCCTGACCTTCGCCAGTCCTTTGCGCGCCAAGGTGCGCCTTGAACTTCTGGATCGCGACACGAAGGCGGTCAAGGAGGTCAAGGAAGACCAGCCGCTCTACATGGGCGAAATTCCGCTGATGACCACCACGGGTTCGTTCGTCATCAACGGTACCGAGCGCGTCATCGTTTCCCAGTTGCATCGTTCCCCGGGCGTGTTCTTCGAGCACGACAAGGGCAAGACCCACAGCTCGGGCAAGCTGCTGTTCTCCGCGCGGATCATTCCCTACCGTGGCTCCTGGCTGGATTTCGAGTTCGATCCGAAGGACATCCTCTATTTCCGTATCGACCGCCGCCGCAAGATGCCGGTGACGATCCTGCTCAAGTCGATCGGCATGACTCACGAGCAAATCCTCGCCACCTTTTTCGAATTCGACACCTTCCATTTTGCGAAGAAGGGCGTCTCCTTCGAAGTGGTGCCGGAACGTCTGCGTGGCGAGGTGGCCAAGCTCGACATACTCGACAAGGCCGGAAAACTGATCGTGGCCAAGGACAAGCGGATCACGGTCAAGCATATTCGCGAGATGGCAGAGGCTGGCATCAAGCGCATCCTGGTTCCCGATGAGTTCATGATAGGCCGAATCGTTGCCCACAACATCGTGAACCCGGAAACGGGCGAGATCCTGGCGAACGCTAATGACGAGATCACCGAGGACCTGCTGGCAAAACTCGCGGCCGGCGCCATCGAGCAGATGCAGACCCTCTATATCAATGACCTGGATCGTGGCGCCTACATTTCCTCGACCCTGCGCATCGACGAGACGGCCGACCAGTGGGCCTCCCGTGTCGCCATCTACCGCATGATGCGTCCCGGTGAGCCTCCCACCGAGGATGCCGTCGAGAACCTGTTCCACGGGCTGTTCTACTCGGAAGAGCGCTATGACCTCTCCGCCGTGGGCCGCATGAAATTCAATCGCCGGGTCGGCCGCGACGAAATCCAGGGGGCAGGGACGCTGTCGAACGACGACATCGTCGACGTGGTGCGCATCCTTGTCGAATTGCGCAACGGCCGTGGCGAAGTCGACGACATCGATCACCTCGGCAATCGCCGTGTACGATCGGTAGGCGAACTCGCGGAGAATCAGTTCCGTGCCGGCCTGGTTCGCGTCGAGCGAGCCGTCAAGGAGCGCCTCAATCAGGCGGAGTCAGACAACCTGATGCCGCACGATCTGATCAACGCCAAACCGATCTCGGCGGCGATCAAGGAGTTCTTCGGCTCCAGCCAGCTTTCGCAGTTCATGGACCAGACGAACCCGCTGTCGGAAATCACCCACAAGCGCCGCGTTTCGGCACTTGGCCCGGGCGGCCTGACGCGCGAGCGCGCCGGCTTCGAGGTGCGCGACGTGCATCCGACGCACTATGGCCGCGTTTGCCCGATCGAAACGCCGGAAGGTCCGAACATCGGTCTGATCAATTCATTGGCGCTGTACGCCCGCACCAATGAATATGGATTCATGGAGACGCCCTACCGCAAGGTGGATGGCAGCCATGTCACGGACGAGATCGAGTACCTGTCCGCGATCGAGGAGGGCAAGTACGTTATCGCCCAGGCCAATGCCCAACTGGACAAGAAGGGCAAGCTCACCGATGCGCTCGTGTCGTGCCGTTTCAAGGGCGAGTTCGAGCTAAAGGAGCCGTCGGAGGTCCAGTACATGGACGTCGCGCCCAGCCAGATCGTTTCGGTTGCTGCATCGCTGATCCCGTTCCTTGAGCACGATGACGCCAACCGCGCCCTGATGGGTGCCAACATGCAGCGTCAGGCCGTACCCTGCCTGCGTCCGGAAAAGGCGCTGGTCGGCACCGGCATCGAGCGCACCGTCGCCGTCGACTCGGGTACCGCAGTGCAGGCGTTGCGCGGCGGGGTCGTGGATTACATCGATGCCAACCGCATCGTGGTTCGTGTCAACGACGCCGAGACGGTTCCTGGCGAGGTCGGCGTGGATATCTACAACCTGATCAAGTACACGCGTTCCAACCAGAATACCAACATCAATCAGCGCCCCATCGTCAAGGTCGGGGACCTGATTGCCAAGGGTGACGTGGTTGCCGACGGCGCGTCCACGGACCTGGGCGAACTGGCATTGGGGCAGAACATGCTGGTGGCCTTCATGCCCTGGAACGGTTACAACTTCGAGGATTCGATCCTGATCTCGGAGCGCGTCGTTGCGGATGACCGGTTTACGTCGGTACATATCGAAGAACTGACGGTTGTGGCGCGCGATACCAAGCTGGGCGCGGAAGAGATAACCCGCGACATCGCTACGCTTGGCGAGTCCCAACTGGGGCGCCTCGACGAATCCGGCATCGTCTATATCGGAGCCGAAGTGGAGGCTGGTGACGTGCTGGTCGGGAAGGTTACCCCCAAGGGCGAAACCCAGCTGACACCGGAAGAAAAGCTGCTGCGCGCCATCTTCGGCGAGAAGGCTTCGGATGTGAAGGACACTTCGCTGCGCGTACCCTCGGGCATGATCGGGACCGTGATCGACGTGCAGGTATTTACCCGCGAGGGCATTGAGCGCGACAAACGTGCCCAGTCGATCATCGATGACATGCTGAAAGGCTACAAGCAGGATCTCGCCGACCAGATGCGCATTGTCGAGCGTGATACCTTCTCCCGGATCGAGAAGCTTCTGACCAACCGCGTCGCCGCCAAGGGCCCGAAGAAACTCGTCAAGGGCACCAAGATTACCAAGGCCTATCTTGAGTCCGTTGAGCACTATCACTGGTTCGACATTTCCCTGGTCGATGAAGATGCGCAGCAGCAGTTGGAGAACCTGCGTGACAGCCTGGAGCAGACCCGCAAGGACTTTGATGTCGCTTTCGAGGCAAAACGCAAGAAGCTGACGCAGGGGGACGAACTGCCGCCTGGTGTGCAAAAGATGGTCAAGGTGTACCTGGCCGTCAAGCGCCGCCTGCAGCCCGGCGACAAGATGGCTGGTAGGCATGGCAACAAGGGCGTGGTATCCAAGATCGTTCCGATCGAGGACATGCCGCATATGGCGGACGGCACACCGATGGACATCGTGCTGAACCCGCTGGGCGTACCTTCGCGGATGAACATCGGCCAGATTCTGGAAACCCACCTCGGTTGGGCCGCGAAGGGATTGGGTCACAGGATAGGCGAGATGCTGCGCAAGCAGGCCGCTGCGGCGGAAATCCGCAGGTTCATGAACAAGATCTACAGCTCCTCCGGCCGTGGCGAGGACATCGACGGTCTTAGCGAAAAGGAAGTTGTCGAGCTGGCGGAGAACCTCCAGGGCGGCGTGCCGTTTGCGACACCGGTTTTCGATGGCGCACACGAATCGGAAATCAAGGCGATGCTGGAGCTCGCCGGCTTGCCGAGCAACGGACAGGTGGAATTGTTCGATGGGCGCACCGGCGAATCGTTCGAGCGCAAGGTGACCGTCGGCTATATGCACGTGCTGAAGCTGCACCACCTGGTCGATGACAAGATGCATGCGCGGTCGACCGGCCCCTACAGCCTTGTTACCCAGCAGCCCTTGGGCGGAAAAGCCCAATTCGGCGGCCAGCGCTTCGGCGAAATGGAGGTCTGGGCGCTTGAAGCTTACGGGGCAGCCTACGTGCTGCAGGAAATGCTTACGGTCAAGTCGGACGACGTAAATGGCCGGACCAAGGTGTACGAAAACATCGTCAAGGGCGAGCACAAGATCGACGCCGGCATGCCGGAATCCTTCAACGTACTGGTCAAGGAAATCCGTTCGCTGGCGATCGACATCGATCTCGAGCGTTACTGAGCCGCCAAAGCCCCTAGGAGAAAATACACATGAAAAGCCTGTTTGCAGACCTGTTCAAGCAGAACCTGGCGGCCGAAGAGGAGTTCGACGCGATCACGATCGGTCTTGCTTCCCCGGACAAGATCCGTTCCTGGTCCTACGGTGAAGTCAAGAAGCCGGAAACGATCAATTACCGTACCTTCAAGCCCGAGCGCGACGGCCTGTTCTGCGCCAAGATCTTCGGGCCGGTCAAGGACTACGAGTGCCTCTGCGGCAAGTACAAGCGCCTCAAGCATCGTGGCGTGATCTGCGAAAAGTGCGGCGTAGAGGTTACCCAGTCGAAAGTGCGCCGCGAGCGCATGGGCCACATCGAATTGGCCTCGCCGACCGCGCACATCTGGTTCCTCAAGAGCCTGCCGAGCCGTCTCGGCATGGTGCTCGACATGACGCTGCGCGACATCGAGCGCGTGCTGTACTTCGAGGCCTTTGTGGTGGTCGATCCAGGCATGACTCCGCTCAACCGTGCGCAACTGCTGACGGAGGACGACTACCTCGCAAAGGTCGAGGAGTACGGCGACGACTTTACTGCGGTGATGGGTGCCGAGGGCGTACGTGAACTGCTGCGTACCCTGGACCTCAACCGCCAGGTTGAGACCCTGCGCCAGGAATTGGAAACCACGGGTTCTGAAGCGAAGAGCAAGAAGATTTCCAAGCGCCTCAAGGTACTCGAGGGCTTTCAGCAGTCCGGCATCAAGCCGGAGTGGATGATTCTAGAAGTGTTGCCGGTCCTGCCGCCGGACCTGCGTCCGCTGGTGCCGCTGGACGGCGGCCGTTTCGCCACCTCGGATTTGAACGACCTGTATCGCCGCGTCATCAACCGCAACAATCGCCTGAAGCGCCTGCTTGAGCTCAAGGCACCGGACATCATCGTGCGCAACGAAAAGCGCATGCTGCAGGAGGCTGTCGACTCGCTGCTCGACAATGGCCGTCGCGGCAAGGCCATGACGGGCGCCAACAAGCGCCCGCTGAAGTCGCTGGCCGACATGATCAAGGGTAAGGGTGGCCGCTTCCGCCAGAACCTGCTGGGCAAGCGCGTGGACTACTCCGGTCGTTCCGTAATCGTGGTCGGTCCGCAGCTCAAGCTGCACCAGTGCGGCCTGCCGAAGAAGATGGCGCTCGAACTGTTCAAACCCTTCATTTTCGAGCGCCTCGAGAAGATGGGCATCGCCAGCACCATCAAGGCAGCCAAGAAGGAAGTCGAAGCCGAGACCCCGGTGGTGTGGGACATCCTTGAAGAAGTCATCCGCGAGCATCCGGTGATGCTGAACCGCGCGCCGACTCTGCACCGCCTCGGCATCCAGGCCTTCGAGCCGACGCTGATAGAAGGCAAGGCCATCCAATTGCATCCGCTGGTCTGCGTGGCCTTCAACGCCGACTTCGACGGCGACCAGATGGCCGTGCATATTCCGCTGTCGCTGGAAGCGCAAATGGAAGCCCGCACGCTGATGCTGGCCTCGAACAATGTTCTTTCGCCGGCCAATGGCCAGCCGATCATCGTGCCTTCACAGGACGTGGTCTTGGGCCTGTATTACGCCACGCGCGAGAACGTCTCAGCGCGCGGCAATGGCATGATCTTCACCGATATTGCCGAAATCACCCGCGCCATCGACTCGCGCCAGATCGACCTGCACGCCCGCATTTCGGTTCGCATCCGCGAGTTCGAACTGGACGCGGACAAGCAGTGGCAGCCCAAGATCACCCGCTATTCCACCACGGCCGGGCGTGCCCTGCTGTCCGAAATACTTCCGCGCGGGCTGCCTTTCAAGGTGATTGACAAGCCGTTGAAGAAAAAGGAGATCTCAAAACTGATCGACGAGAGCTTCCGGCGCTGCGGTCTCAAGGAGACCGTGGTGTTCGCCGATCAGTTGATGCAGGCGGGTTTCCGTCTGGCCACGCGCGCCGGCATCTCGATCTGCGTCGATGACATGCTGGTGCCGACGCAGAAGCACAGCCTGATTGCCGCCGCGGAAGCCGAGGTCAAGGAAATTGAAAAGCAATACACTTCCGGCCTCGTGACGGTCGGCGAGCGCTACAACAAGGTGGTTGACATCTGGGGTCGTGCTGGTGACCAGGTGGCGAAGGCCATGATGGACCAGTTGGCCCATCAGACGGTAACGGGTGCAGATGGCAAGCAAGTAAGTCAGGAATCGTTCAATTCCATTTACATGATGGCTGACTCGGGTGCCCGCGGTTCGGCCGCCCAGATTCGCCAGTTGGCCGGCATGCGAGGCCTGATGGCGAAGCCGGACGGATCCATCATCGAGACCCCGATTACCTCGAACTTTCGCGAGGGCCTCAATGTATTGCAGTACTTCATTTCGACTCACGGCGCACGTAAGGGCCTGGCCGACACCGCACTGAAGACCGCCAATTCGGGTTACCTCACTCGGCGATTGGTGGACGTGACCCAGGATCTGGTTGTGATCGAAGATGACTGCGGAACACAAAACGGCTTCGCGATGAAGGCGCTGGTCGAGGGCGGTGAGGTCATCGAGCCTCTACGCGAACGCATCCTCGGACGTGTTGCGACCAACGACGTCATTCATCCGGAAACACAGGACGTGTTGTTCCCCGCGGGTTCCCTGCTTGATGAAGACGCCGTCGATGCCATCGAAGCCCTTGATATTGACGAGGTACGTGTGCGCAGCGCCTTGTCCTGCGAAACGCGATATGGACTCTGCGCAAAATGCTACGGGCGCGATCTGGGGCGGGGTTCGTTGGTCAACGCCGGCGAGGCAGTCGGTGTAATCGCCGCGCAGTCGATCGGCGAACCGGGAACGCAGTTGACGATGCGCACTTTCCACGTCGGCGGCGCTGCGTCGCGGTCGGCGGCGCAGAGCAGCATCGAGGCAAAGAGCGCCGGTGTCACCCGGTTCACAGCCACGATGCGTTACGTAACCAATCCCAAGGGCGAAAAGATCGTTATCTCTCGCTCCGGCGAGGTAATGATCACGGACGACAATGGTCGTGAACGCGAGCGTCACAAGGTTCCCTATGGCGCGACTCTTCTGGCTGATGACGGCAATTTGGCAAAGGCTGGAACCCAGCTTGCCACTTGGGATCCGCACACGCGTCCGATCGTTACCGAGTATGCCGGGACAGTCAAGTTCGAAAATGTCGAAAAGAACGCGACCGTAGCCGAGCAGATGGACGAGGTTACCGGTCTTTCAACTTTGGTCGTTATCGATTCGAAGCGCGGCTCCAAGTCGTCAAAGGGAGTTCGGCCACAAGTCAAGCTGATTGACGACTCCGGGCAGGAAGTCAAGATCCACGGTACCGATCACGTGGTAACCATTACCTTTCAGGTAGGTTCGCTGATCACGGTGAAGGATGGCCAACCTGTCGCAGTCGGCGACATTCTGGCCCGCATTCCACAGGAGTCGTCAAAAACGCGCGATATTACGGGCGGATTGCCGCGAGTCGCCGAACTGTTCGAAGCTCGCGTGCCGAAGGACGCTGGTGTGCTGGCGGAGGTCACTGGTACGGTTTCTTTCGGCAAGGACACCAAGGGCAAGCAGCGACTAGTGATCACGGAGCCGGACGGCACTGCTCACGAGTATCTGATCACCAAGGACAAGCATGTGATGGCGCATGACGGCCAAGTGGTCAACAAGGGTGAGGTCATCGTCGATGGACCTGCAGATCCTCACGACATTCTCCGCCTGAAGGGAGTGGAGGAACTGGCGCGCTACATCATCGATGAAGTTCAGGATGTCTACCGGTTGCAGGGCGTCAAGATCAACGACAAGCACATCGAAGTCATCGTGCGGCAGATGTTGCGTCGTGTGGTGATCACCAATCCGGGCGATTCCAGCTTCATCAAGGAAGAGCAAGTAGAGCGCGCCGCCGTGCTTGACGAGAACGATAAGTTGATCGCAGCTGGCAAGACACCGACGATGTACGACTTCATGTTGCATGGAATCACGAAGGCAAGCTTGTCGACGGATTCTTTTATTTCAGCGGCGTCCTTCCAGGAAACAACCCGTGTCCTTACCGAGGCGGCCATCATGGGCAAGCGCGACGAATTGCGCGGGCTAAAGGAGAACGTGATTGTCGGCCGCTTGATTCCCGCTGGCACCGGCATGGCGTACCACAGGACCCGTCGCAAGCAATCTGCCGGGGATGCCGAGGCACAAAATCTATTCGATCTGCCAGCCCAGGCGGATGGCGCAACGGTTGCAGAGGAAGACGCACAGGCAGGTTGACGCTGGTCGGCGGCCATTCTATAATCCGGCCTCTTTGCCTTTGGCAGGGGCCGACTTTTCGTAAATTTGCAGTGCATTTGGCACAGCATTCAGGACATATACATGCCTACCATTAACCAACTTGTGCGCAAGGGTCGCCTTGCTCCGCAGTCCAAGAGCAAGGTGCCGGCGCTCGGTAGCAGCCCGGCACGGCGCGGCGTTTGTACCCGCGTGTACACCACTACCCCGAAGAAGCCGAATTCTGCTTTGCGGAAGGTGGCCAAGGTGCGCTTGACCAACGGTTTCGAGGTTATCTCGTACATTGGCGGTGAGGGGCATAACCTGCAGGAGCACTCGGTGGTTCTGATTCGTGGCGGTCGCGTCAAAGACTTGCCCGGGGTGCGTTATCACATTGTGCGAGGCAGCCTTGATACCCAGGGCGTCAAGGATCGCAAGCAGAGCCGTTCCAAGTACGGCGCCAAGCGGCCCAAGGCCGCCTGATCAGGCATTTAGGAGATACCATGCCCCGTCGTCGTGAAGTTCCCAAACGTGACATTCTGCCGGACCCGAAGTTCGGCAGCGTTGACCTTTCCAAATTTGTAAACGTTTTGATGGCCAGCGGCAAGAAATCTGTCGCTGAGCGCATCATTTACGGCGCCTTTTCGCAAATCCAGACGAAGAGCGGCAAGGATCCGCTGGAGGTCTTCACGCTTGCGGTGAATAACGTCAAGCCGCTCGTCGAGGTCAAGAGCCGTCGCGTCGGCGGCGCCAACTACCAGGTCCCGGTCGAGGTTCGTCCTTCCCGCCGGATGGCCTTGTCGATGCGTTGGCTTCGTGAAGCAGCGCGGAAGCGCAGCGAAAAATCGATGGGCCAGCGCCTCGCCGCCGAATTGCTGGAGGCGTCCGAAGGGCGCGGTGCGGCGATGAAAAAGCGGGAAGAAGTGCACCGTATGGCCGAAGCCAACAAGGCGTTCTCGCACTTCCGCTTCTAAGTAGTAGCGCGTCTCGCTGGTTCTCCTGCGAGGCTTTCGTTTTTCGTCCGCCGCCCTGTCGCTTCGTCCCACGAGGCGTCATGGCGGTTTGGTTTAGATAAGGCAGGTAAATCAAGTGGCCCGCAAGACTCCCATCGAGCGCTATCGCAATATCGGCATATCGGCGCACATTGACGCCGGCAAGACCACCACCACCGAGCGTATTTTGTTTTACACCGGTGTCAATCACAAAATTGGCGAGGTCCATGATGGCGCGGCCACCATGGACTGGATGGAGCAGGAACAGGAACGCGGAATCACCATTACTTCAGCCGCGACCACTTGCTTCTGGAAGGGTATGGGCGCGAACTTTCCCGAGCATCGCGTCAACATCATCGACACTCCGGGGCACGTCGACTTTACGATCGAGGTAGAGCGCTCGATGCGTGTTCTGGACGGCGCCTGCATGGTCTATTGTGCCGTGGGCGGCGTCCAGCCGCAGTCGGAAACGGTTTGGCGCCAGGCCAATCGCTACGGCGTTCCTCGCCTTGCCTTCGTGAACAAGATGGACCGCCAGGGAGCGGACTTCTTCAAGGTGCACGACCAGATGCGCCTGCGCCTGAAGGCCAACCCGATTCCCCTGCAAATCCCGATCGGCGCCGAAGAGAAGTTCGAAGGCGTAGTGGATTTGGTCAAGATGAAGGCCATCATTTGGGACGAGGCCAGTCAGGGCATCAAGTTCGCCTACGGTGATATTCCTGCCGAACTGCAGGTCAAGGCAGGGGAGTGGCGGGAAAAGATGGTCGAGGCGGCTGCCGAGGCTTCCGAGGAATTGATGAACAAGTACCTCGAATCCGGCGAACTGACCGAGGAGGAAATCAAGGCTGGACTGCGTTCACGTACCTTGAGCGCGGAAATCGTGCCGATGCTTTGCGGCTCTGCCTTCAAAAACAAGGGCGTTCAGGCCATGCTTGACGCCGTCATTGAGTATCTGCCGGCGCCTACCGATATTCCGCCGGTCGACGGCATCCTCGAGAACGAGACGCAGGGCAACCGCGCTGCTAACGATACCGACCCCTTTGCGGCGCTGGCCTTCAAGATCATGACCGACCCCTACGTCGGCCAGCTTACCTTCTTCCGCGTCTATTCCGGAACCGTCAAGACGGGCGACACCATCTTCAATCCGATCAAGGGGCGCAAGGAACGCCTTGGACGGATTCTGCAAATGCACGCCAATCAGCGCGAAGAAATCAAGGAAGTATTCGCGGGTGACATCGCCGCTGCGGTGGGTCTCAAGGAGGCGACCACGGGTGAGACGCTGTGTGACCCTGCTCATGTCATCACGCTGGAGCGCATGGTATTCCCGGAGCCGGTGATTCACGTGGCGGTGGAGCCGAAGACCAAGGCCGACCAGGAGAAGATGGGCATCGCCCTCAATCGCCTGGCGCAGGAAGACCCTTCGTTCCGCGTGCGAACCGACGAAGAGTCCGGTCAAACAATCATTTCCGGTATGGGCGAGCTTCATCTGGAAATTCTCGTCGACCGCATGAAACGCGAATTCGGCGTCGAGGCCAACGTCGGCGCGCCTCAGGTTGCATACCGCGAAGCCGTTCGCAAGTCGGTCGAGCAGGAAGGCAAGTTCGTCAAGCAGTCCGGCGGTCGCGGTCAGTATGGCCACGTCTGGATCAAGCTGGAGCCGAACGAGGCGGGCAAGGGGTTCGAGTTTGTCGACATGATCAAGGGCGGTTCCGTGCCGCGCGAGTTTATCCCGGCGGTTGAGAAGGGGCTCATCGACACGTTGCCGAACGGCGTTTTGGCAGGCTTCCCGGTGGTAGACGTGAAAGTCACTCTGTTCGATGGCTCCTACCACGATGTGGACTCGAACGAAAATGCCTTCAAGATGGCTGCATCGATGGCGTTCAAGGACGCTATGCGCAAGGCCAGTCCCGTGCTGCTCGAGCCGATGATGGCGGTCGAGGTCGAGACGCCCGAAGACTACATGGGTAACGTCATGGGCGACCTGTCTGGTCGTCGTGGCATCGTCCATGGCATGGAAGATCAGGTTGGTGGCATAAAGCTGATCAAGGCGGAGGTTCCGCTTGCGGAAATGTTCGGTTACTCCACTCAGTTGCGCTCTCTGTCGCAAGGCCGGGCCACCTATTCGATGGAATTCAAGCACTACACCGAGGCGCCGAAGAATGTCGCCGAAGCAGTCATCAACAAGAAGTGATCGACTAACAATCGTTCTTTAAGGAAAGCAGACATGGCAAAAGGCAAATTTGAGCGTACGAAGCCGCACGTGAACGTGGGGACGATTGGTCACGTAGACCATGGCAAGACAACATTGACGGCGGCGATCACGACGGTGCTGTCGGCGAAGTTTGGTGGCGAGGCGAAAGCCTATGACCAGATTGATGCGGCGCCGGAAGAAAAGGCACGCGGCATCACGATCAACACCGCGCACGTCGAGTACGAAACCAAGAACCGTCACTACGCCCACGTCGATTGTCCGGGCCACGCCGACTACGTCAAGAACATGATCACCGGCGCCGCGCAGATGGACGGCGCCATCCTGGTCTGTTCCGCCGCCGACGGCCCCATGCCGCAAACCCGCGAGCACATCCTGCTGGCGCGCCAGGTGGGCGTGCCCTACATGGTCGTGTTCATGAACAAGTGCGACATGGTCGATGATGCCGAACTGCTCGAACTCGTCGAAATGGAACTGCGCGAGCTGCTCTCCAAGTACGACTTCCCGGGCGACGACATCCCGATTGTCAAGGGTTCGGCCCTGAAGGCCCTCGAAGGCGACAAGGGCGAGCTCGGCGAAATGGCCATCATGGCCCTGGCCGATGCCCTGGACAGCTACATCCCGACGCCCGAGCGCGCGATCGACAAGCCCTTCCTGATGCCGATCGAAGACGTCTTCTCGATCTCCGGCCGCGGCACCGTCGTGACGGGGCGTGTCGAACGCGGCGTGGTCAAGGTCGGCGAAGAAATCGAAATCGTCGGCATCCGCCCCACCACCAAGACCACCTGCACCGGCGTCGAAATGTTCAGGAAGCTGCTGGACCAGGGGCAGGCCGGTGACAACGTCGGCGTGCTGCTGCGCGGCACCAAGCGTGAAGAAGTCGAGCGCGGCCAGGTGCTGGCCAAGCCGGGCAGCATCACGCCGCACACGCACTTCACCTCCGAGGTGTACATCCTGTCGAAGGACGAAGGTGGCCGTCACACCCCGTTCTTCAATGGCTATCGCCCGCAGTTCTACTTCCGCACCACCGACGTCACGGGCAGCATCGAACTGCCGGCCGGGACGGAAATGGTGATGCCGGGAGACAACGTGGCGATGACGGTGCGACTGATCGCCCCGATCGCCATGGAAGAAGGCCTGCGTTTCGCCATTCGCGAAGGCGGCCGTACCGTCGGCGCCGGTGTCGTCGCCAAGGTCATCGAATAACTTCTATTGCAATACGGCGAAAAGGGCGATAAAATCTCGCCCTTTCGCGATTTGCGACCCCGCTCTTTAAGGATTCTAAATGCAAAGCCAAAAAATACGCATTAGGCTCAAGGCCTTTGACTATCGCCTTATCGATCAGTCGGCGCTTGAGATTGTCGAGACGGCCAAGCGTACCGGCGCGGTAGTTCGGGGTCCGGTGCCATTGCCGACGCGTATTGAGCGATTTGACGTACTGCGCTCTCCGCATGTCAACAAGACTTCGCGCGACCAGTTCGAGATTCGCACCCACCTTCGGCTGATGGATATCATAGATCCGACCGACAAGACGGTGGATGCATTGATGAAGCTGGACCTTCCGGCCGGTGTGGATGTCGAAATCAAGCTGCAATAATTTCTGTTGGTGATTCGGGCACAGTCTTTTTCCTGCCCTCCATGGCGGCGTATGCCGCCGAATTCTGCAAGTGGGCCCGGCCAATCGTAGCTGGGGTTTAGGAGAATAAAATGAGTCTAGGCCTTGTTGGACGCAAGGTCGGCATGACGCGCATTTTTGCCGAAGATGGATCCTCCATCCCGGTGACGGTGCTTGACGTGTCGAACAATCGCGTCACACAAATTAAGACGCCTGAAGTGGATGGGTATTCCGCAGTTCAGGTGACCTTCGGCAAGCGTCGCGCCAGTCGTGTAAGTAAGCCGGCTGCGGGGCACCTTGCGAAGGCTGGCGTTGAAGCCGGCGAAATATTTAAAGAATTCCGTGTTTCGCAGGATCAGTTGGCGGGCTTTAAGCCTGGTGACGTGGTTGCTGCAAGCATTTTCTCCATTGGCCAAAAAGTCGATGTCAGCGGAACGACAATCGGCAAAGGATACGCTGGTGCCATTACCCGGCATCACTTTTCATCGAACCGCGCCTCGCATGGCAATTCGGTGTCGCACAACTCGGCGGGCTCCATCGGTATGGCCCAGGATCCGGGTCGGGTGTTTCCGGGCAAGAAAATGGCGGGCCATCTCGGTGATGTGGCGCGTACCACCCAGAATCTGGAAGTCGTTCGCATTGACGAGGCACGCCAGCTCCTTTTGATCAGGGGTGCGGTGCCTGGGGCCACCGGTGGAGATGTCGTCGTTGCCCCGGCTGTCAAGGCATCCATGGAGCGGGGATGACATGGAACTTAAATTAATTAATGACCAAGGGCAAGCGGCGTCGACAGTGACGGCATCAGATGTCCTTTTCGGCCGCGACTTCAATGAAGCCCTGGTGCATCAGGTGGTTGTCGCCTACCAGGCGAATGCCCGTGCTGGCAATCGTAAGCAGAAGGATCGCGAAGAGGTCCACCACAGCACCAAGAAGCCGTTTCGGCAAAAAGGCACCGGCCGTGCTCGTGCCGGTATGACCTCGTCGCCGATCTGGCGAGGCGGCGGCCGCATATTCCCGAACACCCCCGAGGAAAACTTCACCCAGAAAGTTAACCGGAAGATGTACCGCGCTGGCGTGGCAACGATTCTTTCGCAGTTGGCTCGTGAGGACCGGTTGGCGGTGATCGAGGATTTCTCCATGGAGGCCCCCAAGACCCGGTTGTTCGCTCAGAAGCTGAAGGCGATGGGCCTTGAGTCGGTATTGCTTGTGACGGACAACCTGGATGAGAACCTGGCTCTGGCGTCCCGCAACCTGCCAAATGTTCTCGTACTTGAAGCGCAGCAAGCTGATCCAGTCTCTCTGGTTCGTTTTCCCAAAGTGGTTTTCACCAAGGGTGCAGTCGCCAAGATCGAGGAGATGCTGGGATGATCAAGACCTTCAATCAGGAACGTCTGCTGCAGGTGCTGGTGGCCCCACAGATCTCTGAAAAGGCGACCTATATCGCCGACAAGAATGAGCAGGTGGTCTTCATCGTGACGCCCGACGCGACCAAACCGGAAGTAAAGGCGGCTGTCGAGTTGCTGTTCAAGGTCGAGGTCAAGTCGGTGCAGATCGCAAATCTTAAAGGCAAGATCAAGCGCGCCGGACGCAATGCCGGTCGTCGCAGCGACGTCCGGAAGGCTTTCGTCTGCCTCAAACCCGGCCAGGAAATCAATTTTGCGGAAGGGGGGGTGGCTTAAATGGCTCTCGTAAAGGTCAAGCCGACTTCACCGGGTCGTCGTGGGGTCGTCAAGGTTGTCAACGCGAATTTGCACAAGGGTCGGCCGCACGCTGCGCTGATTGAGCGGAAGACAAAGACCGCTGGTCGCAATACTCACGGTCACATCACCACCCGCCACATGGGTGGCGGCCACAAGCAGCACTATCGTGTCGTTGATTTTCGTCGCGACAAGGACGGGATACCGGGCAAGGTGGAGAATCTCCAGTTCGATCCGAACCGTTCAGCCAATATTGCCTTGATTTTGTACGCGGACGGCGAGCGTCGTTACATTATTGCGACGAAGGGCATGGTCATCGGCCAGTCCGTGCTCAGCGGCCCCGAGGCGCCGATCAAGCCAGGTAACACGTTGCCGATTAGAAGCATCCCGGTTGGTACGACCGTTCACTGCGTCGAGATGATGCCGGGCAAGGGCGCTCAGATCGCTCGATCGGCAGGCACTTCGGCGCAATTGCTTGCTCGCGAAGGCACCTATGCGCAGCTGCGTTTGCGTTCCGGTGAGATTCGCCGTATTCATGTCGAATGCCGGGCCACAATCGGCGAAGTCGGCAATGAGGAGCATAGCCTGCGCAAGATCGGCAAGGCTGGCGCGATGCGCTGGCGAGGAATTCGTCCGACCGTGCGCGGGGTGGCAATGAATCCTGTGGATCACCCGCATGGCGGTGGTGAGGGGCGGACCGGTGAAGGGCGTGTTCCCGTCAGCCCTTGGGGCCAGCCGACCAAAGGCTATCGGACCCGCAACAACAAGCGCACTGACGTCATGATTGTCCAGCGCAGACCAAAAGGTAAGAGGTAAACATGGCACGCTCTATCAAGAAGGGTCCGTTCATCGATGCACACCTGTTAAAGCGTGTGGACGCAGCGCGTGCATCAAATGACAAACGCCCGATCAAGACCTGGTCGCGTCGTTCGACCATCCTTCCGGACTTCGTGGGATTGACTATCGCCGTGCATAACGGGAAGCAGCATATTCCGGTTTATGTCTCGGAAAATATGGTCGGACACAAGCTTGGCGAGTTCGCGTTGACGCGAACCTTCAAGGGCCACACCGGCGGCAAGAAAGCCGTCGCCAAGAAGTAAGGAGCGATGATGGAAACCAATGCAAACTTGCGCGGTGTCCGACTCTCCGCCCAAAAAGGCCGTCTTGTGGCCGATCTAGTGCGTGGCAAGCCGGTTGATCAGGCGTTGAGCATCCTGGCATTTTCACCGAAGAAGGGTGCCGGAATTATCAAAAAGGTACTTGAGTCGGCGATTGCCAATGCGGAGCACAACGATGGCGCTGACATAGATGCGCTGAAGATCACGCGCATTTATGTTGAAAAAGGCACGGTGCTCAAGCGTTTTACGGCGCGAGCCAAGGGACGCGGAAACCGCATCCTCAAGCCTACCTGTCACATTTTCGTGACTGTCGGCGACTAAGGGGGACACATGGGACAAAAGATTCATCCGACCGGATTCCGTCTTTCGGTCACACGTAACTGGACTTCGCGTTGGTATTCGAATAGCAAATCGTTTCCCCAGATGCTCAAGGAAGACATCGAGGTCCGCGATTACCTGAAGAAGAAGCTGGCACATGCCTCCGTTGGTCGTGTGGTGATTGAACGCCCCGCAAAGAACGCGCGCGTAACGGTCTATAGCGCACGCCCGGGGGTGGTTATCGGGAAAAAGGGCGAGGATATTGAACACCTCAAGGCCGAGCTTCAGCGCAAGATGGGGGTGCCGGTTCACGTCAATATCGAGGAAATTCGCAAACCCGAGATCGACGCTCAATTGATCGCCGATTCAATCGCGCAGCAGCTCGAAAAGCGCATCATGTTCCGCCGCGCCATGAAGCGCGCCATGCAGAACGCGATGAGACTGGGTGCCCAAGGAATCAAGATCATGAGCTCCGGGCGACTGAACGGCGCAGAGATTGCGCGCCGCGAATGGTATCGCGAGGGCCGGGTTCCCTTGCACACCTTGCGTGCAGATATCGACTACGGAACCTCCGAGGCCAAGACGACCTACGGCATCATCGGAATCAAGGTTTGGGTGTTCAAGGGGGAAAGTCTGTCGCGCAGCGATGCCCTGCTGGCTCCACCGGAGCCGGCTGTCGATGATCAGAGGAAGCCTCGGCGAGCCCCTCCAGGCAAGCCGCGAACTGACGGTGAGGGAGATGCCAAACCGGTGCGCAGAGGTGCCGCGAAGGCAGCCGAGGGCGCAACAAAGCCGGAAGTGAAGCCGGAGGCCGCGGCAGCTACCCCCAAGCCCCCCGTCAAGCGTGTCCGCAAGGCTCCGGTGAAAGTTGATGGCGCGGATAGTGCGTCGAAAGAAGGCAAGGAGTAAAACATGCTGCAACCCGCCCGTAGAAAATATCGCAAGGAACAAAAAGGTCGAAACACCGGGCTCGCCACGCGTGGCGCGAAGGTAAGTTTTGGCGAGTACGGTCTGAAAGCGATCGGTCGCGGTCGTCTGACCGCACGACAAATTGAGGCTGCTCGCCGTGCCATGACCCGTCATATCAAGCGCGGCGGTCGCATTTGGATTCGGATCTTCCCGGATAAGCCGATTTCGAAGAAGCCGCTTGAAGTTCGAATGGGTAATGGCAAGGGGTCTCCGGAGTATTGGGTCGCCGAGATCCAGCCAGGGAAGGTGTTGTACGAAATGGACGGTGTGGATGAGACACTGGCTCGTGAGGCATTTCGCCTTGCAGCTGCCAAGCTTCCCCTCGAGACCACCTTTGTTATCCGTCATTTGGGATAGGCCATGAAGACTAGTGAGTTGAGAGCAAAGAGTACCGACGAACTGCAAAAGGAGTTGCTGGATCTTCGCAAGGCGCAATTCGGCCTCAGAATGCAGATCGCGACTCAGCAACTGACGAATACCAGCCAGGTCGGGAAGGTGCGTAAAGACATAGCACGAGTAAAAACCATACAGCGTGAAAAGGCGGCTGCGAAATGACGGATGCGACCACACAAACGGTACGACGCACGCTCCAGGGGCGTGTTGTTTCTGACAGGATGCAGAAAACCATCACTGTTCTCATTGAGCGCAAGGTCAAGCATCCGGTGATCGGCAAGATCATGACCCGGTCAAAGAAATATCACGCGCATAGCGAGGGATTTGAAGCAGTGACTGGCGACCTCGTGCAGATCGAAGAATGCGCTCCGATATCGAAAACCAAGGCGTGGCGTGTAGCCAAGATCCTGGAGAAGGCCCGCGTCGTTTGACTCGTTGGCTGCTTCTTGATTCGATAATGCTAGTTAGTACTTGACATCTTGGTGGCGGGATGTAAAATCCCGCCTCTTTGCCCCGCCGGGTAGATGGTTTGGCCCGGCATTCCAGCCCCTAGCGGGCTCCAAGACTGATCGCGATGTTCAATTCGTTCGCGGATTAAGTTGGAGATGAAAAATGATTCAAATGCAGTCTCTGCTGGATGTCGCCGATAACACTGGCGCGCGTTCGGTCATGTGCATCAAGGTGCTCGGCGGGTCCAAGCGTCGCTACGCCGGTATCGGCGATGTGATCAAGGTCAGCATCAAGGATGCTGCACCTCGCGGTCGCGTCAAAAAAGGCGAAGTCTACAGCGCCGTAGTGGTACGCACGGCCAAGGGCGTGCGCCGGTCCGATGGATCGCTGGTCAAGTTCGATGGCAACGCGGCCGTGTTGCTGAATAACAAGCTGGAACCGATCGGCACGCGCATTTTTGGCCCGGTCACGCGCGAGTTGCGCACCGAGCGATTCATGAAGATCGTCTCGCTGGCTCCAGAGGTTCTTTGAACCGGCAATCGAGGAATCAACAATGAACAAGATTCGCAAGGGTGACGACGTCGTCGTGACAACCGGCAAGGACAAGGGCAAGCGCGGCGTCGTGCTAAATTGTCTCGACGCCGATCGGTTGCTCGTCGAGGGCATCAATCGTGTCAAGAAGCACACCAAGCCCAACCCCCTCAAGGGCAATCAGGGTGGCATTGTCGAGAAGGAAATGCCGATCAATATCTCCAATGTGGCGCTGTTCAATTCGGCCACCCAGAAGGCGGATCGCGTCGGTTTCAAGCAACTCGATGACGGCCGCAAGGTTCGGGTGTTCCGGTCGAACGGCGAAGTCGTTGACGCGTAAGGATCAGTCATGGCGCGCTTGCAGGAATACTACAAACAAACGGTTGTCCCCGAATTGCTCCAGAAATTCGGCTACAAATCTATCATGGAGGTCCCGCGTATCACCAAGATCACCCTGAACATGGGTGTCGGTGAGGCGGTTGGCGACAAGAAGATCCTGGATCACGCCGTGAGCGACATGATCAAGATCGCCGGGCAGAAGCCGGTTGTCACGAAAGCAAGAAAGGCTATTGCCGGGTTCAAGATTCGCGAGGGTTATCCGATCGGGTGCATGCTCACCTTGCGCGGGAATCACATGTTCGAGTTTCTCGACCGATTGATCACGATTGCCATGCCGCGCATTCGTGACTTTCGCGGTATCTCCGGAAAAGGGTTCGACGGGCGTGGCAACTACAACGTAGGTGTCAAGGAGCAGATCATTTTCCCCGAGATCGAGTACGACAAGATCGATGCGCTACGTGGAATGAACATCAGCATTACCACCACGGCGAAGAACGACGAGGAAGCGAAAGCGCTTCTCGCCGCATTCAAGTTCCCCTTCAAGAACTGAGGGACGTATGGCGAAACTAGCTCTAATCAACCGCGAAGAGAAGCGCGCTAAAACGGTGGCGAAGTACGCTGCCAAGCGTGCCGAACTCTTCGCCATCATCAACGATGTCAAGCTGTCGGACGAGGAGCGCATGGATGCGCGCCAGAAGCTCCAGCAACTGCCACGCAATTCCAGTCCGTCCCGTCAGCGCAACCGATGCACATTGACCGGACGTCCCCGCGGAGTGTTCCGCAAGTTTGGTCTGTGTCGCAACAAGCTGCGCGAAATTGCCATGCGCGGCGAGGTGCCTGGCATGACCAAGGCAAGCTGGTAAGGAGAGCGCTATGAGCATGACCGATCCGGTTGCCGACATGTTGACCCGCATCCGCAATGCGCAGATGGCGGAAAAGCTGTCTGTTTCGATGCCGTCTTCCAAGTTGAAGGTGGCAATCGCCAAGGTATTGAAGGACGAGGGTTACATTGACGACTTCGCCATCCGTGAAAGCGGTGCAAAGCCTGAGCTCGACCTGGCGCTGAAGTACTATGCCGGTCGCCCCGTCATCGAGCGAATCGAGCGCGTTTCAAAACCTGGTCTGCGCGTCTACAAAGGCAAGGACGATTTGCCCCGCGTGATGAACGGACTCGGTGTTGCCATTGTCTCCACGCCCAAGGGTGTGATGACAGACCGCCGCGCGCGGGCCGGCAACATGGGCGGCGAAGTCCTCTGCATCGTCGCCTAAGGAGCTGCTGCCATGTCACGTATTGCAAAATATCCGGTCGAAGTGCCGAAAGGTGTCGAGGTAACGCTCTCGGATTCCGAAATCGCCGTCAAGGGACCTCTTGGTACGCTTAAGCAGTTCATGTTGCCAGCCGTCACGATCGAGCGGGACGGTGAAAAGCTCCTGTGCCGTGCGGTTGAGGGTGCGCCGAATGCAGGAGCGATGTCCGGCACCATGCGTGCGCTGCTCAACAACATGGTTACCGGCGTAACCAAGGGCTTTGAGAAGAAATTGACCCTGGTGGGCGTCGGTTACCGGGCCCAGGCGCAGGGGGCAAAGCTCAACCTTACGCTGGGTTTCTCCCATCCGGTTGTGCATGAGATGCCAAATGGGATCAAGGTTGAAACTCCGACCCAGACTGAGATTCTCATCAAGGGGATCGACAAGCAGGTGGTTGGTCAGGTGGCTGCGGAAGTTCGTGCCTATCGGTCCCCCGAGCCCTATAAGGGCAAAGGCGTCCGTTATGCCGACGAAGTTGTCGCGATCAAGGAAACCAAGAAGAAATAATCGAGGCGCCGAATCATGGAAAAGAAACAAGCTCGACTGCGCAGGGCGCGCAAAACCCGCGCCAAAATTGCAGAGCTCAAGGTGGTGCGCCTCGCCGTGCATCGAAGCAATTTGCATATTTCCGCCCAGATCTTCTCGGGCTGTGGCACTCGGGTGCTGGCTGCGGCTTCCACCATGGAACCGGAAGTCCGGAGCCAGGTGCCGAACGGTGGCAACGTCAATGCTGCCAAGACGATCGGCAAGCTTATCGCCGAACGCGCCAAGGCAGCCGGTATCGAGCAGGTAGCGTTTGACCGCTCCGGTTTTCATTATCACGGCCGCGTCAAGGCGCTGGCTGAAGCCGCCCGTGAGGGCGGACTCAAGTTCTAAGCGAGACGGACATGGCTAAACCACAAGGCAGGAAACAGCAGCAGGCCCAGGAAGAGCGCGACGATGGCATGCGCGAAAAGATGGTGTCCATCAATCGCGTTACCAAGGTGGTCAAGGGCGGCCGGATTCTCGGCTTTGCCGCGCTGACCGTCGTTGGTGACGGTGATGGCGGCGTCGGCATGGGCAAGGGCAAGTCCCGTGAAGTTCCGGTCGCCGTGCAAAAGGCCATGGAAGAAGCCCGCCGCAAGATGGCCAAGATCAGCCTGAAGGATGGGACTCTTCACCACTCGGTAACCGGCAAGCATGGCGCAACCACCGTACTGATGTCGCCGGCGTCCCCCGGAACCGGCGTCATTGCCGGTGGTCCGATGCGCGCGGTATTTGAAGTGATGGGCGTTACCGATGTGGTCGCCAAGACCATCGGTTCGACCAATCCCTATAACGTGGTGCGAGCCACGCTGCATGGTTTGCTGGCCATGAGCACACCGGCTGAAATTGCTGCGAAGCGCGGCAAGGCCATAGCTGAAATTCTGGAGTGAACCATGGCTGAAAAGACTATTAAGGTCACGCTGGTAAAAAGCATCATCGGCACCAAGCAGGATCACCGCGCTACCGTGCGCGGCCTTGGCTTGCGGAAGCTCAACAGTTCAGCAGTGCTCGAGGATACTCCGGCGGTTCGCGGCATGATCCGTAAGGTGGCTTATCTGGTCAAGTGCGAAGGCTAAGGGGAAACTGATGGGCATGGAACTCAATAAAATCAAGCCGGGAGCCGGCTCCAAGCACGCGGCGAAGCGTGTCGGGCGCGGGATCGGCAGCGGTCTCGGCAAGACTGCGGGCCGTGGCCACAAGGGACAGAAGTCCCGTGCAGGCGGCTTTCACAAAGTCGGTTTCGAAGGCGGTCAGATGCCGTTGCAGCGGCGCCTTCCCAAGCGTGGCTTCGTCTCCCTGACGGCAAGCCGCAACGTTGAGGTGCGTCTTTCCGAACTGGACAAGTTGCCGGTGGAAGATGTCGATCTGCTCGTGTTGAAGCAGGCAGGTATTGTTGCTGCGGATGCGTTGTCCGCCAAGGTAATTCTGTCCGGCAAACTCAATCGCAAGATCGCTTTGAAGGGTGTGGGCGCGACCAAGGGCGCGCGCGCCGCCATCGAAGCCGCCGGCGGCTCAGTGGCTGCCATTGCCGCCGCTGCCTGACCGCGGACGAGGACAGGCGCAAGTGGCAACTCCCCAGGCAGCGGCTCTAGGCAAGGCAGGCAAGTTCGGCGACCTCTGGCGCCGGCTATGGTTCCTGCTTGGTGCCTTGGTCGTATTCCGGATTGGGGCGCATATTCCGGTACCAGGAATTGATCCGGTAAAACTCGCGGAGTTGTTTCAAACTCAGCAGGGTGGGATTCTCGGCGTATTCAACCTGTTTTCCGGTGGTGCTCTATCGCGCTTCACGTTGTTTGCCTTGGGCATAATGCCTTACATTTCAGCGTCGATCATCATGCAATTGATGACGGTCGCTGTCCCTACGCTTGAGGCACTGAAGAAGGAAGGTGAGGCCGGGCGTCGCAAGATCACGCAGTACACCCGCTATGGCACGGTCGGCCTGGCGCTGTTCCAGGGGCTGGGAATGGCTGTCGCTCTTGAGTCGCAGGCCGGGCTGGTACTTGATCCAGGTCTGATGTTTCGCTTCGTCACCGTTTTGACGCTCCTGACCGGAACCATGTTCCTGATGTGGCTGGGCGAGCAGATCACGGAGCGCGGCTTGGGCAATGGCATTTCGATCATCATTTTTGCCGGCATTGTGGCGGGTCTACCCAGCGCCTTGGGCGGACTTTTCGAACTGGTTCGTACTGGTTCGATGCATGCACTCTCTGCCTTGTTCATCTGTGGCGTGGCGGTCTTGGTGACGGGCTTTGTGGTATTCGTTGAAAAGGGCCAGCGCAAGATACTGGTGAACTACGCCAAGCGACAGGTCGGCAACAAAGTTTACGGTGGCCAGAGTTCCCATCTTCCCCTGAAGCTGAACATGTCGGGCGTCATTCCGCCCATCTTCGCCTCGTCGATCATATTGTTCCCTGCGACCGCCGCCGGCTGGTTTGGAGCCGGCGAGGGCATGACCTGGCTCAAGGACATAGCGGCGACGCTTTCCCCGGGGCAGCCGATATACGTGATCCTTTACGCAGTAGCGATCGTGTTCTTCTGCTTTTTCTATACAGCACTGGTGTTCAACTCAAAGGAAACGGCAGACAACTTGAAGAAGAGCGGCGCATTCGTCCCGGGCATTCGACCGGGCGATCAAACCAGTCGCTATATCGACAAGATCCTGACCCGTTTGACTCTGGCAGGTGCGATTTACATCACGGCAGTCTGCCTGCTTCCCGAGTTTCTGATTTTGAAATGGAACGTTCCGTTCTACTTCGGCGGCACTAGCTTGTTGATCATCGTCGTCGTGACGATGGACTTCATGTCCCAGGTCCAGGCCTACGTCATGTCGCACCAGTATGAGAGTCTTCTGAAAAAGGCCAATTTCAAGGGGGCCGGTTTTCCGGCTCGCTGAATCATGTCCAAGGAAGACGTAATTGAAATGCAGGGAGAAGTCGTCGAAAACCTCCCGAATGCCACGTTTCGGATCAAACTCGAAAACGGGCATGTGGTTCTTGGCCACATCTCCGGAAAAATGCGCATGCACTATATTCGCATCCTTCCAGGAGACAAGGTCACCGTGCAGCTCACGCCTTACGATCTTTCCAAGGGTCGTATCGTGTTTCGCGCCAAGTAGTTTGGCAATATTTCCGGAGAACTCCAATGAAAGTTCTGGCTTCGGTCAAGCGTATATGTCGTCATTGCAAAGTCATCCGCCGCAAGGGCGTGGTCAGGATCATCTGTACCGATCCTCGCCACAAGCAGCGTCAGGGTTGATGGAGCGATTCAGATCAGATAGAATCTACGGTTTCGCGTTTTTCAGCAAGCCCACCCTACCGCATTCACTAACGGCGACGAACAGGTAAGCACATGGCTCGTATTGCAGGCGTCAACATCCCGAACCACCAGCACGCGGAAATCGCTCTCACGGCGATCTACGGCATCGGCCGTACCCGCGCACGCAAAATCTGCGACGCTGTCGGCGTCAAGCGTTCGGTCAAGATCAAGGAACTCACGGACAGCGAGATGGATCGCCTGCGTGAGGAGGTAGGCAAGTTCACCGTCGAGGGCGATCTGCGCCGCGAGACGACGATGAACATCAAGCGCCTGATGGATCTTGGCTGCTACCGCGGTGTGCGTCATCGCCGCGGCCTTCCCGTCCGCGGTCAGCGCACCCGCACCAACGCGCGAACCCGCAAGGGCCCGCGCAAGGCAATTTCGATGGGCAAGAAGTAAACCAGGAACCATTACATGGCTAAGACTGCAACCAAAGTTCGCAAGAAGGTCAAGAAGAACGTCGCGGAGGGTATCGCCCACGTTCACGCTTCCTTCAACAACACCATCATCACCATCACCGACAGGCAGGGTAACGCCCTGTCATGGGCGACCTCCGGCGGCGCCGGCTTCAAGGGTTCGCGCAAGTCGACTCCGTTCGCCGCACAGATTGCCGCGGAAGCGGCTGGCAAAGCTGCTCAGGAGTGTGGTGTGAAGAATCTCGAGGTTCGCATCAAGGGCCCCGGCCCCGGGCGCGAATCGGCCGTACGGGCACTCAATGCGCTCGGCATGAAGATCACCAGCATCACCGACATTACCCCGATTCCCCACAACGGATGCCGGCCGCCCAAGCGCCGCCGCATCTAAGGCAGATACGACACCATGGCCCGAAATCTAGATGCAAAATGCCGCCAGTGCCGCCGCGAGGGCGAAAAGCTCTTCCTCAAAGGCGAGAAGTGCTTCACTGACAAGTGCTCCGTCGAGCGTCGCGCCTACGCGCCGGGCCAGCATGGCCAGAAGTCCGGCCAGCGCCTGTCCGGATACGGCACCCAGCTGCGCGAAAAGCAGAAGATCCGCCGTATCTATGGCGTTCTCGAGCGGCAATTCCGCAAGGTATTCTTCGAAGCCGAGCGCAAGAAGGGCCAAACCGGTGAGAACCTGCTCAAGCTTCTCGAATCGCGGCTCGATACCGTTGCCTATCGCATGGGGTTTGGCGTTTCGCGCGCGGAAGCTCGTCAGGTCGTGCGCCACAATGGCGTGCTGATCAACGGCAAGCGGGTCAACATTCCTTCCTACAGCGTGCGTCCTGGCGACGTCATTCAGTTGCTGGATGGCACCCGTGGCCATCTGCGCACCAAGGCTGCGCTTGATGCCGCCGAATCGCGCGGCTTTCCCGCATGGCTCGAAGTCGACGTCAAGGCCGGCAAGGGTGTGTTCAAGTCCTATCCGGCACGTGAAGACCTGCCGCCCTCGATCAACGAAGGTCTGGTCGTCGAACTGTATTCGCGCTAACCGGTAGTTTTGCGCCTGGCGTCCTTCGGACGCCAGGCGTCGTCCATTTGAAGGAATGCACATGCACACACTTCTGAAACCCCGCAGTATCGACGTCCAGCAGCTTTCGCCGGTTCATGCCCGCGTGGTCATGGAGCCGTTCGAACGCGGTTATGGCCATACCCTTGGCAACGCGCTGCGCCGTATCCTGCTGTCATCCATGGAAGGTGTCGCGCCGACCGAGGTATCGATCGAAGGCGTGCTGCACGAGTACTCGACGCTTGACGGTGTGCGTGAAGACGTGGTCGACGTGCTGCTGAACTTGAAAGGCGTCGTGCTGAAGATGCACAACCGCCGTGAAGCGACCTTGACACTCTCCCGCGATGGTGAAGGCGTGGTCACCGCGCGCGACATCGAAACCACCCATGATGTCGAGATCGTGAATCCGGACCACGTCATTGCCCATATCGCGCCGGGCGGCAAGCTCAATATGCAGATTCGTGTCGAATCGGGTCGTGGCTATGTTCCCGCCAACCAGCGCGAGATCGCTCGCGAGAACCGCGCCATTGGCCAGATCATGCTCGATGCGTCGTTCAGCCCGGTGCGCCGCGTCAGTTACTCGGTCGAGTCCGCCCGCGTCGAGCAGCGTACCGACCTGGACAAGCTGATCCTCGACATCGAGACCAACGGCGCCATCGACAACGCGGAAGAGGCGGTACGCACGGCGGCTCGCATCCTGATGGAACAGCTTTCGGTATTCGCCGACCTGGAAGGCACGCCACTGTCGGCCGAAGCGCCGAAGCAGACCACGGTCGATCCGGTTCTCGTGCGTCCTGTCGATGACCTGGAATTGACCGTTCGTTCGGCAAACTGCCTGAAGGCCGAGAACATCTATTACATTGGCGACCTGATCCAGCGTACCGAAACCGAGTTGCTGAAGACGCCGAACCTGGGTCGCAAGTCGCTCAACGAAATAAAGGAAGTGCTGGCGTCGCGCGGCCTGACTCTGGGCATGAAGCTGGAAAGCTGGCCGCCGGCGGGATTGGAAAAGCTCGCATAAGCGAGCTTTCAGTGGAAACTTGCCTTCAGGTTAGTTGTAACTAAAGGCTCGCCTGATAGATTCACGCCGGGCTTCGGCACGGTCGCTTCGACCGCTTCACTTAGCTGCAAACTACTACTCGATAACCATTAACCGGCCACTTGCATTGCGCGGTGGCTGCAAAAAACGAGGGAATCAAAATGCGTCACGGAAACGGACTTCGCAAACTCAATCGGACCTCGGCCCATCGCCAGGCGATGCTGCGCAACATGGCGGTTTCGCTGTTGCGCCACGAGGCCATCAAGACCACACTGCCCAAGGCCAAGGAATTGCGCCGCGTGGTGGAGCCCCTGATCACCCTGGGCAAGAAGCCCAGCCTGGCGAATCGCCGCCTGGCCTTCGACCGCACGCGCGACCGCGATATCGTCGGCAAACTGTTCGAGGTGCTCGGCCCGCGCTATGCCGCTCGCAACGGCGGCTATCTGCGCATCCTCAAGATGGGCTTCCGTGTTGGCGACAATGCACCGATGGCCTTCGTCGAGTTGCTGGATCGTCCGGCCGGGGAAGTGGTCGACGCGACGGCCGAGTAAGTTCATCGCGCTCACCAAAAAGGCCAGGCATTGCCTGGCTTTTTTGTTTCCTGCGACGGCCGCGATCAGAGGATCATCCCGGCCCCGACCGTGTTGTTATTGCTTTCGTCGATCACGATGAAGGCGCCGGTGGCGCGATTCTCGGCATAGCGATCGACGACCAGCGGCTGCGCCAGCTTGAAGGCGACGCGGGCAATGTCGTTCATGCCGAGCCCTTCTGCCGCAACCTGCTGCAATGAATTGATGTCGAGCCGGTAGGCGATGCCGTCGAGCAAGGCGCGCGAGTCCCGCGTCGTCTGGCGGATCAGGTATTTGCGCTGGGCATCGAGCGGGCACTCGCCCAGCCAGCACAGCATCGCTTCGATGCGCCGTGTCACCAGCGCCGACTCTTTGGTTTCGCCACGAACAATCATGTCGCCGCGCGAGATGTCGATCTCGTCTTCCAGCAACAAGGTCACCGACTGTTCGGCGACGGCGCGCTGCAATGCGCGGCCGCCAAGCTCGATGCCCTTGACGCGGCTGCGCCGCTCGGACGGCAGCGCCACGACCTCGTTACCGACGGCAATCTCGCCCGATTCGACGCGCCCCATGAAGCCACGGTAGTCGTGCAGCAGCGGATCGTCAGCCCGCTGCGGACGGCAGACATACTGCACCGGGAAGCGGAAGCGCTCATCGCTTTCGCTGTGCGCGACAGGCGCCGACTCGAGGATGTCGATCAGGGTAGGCCCCTCGTACCAGTCGAGGTTGTCGCCGCGATCGACCAGCATGTCGCCGTTCAGCGCCGACAGCGGAATGAAGCGCACTTCCTCGATGCCCAGCTGGCTCGCAAAGTCGAGGTAGTCGCCGCGAATGCGTTCGAAGACCGCGCGGTCGTAGCCGACCAGGTCCATCTTGTTCACCGCGACGACCAGGTGCGGAATGCCGACCAGGTGGGCCAGGTACGAGTGGCGCCGAGTCTGCGTCAGCACGCCCTTCCTGGCGTCAATCAGGATGATCGCCAGATTGGCGGTCGAGGCGGCGGTGACCATGTTGCGCGTGTACTGCTCATGCCCCGGCGCGTCGGCGATGATGTATTTGCGCCGGCCGGTGCTGCAGTAGCGATAGGCGACGTCGATGGTGATGCCCTGCTCGCGTTCGGCCTGCAGGCCGTCGGTCAGCAGCGACAGATCGACCGCCTCCATGCCACGCCGCAACGAGGTCTTCTCGATGGCGTGCAGCGTGTCGGCAAGAATCGCCTTGGTGTCGTAAAGCAGGCGGCCGATCAGCGTGCTCTTGCCGTCATCGACGCTGCCGCAGGTGAGGAAGCGCAGCAAGCCGTTGTCCACCGGACTGCCAAACTCGGGAATGTGTTCGATCGCGCTCATCAGAAATACCCTTCCTTCTTGCGTTGCTCCATCGCGGCTTCGGAGGCCTGGTCATCCAGCCTTGTCGCGCCGCGCTCGGTTACGGTGGTGGTGGCGGTCTCGGCGATGATCTTGTGCACCGTGTCGGCATCCGATTCGACCGGTGCCGTGCAGGTGATGTCGCCGACGGTGCGAAAGCGCACCCGCAGCTGCTCGACCACGTCGCCGTCGCGCGCCGGCGTGAGTTCCGTCACCGGCTGCAACAGACTGCCCCTGCGGATAACCGGGCGAACGTGGGCGAAGTAGATCGACGGCAAGGCCAGGCCTTCGCGCTCGATGTACTGCCAGACGTCGAGTTCGGTCCAGTTCGAGATCGGAAAGGCGCGGATGTTCTCGCCCTTGTGCACCCGGGCGTTTAACAAATTCCACAGCTCGGGGCGCTGATTCTTCGGATCCCATCCGCCGAATTCGTCGCGGAAGGAAAAGATGCGCTCCTTGGCGCGGGCCTTTTCCTCGTCGCGGCGGGCGCCTCCGATGCACGCATCGAAGCCGAATTCCTCGATGGCTTCGAGCAGGGTCACCGACTGGTGCTTGTTGCGCGACTCGTCGGCCGACTTGAGGCGCACCGTGCCGCGCGACATCGAGCTTTCGACCGAACGTACGATCAGGCGCTCGTTCAATTGGCAGGCACGGGCATCGCGGAAATCGATGACTTCGGGGTAGTTGTGCCCGGTGTCGATGTGCAGCAGCGGGAAGGGGAAGCGGCCGGGACGGAAGGCCTTCTCGGCCAGGCGCAGGAGCACGATGGAATCCTTACCGCCCGAGAACAGCAGAGCCGGATTGCTGCACTGGCCTGCGACTTCGCGCAGGATGTAAATCGCTTCGGCCTCCAGCCAGTCGAGGTGGTCGAGGGCGGGACGCAGCGGCAGTAGCGGATTGAAGACAGGCGCGTTCATGCCGCCGCCGTTCCGTCAGCGACCGAAGGAAGTCCCTGTGGGGCGCCGACTTTTGGCGTGGCGATGCGTTGCAGCTTGCCATCCACCAGATGCAGGCCGCATTCCTTGCTCTCCGGGGATTCCCACCACCAGCGACCCGCGCGCACGTCCTCGCCGGGCTGGATGGCTCGGGTGCAGGGGGCGCAGCCGATCGAAGGATAGTTGCGGTCGTGCAGCGCGTTGTAGGGCACCCGGTTGGCGCGCAGATAAGCCCAGACTTCGCGTTCGCTCCAGTCCGCCAGCGGGCTGATCTTTACCAGGTTGTTGGCGCTGTCGAAGCTGATGGTCTTGAGCTTTTCGCGGGTCGGCGATTGCGCCGCACGCAGGCCGGCGATCCAGGCCTGCTTGCCGGCCAGCGCGCGCTGCAGCGGTTCGATCTTGCGTGCGTGGCAGCAGGCCTTGCGCGCCTCCACCGAGTTGTAGAAGCCGTTGATGCCATGGGCAGCGACGAAGTCCTGCACGGCTTCGTGGCGCGGTGCGAATACCTCCAGGCGGCGGCCGTAGTGGCGCTCGGCGCGTGCCATCAACTCGCAGGTTTCGGCCGGCAGTCGCCCGGTGTCGAGCGAGAAAATACCGATCTCGATGCCTTCGCTCCAGATCATGTCGGTCAGCACCATGTCCTCGGCGCCCAGGCTGTTGGCGAACACGACGGGTGCGTAGTCGCGCGCGACGTCGCGCAGCAGTTGCTTGACGCCGACGGCTTTATCGGCAACGGTGGCGACCAATTCCAGGTCGGCAAGATCGGGCAGGTTTTCGCGCAGCATGGCAGGCTCCTTCAAATCCGTAATCAGGCGGCCCGTCGGCGGAACAGGGGCAGCGGTTGTACCGCGTCACCCTGGTAGCTTTCGGGGAAATCATCGAACGCGGCCAGCGCCTCCTCGGCGCTCTTGCCTTCGCCGATGACGAAGGCGTCGAAGCCGACGCGATTGAGGAAGAAGATCTGGTCGCGGCCGATGTCGCCGAAGGCGCGTAGCTCGCCGTCGTAGCCGTGGCGCTCGCGCAGCAATCGGCCGGTCGAATAGCCGCGGCCGTCGGCGAGTTTCGGGAAATGCACGGCGATCACGGTGAAGTCGTCGATGTCGGCCGCGATCTCGGCCAGGTCGTCCTCGGGCGCGAGCCAGATGCCCAGCGGCGTGCCATGTTCGTACTCCCGATGGATCAGGCAGGCTTTCTTCGCCTTCCATACCGCGACAGGGACCAGCAGCGGACCGACCGGCAGGCAGACGTCGAAGGGCGCCTCGCCGTCGACCAGGTTCACGACTTTCCAGGCGTCATCCTGCAGCCGACGCTCCTTGATGATTTGCTTAGCCATTGACGGCTCTCCTTGATTGATGGGGATGCGGATATGCAGCGTGCTGAAAGACTAGGATGCCGATGCGGTCGAAGGTATCGATGAAGCGCTCGTCGGCGTGGCGGTGCGCGAGGTAGGCTGCGATCAGGCGCTCGACGGCGTCCGGCACGTCGGCGGCGGCAAAGGCCCGGCCGATCACTTCGCCGATGCGTGCCTCACTGCCCTGGCGACCGCCCAGCGTGATCTGGTACCACTCCGCGCCGTTCTTGTCGACGCCGAGGATGCCGATCGCGCCTAGATGATGGTGGCCGCAGGAGTTCATGCAGCCGGACATGTTGAGTTCGAGTTCGCCGATGTCGTGCTGGTAGTCGAGATCCTCGAAGCGCTCCTGGATCGCGGCGGCAATCGGCAGCGAGCGGGCGTTGGCCAGCGCGCAGAAATCGCCGCCGGGGCAGGCGATCAGGTCCTGGATCAGGCCCACGGTCGGAGAAGCAAGTCCCGCCGCCTTGGCGCGATGCCAGACGGTGTAAAGCTCGCGCTGCGGCACATCGGCGAGGATCAGGTTCTGCTCGTGGGAGACACGGATCTCGCCGAAGCTGTAGCGCTCGGCCAGGTCCGCCGCCGCTTCCATCTGTTCGCTGCTTGCGTCGCCCGGCGCTGCACCCAGCTTTTTCAGCGACAGCGTAACGGCGGCGTAGCCCGCAATCTTGTGTGCCTGCACGTTGCGCGCTACCCAGCACGCGAAAGCCTTGTCCTCGCGCAGGTGGGAGAGGTGGCAGAGGTCGTCCGCGGCCAGGGTTTCATAAGCGGGTGCGGCAAACTGCGCGGTCACGCGCGCGACTTCCGCTTGGGTCAGGGTCGCTGGGCCGCCCTGGAGGTTTGTCCACTCCGCTTCTACCTGCCGGGAAAACTCCTCACGGCCGAGTGCCTTGACCAGGATCTTGATGCGCGCCTTGTAGGTATTGTCGCGGCGGCCATGGCGGTTGAATACCCGCACCAGCGCCTCGGTGTAGGTCAGCAGATGTTGCCAGGGCAGAAACTCTCGAATCACCTGACCCAGCAGCGGGGTACGGCCGAGGCCGCCGCCGGCGTACACCTTGAAGCCGATCTCGCCGGCATCGTTCCGGACCACCTGCAAGCCGATGTCATGCACCTGGATCGCCGCGCGGTCTTCCGTGGCGCCGGAAATGGCGACCTTGAACTTGCGCGGCAGGTAGGAGAACTCCGGGTGGAAGGTGGACCACTGACGAAGGATCTCGGCCCAGGGGCGCGGATCGGCGATCTCGTCGGCGGCGATGCCGGCGAAATGGTCGGTGGTCACGTTGCGGATGCAGTTGCCCGAGGTCTGGATCGCGTGCAGTTCGTCCCGCGCCAGGTCGGCCAGGATATCCGGCACCTCGGCCAGCTTGACCCAGTTCAGTTGCAGGTTGTGGCGCGTGGTGAAGTGGCCGTAGCCGCGGTCAAAACGGCGCGCCACGTCAGCAAAGCGGCGCAGCTGCGCCGCCGAGATCAGGCCGTAGGGCACCGCGAGGCGCAGCATCGGGCCGTGGCGCTGGATGTAGAGGCCGTTCTGCAGGCGCAGCGGGCGGAACTCGTCATCCGACAGTTCGCCGGCCAGGTAGCGTTCCGTCTGGCCGCGAAACTGGGCAACGCGGGCCTGGACAATGGCGTGGTCGTGGTCGTCGTATCTGTACATGGTGTTTCCTTAATGTGAAACAACGCGTTCGAAGCGACGGGTGATTGCCGAGCGAAGCGAGCCGACTGGTAGCCCCGCCCTGGGGCGGGGATGGGGGTGGGGGGCGTTCAATTTGCCTTTCGCGCGTTTCATCTTTCGCAGGTGGTACCGGGTGCCATGAGCGTTAAGTCAAGATCAATTTGCCGCCGATCAGCAGCAGCACGGAAGCGAGCAGGCCGCGCAGGGCGCGTTCGGGAACCCGGGCGGCAAAATGGGCACCGAGCGCGATGCCGGGTAGCGAACCGATCAGCAGCGAAACCAGCAGCACCACGTCGACCGTGCCCAGCCACCAGTGGCCGAGCCCGGCGACCAGGGTCAGCGGCACGGCGTGGGCGATGTCGGAGCCGACAATGCGGCGCGTAGCGAGCTGCGGATAGAGGAAGGTCAGCGCGGTGACACCGAGGGCGCCGGCGCCGACCGAGGAGATCGTCACCAGTGCGCCGACCACGACACCGACGGCGACCGTCAGGCTGGCAACATGGCGATGCGAAAAGTCGGCGCTGGCGCTACGGCGTTTTGCGAGGTCCAGCAGGCGCTGGCGGAAAAACAGGGAGAGGGCGGTCAGCAGCAGGGCGAATCCGAGCACCACCGAGATCAGGCCCGTGGCGCCGTGGCCCTGCACCCCGAGTTGCGCCAGCACCAGCAGAGTCAGCGCGGCCGCCGGCACGCTGCCCAGCGCCAGGCGTCCGGTGATCGCCCAGTCGATGTTGCCGTGGCGATGGTGCACCCAGGAACCGCCGCTCTTGGTGATCGCCGCGTAAAGCAAGTCAGTACCCACTGCGGTGGCCGGCTTGAAGCCGAAGAGCAGGACCAGCAGCGGAGTCATCAGCGAACCGCCGCCGACGCCGGTCAGGCCGACCAGAACGCCGACGGCGAAACCGGAAAAAGGGAGGGCGGGATTGAAGGCGAATTCCATGATGCAGTGCATCGTAGCGGCTTCATATAGTCCTGAAAAATACTTAGTAGTAATTTCAATAGAACCATTTGTTATATAATGGCCTTATGAAACTTCAGCAGCTTCGCTACCTGGTGGAAGTCGAGCAACGCGGCCTCAGCGTTTCCGCCGCGGCGGAAGCCCTGTTCACCTCCCAGCCCGGAGTCTCCAAACAAATCGGAATGCTCGAAGAGGAATTGGGCGTGACCATCTTCGAGCGCAGCGGCAAACGCCTCGTCGCCGTGACCGCGCCCGGCCGCACCGTGCTGGCCATGGCGCGCCGCATCCTTGGCGAGGCGCGGAACATGAAACGGGTGGGCGAGGATTACGCAGCGGAAGGCAGCGGCAGCCTGTCCATCGCCACTACCCACACCCAGGCGCGGTACACGCTACCACCGGTGATCCAGCGCTTCGTGCAGCGCCACCCGGCGATCCGCCTGCACATCCAGCAGGGCAGTCCGTCGCAGGTCGCGGATTGGGTTCTTGACGGCAGCGCCGACCTCGGCATCGCCACCGAGGCGCTCGACCGCTATCCGGAATTCCTGACCCTGCCCTGTTTCCAGTGGGCCCACCTGGTCGTCACGCCGCGCGGGCATCCCCTGTTGGCGCAGCAACCGCTGACGCTGGCGGCGCTGGCCGGCTATCCGCTGATTACCTATGATGCGACTTTCACCGGCCGCTCCCGCATCGACCGCGCCTTCGAGCGACACGATCTGCGCCCCAACGTGATGCTGACCGCGATCGACTCCGACGTGATCAAGACCTACGTCGGACTGGGGCTCGGTGTCGGCATCATCGCCGAGATGGCCTTTGATCCGCAGCGCGACGATTCCCTGTCGGCAATTGCGGCAACCCACCTGTTCGAGGGCAACACCACGCGCGTGGCTTTCCGCCGCGACGCCTGGATGCGGGGCTTCGAGTATGACTTCATGGAACTGCTCGCACCCCAATTGACCCGGCCGGTGATCGAGGCCACGCAACGCGGTGAGGGCATCGACCCCGGCTTGTAGCCTGAGCTGCCGCAGATTTCGCCCGCGCCGATGACGGCATTTCCCGCGCCGGAAGCTAGAATGGACGCGTTCTCCGATGGCCCCAGCCACATTTCCTTGCGCGAGGTTCGACCATGCCCTATACGCCCGATCTAGTCCATGAACTGAACACGCTGATCCGCTTCGACCTGGCGACCAGCCAGCAGGGCATCAAGGTGCACAAGACCGCCGATCCGGACGTGATCGCGGCCACCCGCCGGCTTCATGCCAAGGGATTGTTGACGCAGGCCGACGGCGGCTACCTGACGGGATTGGGGCGGGATGCGGCGGAACACGCACAGGCCATGCTGACCATACTTACTTCCAGCGCCAGTTCGTCGTCCGTGCTGCTGCGTGACCTGGCCTAGCCTTCCCTAGTCGTCGGCACCGGCGCTTGCGGCGGCTTCCGGTGTGGCGGCGCCCTTCAGTTCGCGCAGTTCGCGGAACAGTTCGCGATAGGATCGCGGCGGCTTGCCCAGTTGCGCCTCCTTCAGCGCGTTGCGCCGCAACTGGCGCAAATGCTGCACATCGGCGCCCGGGTAATCGCGGGCCAGTTCGCTGAACGCCGATTCGTCTTCCATCAGGCGCGTGCGCAAGCGTTCCAGCTGATGCTGGCGAATGTTGGCCGCCTCCGAAACGCCGTTGATTTCATCCATCGCCGCGCGCAGCGGCGCGGCATCGACATCGCGCATGATCTTGCCGATGTACTGCATCTGGCGGCGTCGGGCTTCGTGCTTGGTGATGCGCTGCGCTTCCAGCAGGGCATCGCGCAGGCGCTCCGGCATCTCGATTTTCGCCAGGCGCTCCTTCGATAGCGCCACCAGTTCCGCGCCCAGATCCTGCAGGGCGGTCATTTCGCGCTTCAGCTGCGATTTGCTGGGGCCGGAGTACTGCGGATCGTCGTCGTAATACGTGTCTTCCACGGTCTTTTCCCCGGCGCTTGCGAAGGGGAAGGTATCCCCGCTGGGATATGATTATAACTTCGCCAATTGAAGGGTTCCCCGCATGTCACAGGCTTTTGCACACACTCAGGAGGCGTTGCGCGCGCTGGCGCAGGATGTCCTCGACTATGCGGCGAGCCGTGGTGCGACGGCCTGCGAGGTCGATGTTTCGGAAGGGTCCGGCCAATCGGTCAGCGTGCGGCGCCAGGAAGTCGAAACCATCGAGTACAACCGTGACAAGGGGCTCGGCATTTCGGTGTATATCGGCCAGCGGCGCGGCCATGCCAGCAGCTCCGATTTCTCGTCGGCGGCGACCCGCGCCTCGGTCGATGCCGCATTGTCGATCGCCCGCTTCACCGCCGAGGACGACTGCGCCGGGCTGCCCGACGCGAAGTTGCTGCAGAAGAAGGAAATGGACCTCGACCTCTTCCACCCATGGAACATTTCCGTGGAAGATTCGATCGACCTCGCCCGGTGCTGCGAGCAGGCGGCGTTCGATGTCAGCCCGATGGTGAAGAACTCCGAAGGCGCCACCATCTCCGCACAGCAATCGCATTTCGTTTCCGCCAACAGCCTGGGCTTCATGGGCGGCTTCGCCACGTCGCGCCACTACATCTCCTGCTCGGTGATCGCCGGCGAGGGCGACGACATGCAGCGCGACGACTGGTACGCGACGCGCCGCGACGCTGCCGGCTTCCCCGATGCCGCGCGCATCGGCGACTACGCGGCGCGGCGCGCGCTGGCGCGCCTGGGCTCGCGCAAGCTGAAGACGCGCAAATGCCCGGTGATCTTCGAGGCGCCGCTGGCATCAGGCCTGATCGGCAGCTTCGTGCACGCGATTTCCGGCGGCGCGCTGTACCGCAAGACCTCCTTCCTGCTCGACAGCCTCGGCAAGAAACTGTTTCCCGATTTCGTCGAGATCAGCGAGCGCCCCCACATTCGCGGCGGCTTCGCCTCCTCGCCCTTCGATGACGATGGCGTTGCCACGCGTGATCGCGAGGTAGTGAAGAACGGTGTGCTGCAAGGCTACTTCCTGTCCAGCTACTCGGCGCGCAAGCTGGGCATGCAGACCACCGGCAATGCCGGCGGCTCGCACAACCTGCTGGTGCAACCGGGGCGGCACGACCTCAAGGGACTGTTGCGCGAAATGGGCAGCGGCCTGCTGGTGACCGAACTGCTCGGACAGGGAGTCAACTACGTCACCGGCGACTACTCGCGCGGCGCCGCCGGCTACTGGGTGGAGAAGGGCGAGATCGCCTACCCGGTCGAGGAAATCACCATCGCCGGCAACCTGCGCGAGATGCTGCGCGGAATCGTCGCCATCGGCAATGACATCGAGGTTCGCGGCTCGAAACAGGTCGGTTCGATCCTGGTCGAACGCATGACCATCGCCGGCAATTAGAAAGTCGGCGCTGGCGCTACGGCGAGATTTTATTGAGGCAGAGACAGGCCATTTCCGGTCAATGGCACCGCGCTTCCATACCGGTCATTGGTTCTGATCTACTGCGCTTTCGTGAGATCGATACTCAGTGAGCCTTGCTTTTCTGCGTAACTGGCAAGGTAGAACTCAATTGTGTCGCCTTCAATTTGGAGGGAATTCTCCGTCACGAAACGGCGAAGTTTTCCCAATGCCTCGGCCGCCTTGATGTCATCCAGACTTACGGCAATCACGCATTCGATGGTCATCCTATCGGGCATCTTTCCATTGAATCCGAGAACGTCCTTGTACCAGATATGCCCCGATTCCTCTGCCCGCAGCATCTTTAGCACAGTCACGCCGTAGATGTAGGCCTGCCTGTAGGCCTGCTCAATTGCCTGCGCCTTTACTCCGGGCCGCTTCAGTTCCCAAATGGATAGTCGCGTCCGATTTCCAACGCGACGGCGCGCCATGATGTCGATATTGCCCCTTTTCGCCTCGGGCTTACCTGTGTTTCCAGAGATCGGGACGGGCAATTGGAACGGGCAGCCGGCGAGTAGAACTGGCTGTATATTGTTCTTCATGGTGTTATTGAATATCTTGCTTGAACTATCCGCCATCTGCTGGAGAAATATTGACTCAATGCGATGTTCCTCTGAGCGCCCTCGTGGCTCAGCGCCTAGATTCTTGAAATGCCTTCTGAATTTCTTGGATTCCTCGCCCGTCCAATCGAAGTGGCCCTCCTGACCAACCCCGAAATATTTCTTATTTTTGTCGGCCGTATTCTTGTCAATATGCAGTTGCGGACTGCCATCGACAAGTAGGTCGGCTACATGTTGTCCTTGGTAACGCAAAGAGAACGCAATACGCTTTTTCTTGGCTCGCGCCACGGAAAGATAGACCTTGAGCGGTTCCCACTGATGGAACGTCTTTGCCGCCTTCAGCAAAACCTCTTGGCTGCCAACCAAGTCATTAGCCCACCCGACACCCTTGTACCCCTTCGTCCGAACTTCTTCCCAACGTACTTCAATCTGTTCAAGTAAGCTCAAAGTCGAAAACTCCTGTTGATGTCGGGTCATAGCGAGATAGATTTTGGCCAACATGTGCGCATCCAGCAATGTGCCGTGATACTGGCGACGGGGAATATCCAACTGGTAGTCTGCGCAGAGCGCATTTATATTGTTCTTGAGGCCCGGTCGAATTGCCCTAGCCATTTTGAGCGTATCGACTATGCCGGCGACGATTGTCTCTAGTGGCGAAAGTTTCAATAGGGCTAGCTCGTGGTTGAGATAGGTGGCATCGAACTCCGCGTTGTGTAGGACCAGTTCGGCACCGCGGACGAAATCCATAAAGTCAAAGGCGACCTCGGCGAACTTAGGCTTGTCGGCAAGGAATTCGTCGGACAGACCGTGTATGTACTCGGAAGAGCCCACCAAACGTTCCGGATTCAGATAGTGATGGAAAGTGCGGCCTGTTCGCTTCCTCCCGATCATCTCGACGCCGCCAATTTCCGTGATGCGATCGTCAGGCTCCAATCCGGTTATTTCGAGGTCCAGTACAACTCTGCGCACATCATGTCCTGCTGTCGTCGCGCCGTGCTTTAGGTCATCGGCAGCTTTGGCGGCGACCAAACGTTTATGGTTCATCTTCATTCCTTCGACATGTTTTCAACAGTATCTGCTACTTCCAAACGAGAAAGCGTAATCCAAGGGCGTCGAGCATGATTCATATTTCCCACCATTCGCCGTCAGCGTGAGCGGTGACGTAAGGATACAGTTCGCTATACCGTTCGGGTACATCGCTATGGATGGGTACAAGCATCTTCGGATTCAGTGCTGTTACTAGTCGTTTGAGATCACCCGGGCTGGCATGGCCGGACGTGTGCACTTGATGGAATGGCATGCCGTTAGTTTTTCGCCATGCGTCGATTTTGAGAAGGCGATCTTCCTTCAAGTAACCATCCCATTGCGAATGAATCAGACAGGCACCATCCAGACAGTTCGCTCGTTCAAGGTCCCGCATCCATAGTTCCCGGAAAATCAGCGCGTAACCTCCCGGATTCTTGGCGATGGTCTTCGGAAAAATGCGGTGGCGAGAGTGTCGTTCCAATGCCTCAAACAAACCGGCCTTCTTGATCTGTAGCCGTTGCCGCTGTGGAACACAAAGCGCAATGCGATTCCAATCAGATTGGGGAATGTGGGGATTGCCAGTTGCCGCAAGAATTTCGGCGGTGTATAGATCAACTACCAATGTTCGGTGGGTTTTCAGGCATGCACGAAATATTGACACCAGACGGTCGATGTTCTGGGCCGAAGCATGGATAAGAGCGATTCCCGTGGTTTCCCGGAATATTTCAGCCAACTCATCTTCAATCGCATCCTCTGGCTTTGGGGCAACGTTGCATGCTCGCCCCAAGGTGGTTCCTTCGAGAAGAAGAACATCTAGGGATGCAGGTGGGGTCGCCATCAGTCGATCGACCAGTTCGCGCTTGCGTCCATGCACCCGTATGTCGCCGCTGTAGAAAAGTCGCTTCCCATCAGCTTCGATGAGCAAGGCATAGGAATCATATGCAGAGTGATCCACCAAATAGAGGGTAATCCGAAACGACCCAAGGCTTACTGTCTTCCGATCCACAAGACTTGGCCCATCGAGATTGAGTGACGGCTGTCGCATGAAGGGCGCGGCAGCCCGAAGAATGCGGCGAGCAGCATCCCCCATCAGTACGGGAGTTGTCGGCATCCAGGGCAGCAGGCCGTAATGATCTTGGTGTGGGTGTGAAATAACGATGCCACGCAACGAACTTCCGTCGACTATGGGCGGAATTGGCGGAGATTCTGAGTCGCTTGTCAGCGGCATTCCAGCGTCAATTAGGATGGACTCGCCGCCAGCCTCGACCTGAACACAGGAGCCGCCGATTTCCTTGGCGCCACGATGAATGCAGATTTTCATAAGCGGCATACTGCCATGCTCGAGGCTCACCACGTGAGCCATCTTGGACGGGAGTACGCGATGAAGGTCCGCTATCTATTTCCTGCACCGGCAGCAAAGGGCACTCACGAGCCCTTGATGCTTGTCGGCAGGCGTCAATCGCCGTATCACCAGCGCCGACTTTCTCGTGCATCGACTTCCGGACCTGTTTCCTGCGTTGCTTACGGCGAGCGCGCGCTGTCAACGTCCGCCAGGTTCCGCTCGTCGACGTAGATCCCCGTCGCGTCGCCACCCTCGTTGGCAATGCAGGTGACGATCACGTTGCTGCGCGGCGCGGACTTGCGCAGCACTTCGACCGCGCAGCGGCCGTAGGCGCTTTCGATGGTCGCCAGCAAGTTGCGCGCGTAGGGGCTGGCGAGCTGGCCGTCGAGGATCAGGTTGGCCAGCATTGCACCGCCCGGCTTCAGCGCGTGCCGCGTGTCCAGCCAGAACTCGCGCGTTACCAGGTGGCCCGGGATCGAGGTGCGCGAGCTATAGACGTCGACCACCACGGCGTCATAACGCTTCTTCGTGTCGACCACGAAGCGCCGCGCGTCGGCGGCGATGAATTCGCCGCGGATCGGTTCGCGCAGGAAGTCGCGCTCGGCGATGGCGCGGATCGCCGGGTCGATATCGACATAGGTGTAGCGATTCAGCGCTTCGCCCTGCGACAGGGTGAAGCCGCCGGCGCCGAGTACCAGGACGTCGCGCCCGACGAAGCCGAGGTCGTCGAGCAGGATGCGCCGCATGTGCTGCACATAGCGCGCATGGTTCGGCGGCTGGCTGTCGTCGATCACCGAGGCGTGCTGGTTGTTGACCACGAAGGCGCGGGGAGCCACCATGCCGCCACGGGTCACCGACTGCACTTCATAGTCGGCGTAGGCCGTGTCGGCGCGCTGCCGGTCGCCGAGGTTGGCGCCTAGGCTGAGCGCCGCAATGGCCGCCAACAGCGTCGCCGCGAAGGGTCGCGGGCGCTGCACCAGCGCGGCACCGGCGACCAGCATCAGGGCGCCGAGCAGCACTGCGGCCCAGACGCCGAACATCTGCATCACGACCAGCGACAGCGTGACGGAACCGAGGAAGGAACCGAGCGTCGACCAGTAGAGTGCGCGTCCCGCCGCTTCGCCGCTGCGCTGCGCCAGCGTCAGGTTGGTCAGGATGGGCACGGTCTGCCCCAGCAGCCAGGCCAGCGGGCAAAGGATGCCGCCGATGAAGATCAGGTAGGCCAGCCCGGCCTGCGTTCCGGAGAAGATCGCATTGACGCTGCCGCCGGCCAGGCCCGCGCCCATCAAGGCCGCGGAGATCATGAAATTGCGCGCCACCACCTTGCGGTAGTCCACCGCGACGCGGCTGCCGGAGTAATAGCCTAGCGCCAGCGCCAGCAGGAACAGGCCGATGGTCGGCGCGGTGACCACGATGGAACTGCCGACATGGGGAATCAGTCGGCGCAGGGCGATTATTTCCGCGCCGAGCGAGCAGTAACCTTCGATGAAGACGATAGCAAACAGCAGGCGAGGCGGCATGGCGAAGGTGCCGTGGGCAGGGATGGCGACTTTAACCGAAGAGTCGGCGCCCCACAGGGACTTCCTTCGGGCGCTGGCGATACGGCGTCACGGGGGGCAGGGCAATTGCATGAATGCCGTTGAGCTTGCAACCGGCAGCCAATGACCCATTCCATCATTCCGGCGAACGCCGGAATCCAAACTTTCGGCGTAAAACTGGATCCCGGGTCAAGCCCGGGATGACGCTCAACACGAAAATTGAAGAGTGTTGTACTTCACAAGCTAGACGTTCGCGTTCATGCGATCGCCCTGTGGGGGGTAAGGGATCGCGCGGAAATTTACAGGCTGCCGGGTGCCGCGTACCATGCGCCCTCCGATTCCATCGAGGTTCCGACCGTGTCGATACGAGGCAGGCAGTCTGGCGGAGGTCTGGCGTGCGCCCTCCGCCGGGCCGCCCCAAGGAGGGCGCAGACAATTCCCGGAGCCGCACCGCGGCGAACCGCAGTCACCCCCTCGCTTGGCGAGGGGGCTGGGGGGAGGGTAGTCCAGTGAGCGTCGATGCGCCGTCGATCACCTGGGGCGAGGACGGCATGACGCATTCGCTGCGCTGGCAGTCGGAGGCCGGCGTGACGTCACCTCGGCGCATCGTGGTGGCCGACGATCGCATGACGGCGGATGCGGCTTGGCGGCTTGCCTGCGAGGGCACGGCCCTGCTCTGGCGCGGCGACTTCCAGAACGCGCGCCAGTTGCTGCAGGCCATGGCCCGGCGCATCGAACGCAAGCCGCCCAAACAGGCTGCGGCAAACTCGGCTTCCGCGAGCTTCCATCAGTACCGGCTCGCCCAGGCGCAGCGCGCACGCACGCTGGGCATGCTGCTGTTGCCCTTCGACGACGGCTACCGGATTCCTCTGCGACGCGCGCCCGATGTGAACGATGCCTGTGTCGAAGCCTACGGTCCCGCCAGCGGGCCGTTTGCGGCATCGCTGCGCGAACTGCTGGGCGTCATCGGCGCCCACGAATGGCGCAAGAAAGGCGTACCGATAGGCGCGCTCGGCGCGCGGATGCACCCGCACTATGGCGTGTTCTCCCCGGTGCGCGGCGAATACGTGGCACTGGTGGCGCAGGCGCCACTGCCGCCGAACTGCGAGCGCGCCTTCGACATCGGTACCGGTACCGGCGTGCTGGCGGCCGTTCTGGCGCGGCGCGGCGTGGCACGGGTGGTGGCGACCGACAATGATGCCCGGGCCATCGCTTGCGCTGCGGACAACATCCGGCGGCTTGGCCTGTCCGGACAGGTGGAAGTCGTCGCGGCCGACCTGTTCCCGCCGGAGCAGGCGCAAGTCGTGGTCTGCAATCCGCCATGGCTTCCCGGACGGGCGGGGACCACGCTCGAACGCGCCGTGTATGACCCGGACAGCCGCATGATGCAAGGATTCCTGGCGGGTCTGGCGGCTCGCCTCGCCCCCGGGGGCGAAGGCTGGCTGATCCTCTCCGACCTCGCCGAGCACCTCGGTTTGCGTTCCCGCGACGATTTGCTGGCGGCCTTCGCCAAGGCCGGACTGGCGGTGGTCGGGCGTCTCGACGCCGCACCGATCCACAGCCGCGCAAGCGATCGCAGCGACCCCTTGCATGCCGCCCGGGCACGCGAAATCACCTCCCTCTGGCGCTTGCGCCCGATCTCCACCGCGTAGCGAGGTCCTCAGTATTTGCCGCAGAAGCGAGACATCGCTCTAATATTTGTGCAACGCAGCAATATAATAATCTGCAAGTTGTCCGAATTCCGTTGAAAGCAAGCCATGACCCATGATGAACTGATTCCCTTTCTGCTAGACAAGGCGCCGCTGTTCGAGAGCTTCGGGCGGGACAGCATCGAGGCGATCGTCGAAGGATCCGAGTTGCGCACCTTCGAGGGCAACGAGTCGATCATCCAGTGCGGCGACGAGGGGCGCTTCATCGGCGTCTTGCTGGACGGCCACGGCGAGATTTCGGTGGCCGACAATACGGGCGGCCGCATCGTCATGAGCCCGCTGGAAGTGGGTGACGTGTTCGGGGAAATGTCGGTGCTGACCGGCGATCGCACCGTTGCCGACGTCATCGCGGGCAATCGTTGCCTGGTGCTTCTGATTCCCCAGGACGTGGTCAGCAGCCTCATCCTGGTCTATCCCAAGGCCATCCTGTATCTCTCGAAATTGCTCGCGGATCGCGCTCGTGCCCAGGCCGTCGATGTCACCAGCAGCCAGCTGCGCGCCCGCGCCCTGGCGCAATCCGACGACCCCTATGCGCTGAGCCTGAAGAAGGACGTGCACGGCAAGATCCTCTCAATCAATGCCGGTCTCTCCCAGATCCGCTTCGGTATCTACGACACGCATGACGAGGCGCTGGATGTGCACGGCGTGGTCGATTGTGCCGGCTGCGAGTCGGTGCACATCACCATGACCGCCGCCGGCAAGGCGGTGCGCCGCGAACGGCCGCCCTTCGCCATCGGCGAGTTCTTCAACGTCCTGTTCGAGTCCATGCTCGAGCTCGACAACCGCTTCCTGTTTACGCCGCTGGACGTCATCGCCGTCGGCCACCGCGTGGTCCATGGCGGCAGCAAGTTCTCCAGCGCCACGGTTATCACGCCGCAGGTGCTGGCCGACATCGAAGCCCTTGCGACGTTGGCGCCGCTGCACAACCCGCACAACCTCGAAGGCATGCGCGAGGCGATGAAGTTCTTTCCCGGCGTGCCGCATGTCGCCGTGTTCGACACCGCCTTCCACCAGACGCTGCCGACCTATGCCTACCTCTACGGCCTGCCCTACGAGTGGTACAAGAAGGAGGGCATACGCCGCTACGGTTTCCACGGCACATCGCATCGCTACGTGTCGCTGAAGGCGGCGGAAGTCCTCAAGCGGCCGCTCGGCGAACTGGAGATCATTTCCTGCCACCTCGGTGTCGGCGCCTCGATGTGCGCCATCGACCACGGCCGCTCGGTGGACACCACGATGGGCATGACGCCTTCGGACGGGCTGATCATGCCCAGCCGATCCGGCAGCCTCGACCCGGCGATCATGATCCAGCTCATGGAGCGCTACAAGCTCGGTCCGGACGAACTCAACAAGCTGATCAATTCGGAAAGCGGCCTCAAGGGCATTTCCGGGATTTCCAGCGACATCCACGAGATCGAAGCCGCCGCCGCCGAGGGCCACCATCGCGCGCTGCTGGCGCACAAGGCCTTCTGCTACCAGATCCGCAAGAACATCGGCGCCTACGTCGCCGCGATGGGCGGCGTCAGCGTCCTGGCCTTCACGGGCGACATCGGCGAGACCAGTCCCGCCGTGCGCAGCCTCGCCTGCCAGGGCCTGGCCTACATGGGCATCAAGCTCGACGAAGACAAGAACAGCAGCCTGGGCGCGGTGAGCGACTATGCGGTCATCTCCGCCGACGACTCGCCGGTCACCATCATCGTCGTCGCCAACAATGACGAACGTCTGCTGGCATGGGAAGCCTTGCGTGCCATCGAGCGCAACCAGATCACCCTGGCGATTCGCGACGAGGCGGCGTCGCCGATTCCGATCGAGGTCTCGGCGCACCACGTGCATCTGGCCCAAGCCGATGTCGAGAAACTCTTTGGCCCCGGCCACCAGCTCACGCCGGAACATGAACTGTCGCAGCCGGGGCAGTTTGCCTGCGCCGAGAAGGTGGATCTGGTCGGCCCCAAGGGGCGCATCGCCAATGTGCGCGTGCTCGGGCCGACGCGCAAGGAAACCCAGGTCGAGATCGCCATGACCGAGCAGTTCAAGCTGGGCGTGCAACCGCCGATACGCGAGTCCGGCGACCTTGCCAATACGCCGGGAATCCGCCTCGAAGGTCCCGCCGGGAGTACACAGCTCGACCGGGGCGTGATCTGTGCCCAGCGTCATATCCACATGTCTCCCGAGGATGCCATGCGCCTGCGCCTGCGCGATCGCTACGTGGTGCGCGTGCGCATCGAGGGCGAGCGCGAAGTGACCTACGGCGACGTCGTGGTGCGGGTAAATCCCAACTACCGTTTGGCCATGCACATCGACACCGATGAAGGCAATGCCGGCAACATCACCACGGGCATGCAGGGCTTCATCGAGGAAATCCAGAGTCGCGCCTGAGGGCGCGGCCGGCGCATCAGCCGCCTGCGGACTTCAAGCGTTCCTGCGCCTCGTCGCGGCTGCCGAAGATCTGCGGGTCGGCGACGCGCTTGCCGAAGGATTCGCCGAGTCTGGCGCGCAGGAAGGTACTCGAGGTATAGCGCGTCACGTCCGTGTAGTGCCGGTCCATGATGCCCTTGACCATGGCCGTGTAATCATCGATCAGTTCCGGCGCGATGCTGAAGCGGTCGTAGTTGACGATGGCCGCCACCCTGTGGCCGATCGGCGCCAGGCGTGATTCCACGGCGGCGAGGATGCGGTCGATGTCGGCGCGGGAGCGTACCGAGAGGCCCTCGAAATTGACGAAGAACACGTTCTGCGCCGCGTCGTAGCTCAGGCGTTGTTCGAGCGGCATTTCCAGCAGGCCGGGGCGCAGGCCCATCGGCTCCGCGCTGAAAACGCGCGCGTCCATCAGCGCTGGCGGCTGGCGCATGAGCGGAGCGAATTCCATGCGGTCCAGAATGTCGCGCCGCAGATCGACGCCGGGCGCGATCTCGATCAGTTCCAGTCCCTCGGCGCAAAGGCGGAAGACGCAGCGCTCGGTGACGTAGAGCACGGTCTTCCCGCTCGCGGCGGCAACCGGGCCGCTGAACGTGCGGTGTTCGACCTCGTTCACGAACTTCATCGCCTTGCCGTCGGCAAGAATCTTTAGGACGCCGGCTTCAAGTGCGAGTTCGAGCTTGCCGGCGGTGAAAGTGCCGACGAAGACCACCTTCTTTGCGCTCTGGCTGATGTTGATGAAGCCGCCGGCGCCGGCAAGCTTGGGGCCGAACTTCGAGACGTTCAGGTTGCCTTCCCGGTCGGCCTGGGCGAGGCCGAGAAAAGCGATGTCGAGGCCGCCGCCGTCGTAGAAATCGAACTGGCTGGGCTGGTCGACGATGGCTTGGGTATTGATTGCCGCGCCAAAGTTCAGGCCGCCGGCCGGAACGCCGCCGATCACGCCAGGCTCGGCGGTGAGGGTGATGAGGTCGAGGATCTTTTCCTCCGTCGCAACGCTGGCGATGCCTTCCGGCATGCCGATGCCGAGGTTAACCACGTCGTTTGCGGTGAGTTCCATCGCCGCGCGGCGGGCAATGATCTTGCGCTCGTCGAGCCCCATCGGTGCCACGGCCGAGATCGGTACCCGTATCTCGCCGGAAAACGCGGCACTGTAGGGTTCGATGAAGGTCTGCATGTGGTATTCGGGCTTTTCCGCCACCACCACGCAATCCACCAGCACGCCGGGAATCTTCACCTGGCGCGGGTTCAGGGTATTGCGATCGGCGATGCGCTCGACCTGGGCGATGACGATGCCGCCGGAGTTGTGCGCCGCCATGGCGATCGCCTGTGCTTCGAGCGTCAGGGCTTCGCGCTCCATGCTGACATTGCCGTCGGAATCCGCCGTGGTGCCGCGGATGATGCCGACATGGATCGGGAAGGCCTTGTAAAACAGAAAATCCTCGCCGTCGATCGGCATCAGGCGCACCAGGTCGACACCGCTGGCAAGGGTCCGCTGGTTGAGCTTGCCGCCGCCATGGCGCGGATCGACGAAGGTGCCGAGCCCGATCCGGGTCAAGGTTCCGGGCTTGCCGGCGGCGATATCGCGGAACAGGTGACAGATCACGCCCTGCGGCAGGTTCCAGGCCTCGATGCGGTTGGCGACCGCGAGCTGCTGCAGCGTCGGCACCAGTCCCCAATGCCCGCCAACGACTCGCCTGACCAGGCCGTCGTGGCCCAGGTGATTGAGGCCGCGCGCCTTGCCGTCGCCCTGGCCGGCGGCATACACCAGCGTGAGATCACGCGGATGGCCCAGGCCGTGGGCATCGGCCTCTTGCGTCTCGAGAAATCGCGTCTCGAGCGCGACGGCGATGTTCTCGGCAAAGCCGATGCCGACGAAGCCGCCGGTGGCGATCGTGTCGCCGTCGCGGATCAGCTTCACGGCCTGGGCGGCGCTCATGACCTTGCCGGTGTCGCCACCGCGTAGGGACGCGATCAGGGGATGCTGGGACATGGGTTGCTCCTTGCGTGCTGTTGCGGACGTCGTGGATGGACGATTATCGCGCCATGCCGGATCACGGGAGTGTGACCGAAACACCGATGCCAGAAAAACAAACCCCGCCGGAGCGGGGTTTGCAGTATCCGTCCGCTGCCGCGAGCGGCAGCATGGAATTTACTTCTTCTTCGGCGCTGCCTTGGCCGGCGCGCTGCGGCCGGTCTGCATGAAGTTGTCGAACGTGGCCTCGGTGAAGCGGAACCAGAGGTTCTGCTCGTCGCGGAAGGCCGCGTAGTCGGCATACACCTTCTTCCAGTTCGGGTTCTTCGCCGACAACTCGTCGTACAGCTGCATCGCCGCGTCGTGCGCCGCCTTGAGGATGCTCTTGTCGAAGGCGGCGAGCTTGGCGCCGTTGGCCACCAGGCGCTTCAGCGCCGCCGGGTTCTTGGCGTCGTAGCGTGCCTGCATCTCGACGTGGGCGTGCGAGGCGGCGGCGGTGACGATGGCCTTGTAGTCTGCCGGCAGCCCTTCCCAGGCCTTGTTGTTGACGTACAGGGACAGCTGCGGGCCGCCTTCCCACCAGCCAGGGTAATAGTAGTGCTTGGCGACCTTGTAGAAGCCCAGTTTCTCGTCGTCATAGGGGCCGACCCACTCGGTGGCGTCGATGGTGCCCTTTTCCAGCGCCTGGTAGATTTCACCGCCGGGGATGTTCTGCGGCACGCCGCCGATCGCCGCCAGTACCTTGCCGCCGAAGCCGCCGATGCGCATCTTGAGGCCCTTGATGTCGGCCACCGACTTGATCGGCTTGCGGTACCAGCCGCCCATCTGGGCGCCGGTGTTGCCCATCGGGAAGTTGACGATGTTGTAGCCGGCATAGAACTCGCGCAGCAGCTTCATGCCGTTGCCTTCGTACATCCAGGCCGTCATCTGGCGGCTGTTGAGGCCGAAGGGAATCGCGCAGTCGATGGCGAAGGTTTCATCCTTGCCGAAGAAGTAGTAAGGCGCGGTGTGCGCGCATTCGACCGTGCCCTGCTGCACGCCGTCGACCACGCCGAAGGGGGGCATCAGTTCGCCGCCGGCATGGACGGAAATCGTGAACTTGCCGCCGGTGGACTCGCTCACCGACTTCGAGAACACCTCGGCGGCACCGTAAATGGTGTCGAGCGCCTTGGGGAAGCTCGAGGCCAGGCGCCAGCGGATGGTCGGGGACTGGGCGTGGACCGCCGGCGCGGCGCCGGCAGCCAGGATGCCGGCGATACCGGCGTTTTGCAGAAACTTGCGACGTTCCATGTATGAGATCTCCTCGTTGTGGTTCAACCAGACAGGCGGCCCCAGGCTGGGTGCCGCCGGATACTACACCATCACTTCTTGCCCTGTTTCAAGGACTGTTCGAGCGCTTTGCCCGGATCGTCCGCCTCGTCTTCCTTGTCGGCCTTGCCGTCCGCGCCTTCCTTGTCCTTTTCGCCATCGTCCTCCTCGGCCTCCGGCGCCATGGACTCCAGGCTACCGGGAGCCTCGATCTGGACATCCTGGGTGCTTGCCGCGGCCGGCTTGTCCAGGCTGTCGAGCACCAGGTTCGGGTAGATCACCACGGCAGAGACCATGATCAGCTGCAGGATGATGAAGGCGATCGCGCCCTTGTAGATCTGCGTCGTGGTCACCGCCGGGATGCGCTCGTTGGTGACGCGGTCGTTGTAGTCGGACTTCGCCGCCACGCTGCGCAGGTAGAACAGGGCGAAGCCGAAGGGCGGGGTGAGGAAGGAGGTCTGCAGGTTCATGGCGACGATGACGCCGAACCAGATCAGGGCATCGCTGCCGGCCGGCAGCAGGGCCGGCAGGATCTTCTCCGCCACCGGCGCCAGGATGGGCACGACGATGAAGGCGATTTCGAAGAAGTCGATGAACATGCCGAGGATGAAGATCAGCAGATTCACGATAATCAGGAAACCCATGGCGCCGCCGGGCAGCTTGTCGAACAGGTGCTCGACGAACTTGTGGCCGTCGGCGGCGTTGAAAGTGAAGGAGAACACCGTCGAGCCGATCAGGATGAAAAGCACGAACACCGAAAGCTTGGTGGTGTTCTCCAGCGCCTGCACCAGCAGGTCCTTCGACAACTGGCGGCGAGCGATCGCCATCACCAGCGCGCCGAGCGCGCCCATCGCGCCGCCCTCGGTCGGCGTCGCCAGGCCGAGGAAGATGGTGCCCAGCACCAGGAAGATCAGCACCAGCGGCGGGATCAGAACGAAGGTCACGCGTTCGGAGAGCTTGGAGAGCAGACCCATGCCGGTGAGTTTGTTGATCAGCGCGAGGCCCAGCGCGACGAACGAGGAGATAGTCATCGACAGGATCAGGATTTCGTCGCCGGGCGCCGCGTTTTCGCGGCCGGTCCAGCCCTTGATCAGGCCGTCGTGCACCTGGGACCAGGCGATGCCGGCCGCCGCCGCGACCAGCAGCAGCAGCAGCAGCGAAATGTGGCCCGAGGACCCATTGGCTTCCTTGTAGATGCGCGCCTCGGCGGGCAGGGCCGGCACCCAGGCCGGCTTGACGAAGGCCACCACGATGACGAACAAGGCATAAAGGCAGACCAGCAGCACGCCGGGGACCAGGGCGCCGGCATACAGGTCGCCGACCGAGCGGCCGAGCTGGTCGGCCATCACGATCAGCACCAGCGAGGGCGGGATGGCCTGGGCCAGGGTGCCCGAGGCGGTGATCACGCCGGTGGCGATGGCGCGGTTGTAGCCGTAGCGCAGCATGATCGGCAGCGAGATCAGGCCCATCGAGATCACCGCCGCGGCGACCACGCCGGTGGTGGCGGCGAGCAGGGCGCCGACGAAGATCACGGCAAGGGCGAGGCCGCCGCGCAGCGGGCCGAACACCTGGCCGACGGTCTCCAGCAGGTCCTCGGCCATGCCGCTGCGCTCGAGGATGATGCCCATGAAGGTGAAGAAGGGGATGGCCAGCAGCGTGTCGTTCTGCATGATGCCGAAGATGCGCAACGGCAGCGCCTGGAACAGCGAGGGTGGGAACATGCTCGCTTCCATGCCGAGGAAGCCGAAAAAAAGCCCCGTCGAGGCGAGCGCAAACGCCACCGGAAAGCCGGTGAGGAGAAAGAACAGCAGGCCGCAAAACATCAGCGGCACGAAGTTTTGGGCGATGAATTCCATCAGCGGACTTCCTCTCGTACGTGTGCGGCGTGTTCCTCGATCTCGTGGCCGATCTCATCCTTGGCCGCGGTTGCTTCATGGCCGATGGCATCGGGTGCAGCGCCGGCGAGAAAGGCCGCGCGCTTGATCAGTTCGGAGGCGCCCTGCAGCCCCAGCAGCGTGAAGCCGAGCGGGATCAGTGCATACATCGGCCAGCGAATCAGGCCGCCGGCGTTCTGCGACATCTCGCCGCTGTTCCAGGCATTCACGAACAGGGGCCAGGAGATCACGACCAGCATGTAGCACAGCGGGAACAGGAAGACGACGATGCCGACGATGTCGATGATGTTGCGTGTCTTTGCCGAGAGGTGGTTGGAAATGAAGTCGATGCGCACGTGGGCGTTCTTGAGGAAGGCGAAGCCGGCGCCGAGCATGAAGACGGAGGCAAACAGGTACCACTGGATTTCCAGCAGCGCGTTCGAACTGGTGTCGAAGGCCTTGCGCACGATGGCGTTGCCGGCGGAGATCAGCACGGCGGCGAGGATCAGCCAGATCAGACTGCGGCCGAGCCGGTCGTTCATCCAGTCGACCCCGCGGGAGAATTTCAACATGGCGTTCATCGGTGCGACTCCAGGGTGGCGTTGCGCAGGCCGCGGCGATTCAAGGGAATGCCGGAGAATGGAAGGGGCATCATAACCTGAGGTTTCAATATTCGTCGAATCGAAAGCCTGCCGGCACCGGGTGCGTCAGCAGGTGTGCGGTGCAGCAAGCGATTCCCGTGATATCGGTGGATTGGATCAATGGTAAGACCAAAACGTTCGGCATGATATCGATGCCAACCTACATTGTCAATTGAAATATTTTCATGGCCCCGGTTTATTTCAGGGCAATTGATCTTTTGGTCAGACCAATGATATATTGAGTCAATGGATACCAGAATGACCGCTCCCCGACTCGCCGACGTCGTTGCGCGCGAGATCGAACAGCGCGTGCTCGAGGGCCGCCTGAAACCCGGCGACCGCTTGCCGTCCGAGCGGGAACTGTCGGTCCAGCTCGGCGTTTCGCGCGCTTCGCTACGTGAAGCCATCCAGAAGCTTGCCGCGCGCGGCTTGCTGGAAAGCAGGCAGGGCGGGGGAACCTTCGTCACCGACCGGCTGGATTCGAGCTTCGGCAATCCGTGGGAGGAAATCCTGCGCGATCATCCGGGTGTCCATGAGGACATGCTGGAGTTCCGCCACATGCTGGAAGCGCGTGCCGCCGAATGCGCGGCGACGCGGGCCACGACCGTCGACCGCGAACGTGTGAGGCAGTGCCTCGCAGCACTCGAGGATTCATTTCGCGGCCAGGACCTCGACCTGCAGGTGGATAGCGACCTGGCCTTCCATCAGGCCATCGCCGAGGCCTCGCACAACGTCATCGTCGGCCACCTCACGGCCAGCCTGTTGCGCCTGATGCGCGACAACCTGCGCCGCAACCTCTCCGAACTGATGCAGGTGCCGGCGGCCCGCGAAGCCTTGCTCGACCAGCACCGGGCGGTGTGGCATGCCATTGAGCAGGGGGATGCCGGCCAGGCGCTGGATGCGGCTGCCAGCCATATCGGCTACGTGCGCCAGAACCTGACGCGCATGCTGCGCAGCGACGCCCGCCACAAGCCGTAAAATACGCCGCATGACGGCAACACGCATCACCCGCTTCTGCCTGATTCGCCATGGCGAGACCGACTGGAACGGCGAAAAGCGCATCCAGGGGCAGATCGACATCGACCTCAATGCCCGCGGCGAAGCCCAGGCACGGGCCGTCGCCGACGGCCTGCAAGGGCAGTCTTTTGCCGCCATCTACAGCAGCGACCTGCGCCGCGCCTGGCATACGGCGAGCATTGCCGCCGCAGGGCTCGGTCTCGCCGTCTCGCCGGCGCCGACTTTGCGCGAGCGGCATTTCGGCGTGCTGCAGGGCGTCACCGCGAGCGAGGCGCGCGAGCAGCTGCCGCATGCCCACCATCACCACCTGGCGCGCACGCCGGACTACGATTTCGACAGCGGCGAATCCCTGGTCGTGTTCGCCGAGCGGGTGATGAGCGGGCTCGATGCGCTGGCGGAGTGTCACCTCGGGCAAAGTGTGCTCGCCTTCACCCACGGCGGCGTGCTCGACATTGCCTATCGCGCCGCGACGCGCCGCGCGCTCGATGCGCCGCGCGATTTCATGCTGCCCAATGCTGCCTTCAACTGGCTGGAACGCGATGACGTCGGCTGGCGATTGATTTCCTGGGCCGATTGCGGGCATCTGCAGCGCGCGCTGGACGAAGTGCCCGGCTAGCCGCCGCTTGGCGGCCGGACCGGGGCGGATGCTAAAATTCGATGTTTCCCACCCCTCTCCGGATCCCGCCATGTTCCAGAAGCAAAACGCCCTCGCCAAGACCGATCCCGAACTCTGGACCGCGATCCAGAACGAGAACCGCCGCCAGGAAGACCACATCGAGTTGATCGCCTCGGAGAACTATGTGTCCTGGCCGGTGATGGAAGCCCAGGGCTCGCAACTGACAAACAAGTATGCCGAGGGTTATCCGGGCAAGCGCTACTATGGTGGCTGCGAGAACGTGGACGTGGTCGAGCAGCTGGCCATCGACCGGGCGAAGCAGCTGTTCGGCGCCGATTGCGCCAACGTGCAGCCCAATTCCGGCTCGCAGGCCAACCAGGCGGTGTTCTTCGCCTTCCTCAAGCCGGGCGACACCATCCTCGGCATGAATCTGTCGATGGGCGGTCACCTGACCCACGGCATGCCGCTCAACATCAGCGGCAAGTGGTTCAACATCGTGCCCTACGGCCTCGACCAGAACGAGGAAATCGACTACGCCGAGATGGAGCGGCTGGCGCACGAGCACAAGCCCAAACTGATCATCGCCGGTGCTTCCGCCTACGCGCTGCGGATCGACTTCGAGCGTTTCGCCAGGGTGGCCAAGGCCGTCGGCGCCATTTTCATGGTGGATATGGCGCACTACGCCGGTCTGGTCGCTGCCGGCTGCTACCCGAATCCGGTACCCCACGCCGATGTCGTCACCACGACCACGCACAAGACCCTGCGCGGTCCGCGCGGCGGCCTGATCCTGATGCGCGCCGAGCACGAAAAGGCGATCAACTCGGCGATCTTCCCCGGCATTCAGGGCGGACCGCTGGAGCATGTGATAGCCGCCAAGGCGGTGGCGCTGAAGGAGGCGATGACGCAGGAATTCAAGGACTACCAGAGGCTGGTGATCGACAATGCCCAGGTGATGGCCAGGGTATTGAAGAGCCGCGGCCTGCGCATCGTCTCGGGACGTACCGAGTCGCATGTATTCCTGGTCGATCTGCAGGCCAAGAACATCACCGGCAAGGATGCCGAGGCCGCGCTGGGCCGCGCCCACTTGACGGTGAACAAGAACGCCATCCCCAATGATCCGCAAAAGCCCTTCGTCACCTCCGGCATCCGCCTCGGCACGCCGGCGATGACCACGCGCGGCTTCACCTCGGTCGAGGCCGAACGGGTCGCCAACCTGATCGCCGACGTGCTCGACGCGCCGAACGACGAGGCGGTGCTGGCGCGGGTGCGCGGCGAGGTGTCCGTTATGTGCAAGAAGTTTCCGGTGTATGGCTGACCGTCATGAAGTGCCCGTATTGCGCCGAGCCTAATACCCAGGTCGTCGATACACGGGAAAACGAGGACGGTGACACGGTTCGTCGTCGTCGTCGCTGTTTGTCCTGCGACAAGCGCTTCACCACCTACGAGCGCGTCGAGTTGCAGTTGCCCCAGGTGGTGAAGAAAAACGGCAGCCGTACCGACTACGACCGCGACAAGCTCAAGGCCAGCATGATGCTGGCGATGAGGAAGCGCCCGGTTACCACGGAAAGCATCGACCTCGCGCTCGATCGTATCGAGGAAAAGCTGGTGCAGCTGGCGCTGCGCGAAGTGGCCTCGGACCGCATCGGCGAGCTGGTGATGCGCGAACTGAAGAAACTCGACAAGGTGGCCTATATCCGTTTCGCCTCGGTGTACCGCAACTTCGAGGACGTGGACGAGTTCTCGGACGCCATCCGCGAAATCAAGAAGCCGCGGCAGCCCCGCGCCAGGTCCTGACGGGTTGCGGCTGATGGGCGCCGCATGAGTTTTTCCGCTGCCGACCATGGTTTCATGACGCGTGCGCTGCAACTGGCGCAGCGCGGCCTGAATACCGCGACCCCCAATCCCCGCGTCGGCTGCGTCATGGTCCGCGACGGCAAAGCCATCGGCGAAGGCTGGCATGAAAAGGCGGGCGGACCGCATGCCGAGGCCGCCGCGCTGGCGCAAATAGTCGGCGCTGGCGATACGGCGGTCGGTGCCACGGCCTACGTCACGCTGGAACCCTGCAGCCATTTCGGGCGCACGCCGCCCTGCGCAGATGCGCTGATCGAGGCCGGTGTGGCGCGGGTCGTTGCCGCGATGCAGGATCCGAATCCGCTGGTCGCCGGGCAGGGCCTGGCGCGGATTTCCGCCGCGGGCATCGAAGTAGCCAGCGGATTGCTGGTAGCCGAGGCGAGGGAGCTCAACATCGGCTTCGTCTCGCGCATGACGCGCGGGCGACCCTGGCTGCGGCTGAAAGTCGCTGCCAGCCTTGATGGCAAGACCGCGCTAAACAACGGTGTATCGCAGTGGATCACCGGGCCGGATGCCCGGCGCGATGCCCACGCCTGGCGCGCGCGCTCCTGCGCGGTGCTGACCGGCATCGGTACGGTGAAGGACGACAATCCCCGGCTCACCGTGCGCGAGGTTGCTGCTCCGCGCCAGCCGCTCAAGGTGGTGATCGACAGCCGGCTCGAAACGCCGGCCGATGCCGCCGTGCTCGATGGCGGCAACGTGCTGATCGTCGCGGCGCAGGACGATCCCGCGCGCAGTGCGGCCCTGCGCGCGCGCGGTGCCGAGATCGTGTTTTTGCCCAATGCGCAGGGCAAGGTCGAGCTCCCGGCCCTGCTGCAGGAACTCGGGCGGCGTGGCATCAACGAAGTGCTCGCCGAAGCCGGCACGCGACTCAACGGTTCCCTGCTGCGCGAAGGCTGTGTCGATGAACTGCTGATCTACCAGGCGCCGATGCTGATCGGCGATGCCGCGCGCGGCATGTTCGGGCTCGCCGAACTGACCGAGCTGGCCGGGGTGTGCCGCTTGAACATCATCGAGCGCCGTAGCGTGGGCGCCGACTTTCGCATCCGGGCACGCCTTGGCCAGGCGTGACAGGGACGAGGAGGAGGGGCGGCGCGATTTTCGCGGCCGCAGCCTGCTGATCAACATCCTGCGCGTGTTCCACATCGTCGGGCTGGCCGGCATTTCCGCCGCGGTGCTGGCCGGTGCGGCGGGCGCCGAACAGTGGGGCGGCGTGATGCTGGTTTCCGGCATCGGCATCATCGCGCTCGATGCCTGGGCCAATCCGCTCTATTTTCGCCAGGCCAAGGGAATCGGTACGCTGCTCAAGATCGCCCTGGTGGTGCTGATGGTGGTTTGGGACAGCGGGCGCCAGCCGCTGTTCTGGTTCGTGCTGGCGTTTTCCGTCGCGCTCAGCCACGCACCGGGGCGGATTCGCCACCGGCAGTTGTTCTGACCAGCCGAAGGCTCAGTTCGCGGCCGCGCCGCAGACCGTGCAGCCCGGATCACGCGGCAGGCGGATCTCGCGCCACTCCATGCCGAGGCCATCGAGCAGCAACAAGCGACCGGCGAGGCTGGTGCCGCAGCCGATCAGCAATTTCAGTGCTTCGGCGGCCTGCACCGTGCCGATGATGCCGGTCAGCGGCGCGAAGACGCCCATCACCGCGCAGCGCACTTCCTCGACCTCCTGACCTTCGGGAAACAGGCAGTGGTAGCAAGGGGCGTCCGCCTGGCGCGAATCGAACACCGCCACCTGGCCGTCGAAGCGGATTGCCGCACCGGAGACCAAAGGCTTGCGGAACTTGACGCAGGCTCGATTCACGGCGTGGCGCGTGGCGAAGTTGTCGCAGCAGTCGAGCACGATGTCGGCCTGCGCCACTTCCGCGTCCAGGCGCTCGCCGGAAAGCCGCTCGGCCAGCGCGACGACCCGGCATTCGGGATTGATCTCGCCCAGGGTGCGCTTGCCGGAGGCTGACTTGCTCATGCCGACCGCATCGGTGCGATGCAGGATCTGGCGTTGCAGGTTCGTCATGTCCACCGTATCGCCATCGGCCAGCACCAGCGTGCCGACGCCGGCCGAGGCGAGGTAGTAGGCGGCGGGCGAACCGAGACCGCCGGCGCCGATCACCAGGGCGCGCGCATTGACGATGTTTTCCTGCCCTTCGATGCCGATCTGCGGCAGCAGGATGTGGCGGCTGTAGCGCAGCAGCTGTTCGTCGTTCATTGGGCCGTCGGGGCTCAGCGTTCCTGACGCAGCTCGGGCGGAGTCTCGTCGTGATCGCCGTGGGGATGGTGTTCCCAGGCCTTGGAATAGACCTCGTGCGATTTCTTGATCAGGCGTTCCGGCACGCGCATGTTGCGCATCTGGGTTTCCTCGCAGAAATACACTACGGTTCGCACCAGCTTGCTATAGACGCTATTGTCGAGATGGAAGCCCTGGCGCACCAGCGCGGCTTCCAGTCCCTCCAGCGAGTAGTCGCTGATCTCGTACCAGATCGAGAGGCTGCAGGGAACGAGGCCGCTGTCGATTTCCATGCCGTCCAGCCCGGCAAGCAGCCTGCGCGCTTCTTCCACATGTTCCGGATGGTTCGGGTCGAAGCGCAGTTCGCGGTGCTTGCGCGTACCGGGTTGCGGCACGAACGCGGCGGGACGCTGGCGCGGCTTGCCATCGCGCTTTTCGTCCCGCAATTCGCGAGCCTTCTCCGGGGTCATCCTGCTCATCGTTCGCCTCCCGATGAAAAAGCTTGTGAAGACATTATCGAGCGGAACAACTGTTCATGTGGCTTCAGCGCTTGATGATCTGCCAGGCCTTGAGCAGATTGACCGCCTGGTTGAGCTGGTAGTCCTTCTTCGAGGCGAACTCGATGGGCGCTTGCGGCGAATCGTCGGCGTCGTCCTTGCCCTTCTTTTCGTCCTTCTTGGTCTGCGGCTTGGGTGCCGGCTCGGCGGCCTTTTCGTTTTCGCCGCCGAGATGGCGTTCCAGGTCGGCCTCGCGCACGCGTTCGCGCGATCCACCATTGGCGCTTTCCTCGACGATGATGTCGGGTGTAATGCCCTTGGCCTGGATCGAACGGCCCGAGGGCGTGAAATAGCGCGCCGTGGTGAGCTTGATCGCCGCATTGTTGGACAGTGGCAGCACCGTCTGCACGGAGCCCTTGCCGAAGGTCTGGGTGCCCATCACGATGGCACGCTTGTGGTCCTGCAAGGCCCCGGCGACGATCTCCGACGCCGACGCGGAACCGCCATTGACCAGCACCACCATCGGCGTGGTCCGCGCCCAGGCCGGCAGGCCTTTCATGATGTCTTCCTTGTTGCCGCGCTGGTAGTCCTCCGGGCTGGCCACGTAGCGTCGCTTGGCATCGTCGGTGCGGCCGTCGGTCGAGGTAACCAGGGTTTGTGGCGGCAGGAAGGCGGCGGAAACGCCCACCGCGCCGTTGAGCAACCCGCCTGGATCGTTGCGCAGGTCGAGCACCAGTCCCTTGATGCCGTCGCCCTTGGCCTCCTTGTCCGCCTTGGCCAGTTTGTCGAGGTGCTTAACCACGTCAGGCGCGGTTTCTTCCTGGAACTGGGTGACTCGCAGGTAGCCATAGCCGTTGTCGAGCAGCTTCGACTTGACGCTTTGCACCTTGATCTTTTCTCGCGTCAGGGTGACCTCGAAGGGTTTGCCTTCGCCCTTGCGCACGACGGTAAGCCGGATTTGGGTCTTTGGCTTGCCACGCATCTTCTTGACGGCGTCGCTGAGCGTGAGTCCTTTCACCGGAGTATCGTCAAGCTTGATGATCAAGTCGCCGGATTTCAAGCCGGCCCTTTGCGCCGGGGTGTCGTCGATCGGCGCCACCACCTTGACGAAGCCGTCTTCCATGCCGACCTCGATGCCGAGGCCACCGAACTCGCCCTGGGTGCTGACCTGCAGGTCCTTGAAGGAATCGGGATCAAGGTAGGCCGAGTGCGGATCGAGGTTGGCCAGCATGCCGCTGATGGCGTGGGTGATCAGCTTCTTGTCATCGACCGGTTCCACATAGCCCTGCTTGATTGCGTTGTAGACATCGGCAAAGCTGCGCAGCTCCTCGATCGGCAGCGCCGAACTGGCGGCATCCTTGTTCGCGCTGGCGGAAAAATTCAGGCTGATGAAGACGCCGGCGATCAGGCCGGTCACTACCAGACTCGCTTGCTGCAGCTTGCTGCTCATAGGTACTCCGAAGAAGAAAGGCAAAGCCACATTGAACGCCCCCACCGCCCCATCCCCCGCCCACGCGGGGGCAACTGGTTGGCTCGCAGCGCTCGAATACCAGAGGACGCCCCTCTGTTGTTGAACGCTAGCGAATGCCGACCCACTTGAGGGGGTCAAAGGGCTGGCCCCGATGCCTGAGTTCAAAGTATAAACCCGAGTCGGCATTGCCGCCGCTGTTTCCCACGGTGGCGACGGAATCACCATTTTTTACAACTGAGCCGACCGCCGCCAGCAGCGATTCGTTGTTGCCGTAAACGGACAGGAAGTCGTCACCGTGGTCGATCACCAGCAGGTTGCCAAAGCCGCGCAACCAGTCCGCGAACACCACCGTGCCCGGTGCCACGGCCCTGACCTCAAGGCCTTCGGCCGCGCGAATGAAGACGCCCTTCCAGAGTGCCCCTCCTTCCGCGCGCGGGGAGCCGAAGCGACCGGCGACCGTGCCCCTGGTCGGCAGGCGCAGCTTGCCGCGCAGGGCGGCGAAAGCGCCCGTGACGTCACCGGGATCGTGATTCTTCAGTCGTGGGGCCCCGGCCGTTACCGACCCGCCGGCATTGGGTGCCGCTTGGGCAACTCGTGGCCTGGCCTTGCGCGTCGCGGCGATCCGCGCCAGGCCATCTATCAGCTTTGCCAGGCGCTGCTCATCCTTCTTCAGCGTGGCAATTTCCCGGCGTTGCGCCTTGAGCCGATCCCCGATCGCCGCCAGCATGCCGGCACGCTGCTTTCCGCGTTCGAGTAACTGGGCGCGACTTTCCTGCTGCCGCTGCTCGTTCTCCGCCACCTGCGCCTGCCGTTCGCGCGTAGCGTCGGCGAGCCGCTTTTTCTCGGCGGCGATGCTGCGCAACTGCTGTATCAGGTCGGCCTTGGCGCGCGAGAGTTGGGTCAGGAAATACCGGTCGCGCGTCGACTGGTTGGGATCGGTGCCGGCAAGCAGAAGTGTCAGTGCGTCGGAATTGCCGCCGACGAACTGGCTGCGCAGTAGGTGCGCGAGGTGGTTCTGCTGCATTCCGGTCTGGCGGTCGAGACGCTGGTTCTGGGCATCGAGGTCGGCAATCTGGGCCTTCAGCCCGGCACGCTGGGTGCCAAGTTCATGCAAGCGCCGGTTGGCGTCGGATATCGCCGATTCGGTATCGCGCAACTGATCGGTGATGTGGCCTTTTGACTCCTCGGCCGCCGCCATTTCGCGTCGAAGCGCTTCGATGCGGCCCTTCAGGTCGTGGAGTTCGCCCTTCTTCGAATCCGCGTTGGCCGCGAATGCCGAAGAAAGGAAAACTGCTGTAACGAAGAATGAACAGTGGAACGCGAATGGTGCGAGGCGGTGCGGAATGCTCACTGTTCACATTTCGTGTTTCACGCCTTGGCCTTGCCCTGGTTGGCCACGGCCTGCATAGCCGCCTTGATGGCGTCTGCATCGCCGAGGTAGTAGTTGCGAATCGGCTTCAGGTCGGCGTCGAGTTCGTAAACCAGCGGCTGCGCGGTCGGGATGTTGAGGCCGACGATGTCGGCGTCTGAAACCTTGTCCAGGTACTTGATCAGGGCGCGCAGGCTGTTGCCGTGTGCCGCGATGACGACCTTCTTGCCGGACCTGACGGCCGGCGCGATGGATTCGTGCCAGTAGGGCAGGAAGCGTTCCACGGTGTCCTTGAGGCATTCCGTGCGCGGAAACTGGGCAGGCGGCAGGTTCGCATAGCGCGGGTTGCCGGTTTCCAGGCGCGGGTCGTCCTCGGCCAGTGGCGGCGGCGGCGTGTCGTAGGCACGGCGCCAGACCAGCACCTGCTCGTCGCCATATTTTGCGGCGGTTTCCGCCTTGTTGAGCCCCTGCAAGGCTCCGTAATGGCGTTCGTTGAGGCGCCAGGAATGTTGCACCGGGATCCACATCCGGTCCATTTCTTCCAGCACCGTCCACAAGGTCTTGATGGCGCGGCGCAGCACCGAGGTGTAGGCGATGTCGAAGGCGAAGCCTTCCTTCTTCAGCAGCTGGCCGGCGGCCACGGCCTCGGCCAGACCCTTTTCGGTGAGTCCGACGTCGGTCCAGCCGGTGAATCGGTTTTCCTGGTTCCAGGTGGATTCGCCGTGGCGGAGCAGAACTATCTTGTACATGGCTGGCCTCAAAGCTTTGCAATAGCAGTATTCTATAATATTGTCGATTGCCGACAGCAAAAGCAGAATAAGCAAAGACACAATCAACGCGTTACATCGAGGAAGCCTTCCGGCATGAATCCAGCAATCAGCGAACTCATCGGCAAGCAGGAACACATCGAAACCGCGGCGCGGGCGCTTAAGGCGATTTCGCATCCGTTGCGCCTGAAAATACTTTGCGTGGTGGGTGGCGACGAAACCTGCGTGCAGGACATCGTTGAGGCTGTCGGTACCTCGCAAAGCAATATCTCGCAGCACCTCGCCATTTTGCGCGACAAGGGCGTCCTGCAGACCCGCAAGGATGCCAACCGGGTTTTTTATCGCATCGCCGACCAGCGCACGCTGCAACTCATCGCCCTCATGCGCGAAGTGTTCTGCGGCGTTCCGGCACACAGGGAATAGACAACAATGGAATTCGTGCAACAGAACATCATGTGGGTTGCCCTGGCAGCAGTCAGTGGCGGAATGTTGCTGTGGCCGATGATCGCGGGCGGTACCGTGGCGCATCTCAGCCCGGCCGAGGCCACGCTGCTGATGAATCGCGAAGATGCGTTGGTACTCGACGTGCGCGAAACCGGCGAATGGAGCACGGGCCACATTACCGGTGCCCGCCACATCACGCTGGGCCAGCTCGACAAGCGCCTGTCGGAACTGGAGAAGTTCAAGGAGAAGCCGATCATCGTGGTTTGCGCCACGGGCAATCGTTCCTCGTCGGCCTGTGGCCAACTGAAGAAGCATGGCTTCGACAAGGTCTATAGCCTTGGCGGCGGAATTTCCTCCTGGCGCGACTCCAGTCTGCCGCTCACCACCAAGTCCTGAACAGAGAGAAAGTCATGTCCAAGGTCCTGATGTACTCCACAGCAGTATGTCCCTACTGCGTACGCGCGGAACAATTGCTGACGCGGAAGGGCGTCACCGATATCGAGAAGGTCCGTGTCGACCTCGATCCGCAGCGGCGCGAGGAAATGATGCAGAAGACCGGCCAGCGCACGGTGCCGCAGATCTTCATCGGCGAAACCCATGTCGGCGGCTGTGACGACCTTTACGAACTCGAGCACCAGGGCAAACTTGATTCCCTGCTGGCCGCGTAGAATCAGCCCTTTTCCCTAACCATCGAATTCATCATGAGCGACCAGCAGCCGGTATTCAGCATCGAAAAGATTTACGTCAAGGACCTCTCCATCGAAGTGCCCAACGCGCCGCAGATCTTCCTGGTGCGCGAGACGCCGAGCATCGAAGTGCAGATCCAGAGCGGCGCGACCACCATCGGCGACGGCATGTACGAAGTGGCCCTGACCGTTACCGTGAATGCCAAGGAGGGCGAAAAGGCCTTCTTTCTGGTCGAGGTGATCAAGGCCGGCATTTTCCAGATCCGCAACGTACCCGAGCAGGACATGGAGCCAATACTTGCCGTGGCCTGCCCCAACATCCTTTTCCCCTATGCGCGGGAAACGATCTCGGACGCCATCAATCGCGCCGGCTTCCCGCCCGTGATCCTTGCCCCGGTGAATTTCGAGTCGCTCTACCAGCAGCGGCTGATGGAGCAGCAGCAGAACGAAAGCAAGATCCAGCTGCAATAACGGGCGACGCGAGACCACGATGCCGGCACTCGCTGCGCCACGGCGCCTTCCCTCCCTCGCTCTGATGCTCGCGACGCTGTTTTCCGCACCGGCGGCGCTCGCGCTGGATTACCGAACGGTGACCGAGGCGGCAGCCGTCTACGATGCCCCCTCGGCCAAGGCCAAGCCGCTGTTCGTGGTTCTTGCCGGCACCCCGGTCGAACTCGTCGTCGGCCTCGAAGGCTGGTCCAAGGTGCGCGACAGCAAGGGCGACCTGACCTGGATCGAGAAGAAGCACCTGTCCGAAAAGCGCAACGTCATCGTGCGCGCCGAGCGCGCGCAGGTGCGGGCCGCCGCGGAAGACAAGGCCGCGCTGGTGTTCGAAGCCGAGCGCGACGTGGTGCTGGAACTGCTTGAAGTCCAGCCCGGCGGCTGGGCCAGGGTACGCCATCGCGACGGTCAGGACGGGTTTCTCAAGGTGACGCAGGTCTGGGGTCATTGAGTTCTGCGGCGTCGCCGATGTCGTCGCGACGGGGAGGATAGGATGCGCATAGCGGTGCTCGGTGCGGGGGCCTGGGGTACGGCGCTGGCGATCGCCTTCGCTGCCCGGCACGAGGTGGTGCTCTGGGCGCGCGATGCCGCGCGGGTCGAGGATATGGCGCAGGCCAGGGAGAACCGGCGCTACCTGCCCGGGTGCGCGTTTCCCGAGGGCATGAAACTCACTTCCGATTTTTCCGCCGCGCTTGCCGGCGCCGATCTGGCGCTGCTGGCCGCGCCGCTGGCCGGCTTGCGTGCCCTGCTCGAACAACTCAAGGCCGTTGCTCCGGCAACGCCATTCCTCTGGGCATGCAAGGGCCTCGAAGCAGGCAGCGGTCTGCTGCCGCATCAGGTGGTGGTGGCGGTGATGGGCAAGGTTTCCTGCGGCGTGCTTACCGGCCCCAGCTTCGCCCTGGAAGTAGCGCGCGGCCTGCCCACCGCAATCACGCTCGCGGCGGCCGATCCCGCGTTCGCCGATGCCACCGCGCAGCAACTGCATGGCGGCAACCTGCGCATCTATGCCAATGACGACCTGGTCGGCGCGGAGGTCGGCGGCGCGGTGAAGAACGTATTGGCCATTGCCACCGGCATCTGCGACGGCCTCGGTCTGGGCAACAATGCCCGCGCCGCGTTGATCACTCGCGGCCTGGTGGAAATCACCCGTTTTGGCGAGGCGCTCGGCGCCCGACGCGAAACCTTCATGGGCCTGGCCGGCATGGGCGACCTGCTGCTGACCTGCACCGGTGACCTGTCGCGCAACCGGCGCGTCGGCCTGCTGCTCGCCGACGGCAAGGCGCTGCCGGAGATCGCCGCGGAACTGGGCCATGTCGCCGAAGGCGTGCCGGCCGCGCGCGAGGTGGCGCGCCGCGCCGCCGAACTCGGCGTGGACATGCCGATCACGCGCGCCGTGACGGCGGTGCTCGACGGCCACATCAGTCCGCGCGTCGCCGTGGAACAGCTGATGTCGCGCGGTGCCAAGCACGAGTAGGATCAGACGCCGCCGGCGAAATCCTGTTGCCGCCAGGCTTCGTAAACCATCACCGCCACGGCATTGGACAGGTTGAGGCTGCGGTTCCCCGGCAATAGCGGCAGGCGCAAGCGGTTGTCCGCGTCGATGTCCTCCAGCACCGCGTTCGGCAGTCCGCAGGATTCGGAGCCGAACACAAACGCATCGCCGGGTTGGAAGTTGGCGCTGGCGTGACGGCGAACGGCACGCGTTGTCAGGGCGAACACGCGGGCTTCGCCCAGCGCCGCCCGGCAGGTGCTCCAGTTCGGATGCACCGTGACGCAGGTCATCTCGTGGTAATCGAGTCCGGCACGGCGCAGTTGTGCGTCGGACAGGGTGAAGCCGAGCGGCTCGACAAGATGCAGGAGGCAGCCCGTGTTGGCGCACAGACGGATTACATTGCCGGTATTGGGCGGGATTTCTGGGGTGACCAGGACGACATGGAACACTTGCAGGTATCTCCGAAAAGCGGTAGTTTCTGCAAAATCAGCTGATTAGCTGGTAAATTTCGTGCAAAATCGCAGCAGAAAGGTTCCCGATTTTACGGGTACTGGGGAGATTGCCTGATGGCACGTCCGGAAAAGATCCGTCTTGGCGACATGCTGGTGCAGCAACAGCTCGTCACCGGCGAGCAGCTCAAGCTCGCGCTCGACGAGCAGAAGCGCTCGGGGCGCAAGCTTGGTCGCGTCCTGGTGGAAAGCGGCTACGTTACCGAAGAAGGCATCTCGCTCGGACTCGCGCGCCAGCTCGGTGCCGACTACGTCGATCTCAAGACCTTCAAGCTGCAGCCCGAACTGATCAAGCTGTTGCCCGAAGCCCAGGCGCGCCGCCTGCGCACCCTGGTGCTGCAGGAGCGCGCCGGGATGCTGGTGGTCGGCATGGCCGATCCGACCGACCTGACAGCCTTCGACGAACTGGCGCGCATCCTCAAGCGCGAGATCAACCTCGCCGTGGTGACGGAGAGCCAATTGCTCGCCACCGTCGATCGGGTCTATAGCCGTGCCGCCGAAATCAGCGGCCTGGCGAAGGAACTCACTGCCGACATGGGTGACGTCGCGACCGAGTTCGGCAATATCCTCGGCCTTACGGCCGGCGCCGAGGACGCGCCGGTGGTCAAGCTGCTCAACACCGTGTTCGAGGAGGCGCTCAAGATGCGCGCCTCCGACATCCATATCGAGCCGCAGGAAAAGTCGGTGGTGATCCGCTTCCGCATCGACGGCGTGCTGCACGTGCAGACCGAGGCCGATTCGAAGATTTCGACGGCGCTGGTGCTGCGCCTGAAGCTGATGTCCGGCCTCGACATTTCCGAGAAGCGCCTGCCGCAGGACGGCCGCTTCAACATCAAGCTGCGCAACACCGCGATCGACATCCGCATCTCCTCGATGCCGACCCAGCACGGCGAATCGGTCGTCATGCGCCTGCTGGCGCAGAACACCGGCCTGCTGCAGCTGGACCGTCTGCACATGCCGCCGCGCGTGCTCGAACGCTTCCGCCATTCGATCGCGCGGCCCGCCGGCATCGTCTTGGTGACCGGACCTACCGGTTCGGGCAAGACCACCACGCTGTATGCGGCGCTCAACGAGTTGAACACTCCCGAAAAAAAGATCATCACCGTCGAGGATCCCGTCGAATACCGCCTGCCCGGCCTCAACCAGGTGCAGGTGCACGAAAAGATCGACCTCTCCTTCAGCCGCGTGCTGCGTTCCGCCCTGCGCCAGGACCCGGACATCATCCTGCTGGGCGAAATGCGCGACCAGGAGACGGCCGAGATCGGCATGCGCGCCGCGATGACGGGCCACCTGGTGCTGTCCACACTGCACACCAACGACGCGTTGTCGACGCCGATCCGCCTGCTCGACATGGGCGTGCCGCGCTACATGGTGGCCATGTCGATCCAGATGGTCCTCGCCCAGCGCCTGGTGCGCGTCACCTGCGAGAACTGCTCCGCACCCTGTGCGCCAAATCCGAACGAACGCCTGTGGCTCAAGGCTGAACTCGGCGACCAGGTGGACAGCGTCGAATTCCGCCGTGGCGCGGGCTGCAGCCACTGCGCCAACACCGGCTACCAGGGTCGCCAGGCGGTCTATGAAATCCTCGACATGAACAATGCGCTGGTCGAGGCGGTGAACCGCGGCGACCCCAACGAGTTCATGCAGATCGGTCGCGAGCAGATGGCCGGCAACACCCTGCGCCGCGATGCCGTGCGCCTGGTGGTCAGCGGTCGCACCACCATCGAGGAAGCCATGCGCATCAGTACCCAGCTTGACGAGTAGGTCGCCGCACATGGACCCCAACATGACTACGTCCGGACGCGTGGCAAGCGTTTGCCGACACGGATCGCGGTAGGCCATGCCCAGCTTCGCCTATCGCGGCCGCAACGGCGCCGGCGAGATCGTGCAGGGCAGCATGGACGGCGCGACCGCGGGTGCCGTGGCCGACCAACTCGTCGGTAGCGGCGTGACGCCGGTGGAAATCAAGGTGGCCGAGGGTGCCGCGGAAAAGGCCGGCACCGGGACCGGCGGCATCCAGCTGTTCCGGCAAAAAGTAGAACACATGGATGTCCTGCTGTTCTCGCGCCAGATCCATACCCTGTTGCGTTCCGGCGTGCCCATCATGCGCGCGCTGGCCGGCCTGCAGGAATCCAGCAACAATCCGGCGATGAAGGAAGTGCTGCAGGACGTGCGCGAAAGCCTCGATTCCGGCCGCGAGCTTTCGCTGTCGCTGGCGCGGCATCCCAAGGCGTTCTCGCCCTTCTACCTGTCCATGGTGCGCGTCGGCGAAATGACCGGTCGCCTGGAAGAAGTCTTCATCCGCCTGTTCGACCATCTCGCCTTCGAGCGCTTCATGAAGGACCAGGTCAAGTCGGCGCTGCGCTACCCATCCTTCGTCGTCGCCTCGATGGTGATTGCCGTCGTCATCGTCAACATCTTCGTGATCCCGGCCTTCGCCCGTGTGTTCAAGGGCTTCGGCGCCGAATTGCCATTGATGACGCGCATGCTGATCGGCTTTTCCGACTTCATGCTGAACTGGTGGCCGGCATTGCTGCTGGGCGGCGTCGGCGCCGTGTTCGCCTTCAACGCCTGGCGCCGGACGCGGCGCGGACGCTACGACTGGGATCGCCTCAAGCTGAAGATCCCGATCGCCGGCAAGATCGTGCGCAAGGCGACGCTGGCGCGCTTCGCCGCGAGTTTCGCGCTGGCCTCGCGCAGCGGCGTACCGATCATCCAGGCCCTGACCAACGTCGCCGAAACCGTAGACAACGCCTACATCGCCGACAAGGTGGAAAAAATGCGCGACGGCGTAGAGCGCGGCGAAAGCATCCTGCGCACATCCATTGCCGCCGGCGTGTTCACTCCCGTGGTGCTGCAGATGATCGCGGTCGGCGAGGAATCCGGCGCGCTGGACGACATGATGAAGGAAGTGTCCGACATGTACCAGAGCGAGGTCGAGTACGAACTCAAGACACTGGCGCAGCAGATCGAGCCGATCCTGATCATCGCGCTTGGCATCATGGTGCTGATCCTGGCGCTGGGCATCTTCCTGCCGCTGTGGGACCTGGGCAAGGTCACCATGAAGAAGTGAGCTCTGACATGAGGCACCAGCACGGTTCCACCAAGTTCGAATTCGCCGTCACGGTGGCGATCTTCGGTGTTCTCGCCACATTGCTGCTGGCGCGCCTCAACGCGATACAGGCCGAGGCCGAGCGCACCGAGGTCGACCTCACGGTGCGCAACATCCGCGTCGGCATCCAGTTGGCGATTGGCGAACGCATCATGCGTGGCGAGGAGGAACGCCTCGGCGAAGTGGCGCAAGCCAGCCCGGTCGATTTCCTCGGCCATCGCCCGCGCGGCTTCAGCGAAGGCCGCGTGGCCGAGGCGGAGGGTCAGTGGGCCTGGGATCCGGTGCGCCGCGAACTGAGCTACCTGCCGCGCCTGCCGGTCGCATTCGGCGACGCCAGGGAGTTGCGCTGGCGCTATGTGGCGCGGGTCGATGCCTCGGGCAAGACAGTCGGCGCCAGCCTCGTAGGGCTGAACTAGATTCGTATATGGTCGATAATCAAGCTATTGACCGCAATGCCAACTGATATTTTTTACCGGTCGCAGACCCGAAGGTTTTCACTACCATGAATCCAGGCCGCCGTTTATCGCTCGAACGTGGCTTCACCCTGATCGAACTGGTGATCGTCATCACCATCATCGGCATCCTTGCCGCCGTGGCCCTGCCGCGCCTGATCGACGCCCAGCGCGATGCGCGGGTGGCCAAGGCGAACGCGATCTACGGTTCCATGCGCTCCGCGGTGAGCCTGGCCCGCTCGCGCTGCGAACTCGACCTCGCCGGCACCGCATCGAGCCTGACGGCGATCAATTGCAGTTCGACGCCGCCCAAGGTGAACATGGATGGCCTCATGGTCGATATCGTCAATCGCTATCCGGCCGCCACGGTGAACGGCATCGACGCCGCCGCCGCGCTCAACCTCGCGGCGGATGGACTGGCTGCGGGCGGCAGCGGCGGCACGCGCACCTACGACGTGGCGGGCGGTACGCTGCCCAATTGCCGCATCAGTTACCAGGAGGCCACCCTGAGCGGAGCGTTGATCGTCGCACCGGTGATTTCCGTAGTGACCACCGGGTGCTAGGGTTATACTGAAGGTCATAAATTCATGCGATACGCAAAGGAGAGGGAAATGAAGGCACGGGGTTTTACCTTGATCGAGCTGGTGGTCGTGATCGTGATTCTCGGCATCCTCGCCGCCTCGGCGCTGCCGAAGTTCGTCGATCTGTCGTCGGACGCCGTGCAGGCCAAGGCCGACGGCATCGCCGGCGCGCTCGGATCGGCGGGCGCCATGCAGTATGCGAAGTCCAAGATTGCGGGAACCTCACCGGTCACCGCCGCCACCACTTGCAGCTCGGCACTGATTACCGGCGCGACCTGTGCGACCAGCATCACGGTCACTCCTGGCGTCTGCAGCAGCGGTTCGGCGAATTGCACCGTGGCTTGCGCCGAAGCGGGCGTCACCAAGAGCGGCGTCTCCCAAGTACCCTGCGATTCCTGATGCACGCGTCCTGACCTCGCCGCGGGATTCGGGCTGATCGTTCGTCCCGCTCCGATCGTTGCGGTTTGTCTGGGCCTGCTCGCCGTCATGGTGAGCGGGCCCTTTGTTTTGCCCTTCCACACCCACCCGATCGCCAGCTTCCATTCCGAGTGGTGGGCGGCAGCCCTGGGTCTGGCGGCGGCGGCCTGCGGACTGTACACGGCGCGCCAGGGCTTGCCGCTTCCCGTACTGTTGGTGGTCCCTGCGGTGCTGCTGGCCATGCTGCTGTTGCAGTTCGCGCAGGGGCAACTGGCGTTCGCGCAGGTCGGCCTGCTGCATGCGCTTTACCTGCTCTGGGCCGGCCTGCTGATGGTGCTGGGGCGGCACCTGGCCGCGACCCTCGGCGTCGCCGCCCTGGCCGACGCGCTTGCACTGGGCCTCGTGGTCGGCGGCCTGGCCGCCGCCGCCGCCGCCGTGGTGCAATGGCTCGGGATTGCCGGCTCGGTGCCCTGGGTTTTTCCCCGGCTCGGCGGCGCCATCCAGGCCAACGTGGGCCAGAGCAACCACCACGCGCTCCACAGTTTCCTCGCCATCGCCTCGCTGTTCCATCTGCGCGCCGGCACCCGGTTGTCGCGGCCGCTGTTCTGGCTTCTGCTGACGGCAATCGGCTTCGGCGCCGTGCTGGGCAGTTCGCGCAGTGTCTTCCTTTATGCCGCCGTCGTGGTCTGCGCAGTGCTCCTGGCGCGAAGCAAGGATGCGCAGGGGCCGGGGAAAGGCATCGTGGTCGACGCCGCGCTGCTGCTGCCCTGGCTGGTGGCGCTTAGCCTGTTCGGTAGCTGGGCCGGCGCCGTCGGCGGCGACAACGCGGCGGCGACATCCGGCGTTCGCCTCTACGAGGAGGTTTCCGGGCCGAGCGCGCGGCTGGCAATCCTGCGCACCGGCTGGGCCGCCTTTCTCGAAGCGCCATGGCTGGGACAGGGTGCCGGCAACTATTCCTTCGCCAGCTTCGTCGCCGCGTCGGCACAGCAGGCCGGCGCACAGTTCATGGTGTCCGAGCATGCCCACAACCTTGTCCTCAATCTGCTGGTGGAGTTCGGCGCGCCGGTTGCGTTCGCGGTGGTCGTCGCGCTGGCGGCGTGGGCGGTCGCCTTCCTGCGCCAGCCGTGGCAGCCGGCGCACGCTTGGTGTGCCGCGGTGCTGGGCATGGTGGCGATCCATTCGCTGCTGGAATATCCGCTCTGGTATGCCTATTTCCTTGGTCCGACGGCCCTGCTGCTCGGCGCCGCCGGTTCCGGGGGCGGCTTGTTGCCGGGCGCGCGGCGCGCGCTGGTTTATGTGACGATCGCGGCGCTGGCCGGCGCGGCGACGCTGGCCGGGCTGCGCGCCGACTATGCCGCGATCGAAGCCGCCACCTATCGCCCCTTCGCCGGTCATGCGGAGCGCGAGAGCGCCTGGCGGCTGTCGATGCAGACCTTGCTGCGGCTGCACCGGGAATCGCTGCTTGCGCCCTGGGTGCTGCGCGCCTTCAACATCATGGCGGAGCCCGATGCGCAGCTTGCCGCGGATCGTGCCGACCTGTGCCAGCTGGGCCTGCGTCTGACTCCGGCGCGGGCCCTGGTGACGCGCTGCGCGATCCACCACGCGATTGCCGGCCGCGAGGCCGAGGCGCGCCGCCTGGCGCTGTCTGCCCTGCGCGCATTTCCGGAGGAGGACGCGGCGACCCGTGGCGAACTGGCGCTGGCCGCGCGCATTTTCCCGGCGGTCGAGCCCTTGCGCGCGCTCGCCGAGTCGCTGCGCGCCGTGCCGCAGGCCGGCGGGTGATCGAAGGCCTGCAGCCCCGGTTCTGCTACCATCATCCGCATGCCTTTCCTGCCTCGACTGCCGGTTTGCCGTAGCGCCAGCGCCGACTTTTCGGCAGGACGCCCGCGCCGGCCGCGACTTGCGCGCGGGGATGGCATGGGCTTGCGCGGCGGGCGCGGCTTCACCATGATCGAACTGATCACCATCCTGCTGCTGGTCGGGATCATGGCCTTCGTCGCACTGCCGCGCGTGGACCTGCTGCGCGGCTTCGACGAAATCGGCTATCGCGACAAGGTGCGTTCCACCATCGAATACGCCAGAAAGTCGGCGGTGGCGCAACGGCGCCACGTCCGCCTCACGACCGCGGGCAACGGCATGACGGTGGAGATTTCGTCGCTCGATCCCGACACCCTGACGCCGGCCAGTTGGCCGATCGCCTTTGCCCGCGCCCTGGCACTGCCGGGCAGCGCCAGCAATGCCGTGACGCCGCCGGCTGGCGGCACCCTGGTCGCCAGCGTCTCGCCACTGGCCTTCGATCCGCTGGGGCGTCCGCTGAACGCCACCACCGGCGCCGCGCTGGCGGCCGCCGCCACCTTCACCGTGTCGGGCAGCGTCGTCACCGTCGAAGCGGAAACCGGCCATGTCCATTGATCGCCGCCGCGCGCGCGGCCTGACCCTGATCGAGCTGATTGTCTTCATCATGATCGTCAGCACCGCGCTGGCGGGGGTGCTGACGGTGCTCAACGTGGCGGCGAAAGGCAGCGCCGACCCGCTGATACGCAAGCAGGCACTGGCGATCGCCGAGGCGGTTCTGGAAGAGGTGTTGCTGCAACCGTTTACCTGGTGCGATCCGGACGATCCGCAGGCGGCGACGGCGACCAGCAACGTCGTCGGCGCCGGCGGCTGCACGGCCGCGGGCGCGGTCGAGGCGGTGGGTGCCGAGACCTTCGGCGGCGGCACGGACACCCGCGCCAGCGCGACCTTCCCCTTCGATAACGCCAGCGACTATCACGCCCAGGCGATCGCCACCACCCTGACCGGGGTCGCGCTGCCGGCCGGCTACAGCGCCGCGGTCACAGTGGCCGAGGCGGCGCTCAACGGCATCGCCGCGACCGAGTCGCTGCTGGTCACGGTCACCGTGACCAGCCCCGGCGAGACGCTGCAGTTGCAGGGCTACCGCACCCGTCATTCGCCCAACCTGCTGCCATGACGAACGCCACGCACCGACATGAAGCCGGCTTCACCCTGGTCGAGGCGATCGTCGCCATCGTCATCACCGGCATCCTTGCCGGCATCGTCGCCGTGTTCATCGCCAAGCCGGTCGAGGGCTATGCCGATTCCGTGCGCCGCGCCGAACTCACCGACGTCGCCGATGTCGCGCTGCGGCGCATGACGCGCGACGTTCGCCTGGCCCTGCCCAACAGCCTGCGCACGGTGGCCAACGGCTTCGAATTCGTCATGACCAAGTCGGGCGGACGCTACCGCGTTGAAAGCGACGGTTCGAGCTGCGGCAACTTCCTCTACTCCACGGATGTGGATTGCACGCCCGGGGTGGAAACTGCGTCGGAACTCGATTTCGACGTGCTGGGACCAATGCCGCCAATCACCGGCGGCGACCGTATCGTGGTGTACAACCTGGGCGCGGGCTATGCGCCGGCCGATGCCTATGCCGGTGGCAACGTCGCCACGGTCGCCGGTGCCGTGGCGATCACGGCCAACCCGGTGCCGCTGGTCGCCAATCCGTTTCCCACCCAGTCGCCACCGCTGCCGTCGCCCGCCTCGCGTTTCCAGGTGGTCGGCGCCACCGATCTCGTGGTGCGCTACACCTGCAGCGGCGGCGTCCTGACCCGTTTCACCGGCTGTAGCCTGGCCACGCCCTCGGTCTGCGGCGGCACCGGTGCGCTGCTTGCCGGGTCCGCCACCGCGGAGCCCAAGGCGAGCTGTACCATCGACTACGCCTCCGCCGCGACCGGCCGCAGCGGCCTGCTGCTGGTGCGCTTGACGCTGACCGACACACCCAGCGGCGAAAGCGCGACCCTGGTACAGCAGATCCACGTGGACAACGCACCATGAGAATCGCCGCCAACCGCCCGCGCGGCTTCGCCATCGTCTCGGCGATCTTCATCCTCGTCGTGCTGGCGGCACTGGGTGCATTCATCCTGAGCATTTCCACCAGCCAGCAGGTCGGCTCGGCGCTCGACGTGCAGGGTGTGCGCGCCTACCACGCGGCGCGGACCGGCATCGAGTGGGGCATGTATCGCCAACTGCGGGATGGCTCCTGTCCCGGTGCCGGGTCCCCGACATCCTTTGCGCCGCCGGCGACAACCATGGCTGGATTCACGGTTACGGTCATCTGTGATGCCGTCGCTGATGCCAACGGCGGCCCGACCGTATATACCGTGCAGTCCACGGCCTGCAGCGAACCCAACGCGGCCGAGCCGAGGTGTCCCAATGCCGCCGGCGGCAACCTTTATGTCGAACGCCGGCTGGAGGTGGCATTTTGAGATCGCCGCTGCCCACGCCAAGCCTGTCGCTGCCGTGCCGCCAGCGCCGACTTCCGGGATGAACAGGGGGTACCATTCGGCCATGGGAACGTTCGATCCAGTGACCATGCCCGGCCGCAAGCTGCTTCTGCTCTTGCTGGCCATGCTGTGGGCGGTCGGCATTGCGTCGGTGCCGGCGCAGGCGCAGATCGCTTTCCGCAGCGCGACCTCGGCGATCGGCCCGGCCACCGGCGCCATCGCGCATCGTGCTTCCACCTCGGCGCGGGGGGGCAGCATCGTCTTTCGCGCCGCGGCGAATTCCGGCACGCCGACCTCGCTCCCGCCGGTGTTTCGCCAGGTGGCATCCGCCGTCGCGGTCAGCGGAGTGCTGACGCTCACCATCAATGTGCCTGCAGGGACGCTGGAAAATGACGTGATGATTGCGGCGATCGCCGTGCGGCCCAGCAGCGCCGTGATCACCGCACCGCCCGGGTGGGTCCTTGTCAACCGCATGAACAACCCGGGACCGACCGACAGCAACAGCCTTGCGGTGTACTACCGGGTCGCCGGGGCGATCGAATCGTTGAACTATGCCTGGACGTTTTCCGCATCGACCGGCTCGGTAGGAGGCATCCAGTCGTTTTCGAGCGTCGATACAGCCAGCCCGATCGTCGTCGAGAGCGGCCAGAACACGTCAGGCCTCTCGCATGCGACACCGGGCGTAACCACGGGCGCGGTGGCAAACACGATGCTGGTCACACACCATGGCCTTGGGTCGTCGCGAACCTGGACGCCGCCGGCGGGGATGACCGAGTCCTTCGACCGGAGAAGCGCTTCCGTGAATAGCGATACCGGCCAGTCCCTGGAGGGCAACCGCCAGGTGCAGGCCGTGGCCGGCCCGACCGGGGCCAAGACCGCGACCGTCGGCGGCCATGCCGACGCCGGCAACGCGCACATCCTCGCCTTGCGCCCGGCCCTGCGCATCCCCGTGCCGGCCGGTGCGGCACCGGGTGACCTGTTGCTGGCGGCGGTCGCCGTGGCGCCGGATACCGCCGTGATCACCCCGCCGGCGGGGTGGACCCTGGTAAACCGCACCGACAACACGGCTGCCAATACAAATTCTCTGGCTGTCTTCCGGAAATTCGCGGGTGCGACGGAGCCGAGCAGCTACATATTCGGCATTGCCGGCGAAACGGCGAAAGTTGGCGGCATGCAGGTCTATTCCGGGGTGGACGCGACGACGCCGATCGACGCCGGCTCCGGGTCACCGCCCCCGCCGCTGCCATCCGCGCTTTCCCATGCGGCGCCGAGCATCACCACGGTCCTCAACGCCATGGTGGTGACCCATCATTCGATGTCGTCGTCGGCAGGCTGGACTGCACCACCCGCGGGTGGCACGTTGCCCGCACTGACCGAGCGCTATGAAGTGGCAAGCCTCACGGTACCCAACGCCGGGGGTGTCTCCATGGAAAGTGCCTCGGCGGTTACGACTGCCGCCGGAGCAACCGGCACCAAGGCCGCGACCGCTTCAGCGAACGCCGATGTCGGCAACGCCCAGATCCTCGCGCTGCGGCCGGCTACCCGCTCGGTCAATATCGCCCGCCCGGGTAGCGCGGTGCAGAACGATCTCATGATCGCGGCGATCGGCTTTGCCCCGCATACGGCGACCGTGACGCCCCCCGCCGGTTGGGTGCTGGTACAGCTCATGGACAACAGTGCCATCGCCGGCGGCACCACCAATTCGCTGGCGATCTATCGCAAGCTGCATTCGCTGACCGAGCCGGCAAGCTACACCTGGACCTTTTCCACCGATGTCACCGTGGCCGGCGGAATCCAGGCCTATTCGGGCGTGGACATCGCGAGCCCGATCGATCTGGCGAATGGACAAGGAACACCCTCGGCGGCGACACATGCGACGCCGAGCATCACCACCACGGTGGCCAATGCGATGCTGGTGACCCACCACACCATGAATGGCCAGGGCAACTGGACGCACCCGGCCGGTTTCACCGAATCGTTCGACGTGACGACCCTGGGCGGTGCCGCCGGCCAATCTGTCGACGGTGCCCGCGCGTTGCTTGCCGCGCCTGGTGCTACCGGGATCAAGACGGCGACGACGACGATTCCGGCCAACGCGGACAAGGGCAACGCGCACATCCTGGCGCTGCGGCCGGCGTCCGCCACCCGGTTCAGCATTGCGACGCCGGCCGGTACCGTGGCGAACGACCAGCTGATCGCGGCGATAGCGTTCACCCCGGATACGGCGGTGATCGCGCCGTCGGTACCGGGCGACTGGACGCTGATCCAGCGCATGGACAACGTCGCGGGCGCCGGCACCAACAACTCGCTTGCCGTGTATCGACGCCTTGCCACCGGCGCCGAGCCGGCCGCCCACGAGTGGACCTTCGGCGCGGCGCCGACGGCAGTGGCGGGCGGCATCCAGGCTTTTTTGGGCGTCGATGCCGCGACCCCGGTGGTCATCGCGAACGGCCAGAGCACCCCGTCCGCCCTGACCCATCCCACGCCCAGCGTGAATACAACCCCGGTACCCAATACGATGCTGGTCACCGCGCACGCCTATGCGTCATCGCGGACCTGGACTCCGCCCACTGGCATGGCCGAATCCTACGACCGCTCCAGTCTTACCGCGCCCAACGCCGGCGGTGTTTCGATCGAGGGCTCGCGCGTCAATCAGGCGGCGGCCGGCCTCACGGGCGCCAAGACCGCGACGCCGCAGGCGGGAAACAACGACAAGGGCAACACCCATATCGTCGCCTTGCGTCCCGCGCCGGTGGTAGTGCCCTCGAATCCGACCGCCTTCAATGGCTGCGAGTCCGCAACCTGCACCCCGGTGGCGGCGCCGCTGACCTATGCCGCGCTCTACACCAAGCTCGCGGGCACCGCCTTCACCCTGCGCGGGGTCGCGCTCAAGGCCGACGGCACTCTTGAATCCGGCTTTGCCGGCTCGGTCACGGTCGACCTGCTGGCCAATGCCAACACCGGCGTGGCGCTCGACGCCAATAACTGCCCTGTCAGCCAGGATGCGACCATCGCCCTGGGCAGCGCGACCTTCGCCGCCGGGCGGGCGACCATCCCCGGGATCAGCGTGGCGAATGCCTACCGTGACGTCAGGATGCGTTTCAGCTGCACGGCGCTGGTCTGCGGCAGCGCCATCACGCGGTGTTCCAGCGACAACTTCGCCATCCGGCCGAGCGCCTTTGCGGTCAGTTCGAGCGCGAACGCCGATGCGACGGGGACAAGCGTCAGCGCGACACCGGCGGTCAAGGCAGGCGCGAGCTTCACGCTGGCTGCCACCGCCCTGGCTTCTTACAACCGCACGCCGACGATCGATGCGAGCAAGCTGGCGGCCCATGCCGGCGCCATCCAGACCGGGTCGCTGGGGGGCAGCTTCGGCGCGGCAACTGTCGGTACCGGCGTGGCGACAGGCAACTTCACCTATACCGAGGTCGGCTACTTCAATTTCGCTGCCAACGGGGTCTACGACGACGGCTACACCGCGGTCGACCAGCCCAACGACTGCACCGACGATTTTTCGAATGCCCTCGATGTCAATGGCAAGTACGGCTGCAAGTTCGGCAATGTGGCGGCAACGAGCTATTTCGGCCGCTTCGTGCCGGACCGCTTCGCCCTGACGGCGGGCAGCCTGGTCGACCGGGCCGGCATCAATACCGGGGCCAGCGAAACCTGCGCGTCGACCTTCACCTATATGGGTGAGGAGTTCAAGACCGACTTCACGCTCGTCGCGCAGAATTCCACGCCGGCGACGACGCTGAACTACACCGGCGGCCATGCCAGGTTCGGGCTTACCACCTGGGCCAACTACGGTTTTACGGGATCCTCCGGGACGCTGGTCGCAGGTGGCGCCGCGCCGTCGGGATCCTGGGGCAGCACCGCCGGAACCTACGGTACGGCGGCTGTAACCGCTACACACAGGGTCACCCGGCCAGCCTCGCCGGTTGCCCCCTACACCGGCTTTGCGGTAAGCGCGCTGCCGTCGTATACGGACGGCACCGAGACCATCGCCCTCGTCGCTAGCTCCGCCGTCCATGGTGTCACGACCGAGCAGCGCTTTGGCCGCGTGCGACTGGTCAATGCCTACGGCTCGGAACTGCGGAACATCCGTCTCCCGGTGCGGGCGGAGTACGCGACCGGCGCCAATACCTGGGCGCTCAACGCCGCCGACGGCTGCACCAGCCTGCCCGCCAATGCCGTCGCGCTGTCGGGCGGGATCGCAGCCAATACCAGCGCCTCCGCAGTGACGCTGAACGGAGGGAACGGCACGCTGACGCTGGCCAAGCCAAGTCCGGTTGCCACCGGTATCGTTGATGTGGCCGTCAATCTGGGCAGCACAGGCACTCCCGCGGACGTATCCTGCAATGCAGCCAGTCCGGCGACGACGGCCGCCAACATGCCCTGGCTTCAATTCGCGTGGTGTGCCGGCAAGCTCGACCCCAATGCGCGCGTGAGGTTCGGCTCGCCCAAGGCGCCCTACATCTACCTGCGTGAACGCTATTGAAGCCATCGCGGCCTCCGCAGACGATATGCGGAGCGGTATCCCTGGGACGGCGCCCCACGGGGACTTCCTTCGGTCGCTGGCGGCACGGCGGTTCGCGAATTAGCGCGACGAAGGGTCCAAATGCCTGCCCTTCCCCCTTGATATCAAGGCTTTCGCGCGCGCTCTTGGTCAGTATAGTCAGAAGAAAAAATGGGAACCCATGCGTCCAGTGAGAAACTTTTTCAAATCGGGTAGCGAGCCGGGCTGGTTGTCCGTGGTCCTGTGGCCGGAGCGTGTCGACCTGGTCCATGTGCGCCGGGAGGCTGGCCGCCAGCCGCGCGTGCTGCTGGCCGATTCGGTGGAAAAGGGCGCGGACTGCGCGGCGACGCTGGGCGCGCTGAGGAAGTCACTGCGGATCGATCGCCACCGCTGCACAGTGCTGCTGGAGCATGGCAGCTACCAGTTGATCCAGACCGAAGCGGTTCCCGGCGCCGCCGACGAGGCGCGCGAAGTGTTGCGCTGGAAGGTCAAGGACCAGGTCGAGTTCCCGGTCGAGACGGCGGCCATCGACATGTTGCCGATCCCGACCGATCGCGGCACGCCGCAGGTATTCGCCGCGTTGTCGCCGGAGTCGACCGTGGCGCCGCTGGTACAGGCCTTCCAGGCGGCAAAGGTGCCGCTGGCGGCGATCGACCTGCCGGAAATGTCGCAACGCAACTTGGCGGCGCTATTCGAGCAGGACGGGCGCGGTCTCGCCACCCTGGTGTTCGACGACGATTCCGGCCTGCTCACCTTTACTCGCGGCGGCGAACTGCTGGTCGTGCGCCGCGTGGACATCGCCGCGCGCCAATTGCAGGTCGCCGACGCGGAGCGCCGCGCCAACCTGTTCGAGCGCATCGCGCTCGACGTGCAGCGCTCGCTGGACAACTTCGATCGCGTCTTCAGCAGCGTGCCACTGGCGCGATTGCTGGTGGCACCAATACCGGGAGTCGAGGGCTTCCTCGATTACTTGCGCGCCAACCTGGCCGTGACCGTGGCGCCGCTGGAACTTTCGTCGGTGCTGGACATGGGCGCGGTGCCGGCCCTGCGCGATCCCCTGCGCCAGTTCCAGTGCCTGCGCGCTATCGGCGCCGCGCTGCGCGACGAGGCAACGACGTGAGCGCACAGATCAACCTCTACCATCCGCGCTTCCTCAAGCAGCGCGAACTATTGACGCTGGGCAACGTGGCGCTCGCCGCCGTCGTGCTCTATGCGGCTCTTGCGCTGGCCGGCGGTTGGGCCTGGCGCGATGCCGGTGCGCGGGCGGACGCCGCCGCCGCCATGGAAGCCCAGCTCAAGGCGGCGAAGGATGCCGTCGAAGCCGCAACCAAGTCGGCCGGTCGCCCGGCCAACCCGCAGTTGATCGCCGAAGTCGCCAGTGCCGCAGCCATGCTGCGTCGTCGTGGCGAAATCGCCCAGCTGCTGGAAAGTGGCGCCGTCGGCAGCACCGGCGGCTTTTCCGAGCATCTGCGCGGCCTCGCCCGCCAGGTACCGGAAGGACTCTGGCTGACGGGCTTTGCCATCGGGCCGGGCGGCCGGGACATGGAAATTCGCGGCAGCATGCTGGACGCCGCCGCGCTGCCGGACTACATCCGTCGCCTGCGTGGCGAGAAGGCCTTCCAGGGCCGCAGCTTCGCCTCCCTGACCATGAACCGGGCCGAGCCGGCGCCGGTCTTGCGGCCGGTCGGGCAGGCGCCCGCCGTGTCGCCGGCGCCGACTTCTCTACCGCGTCCGATCGATTTCGTGCTCCTGCCGAAGCCGGCCGAGGCGAGGGAGGCCAAGCCATGAGCGCGCTGGCCGCAAACTGGTCGCAGTGGTCGGCGAAGTTCGCTGCGCTGACCCGGCGCGAACGCGCCATCGTGGCCTTCGCGGTGGTATTCGGCGGCACCTTTCTGCTCTACAGCTTCGCGGTTGAGCCCTTGCTGCTCAAGGCGCGTGCGGCCGACCGGGTCGAGGCGGCGGCGCGCGCCGACCTCGCGGTGCAACAGGCCAGGCTGGCCGTGCTGACAGCGCAGACCGCCGACCCGGACGCCGGCAGCCGCCGGCGCCTGGCGCAGATCAAGCAGGAACTGGCGACCGTGGGCGGACGCCTGGCGAGCTTCGAGGCGGGCATGGTGCCGCCGGCCCGCATGCAGGCCTTCCTCGAAGGACTTCTGGCACGCCGGTCGATCGAACTGCTAGGCCTCAAGACCCTGCCGGTGACGCAGGTGGGTACGCCGGGAAGCACCGAGCCGGTGGGCGCCAAGGGCAAGGCGGTCGCCGCCGATGCCGCGCAGGCCGGTGGCGACGGCATCTACCAGCATGGCATGGAAATTCGCCTGGCGGGCAGCTACAACGATTTGCTGGGCTATCTTGCGGAGCTCGAACGCATGCCGCAACAACTGATGTGGAGCAGCCTCAGCTTCAGCGTTGAAAAGTACCCGCGCAATGTCATGGTGCTGCGGGTGTACACGCTGAGCCTTGACCGGGACTGGCTGGTCGTATGATGCGTCGCGCCTTGAATTGCATCTTCCTGGCCGGGCTGGCAGTGGCCGCGGTGGCCGGCGCGCAGGTGCCGGACCCGACCCGTCCGGCGGCGGCCGCGTTGGCCCCCGAGGCGGTCGGCAGTTTCGCCACGCCGGCCGAAAGCGGTGTGCAGACTGTGATCCTGCGACGCGGCGGCAAGTCGGCGGCGGTGATCAACGGCAGGTATGTTTCGGTCGGCGGCATGGTCGGCGACAAGCGGGTGCAGAAGATCAGCGAAAGCGAAGTGGTATTGAAGGGGCCGGGCGGACGCGAAGTCATCAAGGTCATGCCGGCCATCGAAAAAGTGCCAGCAAGCAAGACGGTTGCCGCAAAGCGGCGCACGACGGGAACCACGCAATGACGACCACGAGACCAACCAGATATTTGTGCTGCGCCCTGCTCGCCGCCGCAGTCCTCGCCGGCTGCGCCGCGCCACAACGCGCCGGCGGCGACGTGCAAGGCCAGATCAACGATGTCCTGCTGAAATCGGCGACCGAACGCAAGGCGCCGGCGGCCGAGGTCGCCGACAAATCGCTGATGCCGCCCCTGGCTCCGCCGGCGACCGCGGATGCCGCGGCGGTGGAGCCGCGCTTCGACCTGTCGGTGGTCAACGCGCCGGCGACGCAGGTCTTCATGGCGCTGGTTTCCGGCACACGCTATAGCATGCTGCTGCCGCCCGACGTCAGCGGTAGCCTGACCGTCAACCTGAAGGACGTCACGGTGATCGAGGCGCTCGACACGATCCGCGAGCTCTACGGTTACGAATACCGCCTGCAGGGCAAGCGTATCTTCATCGAACCCAACACGATCAAGACCCGCGTCTTCCAGATCAACTACCTTTCCAGCCAGCGTCACGGCAGCAGCGTGCTGCGCGTTTCCGGCAACGCGATGTCGACCAGTGGCACCACGGGTGGTGGCGGCACCACTTCCACGCCGACGGCGGGCCAAACCCTGCCGGCCGGAACCGGTTCTTCGACGGCCTCCGTCGGGTCCGATACCAGTCGCGTCAGCATGACCTCGGTCAGCGACTTCTGGGGCGACCTGAACCGCGCGCTGGCGACTATTGTCGGTACCACCGACGGGCGCAGCGTGGTGGTCAATCCCTCCTCCGGCGTAGTCCTGGTGCGCGCCCTGCCCAACGAATTGCGCAATGTCGAGAAATACCTCAAGGCGACGCAACTGGTCGCCGAGCGGCAGGTGATGCTCGAAGCCAAGATCATCGACGTCACCCTGTCCGAGGATTTCCAGTCCGGCGTGAACTGGGGTGCTTTCAAGAGCGGACCGAACAGCCGCAGCGGCATCGGCGTCTCGCAGCCGGGCGCCACCGTCGGCGTCGGCACCACGGCGCAAACCATCGGTACGGCGACGGCCCCGCTGCTTACCGTGACGCCCGGCCAACTCGGGTCGATAGCCGCCTCGACGCTGGGCAAGGGCTTCATCGGCCTCGCCTTCCAGACCTCGAACTTCGCCGCGCTGCTCAACTTCCTCGAAAGCCAGGGCAGCGTCTCGGTGCTGTCGTCGCCGCGCATCGCCACGTTGAACAACCAGAAGGCGGTGCTCAAGGTCGGTGACGACGGCATATTCGTGACCAACCTTACGGTCAGTGCGGGCACCACCACCGCGGCGGGCACCACCGGGCCGGCCACGGTCACGCCGCAATTCCAGTCGATGTTCTCGGGCATCTCGCTCGACGTGACGCCGCAGATCGACGACGACGGCAACATCATCCTCCACGTGCATCCGGCGGTGACCACGATCACCGAAAGCAACAAGGTGATCGACCTGGGCGGCGCCACCGGCATCATCAACCTGCCGCTGGCCGTGAGCCGCATCAACGAGACCGACAGCGTGGTGCGGGTCCAGGACGGCAACATCGTCGCCATCGGCGGCCTGATGCGCCAGGAATCCAGCTCCGACCGTTCGCAACTGCCCGGCGCCAGCGGCTTCCTGGCCAACGCGCTGGGCCAGCGCGCCTCGGCGCTGCGCAAGCGCGAGTTGGTGATACTGATCAAGCCGACCCTGATCGACAGCGACCGTGCCTGGGCGCAGGACATCAAGGATGTACAGGAGCGCGTGAAGGGCTATCCCGGCGGCCTGCCCGCGCAGTAGGCCGGAGCGCGCGCGAGCCAAGCCCGCAGGGACGCCAGATGTACCTCAAGCACTTCGGGCTCCACGAGATGCCGTTCGGCATCACGCCGGACACCAGCTTCATCTATTCGGCCGACGCCCACCAGGAAGCGCTCAACACCCTGCTGATCGGCCTCGACACCGGCGAGGGTTTCATCAAGATCACGGGCGAGGTCGGCACCGGCAAGACGCTGCTGTGCCGGCGCTTCCTCGCTACCCTGGGCGAGGATAACGTGGTCGCCTACCTGCCCAATCCAATGCTGGAACCGCGCGTGTTGCTGATCGCGATCGCCGAGGAGCTCCGGCTCAAGCTGCCTGGACTGGATCACGAGTTTCACTTGGTCAAGGAATTCAATCGGCATCTGCTGGAGATGGCGGCCAGTGGCAAGCGGGTGGTGATCTGCATCGACGAGGCGCAGTCGATGCCGCTGGAAAGCCTCGAAGCGCTGCGCCTGCTGTCGAACCTCGAAACCGAAAAGCGCAAGCTGCTGCAGGTCGTGATGTTCGGCCAGCCGGAACTGGACCAGAAGCTGGCCAATCCTGCGGTGCGCCAGCTGCGCCAACGCATCGTGTTCCATTACCGGATGCCCGGCCTGCGCCAGCAGGAAGCCGGACATTACCTCGCCCACCGCCTGCGCGTCGCCGGGCATCGCGACGGCGACGTGTTTGCCCCGTCCAGCGTGCGCCTGCTGTACCGGCTGTCGAGCGGCACCCCGCGCCTGGTCAACGTGCTGGCGCACAAATCCCTGCTGCTGGCCTACGGCGAGGGCAAGACCCGCGTCAGTCGCGCCCACGTCAAGCTTGCCGGCCGAGATACCGAAGGCCTGCCGGGCTTGCAGTGGTGGCAGGCATGGTGAGCGCGACCCCCCGGGCCGTCCCAAGGGGGCACAGCCACCCCGCGGAGCCGCAGGGCGGCGAATCGCGGCCATCCCCTCGCTTGGCGAGGGGGCCGGGGGGAGGGTAGAACAGTGAGCCTGGTCAACAAGATGCTGCGCGACCTCGATGCCCGCCGCGTCGGCGACGGCGAGCGCGCCGCGCTGCCCGCCGCGGTGACGCCGCTGGCGGCCCACCAGGAAGTACCATCCATGCTGCCGCGTTTGCTGCTGGCGGGCCTGGTATTGGTCGTACTCCCGGTCGCCGCATGGTATGCCATGCAGAATTCCGCTCCGCCACCC
>NZ_JAFLDR010000060.1 GCF_017302275.1 Sulfuritalea sp.
TCGACCGGGATGAAACCGATCTTGCCTGCCGGCGGAGTGGGTTCGAGCACGGTCTTCGAGACGCCGACCGGCTTGCCGGCGACGATCGCGTTGCCGATGTCGTTGGCGTCTCCCGAGTGGCAGCGCGACACTCCTTGGAATCCGTTTCCTTCGTGTGCTCCCAGACGCGCGTGGCCATCATCAGGCGATGTGCCCAAACTATTCAGGGATATCGATCGTGCCGGGAGTTTCGCCGATGACGTCCTTGGAGGCGAAGACCTTTTGGGTGAGCTTGCGAGCGTAGTCGAAGGGTTCCTTGCTGCTGGCGACGTGGCAATCGGCGCGGCCGACGCTGGTGCCGGTGCGATTACTGCGATGCACCGTCTTCTTCAACTCCTAGCAAGGAGTTTTCGTGGTGCGGCAGGAAAGGCGGAACTCGGTACGGTTGGTGTATACCATGCCGGTGTCGAGGCCGTCCCAGATGGTTACGCCACCCACCACGCCAATCACGATCATGCGCAGCATCGAACATTTCGGCGGGTTCATCAGGCACTGGAAGAACCCGGCTTCGCATTCCTTGCTTTCAGTCTGGTCAGCCGTTGGTCAAATCCAAGGAAGCCGTTCGCCGGAACCAGACTAATCGTTAGAGTTTGAGACGGTGAAGCAGAAAGGGCATGTCCGGTGGCGATGCCAGCCCGGATCGCGCATGGAACCCATTCAAATCGCGACGTTGCTGACCGCTACGGGCTTGCGGTCATCGCGCGATCCGGCCACTTTGCACATTGCGGCAGATCAAAACTCGCCGCTGGCTCCGGCGCGCATGATCTTGTCGATGGCCTCGCGCACCATAATGGATTTATCGCGCAAACTGGCAGAAATCTGATTCGGATTCTTGCTGGCGTCCAGCCAGCGCACGTCCCAGTCGAGGGTGATCAGCCAGATTTTCTTGTGCGCATCCTCGGCGACGGCGACGCGGCAGGGCAAGAACGCCGCGAACTCCAGGCTCATATCGAGGATTTCGCGCGCCACGACGGCGTCGCAGAAACTGAAGAACTCGACGCGTGGCGTGTCGGTCTTGCCGGTGATGGCAACAATGTCCTTCCAAAGGGGATTGTGGCCGACGAACTTGAAATTGATCTCGTTGGCCTTGAGCTTCATGGCATCGACGACGTCGTCGAACTTCAGCCCGTCCTTGGCCGGGTATTTGACCACCATCATCGCGATCATGTCGCGCAATGAGAACGGGTTGATCGCCATCATCGACGAAACGAAGTTCGCCCGCGCCTCCGCGCTGATCGACGGCGCGATGGTGTTGGGGACGATGTCCTCCTTGGGTCGCGTCGGCGGTATCTGGATATTGAACGGCAGCGGTGCGCCCTGCAGGCTCTGTGCAGGCAGCTGGCTGGGCTTGCCGTCGCGCTTGACGCCCTCGTCGGCGGCGAATCCGGGCTGGACCGCGAGGCCCAACAGCAGCGCAAGGGTGGTACAGGTAGTTCCGACTTTCCTCAACATGACAGGCTACTCCGGTGAACTGATGTCCGGGAGGGCGGCTTGCGCCGCAACCTCCCGATATGGCCCGGTCTGAACGGGCGCTTTACTTCTTCACCGCCTCGGCGGCCTTGCCTGCGGCACCAGCGCCAGCCTTGGCTGCGTCGCCGGTCGCCTTGGCGCCGGACTTGGCCATGTCGCTGCCCGCCTTGGCACCCGACTTGGCCGCACCCGTGGCGGCCTTGCCAGCCGCCTTGGCGCCGCCGGCCGTCGCCTTGTTCATGTCGTCGGCCATCTTCGGCATCGCCGTCATCGCCACCGACATGGCGTTCATCATCTGCACCATGAGCGCCGGATTCATCATCTTCATCATGGCGTCCATCATCTGCGGATTGGTCATCATGCCCATCCACTGATTCATCATTTCCGGCGAAGCCATCTGCATCATGCTGTTCATCAGCTTCGGATCGGTCATGGCCGTCATGAAGGGCATCCACATCTTCGGATCCATCATGCCCATCATGGCGTTCATCATCTTGGGATCGGTCATGGCGTTCATCCACGGCGTCATGATGTTGGGATCCATCATCTTCATCATGGAATCCATCATCTTGGGATCAAGCATGGCGTTCATCCACGGCGTCATGATGTTGGGATCCATCATCTTCATCATGGAGTCCATCAGCTTGGGATCGGTCATGGCGGTCATCCACGGCGTCCACAGCTTCGGGTCCATCATGCCCATCATGCTGTTCATCAGCTTGGGATCGGTCATGGCGGTGACGAAGGGCATCCACACCTTCGGCTCGACCATGCCCATCATGGCGTTCATGAATTTCGGGTCGGTCATGCTGGTGATGAAGGGCGTCCATACCTTGGGATCGACGACGGACATCATGCTGGTCATCATCTTCGGGTCGGTCATGGCGGTGATCATGGGCGTCCACAGCTTCGGATCACCCATGGCAATCATCGAGTTAATGAACTTCGGATCGGTCATGGTGTTCATCCACGGCGTCCAGATCTTCGGATCGGCCATGGCCATCATGCTGTTGATCATCTTCGGATCGGTCATGCTGTTGATCCAGGGGGTCCAGACCTTGGGATCGGCCATCGACATCATGGAGGCCATCATCTTCGGATCGGTCATGGCTTTCATCCAGGGCTCCATCACCTTGGGATCCATCATGGCCATCATCGAGTTCATCATCTGCGGATTGGTCATGGCGGTCATCCAGTCGCCCATGCCTTTGCTCCAGTCGCCCATGGCGGGCATCTGCGGAGCAGTCTGGGCGATACCGACGACGGGCACTTGCAGCATCACCGCCAGGGCGGCGGCCATCAGGGATTTGCGGAATTGCATTGTTGCCTCCAATATTGTCGAATCAAGAAAAATTGAACAAGGTCTGGTGGAGGCCAGGAAGTCGGCGCCAGGCATACGGCGCGACCCCATCCTCCTTACTTACAACAGTCGCCGCGTCGATGCGTTGCCGGCGCGGCTGAATCCGTTACAGGCGGCATGATCAGCGAAAACGGCAGCCTTTGCTGCCGTTTTTTTCTATGCCGGGATAAACCCCGCGACCGTAATGGTCAAGATTCGCGCATCATCCGCCAGTATTCGTACTTCATGGTCGCCGATGAACCGGCAACAATGGCCAGGAAGGTGATGATGGCACCCACCGAAAGCGTCGAGAATCCGGTGATGCCTTGGCCGACGGTGCAGCCCATTGCCGTGACGCCACCGAAGCCCATCAGAACGCCACCGATGATGTGGCGAAACATGTCCTGCGCCGAAACGAAGTGCTCCCAGCGAAAGGCCTTGGTCGCGATCGCGTAGAGAAAGGAACCCACGCCGACACCGAACACGGTGGCGATGCCCCAGGTGACCACGGTACCCGTATCGGTCCACAGCGACCAGAGTTCCAGCGTGTAGCCCGCGGGGGCGATGAAGGACATCGACTCGGCCAACTTGGAGTTGGTGCCGACGGCCATCTCGGTCAGCGTTTCGGGGTTTTCCATCCAGCCCAGCTTGCCGGTGATATACCAGCCGGCCACCACCACCCCGCCGAGAACGATGCCGGCAATGAAGTTGTCCTTGTTCTCCCAGAACGACTTGCTCAACAGTACGAACGCCATCAGCAGGCCGGACAACACCAGGGCGATGACCAGTTCGGCCGAGGCCAGGTCCATGCCCAAGCTGCCGTGCAACAGGTGCGGCAGGGTCTGGTGGGTAGGGAGGTTCAGCGTAACGCCGGGCGCCTGCAGCCACTCGACGCGCGGCACGGCGAAGATGCCGCGCAAGGTGACATTGGCCGAATAAGCCATGTAGATGAACACCACCACGGCCTTAAGGTTGCCGCCGCCGACGCGCACCAGCGTCTTGTTGCCGCAACCCGAGGCCAGCGTCATGCCTATGCCGAAGACCAGACCGCCGACGATGTGCGCCAGCCAGGGCAGGTTCTGCCCCGTATAGATGGTGTTGGCGAGGTTGATCTTTCCCGTGTAGGCGAGGATGTTGGTGCCGAGGATGGCGACCGCGATGGTCAGCAGCCAAGCCCGCATGCGGCCCCAGTCGCCCATGTTCACCACGTCGGATACCGCACCCATGGTACAGAAATTGGTCTTGTTGGCGAAGAAACCAAAGATCAAACCCAGCCCGAAACCCCACCAGACAACGGTCTTGGCGAAGACTTGCAGTTCTGCCGGCATGGCGGTCTATCCTCCAAGGAATTCTGGATACTTTTTGAGTGCGCGATTTTCCGACAAACCCCGCGCTGCCTCGATTCAATACATCGCTCGAAAAATAACGGCGCTCTATATAAGCATCTAATAATATACCGTCGGATCGTCCAGTCCGGCGACGGCAAATCCATCGCGACGCAATCGGCAGGAGTCGCAAACGCCGCAGGCACGACCGCGGGCGTCGGCCTGGTAGCAGGAAACCGTCAGTCCGAAGTCGATACCCAGGCGCGTGCCTTCGGCGATGATCCGCGCCTTGGTCAGTTCGATCAGCGGCGCATGCAACCGCAACGGCCGACCTTCGACAGCCGCCTTGGTCGCCAGATTGGCCATCGCCTCGAAGGCACGGATGAATTCCGGACGACAGTCAGGGTAGCCGGAATAGTCCACCGCATTGACGCCGACGAAGATGTCCTGGGCATCGAGCACCTCGGCCCAGGCCAGTGCCAGCGAGAGCATGATGGTGTTGCGTGCCGGCACATAGGTGACGGGGATGCCCGGCTGCACGCCCGAGATTGGCACCGCGATCGAAGCATCGGTCAGGGCGGAACCACCCAACTGCCCGAGATCTAGCTTCAGCACCCGGTGCGCCGTAGCACCCAGTGCGGCCGCCACCCTCGCCGCCGCCTGCAATTCGGCGCCGTGGCGCTGGCCGTAATCGAGCGACAGGCAATGGCAGGCATGGCCGCGCTCGCGCGCCATGGCCAGCACGGTCGCGGAATCGAGGCCACCGGAAAGGAGGACGACGGCGGGTTGCATGCCGCGATGGTAGCAAAGGGGCGGGACGACCGCCTCATCTATAATCCTTCCCTGTTCATACCTCGTCCGGCAAGCAACGATGCCCAAGAAAGTGTTCATCCGCACCTTCGGTTGCCAGATGAACGAATACGACTCCGACAAGATGGCCGACGTACTGGCCGGCAGCGACGGCGCGGTCAAGACAGACAATCCCGAGGAAGCCGACATCATCCTGTTCAACACCTGCTCGGTGCGCGAAAAGGCGCAGGAGAAGGTGTTCCACGACCTCGGTCGGGTGCGGCACCTGAAGCAGATCAAGCCGGACCTGGTGATCGGCGTCGGTGGCTGCGTCGCCAGCCAGGAGGGTGCGGCGATCGTGGCGCGGGCGCCTTACGTCGACCTGGTATTCGGCCCACAGACCCTGCACCGCCTGCCGCAGATGATCGCCGCGCGACGGGATAGCGGGCGCGCACAGGTGGACATCTCCTTTCCGGAGATCGAGAAGTTCGACGCGCTGCCGCCGGCCAGCGTCACCGGAACCTCGGCCTTCGTCTCGATCATGGAAGGCTGCTCGAAATACTGCAGTTTTTGCGTCGTGCCCTATACGCGCGGCGAGGAAGTCTCGCGCCCCTTCGCCGACGTGATCGCCGAGATCGCGGCGCTGACGCAACGCGGTGTGCGCGAGGTCACCCTCCTTGGCCAGAACGTAAATGCCTACCAGGGCGCGACGGACGACGGGGATGCCGCGGACCTTGCCTTTCTGATCGAGACCCTGGCCGACATGCCCGGCATCGAACGCATCCGCTACACGACCTCCCACCCTCGCGAAATGACGCAACGCCTGATCGATGTCTATCGCAGCGTCCCCAAACTGGTCTCGCACCTGCACCTGCCGGTGCAGTCGGGTTCCGACCGAGTCCTGGCGGCGATGAAGCGCGGCTACACGGTGCTCGAGTTCAAGTCGCTGGTAAAAAAGCTCAAGGCTGCCCGCCCCGACTTGTCGCTCTCGTCCGACTTCATCATCGGCTTCCCCGGCGAGACCGCGGAAGATTTCGAAAAGACCATGCGCCTGGTCGAAGAGCTGAATTTCGACAACAGCTTTTCCTTCGTCTACAGCCCGCGTCCCGGCACGCCGGCTGCCGAGATGGCCGACGATACGCCGGCGGAACTCAAGATTCAAAGGCTTATGCGCCTGCAGAAGACCATCGAGGCGCAGGCCTTGAAGATCAGCCAGGCCATGGTCGGCACCGTGCAGCGCGTCCTGGTGGAAGGCCATGCGCGCAAGGACGCCAGCGAACTGGCCGGCCGCACCGACAACAATCGCGTGGTGAATTTTGCCGGCGCCGCGCGCCTGGTGGGTCATTTCATCGACGTCACCATCACCGCCGCGCTGCCGCACAGCCTGCGCGGAGAAGTCGTCACGGCCTCGGCAAACTAGGCGCGCGTGGATTCGAGACCACCCGGTCCGCCAGCCCGGATGCCGACTTGAGGCATACTCCGGCCGTGCCCCCGAAACCCAGATCGCTCGACATCGACCTCGCGCCGCCAGACAATGCGCGCCTGCAAAACCTGTGCGGCGCGCTGGACGAAAACCTGCGCCAGGTAGAAGCCGCCTTCGACGTCACCATCGGTCGTCGCGGCCAGCGCTTCCACATCGGCGGCGAGCAAGCGCAAGCCCGCCTTGCCGCCACCGCGCTCCAACATTTTTATGGGCAGGCGGCGCAACCGCTCTCGATCGACGAGGTCCAGCTCGGCTTGATCGAGGTCGCGCGCCACCGCGATACCCGTACGTCGCTGCCGCCCGGTTCCGGGCTCGTCACGCGCAAGAGCGACCTGCACGGACGCACGCCGAACCAGGTCAAGTACCTGCGCGACATCCAGGAACACGACATCACCTTCGGCATCGGTCCGGCCGGTACCGGCAAGACCTACCTTGCCGTCGCCAGTGCCGTGGACGCCTTCGAGCGCGACCTGGTCAGCCGCATCGTCCTCACCCGGCCCGCGGTCGAAGCCGGCGAACGGCTGGGCTTCCTGCCCGGCGACCTGGCGCAGAAGATCGATCCCTACCTGCGTCCGCTCTACGATGCGCTCTACGACCTGATGGGTTTCGAGAAGGTCGCCCGCCTCTTCGAGAAGCAGAACATCGAAATCGCGCCACTGGCCTACATGCGCGGGCGCACGCTGAACCATGCCTTCATCATCCTCGACGAAGCGCAGAACACCACCCCGGAACAGATGAAAATGTTCCTCACCCGCATCGGCATCGGCGCCCGCGCGGTGGTCACCGGCGACGTGACGCAGATCGACCTGCCGCGAGGGCAGAAGTCGGGCCTGGTCGAGGCGCGACGCATCCTCGCCGACGTGCGCGGCCTCGCCTTCACCGATTTCGACGCGTCCGACGTGGTACGCCACCCGCTGGTGGCGCGCATCGTCGACGCCTACCAGAAACATGACGCGAACCGTCCGCCGCCTGCCTGAGTTGCACCTGTCGGTGCAGTACCCGGCGGGCAGCGCAGGCGCGCCGACGCGGCCGCAGGTCCGGCGCTGGGTGCGCGCGAGTTGCGCGATCCCGGCCGAGGTCGCGGTGCGCTTCGCCGACAGCGGCGAGGGACGCGACCTCAATCGCGACTATCGCGGCAAGGACTACGCCACCAACGTTCTGTCCTTTCCCTATGAATTCAACGACCGCGTGCACGGCGACCTGGTGCTGTGCCGCGAGGTCGTCGAGCGCGAGGCGCGCGAGCAGGGCAAGGCGCTGGAAGCCCACTACGCGCACATGGTGGTGCATGGTATGCTGCATTTGCAGGGCCATGACCACGAAACCGGACGTGCCGATGCCGAACGCATGGAAGCGATCGAGCGCGAAATCATGGCCGGCCTCGGCTATCCCGACCCTTACGCCTAGCGATTCCCGCATCCAGCAATGGACCCATCCAGTAAGCCCGGACTGATAGAACGCCTGACCGCGCTGTTGCTGCGCGAACCCGAGGACCGCGAACAACTCCTGGAACTGCTCCATGGCGCTTTCGAGCGCCAGCTGATGGACGCCGATGCACTGTCCATCATCGAAGGCGCGCTGTCGGTGGCCGACATGGCGGTGCGCGACATCATGGTGCCGCGCGCCCAGATGGACGTGATCGACATCAACGACACGCCGGAGCAGGTCGCCGAGGTCGTTCTGGAAACCGCGCACTCACGCTTTCCGGCGATCGGCGAAAGCAAGGACGACGTGCTCGGCATCCTGCTCGCCAAGGATCTGCTGCGCCATTTCGCCGGGAAGGAATTCGACCTGCGCGACACGTTGCGCCCGGCGATCTTCATTCCCGAATCGAAGCGCCTGAACGTCTTGTTGCGCGAGTTCAGGGCCTCGCGCAACCACATGGCGATCGTGGTCGACGAGTACGGTGGCGTCGCCGGCCTGGTCACCATCGAGGACGTGCTGGAACAGATCGTCGGCGACATCGAGGACGAGTACGACTTCGACGAGACCGAGGACAACATCGTCAGGGACAACACCGGACGCTACCGGGTCAAGGCGCTGACCGAGATCGCCGACTTCAACACCGCGTTCGCCACGGAATTTTCCGACGAGCATTTCGATACCGTCGGCGGACTGGTGATCCACCACCTCGGTCGCCTGCCCAAACGCAATGAAGTGCTGAGCATCGACGGCTTGCGCCTGCAGGTACTGCGTGCCGACAGCCGCCGCGTGCATACCCTGCTGGTCGATCCACAGAAGGGTCTGCCACTCACGGATGGCTGACGCGGGCGGGCCGCTGTCCGCGCCTGCGGCAGGCGGCGCCAAGTCGCGCCTGGCCCCGCGCCTGCTCCTCGCGGGACTGCTGGGTGCGTTCTGCGTCCTCGGTTTCGCCCCCTTCGACGCCTGGTTTGCCGTATGGCCAGCGCCGACTTTTGCGCTGGGCGGCCTCTACCTGCTCTGGCGCGCCGCCACGCCGCGCGCGGCGGCGCTGCTGGGGCTGGCCTGGGGCGCCGGCTGCTTCCTGATCGGTGTCTCCTGGGTCTACGTCAGCCTGTCGCAGTTCGGTGGCATGGCGCCGCCCGCGGCGGCGGCGGCCACGCTGGCGTTCTGCCTCTACCTCGCGCTGTTTCCGGCGCTGGCCGGCTACGCGTTTCGCCGTATCGCCAGCGCCGACTTTTCGCGACCGATTGCCGACGCGCTGTTGTTTGCCGGCGTCTGGACGCTCACCGAATGGCTGCGCGGCACGCTGTTCACCGGCTTCCCCTGGCTGGCGATCGGCTATTCGCAAAGCCCGCCCAGCCCGCTGGCAGGCTGGGCCTCGGTGCTCGGCGTGTATGGCCTTGGCTTCATCGTCGCGTTGATCGCCGCCTTGCTCGCCACCGGCTGGCGCAAGCCGGCTACATGGACCGTGGTCGCCGCCCTGCTTGGCGCCGGCGGCCTGCTGCGCGCGATGGACTGGACCCAGCCGGCGGGCGCGCCGATCACGGTCAGCCTGCTGCAGGGCAACGTGCCGCAAAGCCTGAAGTGGGATCCGGAGCACCTGCCGCGGTCGGTCAATACCTACGTACAACTGGCCAAGGCGCACCCGGCCGCGCTCACGGTGCTGCCCGAAACGGCGCTGCCGCTCTTCTTCGACGAAGTCCCGCGCGACGTCCTGCGCGGCGTGACGACCCATGGCGATGCGCTGATCGGCGTCGCGGTGGGCACCACCGACGGCGGCTACACCAACGGCGCCGTGGCGCTGACCCGCGAACTTGCCGCCAGTGCCTATGCCAAGCGCCACCTGGTGCCCTTCGGCGAGTATCCGCCGCCGGGATTCGCCTGGTTCTTCCGCTTCGCGCACATCCCGATGTCCGAGTTCACCGCCGGCCCGCCGCGCCAGGAAGCACTAGCCGTCGGCGGCCAGCGCATCGCGCCCAACATCTGCTACGAGGATCTGTTCGGCGAGGAATTGCTCGCTGCCGTGCCGACCGCCACACTGCTGGTGAACCTGTCCAACACCGCCTGGTTCGGCGATTCGCTGGCCCAACCGCAGCACCTGCAGATCGCCCGCCTGCGCGCCATCGAAACCGGCCGCGTGATGCTGCGCGCGACGAACACCGGCATGACGGCGATGGTGAACCCGGACGGCGCGATCGCGGCGGCGCTGCCGCCCTTCACCACCGCCGCGCTGGTGGTCCAGGCCCAGGGACGAAACGGGCTCACGCCCTATGCACGCTGGGGCAATGCGCTGGCCCTGCTGATCGCCTTCGGCGCCTGCCTGGCGGCGCTGCGGCGCAGGGGAAGCTAGAGTTTGAAGGCGGCCAGATCGATGGTCAGGGTCGGGCGGCCCATGGCCTTCAGCGCGGCGCAAAAGAATCGTCGCACCTCGGGCGTCGCCGGATGCAGATCGGCGGCCTTGATGTTGCCCGCCAGCAGCAGTATCTGGTCGACCAGCAGCATCTTGCCCATCGGGTTCGGATTCTCCAGCCCGGCCCTGCGGAACTCCTCGCCGATCCAGTGGCGCGCCGTGGCCGCATCGACGGCCGCGAGTTCGTCCGCGCCGAGGGGGAAATCGAAACGCTCGCCGTTCTTCAACACCACGCTGACTTCATGATCCACGGTACCGCTCCTTGACTGTTTGGCTGACTGGCGCAAATGATACCGGAAGGCACCGGCGCCATCGCAAACCCGCGCCGCGCTGCGCTCCTGCTGCACAGCAGCTTGACCGGGCCACGCACCACCGCATAATGCGCCGACCCCCAACAACAACGAGGAGTCCCAACATGTTGCACCACCGCTTCCTGACCCTGCTGCTCGCGCTGCTTGCCACCGCCCTTGCCTTTCCTGCGGCGGCGGCGGCAGCCATCATCGATGCCGCCGCCGTGAAGGCTGCCCAGGCCCGTGGTGCCATCCTCTGGGACACGCGCGCCACCCCGCTCTACCGCAAGGGCCACATTCCCGGCGCGGTGAGCATCGGCGATGCCGGGACCGTGCTGCGCAATCCCGTGACCGAAGACTTCATCGAAACGGCGCAGATCGAGAAGATCCTCGGCAATGCCGGCATCGACCCCGGCAAGGAAATCATCGTTTATGCCGACCGGGGCAGCCCCTTTGCCTACTTCGGCCGGCTCGCGCTGCGCTACTTCGGCGCCGACAATGTCAGTGTCTTCCACGACGGCATCGAGGGCTGGCAGGACGCCGGCAATCCGGTCGAAACGACCGACGCGCAACGCGCGGCCATAGCGCTCAAACTCACGCCGCGGCCGGAACTGATCGCCAGCACCGAGGACGTGGTGACGCGCGGCAAGAGCGGCGCGGTGCAGGTCATCGACGCGCGCACCTCGGGCGAGTACCTCGGCAACGACGTGCGTGCCATCCGTGGCGGCCACATCCCAGGCGCGCTGAACATTCCCTACGAGCAGAACTGGAAGGACCCGGAAACCAACGCCAAGATGTCGCGCCGCCAGGTCCCGGACAACAAGGGCGCCGGCCTCGCCCCGCCCGATGCCCTGAAGGCGCTCTACGCCCGGCTCGACCCGAACAAGGAAACCGTGGTCTATTGCCAGAGCGGCGTGCGCGCGGCGGAAACCGCGGCGGTGCTGGAAACGCTGGGCTTCAACAAGGTCAAGGTATATGACTCGTCGTGGCTGGGCTATGCCGCCCGCCTCGATGCCCCGGTGGAACGCGAAACCTTCTTCAACGTCGGCGCCATGAACGGCCGCCTGGCCTCGATGCAACGCAAGATCGACGAGATGGAAAAGATGATCGGCGAACTGCATTCCAGCCACTCGGGGAAGGTGGCCTGCCCCGCCGGAAAGGCCTGCTGAGCGCCTTCGCGCGCGCAAGCGCGCCGCGGAAACCCTGTAAAATCGCTGCTCTCGCGAACTTACGGGGTTTCCCGATGAACCAAAAACCCACGTTCCAGGAAGTCATCCTGCGCCTGCAGGACTTCTGGAACAAGCAGGGCTGCGTATTGCTCCAGCCTTATGACATCGAAGTCGGCGCCGGCACCTTCCACACCGCTACCTTCCTCCGCGCGATCGGCCCCGAGCCATGGAAAGCCGCCTACGTGCAGCCTTCGCGCCGGCCCAAGGACGGCCGCTATGGCGAGAACCCCAACCGGCTGCAGCACTACTACCAGTACCAGGTGGTATTGAAGCCGAATCCACCGAACATCCAGGAACTCTACCTCGACAGCCTGCGCGCGCTCGGCATCAACACCTCCGAACATGACATCCGCTTCGTCGAGGACGACTGGGAGTCGCCGACGCTGGGCGCCTGGGGCCTGGGCTGGGAAGTCTGGCTCGACGGCATGGAAGTCACCCAGTTCACCTACTTCCAGGAAGTCGGCTCGCTCGCCTGCCGTCCGGTGCTGGGCGAGATCACCTACGGCATCGAGCGCCTGGCGATGTACCTGCAGAGCGTCGAGAACGTCTTCGACCTGGTCTGGTCACCTGGCGTCACTTATGGCGACGTCTATCACCAGAACGAGGTCGAGCAATCAACCTACAACTTCGAGCACTCCGACGTCGACTGGCTGTTCGCGCAGTTCTCCAAGTTCGAGTCGGAAGCCAAGCGCCTGATCGGGCTAAACCTGCCGCTGCCCGGCTTCGAGATGGTGATGAAGGCCTCGCACAGCTTCAACCTGCTCGACGCGCGCGGCGCCATCTCGGTTACCGAGCGCGCCGCCTACATCGGCCGCGTGCGCGCCCTGGCGCGCGAGATCGCACAGGCCTATCACGATTCGCGTGAGCGGCTCGGCTTCCCGATGTGCAAGGGAGTTGCGGCATGAGAACGACCTACCCCCCGTCCCCCTTCCCTTGGAAGGGGGTGACTTTGGTTCGCGGACTCTGCCCGCTCCAGATTAATGACTTGCTGCCCCCTTGGGGCGGCCCGGCGGAGGCAGCATGAAGGCCACCCTGCTGATCGAACTCCTCACCGAGGAACTGCCGCCGAAGTCTCTGGCGAAGCTCGGCCTGTCCTTCCGCGAGCAGATGCAGAAGGCCCTGGCCGAGGCCGGCTTCATCGAGGCCGCCAATGCCGGGCGCTGGTACGCCACGCCGCGCCGACTGGCGCTGCAGTTCGACGACTGCCTGGAAAGCCAGCCCGATCGCGTGATCGAAAGGAAGGGCCCGGCGGTCGCCGCAGGAGTCGGCGCTGACGGTACGGCGACCAAGGCGCTGGAAGGCTTCATGCGTTCGGCCGGGGTCGAGTTCGCGCAGCTGGAAAAGCTGAACGACCCAGGTGGAAAAAGCGGGGCCGAGTACTTCGTCGCCCGCGTCAGGAAGACCGGCGGCCGCATCGACGAATACTTGGCCGGCATGGTCGAGGCGGCGCTGAAGAAGCTGCCGGTGGCGAAGCTGATGCGCTGGGGCGACGGCGACGCACAGTTCGTGCGCCCGGTTCATGGCCTGATCCTGATGCACGACGGCCGCACCATCGCCGGCGAAGTGCTGGGCCTGCCCAGCCGCAACATCACGCGCGGGCATCGCTTTATGAGCGTCGGCGTGATCGACATCCCGCGCGCGGAAGATTACGAGGCCATTCTGGAAACCGAAGGTCGCGTCATCGCCTCCTTCGACAGGCGCCGCGAGATAATTCGCCAGCAGCTCGACGCCGTCGCCGCCGGCCGCACCTGGCTGCAGGACGAGGCGCTGCTCGACGAGGTCACCGCGCTGGTCGAATTCCCCGCCGTGTATGAGGCCGGCTTCGACGACGAATTCCTCGCCGTGCCGCAGGAATGCCTGATCCTGACCATGAAGGCGAACCAGAAGTACTTCCCGCTGATGGATGGCGAGGGCGAGAAGGGCCGGCTCACCAACCGCTTCCTGGTCGTCTCCAACATGAAGGTCACCGACCCGACCAACATCGTCACCGGCAACGCCCGCGTGGTGCGCCCGCGCCTGTCCGACGCCAAGTTCTTCTTCGAGACGGACAAGAAGACCCCGCTCTCGGCGCGCATCGGCAAGCTGTCGCGAGTTGTGTATCACAACAAGCTGGGCAGCCAGGGCGAGCGCGTTGACCGGCTGGTCAAGCTAGCGGCGAAGATCGCGCAGCGACTCGGCGCCGACGTGGCGCAGGCCGAGCGCGCCGCGCTGCTGGCCAAGGCCGACCTGGTCAGCGACATGGTCGGCGAGTTCCCCGAACTGCAGGGCATCATGGGCCGCTACTACGCGTTGTCCGACGGAGAAACGGCGGTCGTCGCCGACGCCATCCAGAGCCATTACCAGCCGCGTTTCAACGGCGACGCGCTGCCGCAAGGGCATGTCGCCTGCGCCGTGGCGCTGGCCGACAAGCTCGATGCGCTGGTCGGCTTCTTCGGCATCGGCCAGATTCCCACCGGCGACAAGGACCCCTTCGGCCTGCGCCGCGCCGCGCTCGGCGTGCTGCGCATGCTGATGGATACGCCGCTGCCGCTGGCGCTGCCCGGCCTGATCGACGATGCCGCCGCCGGCTTCGTGGCGGAACTTTTCAGCGGCGACTGGCGTGCCGCCAGCGCCGACTTCTTCAAGGAGCGCCTGCGCCACATGCTGCGCGATGCCGGCCACGATCCGAAGGCGGTCGACGCCGTGCTGGCGCTCGACCCGACGCGCATCGACCAGGTGCCGGCGCGGCTCGCGGCGGTCAAGGCCTTTGCCGCGCTGCCCGAGGCCGACTCGCTGGCCGCCGCCAACAAGCGCATCGTGAACATCCTCCGCAAATCCGGCGCCGAGGCCGGCGACGCGGTCGATTCGGCGCTGCTCGCGGAGGCCGCCGAGAAAGCCCTGTGGCTGCAGGTCGAAGCCTTGGCGCCGGGCATCGAAGCACAACTCGCCGCCGCCGACTACGCCGGCGCGCTGAAGGCGCTGGCCGGATTGCGCGGCGCGGTGGATGCATTCTTCGACGGCGTGATGGTCATGGCCGATGACACGAAACTGCGTTCCAACCGGCTCGCGCTGCTGCTGCGCCTGGCCGGCCTGATGAACCGCGTCGCCGACATATCGCGACTGTCGGCGTGACGCGGGGCATGGCAAACAAAGGCTCTTTTGCGCCGGTGTTCGGCAAAGTCGGCGCTGGCGCCACGGCGAAAATGAATTGCGAAACACCTTGAAACGCCCGCCCCTCCCATCCTCCCCTCGCGGGGAGGCTTTTAGGCAGCTTGCTACGCTCGAACATCACCTGTCACTCCGAACCAGTCATCCACGTTATCCATGAAGCTCGTCATCCTCGACCGCGACGGCGTGATCAACCACGACTCGGACCAATACATCAAGTCGCCCGACGAATGGCGCCCGATACCCGGCAGCCTGGCCGCCATCGCGCGGCTCAACCAGGCCGGCTACCGCGTGGTGGTGGCGACCAACCAGTCGGGCGTGGGCCGCGGCCTGTTCGAAACCGACACCCTGATCGCGATCCACGACAAAATGCTGAAGGCATTGACCCAGGTCGGCGGGCGCATCGATGCCATCTTCTTCTGCCCGCATACCAACGCCGACAACTGCGACTGCCGCAAGCCGAAGCCCGGCCTGTTCAAGGAAATCGCCGGCCGTTACAACGTCGACCTGACCGGCGTGCCGGCCATCGGCGATTCGCTGCGCGACCTGCAAGTGGCTGCGGCGGTCGGCGCGCAACCGATGCTGGTGTTGACCGGCAAGGGGCGCAAGACCGTGGACGACCCGGCCCTGCCGCCGGACACGCTGGTCTTCCCGGACCTCGCCGCCGCGGCGGCCCACATCGCGCACTGACCCTTCAACGATGGCGGCGTTGCGCTCCCTGCTGTTCATGCTGATCCTGATCGTCGTGACACCGCCCTACACGCTGCTCGTCATCCTCTGCCGCCCGCTACCGCACAAGACGCGGCGCCACTCGGTGGTGCCTTGGGTGAATTTCGTGATCTGGCTGGTCAAGCACCTGCTCGGCATTCCCTACCGTCTGCTCGGCGCGGAGAATGTCCCGGCGCACTCGGTGATCGTGCTGGCCAAGCACCAGTCGGCCTGGGAAACCTTCATGCTGCAGGAGGTGTTTCGCGACACCGTCTTCGTCTGGAAGAGGGAGATCAAGTACATCCCCTTTTTTGGCTGGGCACTGGCCTCGATCCCGATGATCGAGACGGACCGCAGTGCAACCAAGGCCGCGCTCACGAGCCTGGTCGACCAGGGCCGCGACCGGCTCGCCAACGGTTATACGGTGGTGATCTTTCCCGAGGGCACGCGCTCGAAACCCGGTTCCAAGAATCGCTACAAGGTCGGCGGCGCGCACCTCGCGGTGGAGACCGGCGCCGTGGTGGTGCCGGTGGCGCTGAACTCGGGCGAGTTCTGGGGCCGCAACGCGCTGTTCAAGAAGTGCGGCACGGTCACCGTCAGCGTCGGCCCCGGCATCGATCCGGCAGGGCTTTCCGCCAGCGAGGTGCTGGCCCGCGCCGAAACCTGGATCGAGGCCGAGATGGCCCGCATCAGTCCACAACTCTACGCAGCGACGCCATGAACAGCCGCCGCAATCCGCAGTTCGCGCTAAGGCTCGATGCCGGCCAGCCCGACCCGGCGCAGGTCTGGCACGATGGCGCCACGCTCGATTACCTCGGCGGCAAGCTGCGCCTGCTGCTCGGCACGGAACAGCGCGATGCCATGCGCAGTGGCGACACGCTGTCGCTGCCGCTGCCGCCACGGGCCAGCCCGCGCCAGATCCAGGACCGCGCCGAAGCCTGGCTGCGCGACGAAGCGATGCGGCGGCTGCAACAGGTGATCGAGGAAAAGTCGGCGCTGGCGGGACGGCGCGCGCCACGCCTGGCGCTGTCGTTTGCGACCCGCAGCCACTGGGTCGAATCGCCGGGCGACGGGTCGCTGCGCTGCAACTGGCGCCTGATCCAGCAGCCGCTGCCCGTCATCGAGCAGGCCATCGCGCGCGGCATCGCCGCCCTGCCGCCGGAGCAGGCCGGGTTCGACCTGTTCGGCATGCCGACGGCCACTGGCTGAGCGCCGATGTTCCGCGAACAACTCAAGCTGTTCCGCCTGCCTTCACCTGCGCCCGAGGCGAGAACACGCCACCTGCTGATCGGCGGGCGGATCGTCGATTACCGCCTGAAGAGCGGCGCCACGCGGCTGTCGATGACCATCGACGAGCGCGGCCTGCGCATCGGCGCGCCGCACCGGCTGCCCCTCACCGAGATCGAAGCCTTCGTGCATGGCCATGGCGACTGGGTCCTGAAGAAGCTGGCCGAACTCGCCCACGCCACGCAACCGCGCCATGTCACGGTCAAGGACGGTCTGCGCCTGCCGCTGCTCGATGGCGAGGCGGAAGTGCGCGTGCTGCCCGGCGCCAACCGCGTGCGCTGGATCGGCGACACGCTGGTACTCGCGGCGCGCCCCGATGCCGACCTCGCCCGCCTCGCGGTGCGCGCCCTGCAGCAGCGCGCGCTGGCCCACTTCGGCGAGCGCCTGGCACACTTCACCGGGCGGCTCGACATCGCCGTGCCGAAACTCAGCCTGTCGTCGGCGCAAACGCGCTGGGGCAGTTGCAGCAGGCATGGCGGCATCCGCGTCAACTGGCGCCTGATCCACGTGCCGACGCAACTGGGCGATTACGTGGTCGCCCACGAAGTCGCCCACCTGCTGGAAATGAACCACAGCAAGCGCTTCTGGTCCGTGGTCGAATCGATCTACCCGGACTGGAGGTCGGCGCGCGGCGAACTCAAGCAGCGCACCACCTCGCTGCCCATCCTGTAACGCTCATGGCAGCAAGCTCTACCCGCTGTAGATGAAACACGCGAAAGGCGGTTTGAAGGCCCACCCCTCCCATCCGCTGCGCGGCCCACGGCTGGCTTTGCACAGCCAGCCGGCTGCGGCGGCGCACCACATGCGGTGCGAAACCCTGCCTCGCCCCCTCGCGGGGAGGCTATTGATCGGCTCGCTGCGCTCGACTATCAGCAGTCGCTCCGAGCATGTTGTTGCACCTTAACCCAACAGGAACCACCATGCGCATCCTGCACACCATGCTGCGCGTCGGCGACCTCGACAAGTCGCTGGCGTTCTACACCGAGATCCTTGGCATGCGCCTCTTGCGGCGCAACGACTACCCGGAAGGCAAATTCACGCTGGCCTTCGTCGGCTTCGAGGAAGAGGCCGATGGCGCGGTGCTGGAACTGACCCACAACTGGGGCGTCAGTCGCTACGAGATCGGCACCGGCTACGGCCACATCGCGCTGGCCGTCGACGACGCCTACGCCGCCTGCGCCGAGATCAAGTCGCGCGGCGGCAAAGTGACCCGTGAGGCCGGCCCGATGAAGGGCGGCACGCGCGTGATCGCCTTCGTCGAGGATCCGGATGGCTACAAGATCGAACTGATCCAGCGCGATTGAAGAGTCGGCGCTGGCGCTACGGCGATTTCTCGCCGCCCGGCGCCGGCACCATGCCGAGCTGGCGCAGCAGCGCCAGCTGGCGCTGCATCACCTCGCGGCGGTAGGCCGCCGCGTCGACCGTCGACCAGTCGAAGAAACCCCTGCCTGCGCGCAGCCCGGCACGGCCTTCGGCCATGTAGCGGTCGATGATGGCTGGCGGCGCGCGGCAGGGGTCGTCCATGGCCTTCGCCAGGTAGTGGCTGGCGTAATAGAGGATGTCCAGCCCGCCGAAGTCGATGAACTCGACGATGCCCATGCTGGCGAAGCGCGGGCCGAAGCCGTAGCGCACGGCGCGGTCGATGTCCTCCGGCGTGGCCACGCCCTGCTCCACCATGCGCGCCACCTCGTTCATCAGCAAGGCCTGCAGGCGCGGCACGATGTAGCCGGGCGCGGCCTGGCACAGCACCGGCTGCTTGCCGATGCTGCCAAGCAGATCGCATAGCCGCTGCGTCGCGGCCGGGTCGGTGCCCGGATGCGGCGAGACTTCGACCAGCGGAATCAGGTAGGCCGGATTCAGCCAGTGGGCGTTGAGGAAGCGTGCGGGGTGCGTAACAAAGCTGGCCAGTTCGGTGGACAACATGGTCGAAGTGGTCGAGGCCAGCAGGGCGTCGGCACGCATGTGCGTGCAGGCGAAGGCAAAGGCCTCGCGCTTGGCGTCGAGCTTCTCGGGCACGCCCTCGAACAAGACGTCGACTTGCGCCAGCACATCGGGCGCGGCGTCGCGGCCGGCGAAATGCACGCGCGAGAGCATGGCGGGGATCAGCGCCGCGTCGAAGACGCCGAGTTCCGCCAGGGTGGCAAGGCTCCCTTCGATCTCGCGCCGCGCATCGGCTTCGAGTGCCTGCGTGGCCTCCGCCGTGCGCGGCTTGGCGTCGATCAGCCAGACTTCATGGCCGGCATAGGCGAAGGCGTGGGCGATGCCGCGCCCCATGCGCCCGGCGCCGAGCGCGGCGACGCGCAGCGTCATCGGAGTGCACTCCCCCCGCCCCCCTCTCCGGGAGAGGGGGCGACGGTGGTTCGCGGGCTGCGCCCGCTCCGGGGGTTTGGCTGCGCCGCCCTTGGGGCGGCCCGGCGGGCGGCGCGCATCAGGCGTGCCC